>JAYYZE010000025.1:0-28522 GCA_036340235.1 Bacteroidota bacterium
GGGTTTATTTTTGGTGGGCAATGAGGGACTCGAACCCCCGACTTCCTCCTTGTAAGGGAGGCACTCTGAACCAACTGAGTTAATCGCCCTAAAGGGTTGCAAATATAACTGAATTTGGGTCAATGCCAAATTTTCATGTTAAAGAATTTCAGCTACTGTGAAGGTGCTTCCTCCGATAAAAATAAGATCGTCGTTGTTTGCAGTTGATTGTGCTGTCATTAGCGCATCTTTTACTGAGACGTATGTCTTCCCTTTCAAGTCTGCATTTAGTGCTTTTTCACTCAACTTCATGGCTGACATGGCTCGAGGTATTTTGGCTTGACAGAAGTAGTAAATCGCCTTTTTAGGTAAAAGTTCAAGTATGGAATCAATACTTTTGTCGTTGACTACTCCTAAAACAAAGTGTAGGCAGTTAAAATCAATGTCATGCAACTGTTGAACAATTCGGTTGATGCCATCGATGTTATGCCCTGTATCACAAATAGTTAATGGTCTTTTTGAAAGGGTGGTCCATCGTCCTAGTAGTGAGGTGTTTTTTTGCACATTTAAAAATCCATTTCGGTAATTGTCTTCGGATATTTTCCATCCTCTTTGTTCCAAAATACGAATTGCTGAGTAAGCAGTAGAAATATTTTCTTTTTGATAGTAGCCTTTGAGGTCGGATAAATAATGAACGTCTTTTGAGTATGAAATTTGAGCCTTTTTTTTGGCGGCTAAATCCTCAAAAATATGACTAATTTCTTCTTGTTTTCTGCCAATTAATACTGGTGTATTTTGCTTGATAACGCCAGCTTTCTCAATTGCAATTTTCTGAAGTGTATTTCCTAAAAGAGCGGTATGATCAAAACCGATATTTGTAATGACTGATATCTCGGGCTTAATGATATTGGTACTATCTAATCTTCCCCCTAGTCCTGTTTCAATGATGGCTATATCCACTTTTTGTTCAGCAAAGTAATTAAATGCTAAAGCCACAGTCATTTCAAAAAATGACATGCCAAGCTTAGAAAACCATACTTTGTGGTTAGCTACAAATGCAAAGACCTCTTCTTGGCTAATCATTTGTCCGTCAATACGTATTCGTTCACGAAAGTCTTTGAGATGAGGGGAAGTATAGAGTCCAGTTTTGTAGTCCGCTTCTTGTAAAATGGATGCCATCATGTGGCTTGTAGAACCTTTGCCGTTGGTGCCAGCAATATGAATGGATTTAAACTTATGATGTGGATTTTCTAGTCGTTGGCAAGCGTACTCAATGTTACCAATATCGGCTTTGTAGGCCATTTGACCGCTACGTTGATACATAGGCAATTGACTAAACAACCATTCCAAACAATCTTGGTAGTTGGTCATTAGTTTAGGGTAAAATTGTAGACGATGGTGCCTATCTGTATTTCAGGAGCGTTACTGTTGGCTTCGAAGCTGGTTTTTAAGGCTGCGCTTTTGGCTTTGGAAAATAGGTAAGCATTGGTGGTAGTGGAACCTTTGGCTCCGGGTGAAGCACTAATAACTTTGCCGCTTCTGTTTACTCGAATAGTCACAACTACTTTACCCTGTTGTTGGGATTCATTTCTAGGTTTTATGATCTGAGCTATTGTGCGACCAACTAGTCGATAACTTATACCGTCAGTGCCAATACCACCTCCGCTAAAAGCATCAGCGTTTGGGTCACCATCTTCACTGCCCTGGTCGCCATTGCCTTGACTATTTCCTTGACTGTTGGCTTTGTTTTGTTTTTTGCCAGGGTAGAGGGCTTTGGTGTCTAGAGTGGGTTCGGGTTCTTTTTCCTCTACTTCTTGGGCTTCTTTTTTTGTTTCTTCAGTTTGTTCGATGACGCTGGGTGTTTCCTCGAAATCTTGAGTACTGACATCTTCAACAATGGGGCTGTTTTCAACGATTTCTTCTGCGAAATCTAACTTCTGGTCAGATATTTGCTCCATTTGTTCAATGCCACTGCCCATATCGTCAAAACCAAAGTTGATGCTAATACCTTCTTCAGGAGGCGGTGGAATTTGATAGGTCAATCCCAAAAAAATAAAACAAACTAAAAGTCCAAGATGGAATAATAGGGTGCCAACGAGCGCTTTTCGTTTGTTATGTTTTGAAGAAGACATGCGTTACTTTGGGTTTGTGGCTAAGACAACTTTGAATTTATTTCTGTAGGCAATGTCCATGACTTTAACAGCGTATTCAATATCAACGGTCTTATCTGCGTGAAGGACAATAGCCGGTTCTGCCTCATTTGCCAAACGATCAAGTAGAATGCTTTCTAGTTGCTCAATTTCTACTTTTTGATCGTCTATGTAATAATCAATTTCTGGGGTAATAGACACCGAAATAGTCTGCTTTTCAAGCGTTCTTGATTTGCTGTTTGGTAGCAATAACTTGAGGGCATTAGGGCTAACTAGCGTGGAGGTTAGCATAAAGAAAATTAATAGCAAAAAAACAATATCAGTCATGGATGACATGCTAAAGGTTGCACTGACTTTATTTTTGCTTCTTAAACTCATTTATTACTGTGTAATAAATCTAAAAACTTCGTGGTAGTAGCTTCTAATAGAAACACTACTTTTTCAACTTTGGAAACCAGTACGTTATAGGCAATGTAGGCAATGATACCAACTACTAAACCTGCTACTGTGGTTACCATTGCAGTATAAATTCCTTTAGAAAGCATCTCTATGTCAATATTTCCACCAGCACTGGCCATTTCATGAAAAGCAACAATCATTCCAATAACGGTTCCTAAGAATCCAATCATAGGAGCTGCCCCCGCAATAGTAGCTAGGTTAGCCAAATTATTTTCAAGCACATACACTTCCAGCTTGCCCTGATTTTCTATGGCGGCAGAGATATCGGTCATTGGCTTATCAAAACGGTCAATACCTTTTTCAAGCATTCTCGAAATAGAACTATTGGTGTTTTTACATAATGTTTTGGCTGCTTTTATGTCATTGTCCTGAACATAGTTTTTGATGCTATTGAGAAAGCTATCATCTTTCTTGCCAGCTTTTTTTAGGGTGGAATAGCGTTCTATGAAAAGGTAAACCGATATAATGGATAAGACGCCCAAGGTCAGCATGATAATATTACCACCGGTACCGCCACTCGTAATAAGCTCAAGCACTGAAAGTGTTTTTTCTTCTACTATTACCTCTTCAGTACTTATATTGGCTATGGTGTCGCTGAGTGTTTTGATTTGCAAAAGGAAATGTGTCATATTTTTACAATAAACGATTGGTTAGGTACTCTTATTGCATTAAGATATAGGTCGCTGCACCAGCAACATAACCCAAAAATGCTAAAAGACTTATTTTTTTCATATACCAGATAAAATCAATTTTCAGAATGCCCATTACGGCTACTCCGGCAGCTGAACCTATTATTAAAACACTACCTCCTGTACCAGCACAGTAGGCTAAAAATTCCCAAAATGTGCCATCAACGGCAAAGACGCCAGTGCCTATTTCGTACATTCCCATAGCGCCAGCAACCAAAGGCACATTGTCCACTATGGCAGAAAGTAAACCTATAATTATGTTAATGGCATAAATATCACCTTTGAAGGTGTTATCCAATACCATAGCCATATCGTTCAAATGCCCAAAGCTTTGTAGAGAAGCCACGGCAAGAAGTATCCCTAAGAAAAAGAATATAGTAGCAACATCAATTCGGCGAAGCACTCCTATAACTGTTAGGTATTTTTTGTCTTCATAGGCTTTGTTCTTATGAATGAGTTCGGTTACCAACCACATGATTCCTAGACTAAAAAGAATACCTACATAAGGAGGAAGGTGAGTAAAGGTCTTGAAAACGGGTACAAACAGAAGACCAAACAGTCCAATATTGAAAATTAACTGTTTTTCAAACAAGCTGGTTGGATTCGTTTGGTGTCCGACAGCTACGTCCCCCGTTGGTCGTTCAACATTTCCTTTCAATTTAAATGTCAGATAGATAAGCGGAACAATCATACAAATCAATGAAGGTACGATTATAGATGTAATAATGTTGGCGGCTGTTACTTGTCCACCTATCCACAACATGATGGTAGTGACATCTCCTATGGGCGACCAAGCGCCACCAGCATTGGCCGATATGATAACCATACCGGCAAACAACCAAAGGTCTTCCTTATCTTTAATTAGTTTGGCTAGCAGTGCCGACATTACAATAGCGGCTGTCAAATTGTCTAAAGTCGCTGAAAAGAAGAATGACAGTACACATAAAATCCACATTAGCTTTACTCTATTAGTGGTTTTGATACGTTTGGTAATTAATGAAAACCCTTGATGAGCATCGACCACTTCTACTATGGTCATTGCTCCCAAAAGAAAGAAAAGTATTTGACTAATTTCAGAAAGGTGGTGTGATAACTCATAGGTCACAAAGTTACTTTTAATATAGCCAATATTCTGTGCGATGTACTCGGCTGTATATTTACTGTCTTTGGATTGAAAATAGCTTAAAAACGATTTAAAAGTATCTGAGTTAATATCAATTTCGAAAAGACCTAAGGCAAAAATAGCCCAACACAACGACCCGCCAATGAGGGCCGAAGCGGCTTTATCAATTTTTAATGGATGCTCAAGGGCAATACATAGGTAAGCTAAAATAAAAACAGCAAGCATTAAGAGGTATATCATGTTTTATTTAGTTAGAGGGTTCATTTTTTTGCAAATATACTGTAGTGGATGGAAATGCAAACTCACAATTATTTTTTTCTACGATTTCCATAATTTTAAAATTAATGTCTTCTTTGACATCAATAAAATCGTCCCATTTGGTGGAGGCCACATAATACAGCACCATAATATCCAAAGAGCTGGCACCAAACTCTTGAAATTTTACACGTCCCTCTTGGTCGGTTCTTGGGTGATTGTTAATGAGTGTTTCAATTTCTTTGACGACCTGTTTCATTTGGTCAATACTGGTATCATAGGTTAGGCCAATGTAAAAGCGCGCTCTTCTAACTTTTCTAAGCCCCAAGTTGTCCAGCTCGGCAGAAATCATGTTTTTGTTAGGAACTGTAACGATGCTTTTGTCGAAGGTTTGAATACGGGTAGATCGGAAGCCCACTTTTTCAACGATGCCAGTAATGTTTCCTGTAGTTACTAAGTCACCAACGACAAAGGGCTTATCAAAAAATATGGTAAAGGAGCCCAATAAATTTTCTAAACTTTCTTTGGATGCCATGGCAATGGCAATACCGCCAATGCCGAGACCAGCGGCTAAAGCCGTTACGTCTATGTCGAACACTTTCCCTAGTAAGACGAAGAATAAAATGACATAAACGGTGATTTTACCCAATTCGATAATGAAAGGGATGAGTTGGTCATCCATTTTACTTTCCGTTTTGTCGGCTCTATTTTTAAATACCATACCAAAATAGTCTACAAAGCGAAGTCCTATTTTTAGTAATGAGAAAAGAACAACTATAGAAAACCCTTTGTTGACTAGTAATTTAAAATTAAATGCTTCGTTGCCAAAATTTAAACTGTCAGGAAATAGAATATTTAAAGAACCCAGGTAGATAAACATCAAAAATAGAGAAAAGGATATGGGTCTAATTAGTAGTTTGTTAAAGGTGCTTATGTCAATCGTTTTATCTCTATTGACCAATCGGTAAAGCAAATGGCTAAAATACTTTGAGATGATGCGTTTGAACAAAAGCCCAAATAAAATAAAGCCAATAAACCAGGCATAATTATAAAAGCTATTGTCTAAAAAGGTCAAGTTCAAAATGGTATCTACATTCATTATGATAAGAGTTGATTAAGTGCAATTTCAAAGGATGTTTTAGAAATATTTTTTCGACTGTTATTTTTGGTGTGTGCTAACTTCAGTGCATTGTCAATGGTGTCTGATGTGTCTTTAAAAATGGCCCTGTCGCTCATGTCGATATTGGCTTGCATGAGGTAAGCAAAAACCCGTGCCATGCCGCAGTTGGCAATAAAATCGGGAAGAACACTAACGCGCTCGTCAGCAAACAGGCCTATTTCTCCAAAAAATATCTCCTCATCGGCAAAGGGAACATTAGCGCCGCAGGAAATGACTTCCAGTCCCTTAGCTATCATTCGCTCCAATTGGACTTTGGTTACTAGGCGAGATGCCGCAGCCGGAATAAAGGTATCTGCACCAATATCCCATATTTGTTCATTGACATCCTTAAAAGATAACATTCCTTGAGCGTTCAAACTATTGTCATGTTTGGTGACAAAGAGCTCTTTTATTTCTTCGAAGCTAAATCCCACACTGTTTAGCAGTCCACCATCTCTATCGATAATTCCTACAATTTTAGCGCCTAGTTGGGCTTGGTAGAAGGCAGCTGCAGCGCCTACATTGCCCCATCCTTGAATGATGACTCTCTTTTGACTGATGTCTTCATCATGAAGGGCATAAAAATGCTTAATGGCCTCTGAAACTCCGTAGCCAGTAATCATGTCAGCTACGGTGTATTCTTTACTGACGTCGGGCGTTAACGACGGATCAGTAAGAGCTAATAATACGCCATTCTGTAGTTGACCAATAATATTGAATTTATCTTCTTTGCTGGGCTTAAAGTGGCCATTAAAGACACCTTCTTGGGGATGGTCCACGCCCAAGGCCTGAGTAATGGGGATGACTTCATGAATTTCGTCCACGTTTAAATCACCCCCGGTACCATAATATGATTTTAAGAGTGGTGAGATGGCGGTATACCAACGTTTCAAGACACCCTCTTTGCGTGGGTCTTTGGGGTCAAAGTTAATACCCGATTTGGCGCCACCAATAGCGGGTCCAGCAACCGTGAATTTCACTTCCATGGTTTTAGCTAAGGAAATGACCTCGTGTTTGTTGAGCCCCAAGCGCATGCGGGTGCCACCGCCGGAGGCCCCACCTCTAAGGGAATTAATGACTACCCAACCTTCTGCCTCAGTTTGGCTGTCTTTCCATTCAAAAACAATCTCTGGCGTTTTATTTTCGTATGCCTCTAATAATTTTTTCATTTCAAGTCAGTTTGGGCAAAAGTAGTCAATTATAAACTAATAATGACATGTGCTAACTTTTTTGAACATGAAATGGCATAGAATAAAAACAGGCCCTATTGTTACATGCAAAAAAAGCAGTTGGGAACTATTTATTTCTTAGTTTTATTTTTAAAGAAAAAGGGTGCAAAAAAAACTGATAAAGCACTAATTAAGCCAGCTATAATGCTCTTGCAGATTAAAGATTGTTTATTATTTGTTGATTTAACTAGTTCTTAGAATACTGTCATACATTATCAATGTATGTTTACATTTCCGTATCTGTTAGATTTTCATAGCCCACCAGAACTAAAGAAGATTTAGAATCAAGAATTGGATTTTTTCTTGATTGACTATTGCCGAACCAACTAGTTCATTATGTCTTTGAGCGACATCTGCAGGTGTATATTTACCTCAAGGTAATGATGGGCTTTTTTTTTTGAAGTGTTTTTTTACTGGTTTGATAAATTGTGTTTTCATATGAATTATCAATATTTGTTGGTAGTTCTTCCTTTTCACAACCAACAATTATAGTTCCTACTATGGCCAGGAACAATACTCCGTTAATTAAATACTTCATTATTTAAGTGGTTTTCATTAAAAATTTCCACCTTAACCTAGATGAGTATTTACTTTTAGGTAACAGAAGTGGCTAACGCACATGGCTTTTAATTTTTTCAGCCCAAGGTTCTTAATTTAGTTTTATAGGATTGACTTATGGTGAATACTTTACAAAAGAAAAACAATGTAAAATATTGATTGTAAGCAAATATGCCAATGATAAACCATTTGCAAATGTTTATTTTCATAAAATGAAACCATGTTCTAACTTGAGTCTTCGTTTGTATTTAAGTTCTTTAGTTAATCGCTGGCGTTGTCGCCGTGCCAAGGGGCTGAGCCAAGCCTATCTAGCCATAGATCCCGATATGGAGGTGTCGCAGATTAGTCGCATTTAGTGTGGCGTGATCAACACCTCGGTTGTCACTTTGTTGCAAATCGTGGCCGTCTTAGAGGTGGATATTTCCGAATTATTACCCTCACCCAGTACTGTCAAGGAGGGCTAATGAAATTGAAGCCCACCTATCGAATCTCGGGAGGCACCTGTTACCGAAGCCAAGCAATTCACTTCACCACGCAGGTTGAGAACGCCTAAGAGCCCAAAAATAAGAGCCTCTTTGTAATCGACAAGCTTGGTCTCAGGAATTTCAAATTGGCTGTTTGACTCCTGTGATATCAGTTCCATTAAAAACGAGTTATGAGCCCCACCACCAGTAACTAGTGTAGTACCATCTGGGCAGGCCCTAGCAATTTGTGTTGCTATGTGTTCGCAAAGCGTTCTGAGTATATCCTTATTTGGCCTGTCGAAATCCTCTACTACTGGCAAAAAAACTGTCTCAAACCATTCTTTTCCCAATGATTTAGGTGGTTTTGTTTGGTAATAGTCGAGAGCGTTTAAATGGTCCAATAGTATTGGTATTAGTTCTCCGCTGCGGGCCATTTGGCCTTTTTTATCATACGCAAGGCCCTCTTTTTTGGCATAATGATTGAGAGCAATATTGGCCGGGCAAATGTCAAAGGCTCGTCGTTTGCCATCTTTTGAAAACGATAGGTTGCTAAAGCCACCTAAATTGAGGCAATAGGTGTATTCACCAAAAAGAAGTTCATCGCCAATAGGTACCAATGGCGCCCCTTGCCCTCCAAGTCTAACGTCTTGGCTTCTAAAATCGCAGACAATGGGTGTTTTGGTCATGGCATGAAGGATGCGTCCATCGCCAATTTGCAAGTTAATTCCTTGCTCTGGCTGGTGCCACACGGTATGGCCGTGCGAAGCTATTATGTCTGGCTTTAGTGAATGGCTTTGGATGAAGTCGTTGAGGTAGTGGCCTAAGAGTTGGGAGTACTCCATTTCGGTTTGACGTATAATGGCTATGGGTTCACGATGCAGTTCGGCCAATGTTTGCCTCCATTTTTTGGAGTAGGATATGGTGGTGCATTGCTTTAAATCAGCGTGCCATTGGCGCCCTTTCTGAAACTCTAAATAGGCTAAGTCAATACCGTCTAAAGAGGTGCCTGACATAAGCCCTATTGCCTTGTACATGGGTTTTATGGTATATTCGTTAAATTGACTATTTTTGGACAAATTTAAACTAACTATACAAACATGGATTTTTCGTTGACAGAAGAGCACAAGATGATTCGCGATGCTGCCCGTGATTTCGCTCAAACGGAGCTTTTGCCCGATGTCATAGAGCGCGATGAAACCCAAAGCTTCCCGACCGAGCAGATTAAAAAACTGGGCGACTTGGGCTTTATGGGTATGATGGTGGATCCCAAATACGGCGGTGCTGGTATGGATACCATATCGTACGTCTTGGCAATGGAAGAGCTGTCCAAGGTCGATGCCTCGGCTTCAGTAGTCGTTTCAGTCAATAACTCTTTAGTATGTTGGGGAATCGAAAAGTTTGGTACCGAAGAACAAAAACAAAAGTACTTGGTCCCATTAGCTAAAGGTGAAATAATAGGGGCTTTTTGCTTATCTGAGCCAGAAGCGGGTAGCGATGCTACTTCCCAAAAAACTACCGCCGTAGATATGGGCGACCACTATCTTCTAAATGGCACTAAAAATTGGATTACCAATGGGAATACGGCCTCTGTTTACATAGTTATGGCTCAAACGGATGTGGAAAAAGGCCACC
Source organism: Bacteroidota bacterium (assembly GCA_036340235.1). Classification (GTDB taxonomy): domain Bacteria; phylum Bacteroidota; class Bacteroidia; order Flavobacteriales; family UBA7312. Next base: position 9,698 of record JAYYZE010000025.1, read on the forward strand.
GTGGTATCAACGCCCTTATTGTGGAAAAAGACATGCCTGGCTTTCAGGTAGGTCTCAAAGAAAATAAATTAGGCATCCGAGGATCCGATACTCACTCTTTATTGTTTACGGATGTAAAAGTTCCAAAAGAAAACCGAATAGGAGAGGAGGGCTTTGGCTTTAAATTTGCTATGTCCACCTTGTCAGGCGGACGAATCGGTATTGCAGCTCAGGCCCTAGGAATCGCTTCAGGAGCCTACGAGCTTTCCTTGGCATATTCCAAGGAACGCAAGGCCTTTGGAAAAGCCATCCATGAACACCAAGCCATAGCTTTCAAACTGGCCGATATGGCTACAGAAATAGAGGCCGCTCGCTTATTGTGCCTCAAATCGGCTTGGTGTAAAGACAATGGGCTTAATTTTGATAAGGAAAGTGCCATGGCTAAAGTTTTTGCTTCTGAAGTGGCTATGAAAACTACCACTGAAGCGGTTCAAATACACGGTGGATATGGCTATGTCAAAGAATACCATGTGGAACGCCACATGAGAGATGCTAAAATTACTCAAATATATGAAGGTACCTCTGAAATTCAACGCGTCGTTATCTCACGTCAAATACTAAAATAACAATGACACATTTTTTTAATTTAAACCGAATTTTTGGAGTTTTCTCAATGGTGCTATTTGCTTCCTTTTTGTATGCTCAAGATATCTCTCAATTGAAGGATAAAGCAAATACTCCTCAACAGTATTTAAAATTCGCCCCTTCTAATTTGAGCGCTACGCACATCAATCCGTCAGATATTCCTAGTGAGGATGTTCTGCGTCAAATGGGACTTTCTGACCAAGAGATCAAACAGGCCATGGATTATAAGTTTCAAAAAGGGGCTTACAACTCTAATTTTATGGACTCTTCTGCTACCGACATTAATCAATTTCAGGCTAACAGGTTAGTATCTACTTTGAGTGATACTCTATTTCCATACAATGATTCCATCCAATATCCTATTGCAAAAGTTTATGGTCAAAACTTTTTTAGAAATCAAAGTATCAATTTCTTTACAAGGTCATACGACAGTCAAGCACCCACCAACTATTTAATTGGAGAAGGCGACGAGTTGACCATTTCTATTTGGGGTTTGGCAGAACATAACGAAGTCGTTGTGGTGAATGATAAAGGATACATTCAAAGTATGCATGCTGGCAGAATTTACGTGGGCAATAAAGATTTGAAGACAGTAAAGTCATTGGTCAGAGGTCGTCTGGGGAACTTCTTCGACCTTTCCAAATCGCAATTTGACTTAACCTTAAATTATTCTAGAGAAATTACTGTTAACATTATTGGTGAAGTGTTTAATCCTGGTTCTTATTCTATTCCTGCCACCAACACGGCCTTTAATGCTTTGGTAGCTTCTGGCGGACCTAATCAGATTGGATCGGTACGTCATATTTATGTGATTAGAGATGGAGAAACCGTAGACTCCCTTGATGTTTATAAATTTTTATTTGATGTATCGTACTCTAAGGATTTATTTATGCAAAACAATGATAAACTCTTTGTCAACACGGCTAGCCGTTTGGTTGAAATGAAAGGCGAAATCAACCGACCATACACTTATGAGGTAAAGCCTGACGATAAATTAGTAGATTTAATAAAGTACGCTGGTGGCTTCACCAAAATGGCCTACAAAAACGGAATAACCGTAAAGCGAATAGAAGGCAACGAAGTGAATACTATCACCATTGATGAGGTAGGTATGCGGCATTTTAAAATGAAAAATGGTGATGAAATTATTGTAAATAGTATTCAAGGAATAGCTAGAAATTTAGTCAATATTCACTCATCAGTAGGGGTTAGCGGTGATTATCAATTTACCAATGGTGAGCGAATTTATGATATGTTGTTAAAGTCGAACTCCTTAAATGACGATCTATTTCTAAATTCCGCTTACTTGGTAAGAACTGATGATAATTTTGAAAAAGAATACATTATTATTGATATTGCCGATGTGGTAGCCGATCCGACTTCTGCTTCTAACATATTAGTTAAAGAATATGATGAGCTCTTTTTTCTATCAAGGAGAGACTTCATGGATGAATACCAGGTCACTATCTCGGGTGGTGTTAGGGTGCCCAACACTTTTTCTTTTGGAAATGGGATCACGCTCTCAGATATTTTAACCATGGCTGGTGGACTGGTTCCTGAAGCATCTGGAGGTAAAATTGATGTTTCACGTGTGCTGGAACTTGATGACGAAACCAATATTTTGAAAGCTCAAAGAGAATTGGCTCGCTCTTTTAAAATTACAGATGAAGGATTGCTTTCGGAAAAAGCACTAGACTTTGAATTGGAGCCTTTTGACGAAATAGCTGTTAGAATAAACACCGATTTTGAAGAGGTAAGAACGATTTATTTAACTGGAGAGGTAGAGTTTCCTGGAAAATATTCGTTAATCAGCAACAAGGAGACCTTATCTGAACTAATAGAAAGAGCTGGTGGAATAAAGTACACTGGCGATGCTGGGGCAGCTAAGATGTATCGAATGCTACAATTAGAAGAAAATCCTAAAAATAAGGTTGACTATTTTGAAGATGACGAAGAGATAATAAATGGCTTCTTCTCTGATGGTGAATTTGTTCAAATTGTTCCAGTCAATGAGGAGGATAAATCAAAAGTAAGCACTATTGAAACAAAATATACCAACAAATACACGCCAGTACATGTAGACTTAAGACGTGCTTTGAAGTATAAAAAGTCTAAATACAACATTGTGCTAAATCATTCAGACAGTATTCATATCCCCAAGTTTCAAGATTTAGTCAAAATTACTGGTGCTCTTTCCAATTTTGATGATCACACTATTTCGGTACCATTCATGGAAAGAAGAGCAAATTATTATGTTAACAATTTTGCAGGTGGATTTAACAAGCATAATGTTAAGGCAAACACTCTTGTCATTTCACCAAGTGGCGCAGTAAAGAAAGCTAAAGATTTTGGATTATTCGTTTTATACCCTAGAGTAAAAAGTGGCTCTACCATAAAAGTAACTGAAGATATTAAAATTAAACGACAAAAACCAGATCCAGTCGATTGGACAAGAGTATTAGAAAGTACAGTGACTAAGATTTCAGCACTGGCTTCATTATATATTCTCTATCTTTCGAGACAAAACTAAAGCGACAATATGCAAGGAGAAAATGATGATATCAGATTAAAAGATGTAATTTTAAAACTCATATTTTTTAAACAAATACTGGTAAAACATAAAGTTTTAATTTTCTCCTTTTTAGTTTTTTTTGGTTTATTAGGACTAACTTATTCCGCTTTTAAAAAAGTTTCGTATCAAGCTGATTTAACATTCGTTATTGATGAAAATCAAGATTCACAAAGTCCACTTGGCTCTGTAGTCGGATTAGCTAGTCAGTTTGGCTTTAATATTGGCAGCTCCTCAGGTGGTACATTTAGCCAATCTAATATCAAAGAAATAATACTTTCCAAGCGTGTGGTTCAAGAAGCGATACTTCAAAATGGCATTATTTCAGAATCCTCAGATTTGCTCATACATCATTATTTGGAGTTTAATGACTTTTATAATGAGTGGGAAGAAAAAGGAATCAGAACAATTGATTTTTCTATTAGCCGTTCTGATTACACCTTTGCTCACGATAGTATAATGAGCTTAATTTATGATGATCTAATTGAAAATTATATATCCGTTGGCACTGATGATGAGCATAGTATTGTGACTATTAGTTGTGTCTCGGAAAATGAGAAGTTTTCAACGCTTTTAGCAGAGTCTTTAGCAAGTAATCTAGAAAGTTATTACATTAAATTTCAAACCGCAAAATCAGAAAATACCCTGGGATTATTGTCTTTTAGAGCCGACTCTGTCTTAAACGAACTGAAAAAAGCTGAATATCAATACGCAACTCATAAAGATGCTAATTTTGGAGTTCAGAGGGCTAAGGGATTATTAGATGAAATCAGGCTTAAAAGAAATGTAGAAATTTTGAACGTTATGTATCTAGAGATAATTAAGAATCTGGAACTTTCAAAATTTACGTTTATTAACAACAAGCCACTTTTGAACATTATTGACAGACCTAGTTTACCTCTAAAATCGAATAATCTAAATCCAATTATTACTTTCGTTTTATTTTCAATTTTAGGTGGTTTTCTAATTTCTTTCTTTGTTATTGTGCGTCAGATAATCAAAGATGAGATGAATTAAAGAAGCGGTCTTAGTTTTTCTAATCTAATAGTGCGTGAGCCCTTCAATAGAATAAGCGTATTTTTAATTGATTCTTGAGTTAGCCATTGTGCGCATTCATCAACGTCTTTGAATTGTTTGAATGGGTGAATACACTTTTCAAATTCTGCTCCAACCAAAATGGCATCGGAGCTATTCTTCACCATCCAATCACATATTTTTTGATGTTCTAATTTTGATTCCTCACCTAATTCAAGCATATCCCCTAAAATTATGAGTTTTTTGTCTTTTACGATGGTGTAGAAAGACGTAATTGATTCCATCATACTGCTTGGATTGGCATTGTAGGCGTCGAGTATGAGTGAATTGTTTTGGTCTGTTAAAATAAATTGCGAGCGATTATTGGAAGGTGCATACTCTTCAATAGCTTGTTTAATATCTAAAATTTCAACACCAAAATAGTGGCCAATAGCACAAGCTGCGTTTATATTTGAGCAGTTGTAATTACCTATTAACTTTGATTGAATGTTAAGTCCATTGAATTGTACGGCTGCGAAAGCGGATTCATTGTTATATACTTCATCATCGTATTCTATGCATATAAGATGTCTTGAAATACTTATTAGTAGCTTATCGTTTTTGTTGATGAAAATAGTTCCTCTTTTTTGTTCAATGAAATCATACAATTCTTTTTTAGCTGAAATTACCCCTTGAAAACTACCGAAACCTTCTAAATGGGCTTTGCCAATATTGGTGATAATGCCAAAATTTACATCCGCTAGTTCAGACAATATTTTAATTTCTCCTTGATGATTTGCTCCCATTTCCACAATCAGAATCTCAGTTTCCAAATCAGCACTCAAAATAGTTAAAGGTACTCCAATATGATTGTTTAAATTCCCTTTAGTACAACACACCTTAAATTGTTTACTTAGCACTTCATTTATAAGCTCTTTGGTGGTTGTTTTTCCGTTTGAACCAGTGATGCCTATGACTGGGCATTTTAACTGACCTCTGTGGAAATTGGCTAGTTGTTGCAGTGTTTGTAATACGTCATCAACGAGTATGGTTTTGGTACTAGTATGGAATTTCCGCTCGTCAATAATGGCGTAAGATGCGCCCTTGTTTAGTGCTTCATGAGCATATTCATTGCCATTAAATTGTTTACCTTTTAAAGCAAAAAACATTGAGTTCTCTTTTAAATCCCTCGTGTCGGTTGAAACCCCTTTGGATTCCAAAAAGTATTGGTGTAATTGCCCTATTCTCATCTTAAAAAAAACCCCCAATCTTTTGGGGGTTTATGTAGAAAACGAATTTTACCTATTGTAATAGCCGTTCTTTTTTCCCCAATCAACGGGCTTACGTTGATTTTCTTTAAGGTTACTGGTTGGAGGACCTAGGCGATCCATAGCACATCTGAAACCTATGTAGTTGGTAGACTGCTTTTGGTCTAAAAATCGCCTTGTTCCTGGAACCATCCAGTATGCTCTGTCTTTGAAAGACCCTCCCTTATATACTCTTGTTTGATCGGAAATCAGTGATGTAACATTTAATTCATATACCTGATTAGTAGTACTTTCTTCGGGATCTTCTAGCCAAGTACTGGCAGGCCCTGATACTCTCGAATCAAAGTCACCGTCAAGGTAGTTGATGTTATCGGCTTTGTTGTAATTTCTTCTGTTGAGGTTTTCTTCTACAGTTACATTTCTTTTTATAATATTTCCTAAACTATCTTTTTCGACAATAAATCTATCCTCATCTCTTTCCCAAGTTTCAAATACATTCCCTCTAAATGGGTTTAAATCAGACGTGTTTGGGTCTACCATAGGTCGGTAAACATCCATTACCCACTCCGAAACATTACCAGCCATGTTGTAAAGGCCATATTCGTTGGGCCAATAACTTATCACAGGGGCAGTTTTGTCTGCGTTATCGTTAAGTTTGCCAGCAGTTCCCATATTATCTCCTCTAGCTCTTTTGAAGTTTGCAACGATTTCACCTTGGTTTTGTTTTGATGGATTACGTACTCCGTCTCCATTCCAAGGGTACAACCTTCGCTTGTCAACATTCTCATTTTCGGTATTACCGACTAAGGCTATAGCAGCAAACTCCCATTCCGCTTCAGTGGGTAATCTAAAGCTTGGTATGAGAATTCCATCCAACTCTTGGACTCCTCTGACAGCATTTTTATCTCTTCCTGCTTTTTTATCATAGGCGTGGATTCCAGATTTCAAATTAGGTAGTTTTCTTCTAACACGACCTTCGTATTGCCCCATTATGAATGCGTCAGTCTTAAATACGTTCTCATCTACTTGTTCGGGGTCTTCCCAAAGATATCCATTATTAATTAGGATTCGTTCGTTAAAGCGATCTGTTCTCCATGCGCAATAGTCAACAGCTTGTTCCCAACTCACTCCAACAACAGGGTATTGGTGAAAGGCAGGATGACGTAAATAGCTTCTGACATAAGGTTCGTTGTAAGACATCTTATCTCTCCAAACATTTGTGTCAGGAAGGGCATTCCAATACACTTCTGGGTAGGAACCGTTGTCATAGTTTGATCCATATACTCTTTCGATCCAAAATAGATATTCTAAATAATCAACATTTCTTACCTCAGTTTCGTCCATGTAAAAAGATGAGACGGTTACGGTTTTAGGAACGTTGTTCCAATCATACAAAACATCTTGCTCTACACGACCCATGGTAAATGAACCACCCTCAACAAATACCATGCCTGGAGGGGTGATTTGTTCTGTGTAATTCATTGAAATTTCAAATCCACCGTGTTCAGGATCGTTATAGTTCCATCCAGTTGTTTTGGATTTTTCTTTGCTACAACTAGCTAAAATTGTAATTGAAAGAAAGAATAATAGTTGATTTTTCATAATAAAATGGGTTTCTACGTATATGTAACTAAAAATTGGGACAGTTTATTGTTTCGTATGATCTTCCTTTGTAACGGCAAGGCAACTTGTATGCGAAAGAAAATTCGTGCGCTCCCTGTGTGTTACTATTGTTTAAGTCTGATATAGTTATGTCATAGCTATATCCAAACTTCCATGTTTTTTGCTCTATTCCCAAGAGGACAATAAAAGCGTCAAAGTTTTCAGCACTTTGTCTTAACCATAAGCCACCAACAATTGGTCCTTTAATAACATACATACCATAATTCAGTTGCATAAAGTCTTGTTGCTTTTGATACAAAATGTTTGGCGATAGTAATGCTGCATTCTTGGGTCTGTTTCCAGAGTTAGTTCGGTATGTGCCAAATCTGTTCAGTGGAAAAGTGGCGCCAATGTTGGCTGTTATTTTCATAGGTAATCGACTTTCCCCAATAAACCCTTGATCTGGCATAGTGATATGATGGGCAGCAAAGCCAAAGTAATAATCGAATTGATTGTTAGCACTACCAAATCCCATAAATCCAGCTGCAAAATCGGCGAATCCCTTTCTATCGGCATAGTTAGGAATGTCTTCGTTGGTTGGGTAGATAAAACCTTGAACAGGATCAATCATGTCTCCAAAGGTCAGGCTAGACCAATCGATGCCGAGTTGGCGGTAGGCACCTTCTAATCCGGCGTTTACAATAAATCGCTTTGTAACTTGAAGACGATAAGCATAGCTAGCGCTTATGTGAGTGGTGTTTAGATTACCAGCACCAGCTACATCTTTAGCTATAGCAAACCCTAAGCCACCGCTTAGTTTTTCAACAAACTGATCGTAGGAGGCGCTGTAAGTGACATAGGTTTTACCAATAGCTGGCCACTGATCACGATGGTTGAGAGTAATTCTGGGGCATATATTGGTCCCTGCCATCGCAGGATTGAGATACAAGGGGTTTGCAAAGAATTGACTAAATGCAGGATCTTGCGCTTTTGCTTCATATGAACTAATGGCAAAAACCGACAAACACAATAGAAATGTAATTTTCTTCATCGAAAGCAAATATTTTAAAGTAGTTAACAAAAATATAAAAATTATAATAACCACCTCCCTTTCTTTTAAGAGAATGTGTAATAAATGCACGTATGCTTTCGTTATTTGGGTGGTTATGTAGTTGGTGATATTGCTTTTTGCACTAACTTTGAATGAATTTTATGAAATTTAATCACCTCGTTATTTTGTGCTTTTTGGCATTGTCATCTTTTGCGCAACAATCACAATATCAGTATTTTGACTGGCAATGGAAAAATAATGCTCCGCACTTAAATTCACACGATAATTACATTTACAGTTTTGAAAGTACATTTCAAAATCTGACTTCCGATTTTGATGTGATGGTAGAGGATGCTGTTTTTGTAGAATGCAATGAAAAAGAGGTCTCATTTTTGCAAAATTTGGAAGTTTCGAGTAATGTAAAATTAAGTTATGATTATGGATTTGAAAGAAAACGACTTGTAATTAGAGGTGATCTTTTTCCGTTTCGACTAAACAATGGGGTGTATGAGAAGCTCTTGTTCTGCAAAATTTCTGTAAAACTCAACAAACAGCCAGCTAGCAGACAAGCTACTTCCTCTATTGAACACTCTGTATTGTCATCAGGTAAATGGTATAAAGTAGCTATCAATGACAATGGCATTTTTCGTATAAGTTACCAAGACCTAAAGAATTTAGGTGTTGACGTTGATAACATTAACCCAAAGAATATTCGATTGTATGGTCATCCAGGTGGTATGTTGCCAGTGTTAAACGGAAAGGAAAGGGTTCAAGACTTAAAAGAATTATCGATCCAAGTAGTTGGGCAATCTGACAATTCGTTTGACAGCAATGACTATATTTTGTTTTATGGTCAATCTCCTCATCAGTGGGAGCAAATATCTTCTCACTTTAACAGACAGGAACACTATTTTGACGATTACACTTATTATTTTATAACATCTGATTTGGGGCTAGGAAAGCGCATATCAACAATCACTCAATCGCTGTCTGCCGATACTGTAATCAAAACATTTAATGATTACCAAATTTTTGAAACAAATGAAGTTAATTTTATAAAGTCTGGACGTGAATGGTACGGCGATGCCTTTGATTTGGTTGACTCTAGAGAATACAACTTTAGTTTTCCAAATCTAGTTGGTAGCGTTTCGATGAGAGCCGTTTTTGCTGCACGAGCCACATCACCTTACAATTCAAGCTTTACCGTAAAATCTTCTGGATTTAATCCCGAGACATATACCGTCTCTCCAGTCAGTGGCAACTACAATTATGCTAATCTCATTTCAATTGAAAAGGTATTTATCCCCAATGTTGATAATTTCAATCTAAGTGTGGAATTCAATTCCAACTCTAGTACTGCTAACGGATGGGTTGACTATATTCAAATCAATGCCATACGAGAATTATCCATGATAGGTAGTCAAATGAATTTTAGGTCATTGTCTTCCGTTGAGCCAAATTCAGTGAGCGAGTTCGAGTTGACTAATTCAAACTCTTCATTAACCATTTGGGATGTATCTCATGCACTGGATCCTCAACGCCTGGTCTATGACATTGATGGATCTACTATACGCTTTTCAGCCGCCACAGACACCCTAAAAGAGTTTATTGCATTTGATGGAGGTTACAAGTCTGTTTCACTAGTTGGGTCGGTGGCCAATCAAGACCTACATTCGCTTAGAAACACGGACTACATAATTGTTAGTCATCCATTATTTTTGGAAGAAGCAAATCGTTTAGCCGACTTTCACCGTACCAGCAGTGACCTAATTGTTGAAGTAGTGACCCCTCAACAAATTTATAACGAGTTCTCGTCTGGAAGTCAGGATGTTTCTGCCATCAGAGATTTTGCTAAATACCTTTATGATCAAGAACATCCATTGAAGTACATGTTGTTTTTTGGAGACGCTTCCTATGACCCAAAAGACAGATTAGCTAACAATACCAATTTTATCGTTTCCTATCAGTCAGAAAATTCTACTAACTCTTTGTATTCTTATGTGAGTGATGATTTTTTTGCTATTCTAGATGACGGTGAGAGTATTTCACAGGACGATTCACAAACCCCATTTTTAGATATAGGTATTGGTAGATTTCCAGTACAAAACTTGACAGAAGCACAAAACGCAGTCAACAAAGTGATTGCTTACAGTTCAGAAAACGCCTTAGGCGATTGGCGTCTTAACATGTGTTTTGTTGGCGATGATAACGATGATGTGGAAACGGTTCATTCTTTGCAGGCTGAGGAATTATCTGATTATGTTACATCGGCCTACCCATCCGTGAATATAGACAAGATTTACCTGGATGCTTATGAGCAAATAACCTCCACTGGAGGACAACGATGTCCTAGCGTAAACGCTGCAATTTCTGATGCAGTTAACAAAGGTATGTTTTTGGTAAATTACACAGGGCATGGAGGCGAATTAGGATGGGCTCACGAGCGAATTCTTGAAGTGGCTGATATATACTCATGGACTAACAATGCCAAAATGCCCCTTTTTATGACCGCCACTTGTGAGTTTGGAAGGTATGACGACCCTGACAGGATATCAGCCGGTGAACATGTATTTCTTAAAGAAAATGCAGGCGCCATTGCCTTATTAACCACTTCAAGAGTAGTGTTTACTAATAGTAATTTAAATCTCAATAAATCCTTATTGCAAAACCTATACCCTAAACCATCAGACAACCAGTTTCCACGCTTAGGCGATGTGCTTGTGAGAACGAAAAACTCTGTGAGTAACGTAGAAAACTCTAATCACCGAAACTTCACTCTGCTTGGCGATCCTGCCATTACCTTGGCATATCCAAAACACGAGATTGTCATTACTGAAGTTTTAGATAGTGCCAAAGCATTGGGAAGAGTTACTGTAGTTGGTGAAGTGCAACAAAACGGACTCAGATTAACTGATTTTAATGGCTATGTCTTTCCAAAGGTGTTTGACAAACGAAAAGATTACCAAACCTTAGCGCAAGACAATTCACCAGTTATAGTATTTGATTTACAAAAGAACCTCATATTCAATGGTAAATCAACGGTAACTAATGGTGAGTTCTCATTTTCGTTCGTAGTACCAAAAGATATCAATTATGACTATGGCAAAGGAAAAATCAGTCTCTATGCATTAGGACAAATTAATGGTTTTTCTACAGATGCATCGGGTGTAGATACCCAGATTGTCATTGGTGGTACGGCTCAATTCTATGAGGAAGACTTTAATGGGCCTACTATTGAATTGTTTATGAACGATACCAACTTCATAAACGGTGGTTTAACCAATTCAAACCCTAATCTCTTTGCTGTTTTGTTTGATGAAAATGGCATAAATACAGTTGGCAATGGTATTGGTCATGACATGGTTGCAATATTAGATGAATCATCTTCAAATCCTATTGTACTTAATGACTTTTTTCAATACGACGCAAATAGTTACCAAAAAGGCGTCATCTTATATCCCTTTTCTAATTTGAGCGAGGGAAGCCATCAACTGACGGTCAAAGTTTGGGATGTTTACAACAACTTTTCAGAGAGTCATGCCGATTTCACTGTCATCGGTTCTAATAACTTAACCATTCAGAATTTGATGAATTATCCTAACCCAGTGTTGGACTTTACCTCTTTTTATTTTGAGCATAATAAGGCTCAAGAGAATTTAATGGTAAGCCTAGAAATAATGGACTTAACAGGCAATAGGGTGGTCCGCCTTGAAGATACTCTCAGACCACAAGGATTTAGATATGGTCCACTAATCTGGAATGGCAAATCAGCCACGGGTGCTAATCTAAAGTCGGGTATTTATTTATATAGATTAGTTGCTCAAGGAGCCGACGGCCAATTATCTTCAATGTCTGCTAAACTTATACTAATAAATTAAAACACACGTTTTAAAAGGTAATATTTTATATTTGCCTCTAATTTCTTATTAAAACACTTTAAATGAATCGCCTTAATCTTTTAATTACCATAACGTACATATTGTTGTTGTCATCACCACTGTATTCGCAAACAAACGTAAATGTTGATGACGGAAAATTTAGATTGAATACAATTACAACCTCGGTACCATTTTTGATAATTAGTCCTGATGCCAAAGCAGGTGGCATGGGTGATGTTGGTGCGGCCACCTCTCCTGATGCAATGTCTATGCATTGGAATCCCGCAAAATATGCCTTTGTCGATGATGATATGGGTTTTTCTATATGCTATACGCCATGGCTTTCGGCACTGGTCTCTGATATCAATTTGTCCTACTTGACAGCTTACAAACGTCTCAACAAAAACGAAGTGTTGGGTTTTTCATTAAGGTATTTTAGTTTAGGTTTGATCACTTTTACCGATAAAAACAATGTAGAATTGGGGCAGTTTAACCCAAATGAATTTTCTTTAGATGGTAGTTACGCTCTAAAATTGTCACCTAATTTTTCTACTGGTGTGGCTTTAAGATATGTGTACTCTAATCTTACCGGTGGTCAACAGGTAGGAACGCTTTCAACCAAAGCTGCCCAAACAGTTGCAGGTGATATTTCCGGATATTACACTACCAATGTTCGAATAGCTGACAGAGACGTTAGTTGGTCAACAGGAATTAATATTTCTAATATTGGAGCCAAGGTGTCATATACAGAAACATCTGATAAAGATTTTATTCCAACAAACCTCAAGTTGGGCTCTTCTCTCAGTACCGACATTGACGAATTTAACCAAGTCTCTTTTGCTTTTGACATTAACAAATTATTAGTCCCTACACCACCAATTTATGATGATGCAGGTGATGTTTTAAGTGGTGAGGATCCAGAAGTATCTGTTATAAATGGTATCTTTCAATCCTTCAATGATGCCCCTAGTGGTGATCGCGAAATTAGAGAATTGATTTATTCTGTTGGGGCAGAATATTGGTATGACCAACAATTCGCCCTTAGAACTGGTTATTTCTACGAACACCCATCCAAGGGAGACCGACAGTTTCTGACGTTAGGTGCAGGAGTGCGTTACAATGTGTTTGGACTCGATTTTTCGTATTTAATCCCCGTTCAAAGTAGAGAAGAAGCCAATGTAACAAATCCACTTTCAAATACCTTGAGGTTTGCCCTTACGTTTGATTTTGGTGCATTGCAAGACGAAGACGAGTCTGAAAATTAAAACATCACCGCTTTGAATATTAGAATAGGTTACGGATACGATGTTCATCAGCTAGCTGAAGGACAGGACTTTGTTTTGGGAGGGATTCATTTGCCTCATACAAAAGGATCTGTTGGCCATTCAGATGCCGATGTTTTAATACACGCCATTTGTGACGCCATATTAGGAGCTGCCAATATGCGTGATATCGGCTTCCATTTTCCAGACACATCGGCCAATTATAAAGGCATAGATAGTAAGCTATTACTTGCTGATGTTATGGCATTAGTTAGAAAGGAGGGCTATGAAATAATGAATATTGACTCCACCGTTTGTTTAGAAAAACCAAAAGTAAACCCACATATCCCGCAAATGAAAAGTGTGCTAGCCAATTGCATGCAAATTGACGAAGGCCAGCTGTCCATTAAGGCCACCACCTCAGAAAAAATGGGATTTGTTGGTAAAGAGTTAGGTGTGACTTCCCATGCTGTTGTTTTATTAAAGGGGGCTTAAGGGGCGCTGCTACTGCTTTTACATTTCAGAAATTATACACAAAAAAAAGTTCCTTGGATGTCCAAGGAACTTTTTGGATTTAGTAGCGAGGGCAGGACTCGAACCTACGACCTTCGGGTTATGAGCCCGACGAGCTACCAACTGCTCCACCTCGCGATAAGCTTAACAAATATACGAAAAAACACCAAATACACACCTATAATCTTCTCTTTTTCTTCATTGTAATAAAGTGTACTTTTGTGATCCAATGATTTCGGCCAACAACATATCCGTATATTTTGGCGGTCAAGAGCTGTTCGACAATGTTTCTTTTATGGTTAACAAAGGAGATAAGATAGGCCTTGTCGGTAAAAATGGAGCTGGAAAATCTACTCTCCTAAAAATACTTTCTAAAGAGCAAGCACCCAACAATGGGAATATTTCTACACCTAATGAATCTACTGTTGGCTTTCTAAAACAAGATTTAGACTTTGAAGATGGTCGTACTGTCCAAGAAGAAGCAGAGCAGGCTTTTTCTGAAATTAAGCAACTAGAAAGTGACATAGAATCTATAAATGTGGAAATCAACCAACGCCAAGATTACGAGTCTAAAGAATACATGCAGCTTTTAACAGTACTCAACGACCTTAATGAACGCTTTGGAATGCTTGGCGGCTATACTATTCAATCTGAAATGAGTCAAGTATTATTGGGGCTTGGCTTTAAAATCAATGACTTTGCCCGTCCTACCAATGAATTCAGCGGTGGATGGCGAATGCGTTTAGAGTTAGCCAAAATATTATTAAGCAAGCCAGACGTATTGCTACTAGATGAACCCACCAACCATTTAGATATTGAATCCATTGTTTGGTTGGAACAATGGTTAAAAAGCTACGAAGGGGCCGTTATATTGGTGTCCCACGATAGAGCATTTTTAGATGCCGTCACCAACAGAACCATAGAGTTAATCTTTGGAAAAGCCAATGATTATAAAGCCAGCTATTCCAAATACGTTGACCTCAGAAAAGAACGACAAGAAAAACAAATTCAATCCAAAAAAAATCAGGATAAGCAAATTCAGCAAACTAAAATGCTGATCGAAAAATTCAGATACAAGAAAAATAAAGCCGCTTTTGCTCAAAGCTTAATTAAAAAACTCGATAAAATGGAACTCATAGAGGTCGAACAAGATGAAACGTTGTCTATGCATTTTCGCTTTCCACCAGCTCCACATAGCGGTAAAGTTACTCTCAAAGCCCATGATATCAGTAAGAGTTATGACAAGCTTGAAGTACTCAAAGGGCTAAATTTACTGCTTGAAAGAGGCGAAAAAATTGCCTTCGTTGGTAAAAATGGTCAAGGTAAAACGACACTGGCAAAAATCATAGCAAACACTATTTCATTTGAAGGAGAAGTGGAATACGGCTATCAAGTAAAAGTGGGCTATTACGCCCAAAATCAATCCGATTTGTTGGACGAAAATAAAAGCATACTAGAGGTTGTTGAAGAGGCCGCAGACGAGCAAAGTCGACCAAGAGTGAGGGATATGCTAGGTGCATTTTTGTTTGGTGGCGATGCTGTACAGAAGAAAATAAAAGTACTTTCAGGAGGAGAGAGAGCACGAGTAGCTTTGTGTAAACTTTTGCTTGAGCCAGTCAATTTTTTGATAATGGATGAGCCCACCAACCACTTAGACATGCAGTCCAAAGACATTCTAAAAACAGCGCTTAATAACTACGATGGCACACTGATAATAGTGTCTCACGACCGAAATTTCCTACAAGGTCTTTCTCAAAAAGTATATGAGTTTAAGAACAAAAACATCAAAGAGTACCTTGGCGATATCAACAACTTTTTAGAGCAAAAAGAGGTTAATGATTTTAATCATTTTGAAACTCAAAACACAAGCACCAAAACAGTAGATAAGTCGACAGTATCTGAGAATAAAATGTCATACAATGCTAAAAAACAGCTGGATCGTGACATAAGAAAGGCCACTAATCGTATCAGTAAATTAGAAAAACAAGTAGACGCATTAGAAAATGAATTAAAACAACTAGACATCGAATTGGCACGGCCAGAAACGTTCAAAGAGCTATCTTCGCAAAAGGGATTTTTCGATTCCTATCAACAACGACAGGATGAACTTAATAAACGGATTTCAGAATGGGAGGAGTCGATTACCATTCTTGATGAGTTAAAAGCAAAAAGAACGAACGATTAATGGAACACAAAGCAGGCTTTGTAAACATCATAGGCAACCCCAACGTGGGAAAATCTACCTTAATGAATGCCTTGGTAGGCGAGCGATTGTCAATCATCACTTCCAAAGCACAAACAACTCGGCACCGCATATTAGGTATTGTCAATGACGAGAGTCATCAAGTGATTTTTTCTGATACACCTGGTATAATAGAGCCCAACTACAAACTGCAAGAGAATATGATGGACTTTGTGTATGGATCTTTCCAAGATGCCGATGTGCTGGTTTATATGGTAGAGACGGGAGAAAAAGAGTTGAAAGACCAAGCCCTTTTTGAACGAATAAAACACAGCGATATTCCCCTGATTTTGTTATTGAATAAAATTGACAAGGTCGAACAAGACTTTGTGAGTGAGCAAATGGCCCTATGGGCAGAGCGATTGCCAAAAGCAGAAATATATCCCATCTCTGCACTCAACAAGTTCAATCTTGAAATCGTTATGCAACGGATTAAAGACCTTTTACCTCTTTCACCGCCCTATTATGAAAAAGACGCACTAACCGACAAGTCTGAGCGGTTTTTTGTTGCTGAAACAGTACGTGAGAAGATACTCAAATACTACAAAAAAGAAATTCCCTATTCTGTAGAGGTTGAGGTTGAAGAATTTTTTGAAGAGAAAGACATTATTAAAATAAGGGCCATTATATACGTTATTCGAGAGTCTCAAAAAGGCATAATAATAGGTCACAAGGGAGTAGCACTCAAAAAGATAGGCACTTTGGCTCGAAGGGATTTAGAGTCTTTTTTTCAGAAGAAGATATTCTTAGATTTGTATGTTAAAGTTAACAAAGATTGGCGCAACGACGATAAACAGCTAAAACGATTCGGCTATAACAACAGATAATTTATGGGAAACATAGTAGCAATAGTAGGCCGTCCAAACGTTGGTAAATCCACCTTTTTTAATCGCTTAATACAAAAACGCCAAGCCATTGTCGATTCCGTAAGCGGAGTAACTCGTGATAGGCACTACGGCAAAACCGACTGGAATGGAAAAGAATTTTCGGTTATTGATACGGGTGGATATATTATCGGTTCGGATGATATTTTTGAGGCCGATATTAGAAAACAAGTCGACTTGGCCATTGATGAGTCTAATGCTATTTTATTTTTGGTCGATGGACAAGAAGGGCTAACCGATATGGATGTCACTGTTGCCAATCACTTACGTAAATCCGATAAACCCATATTTTTGGTCATCAATAAAGTCGATAATGGTAAAATATTAGAACAAGCCGTCGAATTTTATGCCCTTGGCATGGGAGATTACCATTGTATTTCCTCTATCAACGGAAGCGGAACTGGCGAATTATTGGATGAATTAGTCAATACCTTGCCCGAAATGCATCAAGAGCAAGAACACGATGTACCTCGATTTGCCATTGTTGGTCGTCCCAATGTTGGCAAGTCCTCTTTTGTAAACGCATTAGTGGGTGAAGAGCGAAACATAGTTACCGATATTGCCGGCACCACGCGCGATTCTCTGGATACCCACTATACTAAATTTGGTCACGACTTTGTGCTTATCGATACGGCTGGGGTACGTAAGAAGAAAAAAGTTAGCGAAGACTTAGAATTTTATTCGGTGATGCGATCCATACGCTCCATTGAGTATTCTGACGTTTGCTTACTACTCATTGATGCTACACTAGGCTTTGAGGCTCAAGATCTAAGCATTTTTCATCTAGCTGATAAAAATAATAAGGGCATAGTTATTTTAGTCAATAAATGGGATCTTATTGAAAAAGATACTTATACCACCAAAGAATACGAAGCCAGTATTAGGCAAAAAATCGCACCATTTAGCGATGTACCCATTGTATTTATTTCGGCATTAAACAAACAGCGATTATTAAAAGGATTAGAAATTTCCATTAAGGTATCCAAAAATAGAGCAACAAGAATTTCTACTTCAAAACTCAACGATACCATGTTGCCCTTTATTGAGCAAAATCCACCCCCAGCCACAAAAGGAAAATACATTCGAATCAAGTTTTGTACGCAATTGCCCACCAAAACGCCCACCTTTGCCTTTTTTGCTAACCTCCCACAATATATTAAGGAACCCTACAAGAGGTATATAGAGAATAAACTCAGAGAAAGCTTTGAATTTACGGGTGTGCCTATTCAGATATTTTTCAGAAAAAAATAGCGATTATATTTTGAAGACCGACTTAATTTGTTCAATGTAGTCTAGCTTTTCCCAGGTGAAAGTTTCAATGTGCAGTTCTTTGGTAGTGCCCTCTACTTCATAAGAATAGGTTTTTATTTCGGGAGTGCGACCCATGTGTCCATAAGCCGCTGTGTCGGTGTAGATTGGCGATTTTAGATTTAATCGCTCAATAATAGCTGATGGTCGCATGTCAAAAATTTGCTCAACAATCTTAGCAATTTCTCCATCCGTTTTGTTCACTTTAGCGGTGTCGTAAGTGTTTACATAAATACCCATAGGTTTAGCCACTCCAATGGCGTATGATATCTGAACTAGTACGTGTTTACATACCCCTGCTGCAACAAGATTTTTGGCAATATGTCTAGTAGCATAAGCCGCAGATCGATCCACTTTCGATGGGTCTTTGCCCGAAAAAGCACCCCCTCCATGAGCTCCCTTTCCGCCATAGGTGTCAACGATAATTTTTCGACCAGTCAGTCCAGTATCCCCATGAGGCCCACCAATTACAAATTTACCAGTAGGGTTTACGTGGTATTTCTCACTGCCAAAAAGTGATTTTAGTCGATCTTCCAGCTGCTCTATCACTCTAGGAATGAGAATGGTTTTTACGTCATTTTCTATCTGTTGTTGCATGGCGTTTTCGGCC
>JAYYZE010000026.1:0-61947 GCA_036340235.1 Bacteroidota bacterium
TACCTCATCAGTACCTTGACAACCGTTGTCATCTTCAACCACCAAGTAATAACCACCAACAGGAACTTGAACAGAGGAGTCTGTACCAATGACTTGATTAGTTCCAGACGTGAACCAAGTGTATGTGTAACCAGAAGTGATGTTACCACCAGAAATAGTTTCTACAAAAATAGTGGCATTACTATCGCCGTGGCAAATAACATCGTTGGCAGCGGTGTATACGCTAATGGGCGGCTCAGATGATGAAACTGTGACAACTTCTTCAGTGATGCATCCAAGACCATCCTTCACAACGACATTGTAATCGCCATAATCTAGATTTTGGAACGAATAATAATTAACAAAAGAATTACCACCATCAATGGAATAGACAATAGGACTGATGGTTGAATTTTCAGCAATTATAGTTATTGAACCATCATCATAACCCTGACAAGTAACTGGAGTTGAAAATGTCTCAAATTCAAACCCTTGTTGATAGTTAATGGTGACTATTTGAGAATCAGAAGGACAGGAATTTAAACCTTGTAAGAAATAAGTATACTCACCAACGGGACTTGTAGCAGGGTCAAAACTGTCAGACACTTGAACGGAGTTTGGGTTTAACCAAATACCTCCGGCGTCAGGATTGCCATTAAGCTCGTTAAATAAACTAAATTCGAGATCCCCAGAACAAACAAGACGAAGTCCTTCTACACCAGCATTGGGTAGTGCATTTATTGTAAGATTTAAGGTTGATGTATCATTACAATTAGGATTCAAACCATAGGTTATGTAATTGTAATTACCAGAAGAGGATTCATTAATGGCAATTTCTGGGTTTGTCGGATTTACACCTAAGAACCAAGTCCCTCCAGTATCTGAGTCACTACTCAGGAAAGTGCTTAAATTTATTTGATTTGAAATGTCATCACACAAAAATACGACGCTGTCAAGACCAGCATTTGTAGGTGGTGCTACGTCTACCAAAACGGTGTCCACATTAAATATAGTTTCACCAGTGCATACATCTTCAACGGTAATAAAATAATAGTTTTGACCTACAGGTGGCGTAACAGTAGTTTCTAGACCATTTCCTACTTGATTTCCAAATTGATCAGTCCAAACAACTGTACCTGTGGCTATTGGATTGTAAGGAATTTGATTTACAGTATAGTCGTCTAAATTAACGTTAGGAACAAATTCCCATCCCTCATTTGTGGCCGTCCATTGTAAAGGGAAATTTCTTGGCTGGAGAAGAACAGGGTCATCAACAATTTCGAAAAGAGTACTATTTTGATTGACAAGCCCTTGAATAGCATTTCCTTGGTTCCAATCCTCACAAAGTGGTTTGTTTTCAATATGCATTTCTATTCTATTAGAAGTTTCAAATATTTGAATGTACTGACCAGCAATTAAGTTGTTACAAGAATACATAGGCATAACACACCACACTACATAAAAGACCCTATTAGGAGCAGCCCCATAGGTGCCATATATTATATTACCACCAATTTCAGGGTCTATATCATGCCATGGTGCCATAATAGCATTTTCAGGTAAGATACCGGGGTTAGGAATAGCATCAGTAATAATCCATTCTGAGTATTGATTAGCTTGATTTAGGTCAAACGTAATAAATCCATTAGCGGAAATGACACACTCATTGTATGTGTTACCATAAAAATTGAAATCAAACCCAATAGGAATTACGCTTGAGTGAATGTCATCAGTATTAACTAAGGAAGGGGTTATGTTGCCACCAGAAGCAATTAAGGTAGCGCTTTCTCCAAAGCAAATCGCCGAATCAGGTGTGGTGATAAATTGAGCATTTAATATGCCACACAAAGTCAAGAGGATACTAAATAAAAAAAACTTTTTCATGTCTATCGATTTAAAATATTATCTGTAAAGGGTTACTGACCCCTTTTCTTTATACGGAGTCCCATCTTGACCGGTTGCATTAAGAACATAAAAGTATACACCCTCTGGCACATCTAGACCATTTAAAGATACACCATCCCAGCTATCTTCTGGAGATAAAATTTCATATATCTTATCCCCCCAACGATTATATATGACAGCATTAAGGTCTTTAATCCCATAGCTTTCAAAATAAAAATTATCATTTATGTTATCTCCATTGGGAGAAAAGGCATTATACTCAACAATTCCTTGAACAGAAATTGTTAGTGAAATTGTATCTGAACAATTTCCTAGAGAATCAAACACTTCCATAACAACATCATAATCTCCTACATCATAAAAAGTATGTTGTTTGGTAGTATCTTGATAGTAAAAAGAATATCCTTGATAAAAGTTTTGTGTACTATTTTGATTGTTTATCCACCATTGATTGAAAGCTGGTTCAGAATTTTGACTTACATCAATAAATTCAACATTAAACGGTGCTGGCTGAGACAAAATAAAATGATTACCATCGGCACCTGGCGTGGCAATTATCCAGTCAGCAACTACCTGAGCTGGGTTATTTAGGGTTTCACTTCCAGTAATTAAGCATCCATTTTCATCTGTAACAGTGACGGTATAGTTCCCGGCTGATAAAAAGTCTATGTTTTGGGTATTTTCACCATTTGACCAATTGTATGTGTAAGGTCTTGTCCCCCCCTGTAAAGACAAGGTAATAAATCCATCTTGACCGTCGTAGCAGGTAGGATCAGTAGGATCAAGTTGAAAATCTGAATAAGGAGGCGGAGAATCTAACTCAACGGCATTTTCAGTCACTGTACAACCGTTATCGTCTTCTACTGAAAGTGTGTAACTTCCTGCCACTAAGTTAGTAAATACGCCATTGCCATTTGAAAAGTTTGAAGGACCAGCAATGGTGTACAAATCGTATGGCTGGGTACCACCATTAGCTATAATACTTACACTGCCATCATCACTATCATCACAACTTAAATCCTGGATGGAATAATTCATTGTCATCTGCGGCGGCTGGGATAAAATGATTTGTGAGCTATCACGACAGCCGTTAGCATCGATTGCGATTACATCATAAGTACCAGCCGCAAGACCAATAAAATTTGGATTGTTAGATGGCGATGTATTTGAAATTTCGTAGGTATAAGGCGAAGTACCCCCAGAAGGCCCTATTAATATTTGTCCAGAAAGTGATCCATTTTGTTCATGACAATTAAGATTTTGGGATGTAACACTAGCTGTAAGCAAAGAAGGGTCTTCAATAATAATACTAAACACGGTGTCACATCCATATCTGTCCAAAACTTCAATGTAATAGGTGCCACCATCTAGTCCCGGAATTTGAATATCTAACGATCCATCTGTGTTTAAAGGCAAATAATCGTTTAAATTAGAAGGAAACCAAGAAAAATTGTAGTCCGAGAGTTGATCGTCGTTTAAATAAGGAGAAGCTCCAGTGACAGAAATAGAAATTTGAGCATCTTCATCACCATTGCAAGAGGGCGTACTACTGTTGTCTGTTAAGAAAAATGGTAACCTTTCCTCAATGGTTACAGGAGGGGATGTGGCAACACATAAGCCAAGCAAATACGAAGCAGTAACTTGAATATTACCTGCAGGTAATTCGTTAGTAGTCGTTCCTTCATCAATAACTATGCTGGAACCTTGCAAGTGCCAGTCGTACTCAAAGCTTGGGTTGGCGTTCAAGACAGAGGCCATTGCATTTGAAGCACCGAAACATTCGATAGTGTCCGTTAAAAATGTATTGTTCGTATTTATCTGAGCTGTAACTTGAATGCCATCATCGATAGTAAATGGATTAGGATGTAAAGATGAAATATTATGAGTGACTGGACAAGAATCGTTGTATTCAATTTGAATTTCCCAATCTCCTGCGGTCAGTCCATTAATGTTTAAAATTCCATTTGTGTAAGCACTATCAGAAAATAGTGGATTGGCATTTAACCATTTTACATGATAAGGTGAAACTCCACCAACAATTTCAACAACAGCCTCACCGTCATCAGAACTGCCATTGTCGCCAACACAAGATTGGTCAATCAAATTGGTTACTTGGAATTCAGCTTTTGTAGGTCCATCCACTATTAAATTATAGACACCTTCGCAGCCAAAATCATCAGTGACTGTTACAGAGTACACACCTTGCTGAATTCCCGTGACGGTTGGTAAAATATTTCCTGTGGCAAGTCCACCATTCCACAAATAGGAGAAGCCACAGGAATTGTCTATATCACCACACCCTCCTTCCATAGTGATTGAGGCGCTACCTTCTGGTTCATTGAAGCAGGAGGCAGGAGTAGTAGAGGTAAATGATTGCCAAGTTGTCTCTAGTTCAATTTCTACAGACATATTTTCTGCACATCCAAGAGAATCAACTACCGTTACGTCATAAATGCCAGCATTCATATTGTCTAAAGTGCTATATAGAGTGTCTTCGTTATTTTGACCAAGAGCCGACCATATAAAGTTGTAATTACCATTTTGATTTGGCCTCCCACCAGAAGCAGATACTTGCGCCCAACCTGTATTAAAACCAAGTATATTATTATTACAATAAGCTGGTTTGGTGGGCTGTGTTAAAAACACATTTAGCTTTGGTGGTTCCAACACGTATATTTCTGCTGATGAAATACAACCATTTTCGTCTGTAACACTGAGGGTGTAGGGATCCGAATACGTTTGATAATTTGGATTGACTTCAAGATCATCAGCACCTACTGAAAAAGGAAGAGGACCAAGGGTATCTTTGTGATAAGGCGGATCGTCAACCCAAGGGTAGTTGGGATGACTCCAAACGTATGTAAAAAAATCAGGATTTCCTGTACCACCATAGACAAACGTGGAGAGAACTGCATTTGACGAATCATAGCAAGAAATTTCTTTGTATATGTAGGGATCAACTAACAACTTGCCAGGTTGAAATATACCAATGCTAAAGTCTTCGGAACATCCTAAACTATCAGTAATTACGACGGTATATGTTCCTATTGGCAATGAATCTATACTAGCTTCATTACCATATAAACCCCAATCAAAGGTGTAGGGGGCTAGACCGCCACTTGGAGATGAACTTATGACACCATCAGAGCCATTGAAACAAGAGACCGAATCACTGGTGAATACATTTTCAATTGGCACATTTGAAGTAATAGTGATAGAGTCAATTTCTGGAATGGTACATATTGCATCTAGTACAGAAACGAAGTAGGTACCCTCACAAACTAAAGATAAAGTAGATGTAAAATTATTTAATAGCTCGTTGTTTACATTGTCGTTAATAGGGTTCATTAATGAATCCATCCATTGAACCGTGTAGGCTCCATTACTTTCAGGGGTGCCATTAATAACTTCAAGTTGTAGCTCGCCATTACAGTCGCCATGACAGGGTATTCCGACACCGTTTACTTCACCATTAATCGTTAGTCCTAAATCGGCTCGTTCAGTTTGAACGAATACATTTATGGTGTCTGGAATGTCATTACAATAGTCATTAGAAGCAATAGCAATGATTTCTTCATCATTATTGATTATTAATGACGTACTATCAACTATGGAGCCTGTAGTCCAAACAAAGTTGTCAAACCAGGTGGTATCAGCAAAAATAGTGGTTGACTCACCTGAACATACGGTGTAGTCTTCAGGCAAAAAGGAAGAGTCACAATCAGCTATTAGTCTAAAATCATCAAGTCCAAACCCCACTCCTTGATTCCACTGGGGGAGCGGCGTGAGTATGTTATCCTCCATTTCGTTATTAAATACAAAAGCAAATCTAACATTTGGTTGATTATCTATTGTGGTACCAAAATCATATGAGGCTAGTTGCCAAGTAGTGTTGTCGGCGACCAAAGGGCCATATATTTGTATCCAGGTTATCCCTTGATCCAGTGAGTAATAAACTTCTGTGCCAAATGAAGTCTCTGACGAACCACTGATCCATTGAAATTCCAAATCTACATTGTCAAAACCAATTGTGCTGTAGTCTGGAGTTACTGCGCAAATAAGCTCTTGGTTTACGCCATCAACGAATTGGTCTATGTAATTAGTGTTTTGAACTGGCGCAAAGGCTAATGATCCATTTAGGGCGTTAAAAGATATAGTGTGCAAGTAATTACTATTGGGCTGATAGCCTTGATCAGCAGTCGTAGCAATTTCGGGAGAAAGAAATGGGTCATATTCAACAAAACCACCTAAATACACATTATTCACAACGAAAGTGTTGTTAGTGGAACTTACTGTTCCCAAAAAAGGGACAACCTCGTTCCAAGTCCAATCCACTGCAAAAGGATCTTCAAAATCTTGACTTATAAAAACTTGTTGTGCATTGACTATTTGAACTGAAAAAACCAAAAGGCAAACAGCGATAACGATTTTTATTACGTCCTTCATTTTTATCATTTGTTATTTATATAAATACACCGAAATATAAACTAGCTTAAGCATTTGCGCTTCTATATTTAGGCAAAGATAATAATTATAAAAAAGTACTGCAATTTAGTCATTTTATGTACTCACAAAGTTTTAAACATGTTTAATATAGACTTATTGCACCTGTTTTCGAGTATTCTAGTCCGTTAAGACCAGTAGCTTCCATTTGATAATAATAAACCCCTTGAACGAGTTTTTGTCCATTATTATCAACTCCAGACCAAGCCCCTTTAGGATCTGTCCAAGAGTAAACCATACTACCCCAACGATTAAAAATCTGAACTCTGAATTGAACTATAGCATGATTTTCTAAAAAAGAAAATTGATCATTTATCCCGTCACCGTTGGGGCTAAATACGTTAGGCATTTCTTGCCAATCATTTGAAGACATCTCAAACCCCTGAACGTCAATGGTGATAGCAGTTTGGTCGCTACAGCTATGCTCATCTTGAACGCTAAGCTCTAGTTTGTAATTACCCACAGCCTCGTAGCTATGGATTGGATTCATTGCTGAAGAATTTGTTCCATCACCAAAATCCCAATTAAACTCATAAGAATCGTAACTATTATTATCAATAAACACCTCAAAGGGAAACTGACCAATACTATCTGCAACAGAAAAAAGAGCACTTACGAAAATAGTATCTGTGACAGAACACCCTTTTGAATCAACAATGATAAGGTCATAAAACTGTTTTGACTGATAGGGAATAACAAACTCATCTGAAATGAATTCGCCCAATTCATTTACCCATGAAATTGAGTAATCCAATACCCCGCCTTCTACATACGCTGCTAAATTATTATCTTCACAACGAATATCGGCAGTTAATTCAGCAGGTTCTTTAATCTTAAGTTCAAGCGTATCCGTACAAAGTTGATTGTCCATCAAAACGATTTGATAATTGCCAGCCATCAAATTAGAAAAACCGTTCCCATCAATGGAGGCCTGTCCTGTGCCAAGTGTAATTGTGTAAGGACTTTCTGCCACTACATCAAGTGTAAATGAACCTGTATTCTCACCAAAACAATCAACGTGTACAGTATCAACAATTTGCATACCACACTGGCCAACAACATGTTTACAAAGCAATGTGGCAAAAAACAATAAAACTAATTTCATATCGACCACTAAATTAGGCATTTTTTGTTGGTTATTGACTTGTTAATAACTGCTAATATTTTCTTCAATCATTAACACATAAACATTTAACTTTGAAAGTGTTATTCTCAAACGCTAACAATCGTATTTATAACGTTGCAATTTACTACTAACGAATTAAACCCTTCTCAAAGAAAAGCCGTCGAGCACCTTTACGGACCACTAATGGTTATTGCGGGAGCAGGGTCAGGAAAAACAAGGGTTTTGACTTATCGCATTGCCAATTTGATACGCTCAGATGTTGATGCTTTTAACATTCTTGCACTCACCTTTACCAACAAAGCAGCGCGTGAAATGCGGGAAAGAATACAATCACTCATTGGCAATGAAGCTCAAAATCTGTGGATGGGTACTTTCCATTCAGTGTTTGCCAAAATTTTAAGATACGAAGCCAATAAAATAAACTATCCTCAAAATTTTACTATCTATGACACCTCCGACTCCAAAAATTTGATAAAAAGTATTGTAAAAGAACACAATTTAGACAAAGACATATACAAGCCTAATACTGTTTTTTCTAGAATTAGCAGCTTGAAAAACAACTTAATTTCAAGTGTGGGCTACGCTGGCAACTCAACACTTCAGCACGAAGATCATCAACGAAAAATGAAGGAATTTGGATTGGTTTACAAACGCTATCAAAATAGCTTATTCAATTCAGGAGCGATGGATTTTGATGACTTGCTTTTTAATACATTTGTTTTGTTTAGAGACTTCCCTGAGGTTCTAAACAAATACCAAAACAAGTTTAAATATATTTTAGTTGACGAGTACCAAGATACCAACCAAGTTCAATACATGATTGTTAAGCGGTTGGCCGCCATGAATGAAAACATATGTGTCGTAGGGGACGATGCACAAAGTATTTATGCTTTTAGAGGAGCCAATATTCAAAACATTTTAAACTTTAAAACTGACTATCCTGATTTTAAATCTGTAAAATTGGAACAAAACTACAGATCAACCAAAACCATTGTCAATGCCGCTAACAGTCTTATCAAGCACAACAAACATCAAATTGAAAAAACAGTGTTTAGCAATAACGACATTGGTATGCCAATTGCTGTCCATAAAACATTGAGCGACAATGAAGAAGGGCAAATTGTTAGCCAATCCATTTTTGAATCAAGAAACAGAGAGTTGACACCCTACAACGACTATGCTATTTTGTATCGCACCAATGCTCAATCAAGAGCGCTTGAGGAGTCATTGAGAAGACGTAATATACCCTACAAAATATATGGAGGGCTATCTTTTTACCAACGTAAAGAAGTCAAAGATTTACTGGCCTATTTTAGACTGATAGTTAACACTAAGGACGAGGAGTCTTTCAAACGAATTATTAATTATCCTGCAAGAGGCATAGGAAGTACTACTTTACAAAAAATTATTATTACAGCTAGAAATAATAATATTAGCCTATTTGAATGCATAAGCAACCCAATCTATCATTCACAAATTGGGGTCAACAAAGGGACTCTCCAAAAACTTGATAAGTTTATCACTTTTATTAATAGTTTTAAAGTTCAGTTGGATATGGATGCCTATGAATTGGCAAGCAGTATCGCCAAATCCTCCACATTGCTTTATGAACTGGATAAAGACAAAACTCCTGAAGGCGTCAGCCGCTATGAAAACATACAAGAACTATTAAACGCCATCAAAAACTTTGTAGAAAAAAACAAAAAACAAAATCTTCCAATAACTCTTGACTATTTCATGCAAGATGTGGCATTAATCACCGACCAAGATAAAGATGATAATAAGTCCGAAGACAACGTCTCACTAATGACAATACATGCCGCTAAAGGCTTAGAATTTCCAAGTGTGTATGTAGTGGGGCTTGAAGAAAATTTATTTCCGTCACAACTGTCCACACATTCTAGAGAAGATTTAGAGGAAGAAAGGCGACTTTTCTACGTTGCCATAACAAGAGCAAAAAAACAACTAACACTCTCCTACTCCACTAGTCGGTGGCGTTGGGGACAACTAATTGACTGCGAACCAAGTCGATTTTTAAATGAAATTGATGATACTTATTTAGACTGGAAATTTTACAAACAACAAATGCCTGCCATAAGAAAACCAGCATTATATATTAATAAACAGTTTACTAGTCAAAACTCATTTCAAAAAAAAATACCTCCAGTTGCAAGCAATATACCTAGTAATTTAACAAAAGTGAACTTAGTAACTAACAAAAAAGGAGATCAAGATAATCAAAATCAAGCCATACAAACAGGTATGTTAATCAAACATGATAAATTTGGTAAGGGAAAAGTCATTCGTATTGATGGGCTGACTGACAATAAGAAAGCCACAATATTCTTTGAAAATTTTGGGCAAAAAGTGTTATTATTGAAGTTTGCTAAACTTCAAATCATAAGCTAATATTACGTATTTTCGAACCAACTAAGTTTTAAGTATGAATTTAGAGTACAATACCTCAAGAGATAAATTAGTCATTTCAGAATATGGAAGGCATATTCAAAAGTTAGTGAATCATGCCATAAACATACAAGATCGAAAAGACAGACAACGGTTTGTCGAAGGCATCATTAACATAATGGGAGACCTCAATCCTCATTTACGAGATGTAGTTGATTTCAAACACAAGCTTTGGGATCATATTTTTGTTATTTCAAATTTCAAGTTAGACGTGGATTCACCCTACGAAAAACCAGTAATTGAAACTCTTTCAAAAAAACCAGATCCGCTTAACTATCCAAAAAATGAAATTAGGTTCAACCATTATGGAAAGGTCATTGAACTCTTAATAAAAGAAGCCATAACTGTAGAAGATGATGACATAAAAAAGCAATTGACCATTGCCATTGCCAATCAAATGAAGAGGTCCTATGTTAATTGGAACAATGATACCGTCGAAGACGAATTAATATTCGCTCAGTTATCAAAACTGTCAAAAGGAAATCTGCAAATTCCTGAAGGAATAGAACTAGTCAAACACACACCAAGTGTTAAAACAAACACTAGAAAGAAAAAGAAACGAAACAAAAACCAACAAAAAAATAAATGAGTTCATTCATAATTGAAGGTGGAAGAAAGCTAAAGGGTGAAATCCAACCTCAAGGAGCAAAAAATGAAGCCCTTCAAATATTATGTGCTGTATTACTTACTTCTGAAAAAGTTGTCATAAACAACTTGCCAAACATTGTTGACATCAATATATTAATTGATTTACTTTCTGATTTAGGAGTAAAAATTCAAAAACTAAGTCCAAATGACTACAGTTTTCAAGCCGATGACATTAATTTGGATTACCTTATTTCTGATGAATTCAAAACTAAAGGAACCAAAATCAGAGGGTCAATAATGATAGTGGGGCCTCTTCTAGCTAGATTTGGTAAAGGATACATCCCAAAACCAGGTGGAGATAAAATTGGAAGACGTCGACTTGACACCCATTTTATAGGTTTTGAAAAACTAGGTGCCAAGTTTGAATACAACAGTCAGGAGAGCTTCTACAAAGTAAGCGCTAAAGAGCTTAAAGGAACGTACATGCTGTTAGACGAGGCCTCAGTTACGGGAACCGCTAACATTGTAATGACTGCTGTAATGGCAAAAGGTAAAACAACAATATACAATGCAGCATGTGAGCCATACCTTCAACAGTTGTGCAAAATGCTCAACCACATGGGAGCTAGAATCACTGGAATTGGCTCTAACCTATTGGTAATTAATGGAGTGGATAAGTTGAATGGCTGCGAACATACCATTCTTCCAGATATGATTGAGATCGGATCATTTATTGGTTTAGCAGCCATGACAAAATCTGAACTAACAATCAAAAATGTTCACTATGACGACTTAGGTGTCATCCCAAGTATTTTCAAAAAACTAGGAATTAAATTAAAACGTCGCAATGATGATATTTTTATTCCTTACCAAGATGAATATGAAATTGACAGCTATATTGATGGCTCTATTTTAACCATTTCTGATGCCCCATGGCCAGGATTTACGCCCGACCTCTTAAGCATAATTTTAGTAGTCGCTACGCAGGCAAAAGGCAGTGTCTTGATTCATCAAAAAATGTTTGAGAGTCGCTTATTTTTCACAGACAAACTAATCGATATGGGTGCTCAAATTATTCTTTGTGATCCGCACCGAGCTACTGTCATAGGTCTCAATAGAAAATCACCACTAAGAGCAACAAGGATGACTTCACCTGACATCAGAGCCGGTGTATCGCTCCTAATTGCTGCCCTTTCTGCTGAAGGTACTAGCACTATCGATAATATTAATCAAATTGACAGAGGGTATCAACACATTGACGAACGACTAAATAAGCTAGGTGCTAACATCAAAAGAGTATGACTTTAAAATACCAAATTTTAATCTTAGCAAGCACATTTTTATTTTCAACGTGTGCCCTTTCACAATCACCAAAGGTTGGAGAGAAAGCTCCAGATCTAGCCTTCAAAAATCCAAAAGATGAAGTACTCAAGCTTTCTGAACTAAAGGGAAAGTATGTCATTATTGACTTTTGGGCATCGTGGTGTGGCCCATGTCGAAGAGAAAATCCAAATTTGGTAGCTACTTACAACCGCTTCAAAAATAAATCTTTTGAAAATGGTAATGGATTGGAGATTTACAGCGTTTCTTTAGATAAAAAACTTAGCAGTTGGCTAAAAGCCATGACTAAAGACAAGCTGTTTTGGAAATATCATGTAAGCGACCTCAAAGGTTGGCAATCAGAAGCCGCTTCCATTTACGGTGTGCGATCAATCCCAAAAACGTTTGTACTTGATGGAAATGGGATAATCATTGCCAAAGACTTAAAGGGTAACGAATTAAGTGATTTCCTAAAATCTAAATTAGATTAATTCAAGGATTACTTGTCATTATGACAAAATGTCCTCTATTCTGAGTGTGGCACTTTATTTGCTTGTCAATTACATAAACAACATAATTAAATGACCAAAAAAAAGAAATCAACAAAAAAAGATATTTCTAAAGAGCAACCAAAGGAAACCTCTTTCGAAGAAAAGTTCTCAGAACTCAACGACAAACATTTGAGATTATTTGCTGAATTTGAAAATTTTAAAAAACGAACAGCAAAAGAAAGAATTGAATTATACAAGACCGCTGGTGAAGATATTTTAACTTCTATACTTCCCATTTTGGACGATTTTGAAAGATCTTTAAAAGTGCAAACAGATCATGAAGACCAAGGCGTAGCACTAATATATGACAAACTCAAAAGCACGCTTGAATCCAAAGGTTTAAAAGTCATGGACAATCCTGTAGGAATGGATTTAAATACCGACTTCCACGAAGCTATCACTAAAGTAACTGCTCCATCTGATGATATGAAAGGAAAAATAATTGATGTCATTGAAAAAGGCTACTTTTTAAATGATAAAATAATTCGCTACGCCAAAGTCGTAGTTGCCAATAATTAGATTTATGAGTAAGAGAGATTACTACCAAGTGCTAGGCATAAGCAAATCAGCAAGTCAAAGCGAAATAAAAAAAGCATACCGCAAGCTAGCAATTAAATACCATCCAGATAAAAACCCTGATGACAAAGCGGCTGAAGAGAAGTTTAAGGAAGCAGCCGAAGCTTACGACGTTTTGAGCAACGAAGAGAAAAAACAACGGTATGATCAATTTGGTCATGCAGGTTTGGGAAACAGAGGTGGACAAGGAGCTGGGGGCATGAACATGGAAGACATATTCTCTCAGTTTGGAGATATTTTCGGTGGTGAAAGTCCGTTTGGAAGCTTTTTTGGTGGCGGAAATAGAGGTGGACAACGACGCCATAAAGGCTCTAATTTGAGAATCAAATTATCACTTGCTCTAGAAGAAGTAGCCAATGGAGTTGATAAAAAAATCAAAGTCAAAAAATTAGTTCAAGCGGAAGGGGTCAGCTACAAGGCCTGCAGTCAATGTAACGGCACTGGACAAGTAACTAGAATATCGAATACAATTTTAGGGCAAATGCAAACTACTGTAGCCTGTCCCTCTTGTAATGGACTGGGAAAGCACATCGATAAGAAACCCAGTGGCAGCGACAGTAACGGAATGATTCAAAAAGAAGAAATTGTCAGTATCAATATCCCAGCTGGAGTGGAAGAAGGCATGCAACTTAAAGTAAGCGGGAAGGGGAATGCTGCTCCTTTTGATGGCTATGCTGGTGACCTAATTGTACTTATTGACGTTGAGGAACATCCCCAATTAAAAAGAGAAAATAACAATCTTCATTTTGATTGTTACATCAGCATAATAGACGCTATACTTGGAAACGATATTATCATACCTACTATTACAGGTAAAGCTAAAATAAAAGTAGATCCTGGAACACAAGGTGGAAAAATTTTAAGACTAAAAAACAAAGGGCTCCCTTCAATAAATGGATACGAAAAAGGAGACTTACTCGTTCACATAAACGTATGGACACCACAAAAGCTTTCTAAAGAGGAAGAAAAAGTAATTAACGGTTTGAAAGATTCCGAAAATTTCAGACCAAAACCGACAAATTCAGATAAATCCTTTTTTGAAAGAGTGAAAGAAATGTTTAACTAACCAGCTTCATGACCAGCACCAATTCGTTTAAACTAGTTGCCATTGTAGTTTGTTTGTTACTTTCAACAAGTAGTTATTCTCAAAAAACAGTAACCATTTCAATCGATCGTCAGCTCAACCCTCCATTAATGGGCTACAACTCTGACATGTCTAATACTCCTAAATGGAGTAACCCAGATTTTTCAAAAGCTCTAAATGATTTAGATGTTAATACTCTGCGATATCCTGGCGGCAGTAATAGTTTATATTGGGATTGGGAAAAAGGTTGGACTATTTCATACGAACAGTTAATTCCATTTCTTCAAAAATACAATATAACCTACGAAAATAAATCGATAACTGACCCAAAAGAGCTTAAAATAATTGCCAAAGAAAACAGAACGAAAAACTCATTTTGGAGGCAAATTTATAGATACAATTCCAAGACACCTAAATTCAACACAATTGATGAGTTCGCAAAAGGCATTAAAGCTACTCAATCAACAGCTGTGATTACTTTAAACATTACTACCAGCTCTCTTGAAAAGGAGTTACGTATGTTGCAAGAAGCTAGAAAAAAAGGCATTGACGTTCAGTATATAGAACTTGGCAACGAGATATATGCAAATAATCTATTAACAAGTGCTGCATATCCAAGCGTTGACAATTACATCGACACATGTATTGCTTGGTCAGAAGCTATTTGGAAAGAATTTCCCAGTGCCAACATTGGCGTTGTAGGTGGGGATAGAAACAAACGAACACGACACTGGAATCAAGCACTTTCAGATGCACTGAAACAACACTTCTCAACAGAAAAACTCTCATATTTTCATTTTATATTACACTATTACAGCTATTTTAAGCACCCAATATATCCGTTTAACACTCAAGAGGGTTACAAAAAATTAGTGGCGTTTCCAAAAATGGATTTACAAGAGATTCTAACAAATACTCGCTGGTATAAAACTAATCACTTCAACACTTGGGTCACTGAGTTTAACATAATAGAACAAAAGCCATACACTATCAACAACAGGTGGATACATGGTCTTGTAGTTGCTTCACAAATTGATCAGCTTATTAAACAAACTCAAACTGACATGTTTCATTTTCATAGCATAGGCGCCGAAACATTTCCCGTTTTTGCGGCATTACAACTAATGAAAAAAGATACTGCCTACCTTACTCCTACAACCAGCGGAATAGTGACAAAAACATGGAACAGATTCACACAAAATGCTACTGAGTTTTATTCGACTACAAATAATTACAATCAATGGGAACTAACCTACGTCAAAAGACATCAACAACTACCGAATAATCCAAGAAACGAAACAACTATCTCCTTTCAACCTGTACATGCCTATTTGAGTTATGATCAAGATAAAAAAGCCAAATTATTAGTAGTCAACTTAACATCGGAAAAACTGAAATTAACTAGCAACGACATCATTACTAAAGGCCAACACCACCAATTTTTTGAATCGCCAAGCGAAAAAAATACTAAATCCATCAGTGTGAATTTTGAAGGGCCAATTACACTTTTACCGTATTCATTAAATTTACTAGAAGAATGAGTATTTGTTTAGAAGTAAAAAACATCCGCAAAGAATACAATCAAAAAGTAGCTCTTGACCGCATTAGTTTATCCATCGAAAAAGGTAAAATATTTGGATTGCTCGGGCCCAATGGTGCTGGAAAAACAACATTCATAAGAATTATCAATCAAATCACTGGTCCTGATACTGGAAGTATACAGTTCAACGGTATGGATTTCAAAAGGGAACACATAACAAGAATAGGCTATTTACCAGAAGAACGTGGTTTGTACAAAAATATGAAAGTTGGTGAACAGTGTCTTTATTTAGCTCGACTAAAAGGACTTTCAAAAACAGAAGCAAAACAACAGATTCATTATTGGTTTCAAAGACTTGAAATGCTAGACTGGTTGCCAAAGAAAGTTGAAGAACTTTCAAAGGGAATGGCTCAAAAAGTTCAGTTCATCTCTACCATAATACATCAACCAGAATTGATTATTTTGGACGAACCCTTCTCTGGATTTGATCCAATTAATAGCGAAATTATCAAACAAGAAGTTTTAAGACTTAAAGAACAAGGAACCACGATCATTCTGTCGACTCATAGAATGGAATCCGTAGAAGAATTGTGTGATGACATTGCACTTATCAATGCTGGCCAATGTGTTTTATTTGGACAGGTTACTCAAATAAAAGAAAAGTACAAAAAGGATATA
Source organism: Bacteroidota bacterium (assembly GCA_036340235.1). GTDB lineage: Bacteria > Bacteroidota > Bacteroidia > Flavobacteriales > UBA7312. The sequence continues at coordinate 16,317 of JAYYZE010000026.1, forward strand.
TACAAAATAGAATATCGTGGAACACTAAAAACACCTGAAGGGTTTAATGTGCTCGAAAATGACAATAACATAGCTCTTATTAAAGCGACTCAAAAGCAGTCTTCCAACCAACTTCTAAGTAAACTTATAAAACAAGTAGATGTAGTTAGTTTTAAAGAAAAATTACCCTCAATAAACGATATTTTCATACAATCTGTCAGCAATGAATAAACTACTACTAGTCATACAACGCGAATACCTTTCTAGAGTAAGGAAGAAAAGTTTCATTATCATGACATTACTCACTCCATTTCTGCTTGTAGGATTGTTTGTTATACCTTCAGTTGTTGCTGTTAATAGCGAAACAAACTATGACGTTGCCATTGTTGACGAAAATAAGTTTGAGCAACTGAAACTAAATTCAACAGAAACACTACGTTTTCAGACATTAAACAACATTGATTTTAATGACAACAAAACAATATTGTTGGACACATATGATTTTTTATTACATGTACCAAAAGTAGACTCTCTTGTCCGTATTGAGTCACAAATGGCAATATATTCCAAAAATCAAATTAGTCTATCGAATAAAAGTTCTATTGAGAGTAAATTAGAGAAAATATTAACAAATTATAATCTAGTAAAAAACGGAATTGACCCTGAGCAAATAAAGCTGGCCGAGAGTAATATTTCTATAGACACCTACGTAGTTGACACCAGTGGAAAAGACGCAAAAAGCAGCTCAGAAGCCAGCTATGGAATTGGTATGATTTGTGGCTTTTTAATTTACATATTTATTTTTTCTTACGGTACTATGGTGATGCGCAGTGTGGTTGAAGAGAAAACAAATCGTATTGTTGAAATCATCATTTCGTCTATTAAGCCATTTCAATTGATGCTTGGAAAAATTATGAGTATCGCTTTAGTAGGACTAACCCAATTTTTTCTTTGGATAGTACTGGCCTTTTTATTGCTTATTGCAGTCAATGGCTTTATAGGAGCAGTCGATTCAAATACTGTAAGTAATGATGAACTACAACTTTTTGACGAGTTGATTTCAAGCGTCAGTAATTTACCAATACGAACACTTGTCATTTCATTCATTTTATATTTCGTTGGTGGCTACCTGCTTTATGGCTCACTATTTGCAGCTATAGGATCTGCATCGGATCAAGAAACAGATAGTCAACAATTTATACTTCCTATCACGATTCCATTGATTCTATCCTTTGTTTTTATTCAGTTAATAGTCGATAGCCCACATAGTGGACTTGCATATACCCTATCAATGATACCCTTTACCTCCCCCATTATTATGATGGCACGAATACCATTTGGTGTAGGGATCCACGAAATTATATTGTCAGTCAGTTTGTTGATTTTAGGATTTATAACTACCAGCTGGATAGCAGCCAAAATTTACCGTGTTGGTATTTTGATGTACGGAAAAAAAATAACTTATAATGAGCTTTGGAAATGGCTAAAATACAAAGGATAACATAATGAGAATAGCGATTATAGACTTGGGTACAAACACCTTTAACCTACTCATTGCTGATGTATTGGGAACAGAAAAATACGACATTGTGCATAAATCAAAAATTCCAGTGAAGCTAGGACAAGGAGGCATTGACAAACAAATCATCACAGACGATGCTTTTGAAAGAGGAATGAATGCGTTAAAAAAACATAAAAGAACTATTGAGTCTTATAAAGTAAATGAGTACAGAGCATTGGCCACATCAGCAATTCGTTCTTCAACCAACGGATATGAGTTTGTTAAACAAGTTAAAGAACAAATTGGTCTTAATATCGAAGTGATTGATGGAGACAAAGAAGCCCAACTCATATATCACGGCGTTAGACAAGTCGTTGAATTTCGCGAATCATATGATTTAATTATGGACATTGGTGGAGGAAGTACCGAGTTTGTCATTGCCAACAAAAATGGAATAGTTTGGGCTAAAAGTTATAAGTTGGGAGTATCAAGACTAAAGGAAATGTTTAAGCCCAGCGATAAGATTACCACAAATGATATCATACTTTTAACTAATTTCTTAAACGAATCATTGATAGAGTTAAGTGAATCTATTTCCAAATTTCCATGTGATAGATTAATAGGCTCTTCAGGATCTTTTGATTCAATTGTGGAAATGATTGCTTACAAATTCAATGTGAAAAAGAGAATGCAGCAATCATGCGCTAAAATTTTACCAACTGAATTCAACTGGGTATTTGATTACTTGAAAAATAGCTCTTTGGAAGAACGAATGAACACACCAGGATTAGTAAAAATGAGGGCTGATATGATAGTTATATCGTCAATTTTTATCAATCACATACTTGACATTACAAGCGTTAGAACTATCATGCGATCCAAATACGCCTTGAAGGAAGGTGCTGTTAGACAGCTTTTTTAAATAAAGCTATATACTTTTTCTAAAGCAATCGCTAAGCCATTAGGGTTTTTACCCCCTGCCGTGGCAAAAGATGCTTGGCCACCGCCACCTCCATTGATGTCTTTAGACAACTCCCGAACTATATCGCTCGCATTGAGGGCTCTATCGCTTACAAGTTTTTTTGCAATAGCAACTGTCAGAGTAACTTTGCCATCATTTTTTGCACCTAACACCAGCAAAAGGTTATCATGGGTTTTGGTGAGTTCAAAAGCTATATTTTTAATTGACTTTGCATCTAAATTGACTTCACTAGCGATTAGCATTACCCCATTTACTTTTTTAGCTTGACTTAAAATGTGCTTCTTTACATCCTTGGCTTTTTCAGAATTAAGGACTTCAATTTGCCTATTGAGTAACTGATTGTCTTTTATTAACTGTTCTACAGACTTAACAATATCTTTAGATTTTATAAGATGCTCTACTTGAGTGATAAGGTTAATTTTTTCGTCAAAAAATTGGAATGCTTTTTGGGCTGAGATGGCTTCAATACGCCGCACACCAGACGCCACAGCACTTTCTGAAACAATTTTAAAAAGACCTATTTGACCAGTTGATATGGCGTGTATTCCTCCACACAACTCTATGGAGCTACCAAACTGTATAACCCTTACTACATCTCCATATGTTTCTCCAAACAGAGCCATTGCCCCCATTTGTTGGGCCTTTTCAATGGGTAATTGTCTAAATTCTTCAAGCGGCAGGTTGGCGCGAATTTTGGTATTTACTCTATCTTCTATCAGTTTTAATTCATTGTCGCTAACTTTCGAAAAATGTGAGAAATCAAAACGTAAGTATTCCGAACTAACCAAAGATCCCTTTTGTGAAACGTGAGCTCCCAACACCTCTCTTAATGATTCATGCAATAAATGAGTAGCAGTATGATTGTTGGCAGTTTTTGTTCGTTTCTTTAAATCAACCTTAGCTTTGAATACACTATTTAGCTCCTTTGGCAAATCTGAAACAAAGTGAATTATTAAATTATTTTCTTTTTTGGTGTCAAGAATACTAATCGTTTCGTTATCGCTTATTAATTGACCTGTATCGCCAAGCTGACCACCTCCCTCAGCGTAGAAAGGGGTTAAATTAAATACGAGCTGAAAATATTGCTTTCCCTTTTGCTTAACCGACCTATACTTTACAATTCTGACAGATGATTCAGAATAATCATACCCAACAAATTCTTCTTTTTCGTCATTTAATAACTCTATCCAATCATCCGTTTCTATTTGGGTGGCTTGTCTGGATCTGTATTTTTGTAAATTCAAATGCGTGTTAAAGGCTTCCACATCTACTCGCCATTGTTTCTCTTGAGCCAAAAGCGCGGTTAAATCAATTGGAAAGCCATATGTATCATACAATTCAAAGGCGTCTTTTCCAGAGATTACTCCCTCAACAACTATCAAGGATTCAAACCTTAAAATACCTTTTTCCAAAGTTTTCAAAAAAGATCGTTCTTCTTCTTTAATCACTTTTTTAATAAGCTGGGACTGCAATTCCAATTCTTGAAACTGATCTCCCATTAGTGTTATGAGATCATCCACAAGTGAAAAAATAAATGGTTCTTTTCTTTCTAAAAAAGTGAACCCATACCTTACCGCTCTTCGTAAAATTCGTCGTATTACATAACCTGCTCCATTATTAGATGGTAATTGGCCGTCAGCAATAGAAAAACTAACTGCCCTAAGATGATCTGCTACTACTCGCATAGCAATATCTGCTTTTTCATCCTTTCCATAGGGGATTTTTGACTTAGCCGCAATGCTAGCTATTATGGGCTGAAATAAATCGGTATCATAATTAGATTTAACACCTTGAAGTACCATACACAAACGCTCAAAACCCATACCAGTATCCACATGAGTTTGTGGAAGATGCTCTAGCGAGCCATCTGATTTTCTATTAAACTGCATGAATACCAAGTTCCATACTTCAATAACTTGTGGGTGATCTTGATTGACTAGTGTAGCCCCATCTATATTTTCTCGCTCTTGGTCACTTCTAATGTCAACATGAATTTCTGAACATGGACCACAAGGTCCAGTATCACCCATTTCCCAAAAGTTATCCTTTCTATTTCCATAGATTATTCTTTTTGGATCAATTAATGTTTTCCAAATAGATAAGCTCTCGCTATCTTTTTCAAGATCATCTTCTACAGATCCTTTAAAAATACTAACGTATAGCCTGTCTTTATCTATGTTATAAACTTCCGTTAGAAGTTCCCATGCCCATTTAATAGCTTCTGTTTTAAAGTAATCGCCAAAAGACCAGTTTCCAAGCATTTCGAACATAGTATGATGATAAGTATCGTAGCCAACCTGTTCTAAATCATTATGTTTACCCGAAACCCTCAAACACTTTTGTGTGTCACAAAGACGTGTACTCTTTGGTGCTGAATATCCCAAGAAAACATCCTTGAATTGATTCATTCCAGCATTGGTAAACATTAAAGTTGGATCATTCTTTACCACCAAAGGAGCTGAAGATACAATATCGTGGGATTTTTGTTCAAAAAACTTAAAAAACTGTTGCCTAATTTCAGACGACTTCATTAGCTTATACTTGATTGAATTCACACGCAGATGTTAACAATAACACAAAAGCGGTATTCTAATTAATACTAAATAGTTATTTTTGCCACAAATTTAGCCAAAATACCTTATGAAAAGAGTAAAGTATTATTATGATAAAAAATCCCTTTCGTATAAGAAAATTGAAAAGACTTGGAAAAGTAGGCTAAAAACTGTATCAGTTTTTATGTCGGCTAGCGCTTTTTTTGGTGCCATAATGCTAATACTTGCCTTTAATTTTTTTGATAGTCCTAAAGAAAAAATGCTAAAGCGAGAACTTGACAAACTCAAACTTCAGTACGAATTAATAGACGAAAGTCTTCAGCAAGTTTCTGCAGTTTTAGAAAATGTCAAAGACAGAGACGATAATATATATCGTGTAATTTTCGAAGCCGAACCCATCCCAAACTCTATTAGAAAAGCTGGAATTGGAGGCGTTAACAGATATAAAAACCTAGAAGGCTATGAAAACTCGCAACTACTTATTTCCACCTCAAAGAAGATGGATCAAATTTCAAAACAATTGTACATTCAGTCAAAATCCTTTGATGAAGTGATGGAAATGGCTTTAAAAAAATCAGATATGATGGCCTCAATTCCAGCAATCCAACCCGTAAAAAACAAAGAACTTAAACGGGTTGCATCTGGATTTGGACGGCGTATCGATCCCTATTATAAGAAGCTTAAATTTCACTATGGAGTTGATTTTTCGGCTCCTAAAGGAACGCCAATATACGCAACTGGTAATGGTACCGTATCAAAAACCAAAAGAAGCCGAAGAGGATTTGGAAATCATATCGTCATTGATCACGGATATGGATATCAATCTCTGTATGCCCATATGACAAAGTATACTGTAAGAAAAGGTCAAAAAGTAAAACGTGGTGACATCATCGGTTACGTAGGCAGCACAGGAAAATCAACTGCGCCCCATCTTCATTACGAAGTGCATAAAGATGGAAAGAAAATAAACCCCGTTTACTATTTCCACAATGACCTTTCCCCTGATGAATTTGACAGAATGCTTGAACTTTCCTCACAAGAAAATCAATCTTTTGATTAGAATGCCTTACAAGCCAAAAACAATACAAAAGCTGTACTACTCTATTGGAGAAGTAGCAAAAGAATTTGACGTAAAAGTTTCACTTATTCGTTTTTGGGAAAAAGAATTTGACATACTTAAACCAAAAAAAAATAAAAAGGGTAATCGAATGTTTACTCAGGATGACATTAAAAATATAAGAATTATCCATCATCTGGTTAAAGAAAGGGGCTTTACACTTGAAGGCGCCAAGAAAAAATTAGCTGAAAATAAAGAAGACACCGTCAATTCATTAGAGATAATATCAAGGCTCAAAGAAATTAAACGCTTCCTTCAGGACTTATCTAAAGAATTATAGTTCAAGAAAATAGTATCACTAGACTTACCTGCTTTCTCAAAAAAAAGAGCAACAGCTTGACGTCCCGTTTCTCCTAAATCAAGGGAATATTCGTTAACATACAACCGAATGTGTTTTTTCATTACGTCGTATTCCATCTGTTGGGCGTATGAGCATACAAATTCCTTTGAGCTAGAGGGATTCTTGAATGCAAATTCAATAGAACGCCTCATAATACGTTGAAGTGTTTGTTGCATCTCAACATCCAATTTTCTAGAAACAACAATACCTCCCAAAGGAATTGGCAATTTAGTCTGCGATTCCCAAAATTGACCCAAATCAAGAATTTTCACCAAACCCTTTTTCTGGAATGTAAATCGATTTTCATGAATAATTACCCCAGCATCCACCTTTTGTTCTATAATGGCCGTTTCAATATCAGAAAAAAGGTACTCGCTTGTAAGTAAATGATCTGGATATGCAAATCGAAACAAGCTGTTTGCTGTTGTATATTTACCAGGAATAGCAACCATAGAATGGGAGGTAAATGGATGTTTTGAAGGCTCACAAATAAGTAATGGTCCACAATTAGTTCCCAAAGCAGCACCACTTTGTAGTAACACATAATTAGAACATACATGAACAAAGGCATTAAAGGAAAGCTTAGTGATCAGAAGCTCGTGATTTATAGCTTTTTTGTTTAACACCTCAACATCTTCAATGACTGGCATGAAACTTAGTCCTTCAGTATCTACTTTTTGATGCACCATGGCGTCAAACATAAATGTATCGTTGGGGCAGGGCGAAAAACCTAAACTAATTTTCATATGGTTAGTAAAAATGTTTCTAGAGCTGTATTTAGGTTCTGTACTGCCAAAGGAATATTCCAATTGGATTTATTTCTTTTTTCCACATAGTTGGAAATGGCACGTAGCTGAACACATTTAATATTAAAAACTCGACAGGCCATCATACAGGCGGCTCCTTCCATGCTTTCTACTTGAGGTTGTAAGCGATTAACTATTTTGACAATTGACAGATCATCTCCATGTACTGTGTTGACGGTTATCCCTCTTACTTTTGGGTATTGTGTTTGTGGTGGCATACTGACCTCGTTTTCTGTATGCAAACCCATGTCGTTGGGTGTTATAAAGCGATGACCATCTTGAGCGCCCAACTCTGAAAGAAAATCTTCATGAACTTCAACAATGTCTCCAATTTTCAGAGTTGGAGTAAAAGAACCAGCTATCCCTATATTCACCACCAAATCATAATGCTCGCAGGCTAAGGCTTTTGTTACGGAAATGGCAGTAGATACCATTCCAATTCCAGAAACTAAATGATGGTTTACTGGAATGGTCAATTCGTCATCGGTGGCAGAAACAATCAACACTTTCATAACGCAAAGATAGGCAATTCCTGTGTGTAAAAAGGTCGTATATTTGTCTTGATTATATTATTAAAATGATCTATTTAACTAGTAGAGAATGTTTCAGTTCAGCCCATATTTTATGGAATAAAAAATGGGCTGAGCAAAAAAATCTAGAAGTATTTGGAAAATGTGCCAATAAAAACTGGCATGGCCATAATTTTGAATTATTTGTGACCGTCAAAGGCGAACCCAAAATAGATACAGGCTTTGTGATAGATTTAAAAGATTTATCATCCGTTCTGAAAAAGAAAGTAATTGATAAATTAGATCATAAAAACATCAATTTAGATGTTGACTTTATGCATGGAAAAATGGCATCCACAGAAATATTAGCCATGGCTATATGGAAAGAAATAGAGAGTGATATCATATCACTTGGCGCACAACTACATTGTGTTAAATTAAAAGAGACTGAAAATAATTTTGTTGAATATTTTGGAAAATAAATATGTCTAGAAACATGAAATCCGAAGGCTTCCGGCACGAATCGACTACCAAACTATCTGATTCGTACAAACATATTTTAGAATATATTGGTGAGAATTCTGACCGTGAGGGACTTTTAAAAACCCCACAAAGAGCAGCTAAAGCTATGGAATTTCTAACCCAAGGGTATAGCCAAAATCCGAATGAAATTCTTAATTCTGCCATCTTTTCAGAAGATTATAGCCAAATAGTTTTAGTAAAAGAAATAGAGTTTTACTCACTTTGTGAACACCACCTTTTACCCTTCTTCGGAAAAGCACATATTGCCTACATACCAAATGGGAAAATTGTTGGCTTAAGTAAATTACCCAGGGTAGTAGATGCATTTTCTAGGCGATTACAAGTTCAAGAAAGACTTACTAATGAAATAAGAGACTGTCTAGAAAACTCATTACGTCCAAAAGGTGTCGCCATCGTGATGGAAGCCAGGCATTTATGCATGCAAATGAGGGGCGTTGAAAAACAAAATTCGATAACCACCACATCGGCTTTTTCGGGTGAATTTTTAGAAAGCGAAAAGACAAGACTAGAATTTATAAATTTAATTCAATCAAAACTATCATAAGTATGAAAGCATATGTTTTTCCTGGCCAGGGAGCACAATTTACAGGAATGGGTAAGGAATTGTATGAAAACGATTCACAGTCAAAAAAACTCTTTGAGAACGCTAATGACATCCTTGGATTTAAAATTACCAACATAATGTTTGAAGGAAGTAAAGAAGAGCTTACTCAAACTAAAGTTACTCAACCCGCCATATTTCTTCATTCTGTAATTTTAGCCAAAGCTATTGGTGAGCGCTTTACTCCTGACATGGTTGCTGGCCATTCATTAGGCGAGTTTTCAGCACTCACCGCCGCTAATTACTTACGATTTGAAGATGGCTTAAAACTGGTTTATAAACGTGCCCTAGCAATGCAAAAGGCTTGCGAAACTAATCCTTCAACTATGGCCGCCATACTTGGTTTAGAAGATGCTATTGTCGAGGACATTTGCGATAGCATTGACGGTATTGTTGTCCCCGCTAATTATAATTGCCCCGGTCAGCTGGTCATTTCAGGAAGCAACGAAGCCATAGAACTAGCATGCCAAAAGTTGACAGAGGCTGGTGCTAGAAGAGCTTTAAAATTAGCCGTTGGCGGTGCTTTTCACTCGCCACTGATGGAATCGGCAAGAACAGAACTGGCTTCAGCCATAGAAACTACGCCTTTTAGCGCTGGTCATTGTCCTATTTATCAAAACACTACCGCTAAAGCTGAATGCAACCCAGAACAAATCAAGCTAAACTTAAACAGGCAACTGACTTATCCAGTAAGGTGGACACAAACTATGGAACATATGAAAGCTGATGGTCTTACAGGAGTAATAGAGGTGGGTCCAGGAAAAGTTCTTCAAGGGCTGTTTAAAAAAATGGACAGAGCATTGAACACTGAAAGTGCAGAATTCTTATAATTGATGGTTTTTCAAGAAACCACTTTCAATAAGTCTGTGCCAGTATTTGTTTGTAAAACATTGGCTGTATAGGTCGGCTTGTACTTTGTTGTGGCAGTCGGTGCCAACAAAATCAATCATGTTTTTACTAATAAGCAGCTCTGCTCTTTGTTGAACTGCCCTGCCGTAGTATCCTACCAGCGATAAAGCATTGATCTGAAAAAGTACAGAACGACTTTTGAGCGACTTATAGTCTTTTGGAGTTAGAAAAAGAAAACGTTCAGGATGCGCTAGTACAGGCTTATAACCATTAACTTGTAGTTTAAAAATTATATCATCAAAATTGGGTGGAGCAGAAATAAAAGATGTTTCGATTAGAATGTAATTAAAGCCAAAAGTTAAGAATGCTTGCTTATTTACTAACTTTGATTCAAACTCAAAATCAACTAAATACTCGGCCGCAGCCATTATTTCAGGCACTTTACTATTTGTTTTTGTTGCTTTTAGTACAGCCTCCAACCCATTGTTTATGGTATTTGGTGTGTTTTTGTAAAAGTCGGACATTATATGGGGTGTAGTAATCAGTTTTTGGAAACCCAAATCGTGTAATTGCTTGGCTAACGAAACTGATGTTTCTATATTTGGTGAGCCATCGTCTATAGCTGGAACAAGATGAGAGTGCATATCTGTCTTTAATGACTCAAAACTTATCACTTTTGACGATTTGAAGGACTTGTTAAAAATAGAAAACATACAAATTATTCATATTGTTTTGAGTAATACTTTTGATACTCCCCAGATGTGACGTTTGTCAACCAGTCTTGATTATTAAGATACCAATCGACTGTTTTATCCAGCCCTTCTGCAAACTGTAGTGACGGTTCCCAACCCAGTTCATTATTAATTTTACTGGCATCTATGGCATAGCGTTTATCATGACCGGGACGGTCTTTCACATAAGTAATTAGCGATTCGGAAGACCCACTAGCTCGCCCTAGTTTGTTATCCATAACTTGACAAAGAAGCTTAATTAAATCAATATTTGTCCATTCATTAAATCCACCAATATTGTAAGTATTTCCTACTTGACCTTCATGAAACAACAAGTCTATTGCGCGAGCATGATCTACAACATAGAGCCAGTCTCTAGTGTACAAACCATCGCCATAAACTGGTAGTGCTTTATTGAGCTTAATATTGTTTATAAATAAAGGAATTAATTTTTCTGGAAACTGGTTTTCTCCGTAGTTATTGGAACAATTAGAAATAATAAAGGGTAAATCATAAGTATTACCAAACGCTCTAACAAAGTGATCCGAGCTAGCCTTTGAAGAAGAATACGGCGATTGTGGATCGTATGGAGTGGATTCCACAAAATATCCTTCACTTCCCAAAGACCCATAAACCTCATCGGTGGAAACATGATAGAAAAGCTTACCGGCGGTGTTGTTTTGCCATGTGTTTTTGAAGGCATTGAGTAAGTTAAACGTCCCAACAATATTAGTCTCTATAAATGCCAAAGGATTTGTAATTGAACGATCAACGTGAGATTCGGCAGCCAGATGTATGATACCATCAAATTGATATTTATGAAATAATTGGTTCACAAACGGGGCATCTACTATATCTCCCCTCTCAAAAATATAGTTTTCAAAACCCTCAATATCTTTCAAATTTTCTAGATTACCTGCATAGGTTAACTTATCTAGATTTATAAATCGTGTATTTGGGTATTTGTTGACAAATAATCTAACAACATGAGAACCAATAAATCCTGCCCCTCCAGTAATTAAAACTGTATTCATAGTAAGTTATATTTTTTGTTCTACCAAAGATAATCAATAAATACGTGACTAAAATGTTACAATTGGTTTAAGAATAAGTAATTTAGCCAAAATTCGTCGCATGAAATTTTTAATTATAATTTTTTTCATTTTCAACTCTTTGTGTGTTGTTGGAGAAGAAGATGACAGTACCAAAAGAGTTATTTTTTTGGCTCCCAACTACGAATTGCAGTTTCCTTTTGGAGATATGAAAACAGATTTTGGTATTAATTCAAGTGTAGGACTTGATTTAAGCATACTTACAGCCAACAATGTATTTCTTTCTCTACATGGCGCGCAACTCTTCGGAAATAATGTAAAAGACACTACTATTATAAATCATTTGATGGACGAGGGTTTGAATATTTTTGACGAAAATGGACAAATTGCCGACATTCTACTTCTTGAGAGAGGGTTTAATTTACAGTTCAAAGTTGGCTATTTGTGGCCCGTGAAACATCAAACATCCGGGATACTTAGTTATACCAGTGTGGGATACCATCAGCACCGTATAAAAATTGATGTAAAGAACGACAATGTTCCGCAACTCAGTGACGAATATATTAAGATGTACGATCAAATGGCTGCTGGGGTTATCACCTCTTTGTTTGTAGGTTATTTGAGTGTGAATAGCTCAAACGGAATACATTTCTATGGTGGAATAGAATTTAGTTGCTCTTTTTCTAAAAATCAAAGAACTTACAACTACCTTACAAACGGGCCAATTAATGATACTAGAAACGATTCTTTTTTAGGCATAAAAATCGGATGGATTATTCCCATTTCAAAACGAACAACAAGAGAGTTTTACTATTTTTAACTATGTTCAAACTTTATCAATTTGGCATTCATTTTTATGGCTTGTGTCTTAATATGTTAAGTCCATTTAACAAAAAAGCAAAACAATGGACTGTTGGTCAACGAACAGTTTTCAGTCAACTTCCAAATTTTACAAACAAAAAAATACTTTGGATACATTGCGCCTCCTTGGGCGAATTCCTACAAGCAAAACCACTCATTGGTATTATCAAGAATTGTCATCCAAATTATTACATTTTAATTACATTTTTCTCACCCTCAGGATATCTTAATGCGAAAAACAACCCCATTGCTGATTTTATAAGCTATCTACCATTAGATACTTCCAAAAATGCCAAAAGATTTATTAAAACAATCAAACCTTCAATGGCGCTTTTTATTAAAAACGAATTGTGGCCGAATTACCTAAATGAACTTCAAAAGAATAATATATCAACTTTTGTTGTTTCAGCATTGTTTAGAAAAAAACAATTCTTTTTTAAACCATATGGCAAGTGGCAACTATATTTCTTAAAAAAGCTAAATCACTTTTTTGTTCAGGATTTGAATTCTAAACGTATTTTACAAAGTCACAGTATTAGCCAAGTTAGTGTTTGTGGTGATACCCGATTTGACAGTATAAAGGAAAATGTTCATTCATTTGAGGAATTACCAATCATTGAAGCATTTAAAAAAAATCATAATCTTATTGTTTGTGGAAGCACCTATCTCAAAGATAGTTTAATGTTATTTAATATAAGTCAACGAAATCCAAACCTCAAATTTATCATAGCCCCCCACGAGATGAACATATGTAATCAGCTAAATCAAAGTTTTTTAAGATACAGTCAAGCAAACGCTGAGAATGTCAAAAATCAATCAGTTTTACTAATCGATAATGTAGGTATGCTTTCCAAACTTTATGGTTATGCTGACCTTTCCTATGTTGGAGGTGGGTTTGGAAACAAAGGTCTTCATAACATATTGGAACCATTAGCATTTGGTGTTCCCACCATTTTTGGCCCAAACTATCACGCTCACAATGAAGCCAGAGAAGCAATTGGATTTGGAATTGGATTTTCAATTAAATCAGAAGCAGAATTGGAAAACAAAATAAATAAACAATTACAAAAAAAAGTCAAAAAATCAATCATTAACGAATACTGTAGCAATAAAATTGGTGCATCAAAATTCATTTACAATCATCTAAAGGACAGTTTTTAGCCATTTCGTCAGCAAATATCCCATTTCATTCAACTTTTTTATATTTCATCGAAAACATAGTGACAAATTAAATATTCTATGCTTACTTTGTATGTCAAATTAGTGAACTAATTGTAGTTCAAGCAGTAGGATATATCAGACTTACTTCATATTTTGGAACTTTTTACACCCCTTAGAGAAAAAAAGCATCTAGCAATAGGTGCTTTTTTGATATAATGATATTTACGCTAACTTGATGCTTGCATCAAAACTGGCATTATTAATAGCATTTATTTGAACCGACTTTGTTAAAAAATAAGCCCTACAAAAGATGAGAGAGCTTATTTCGTAATCTTGACGAACAGAAAATTCAAAAAGTCAAAGTAGATTTAGAATCACTTTTCTCATTAAAATCACTACTGATCTCTAAAAGGATTTATAAAACTCAATATTTTAATATAACTTAATTTATATTTGATATTGTATTTTCTAAAATGTCAAAAGCTATTTCTGCCATTTTATTTCCCTTATTATCTAAGGTCGGATTTACCTCAGTTATTTCAAAACAACATATTTTTTCACTCATGAAAAAATATTTTAATAAATTTTTAATTTCTGAAATTGAAAAACCATTTGGAACAGGAGTTCCAGTTCCTATTGAAATAGACGAGTCTAAACTATCAACATCAAATGATATATATATAAGTTCACATTCTTTCAATAATTTAAAAGATTCTAAGACACATTTTTGAATTCCTTTACTTCTAATCTCTTTAATTGAATAGTTTCTCAAATTTAAGCGGTTCATCATTTCATCTTCTTGTTTTTCAGTATCTCGAACACCAAAAAAAATCAAATTTTCGGGTAATATTTTTTTTTCTTTTTCTGTTAAAACATCCCATTTTTTAAGGACAGAATCTTCTACAGGATTAATTTTTGATTGTGAATTATTATCATTTAATGATATAGCTAGTGGCATTCCGTGCATATTGCCTGATGGTGTTGTTAATGGTGAGTGTAAGTCGGCATGCGCATCAATCCATATAACTCCAAGTTTTTTATTTGGATGAGATGCTTTTATACCTGCAATAGTACCGCCAGCTGAAGAATGATCTCCAGAAATTACAATTGGAAAATTATTATTGTCATAAATAGATTTTATTTTATTTGAAAGTTTATTATAAATCTTAATTATTCCGTCAATGTGTTTTGCAAAAGAATTTGTTGTATAATTAAACAAATAATGATTTTCATTTTCTATTTCTTCGACCGGATATTTATCAAATAAATCACTTTTTGATTTTAAAGATGCAGTTAACATAGCGGGAAATGCCAAGCTTGACCCTCTTGTTCCAGCTCCTAACTCAGACATTACGCTTATTATTTTTATATTTTTCATTCAAATAAATTATTTAATTTGGCTAAAATAAGAAATAAAAAAAGCAGAAACTTTCGTTTCTGCTTTCAGTACCCAGGGCGGGACTTGAACCCGCACGGACATTACTGTCCATTGGATTTTAAGTCCAACGTGTCTACCAATTCCACCACCTGGGCTTGGACTTAATTCAATAAAAATCCTCTTTTATAGTAAAAGAGGATTTGTTGAGCGAGTGATGGGATTTGAACCCACGACCCTCACCTTGGCAAGGTGATGCTCTACCCCTGAGCTACACTCGCAATCAGAGGATTCAAATTTAATATATTTTTAAGATTGGACAAGTATGATTTTGTTTTTTTATTGTCCAAGATCTTTTTTTATTTCGTTCAGTTTCATCAGCGCCTCAACTGGTGTAATGGAGTTTATATCAATATCTTTTATAACATCTCTAATTTTTTGAAGAGTAGGATCATCTAGCTGAAAGAAACTCAATTGCATTTCATCTTGAGTTGGTATTATCGATTCAATTGAGTGTTTTGTATCTGATGAATGAGCCTGCTCAAGACGCTTCATTATCACTTTGGAGCGCTGAACTACTTGCTTTGGCATACCAGCCATTTTGGCTACATGAATACCAAAACTATGTTCACTGCCACCTGCTACAAGTTTTCTCAAAAACAGTATTTTCTGATTAATCTCTTTTACAGAAACGTTATAGTTTTTGATTCGTTCAAATGTGGCAGACATTTCATTAAGTTCGTGATAATGGGTGGCAAAAAGGGTTTTTGGTGTGGTGATATGCTGATGTAAAAATTCAGCGATAGCCCAAGCAATGGATATGCCATCATAGGTACTGGTGCCTCGACCAATTTCATCTAACAGTATCAAACTCCTTTCAGAAAGGTTGTTCAATATGCTAGCGGTTTCGTTCATTTCAACCATAAAAGTTGACTCTCCTTGCGATATATTGTCTGACGCCCCTACCCTAGTAAATATTTTATCAACCAAGCCTATTTCTGCACATTCTGCTGGTACAAAACACCCTATTTGAGCTAATAAAACAATAAGGGCAGTTTGTCGTAGAATGGCAGATTTTCCAGACATATTAGGGCCAGTAATCATAATAATTTGTTGATTGTCTTTATCCAAAAATAAGTCGTTAGCGATGTACTTTTGACCAACTGCAAGTTGTTGCTCTATAACTGGATGGCGTCCATTTTTGATACTAATAGCATGGCCTTCGTTAATTATTGGCTTCGAGTAATTATGACGTTTTGACAATTCAGAAAATGATAACAAACAATCCAAATTGGAGATCTGCTTAGCATTTAGCTGGATGATTTTCACAAAGTCAATCAAAAAGGCAACTAAATCGTTAAAAATTTGGGACTCAAGTGTCAGAATTTTTTCTTCAGCACCAAGTATTTTTGTTTCAAGTTCTTTGAGTTCTTGTGTAATGTACCTTTCCGCATTTACAAGTGTTTGCTTTCTGACCCATTCTTGAGGGACTTTGTCTTTGTGGGTGTTTCGTACCTCTAAGTAATAGCCAAAAACATTGTTATAAGCAATTTTCAAAGATGGGATAGCTGTATTATCAGTTTCCCTTTCTAAAATCTGTTGAAGGTGGTGGTGGCTATCTTTGGCAATTGAACGCAACTGGTCAAGTTCAGGGCTAACGCCAGGTAATATAACTTGACCTTTGTTGATTGCCAGAGGGGCTTCTATATTTATTTCTTTGCTAATTCTTTGAGTTACTGATTGACACAAGTCAATTTTTTCTGCCAGCTTTATTAGAGTATGATTATTAGAATCTTCACAGTATGTCTTTACAGGTTGAAGAGCCAACAAAGCTTTATTTAAACTAACCACCTCACGAGGGTTTATACGAGCTGTGGCCACTTTAGTTACCAAGCGTTCTAAATCTCCTATATTTTTTATATTAACTTGTAAATCATTGGTATCGTTGTTTACAAAAAAATCAACAGCCACATGACGTTCCTCTATATCTATTTTGTTTTTTAGAGGAAAAGCCATCCAACGCTTTAACAATCGAGCGCCCATTGGGGTAATGGTGTAATCTATTACGTCAGCAAGTGTTGTGGCACCTTCACTAGCAGAATGAAAGAGCTCTAAATTACGAATAGTAAATCGATCCATCCACACATAATTAGTCTCCTCTATGCGTTGTAAGTTGACAATGTGCTTAATGTGATGATGATGCGTTTCTGAAAGGTAGTGTAAAATAGCTCCAGCGGCAACAGTGCCTACTTCTAGAGTATCAATCCCAAAGCCCTTGAGCGATAACGTTCCAAAATGCGTAAGTAACTTGTCCTGTGAAAACTCAAATGTATAAACCCAATCTTCTAAGGTGGTAATAAATAGTTTGCTCCCAAACTCTTCGAGGCACTTTTTATGAAATTGTTTTTGAACGAGGACTTCTGAAGGGCTGAAGCTTTGTAAAAGTTTACCAATGTATTCATGATGGCCTTGTGAAAGTAAAAATTCTCCTGTAGAAATATCTAGAAAAGCAACTCCAACATTGGTTTTGGTAAAATGTAGTGAAGCTAAAAAATTGTTTCTTTTATGGTCTAAAACAGTGTCGTTGTACGAGACTCCCGGCGTAACTAATTCCGTCACTCCTCTTTTAACAATTTTTTTAGTTTGTTTAGGATCTTCCAACTGATCACAAATGGCGACTCTTTGTCCAGCCCTTACCAATTTGGGTAAATAGGTGTCTAGTGCATGGTGGGGGAATCCGGCTAAGGCATCATTTGAGGAGCCATTGGATCGCTTGGTAAGTGTAATTCCAAGAATTTTCGAGGATTTGACAGCATCCTCTCCAAAGGTTTCATAAAAATCACCAACACGAAACAATAGCATGGCATCGGGATATTTTGCTTTGATGCTATTGTATTGTTTCATCAAAGGAGTTACCTTACTTGTCTGCTTGCTCGTTTTGGCCACTGGCAAATAAAATTATATAATTTTGCAAATTACTAATAAAAAGCATGCGTAAGTTAAAAAATGATGAGTTAAATAGGCTTGATTTGAAAGAATATAAAACGAAAGAAAAGCATCCAGTATTCATTGTTCTTGACAATTTAAGAAGTGCACACAACGTTGGATCTATTTTTAGAACATGCGACGCTTTCTTTATAGAAAAAATATGTTTGTGTGGCATCACTCCCTACCCGCCAAAAAAAGAAATAAGAAAAACTGCTTTGGGTGCTACTCAATCGGTAGATTGGCAATACTATAAAGACACGTCAAGCTGTTTGAAAGAATTAAAAGCTAATGATGTCCGAATCGTTAGCATTGAACAAGCCGAGAATGCCACACAGCTTCAATATGCTGAAATAGAAGACAACCAAAAAACAGCACTGGTGTTTGGCCATGAGGTCAGCGGGGTTAGCCAGGATTGCATCAATTTAAGTGATGAAGTTGTTGAAATTCCCCAACATGGCACCAAACATTCGTTTAATGTTTCGGTAAGTCTTGGAATTGTTTTATGGCAATTGATGAGCAAATAATGTACTTTTTGGGTTTTAAAGCAAATCACTTTTTTAAAACGAATAGTCAAAGCAATTAGCTCGTACTTCCTTTAATAAAATCATATAAACTCTGTACCAGAATTAAGCATTATTAATTTGTAGCATCATAAACCAATGATAAAAAGAAAGTACACTCTTTTTTTTACAAAATAAATTTGTGTCGCTAGTATGTGAAGAACAGTTTGTAATCTACTGCTTGATAAATTCGACCCTTCTGTTCATTTCGTTTAGAAAATCATCGACAGAATGATACTTCCCATTAGAGGTGTCCTTTGTTTTGACTGAGGGGCTAGTCTCGCCCTTAGACACCGTTTCTAATCGATTTGCTTGAATGTCAAAAATATCAACAAGGTATCTGACAACAGTATTAGCTCGTTCTTTGGACAATTTTTGATTATAATCCGTAGTTCCTCGTTTGTCAGCGTGACCCAAAACCAGGAAGTTGTCGCTTGGATTTTCTTGCATGATAAGTGCCACTTCGGCCAGTTTTAAAAATTCGTCCTTACTAATCTTTGCACTGGAGGTAGAAAAGTATATTGAGGGCATACTAGATTTGGAGCTGTAAGAATTACCATCTATTGTAATTCCTCTGTAATTGACTAAAGAACCCGAATCAGATACTTCCATGTCTTCGCTATCAGGGACACCATCGCCATCTTTATCACTTTCTTCGCCATTGGCGTTAACCTTAGCGTTCTTTGATGAAAACAGGTCGTTATCTTCATAATCATATACCCCATCGTTGTCAATATCCAAGGGTGTACCTGATCCATCAACAACAACTCCTTCAGGAGTGTCTTTATGCTTATCAAAGCTATTTGCAACACCATCATTATCATTATCTTTGGTCAATCCACGAACTTTTTTCAAAAGGGTACCTTGATTGTGATTCAATTCATTTAATGGATTATGCCAGTGTTTAGCTTTGTTTTTGGATCCTATGTTGTAATTAATACCAACAGAAAAAGATAGAAATTTATCTTTTGTTGCCCCAGGCACATCTCTTCCAGATGCGTCTATAACGTCAATTTTGTCCGAATCTATAAAAAAATATTTTACTTTTCCACTTATATCAAAACGCTTATTTAATTGGTATAATGCCGTTGCTGCTAGTTTCATGTAAGCTTCTGTCTGTGGTGATTTTTTGTCCATATCACCATTTTCATACCCTCTAGTTCCTAAGATTTCTTTAGTATCTAAATCTTTTAACTCAGAGGTAAATGACATTAATCCAAGACCAATTTCACCAAACAGTTTTATACTTGGTTGCTTTTTTTTGTATCTGTTAATTACCAAATTGGAGAGATTTAATTCTAAACTTGCATCATAATTTGTATACTTGGCCAAAAACGTTATGGATCTTGAATCGAGTGCAGGGTGAAAACCTGAAAAGCATTCTTCACAACTACCATATTTTCTTCTTAGTCCTGCCAACGACCCAGTACCTAATTCAGCTCGCACAGCAAAAATGTTATCGATAGTTTTTTTGATATTTAGCGAAGCAGAATAACCTAGTTCGTTAAAGCCGTTATGAGTCGAAGGATAAAAATTATATTGCTTGATGTCACCTAAAAATGTATTGGTTGAAAGGTCAAGACCAATGGATAATGTGTTGAACTCCTTTCCAGATTGCTGGGCTTTAGTATTTGATTGTAATAAGCAGAGTGATATCAAAAAAAATAAGCACTTTTTCATGTGTAGATATGTTTTGTTTAAATTTATATCGACAAATGTATATATTTTTTTAAAACCAAGCACCGTCTTAATCCTAAAATTAAGCAATACTTTAAATTCATTATTTGATGAATAAAATTATATTTGCATGAAACTAAATTTCAATAAAATTATGATAAACTCTGTTTTTTCAAGAATTGCTTTCACTCTAATAACAGTTCTATTTTTAGGTTCCTGTGGTTTGGAAAGTATGTTTTCAAAATTTAATACTTTGAATTTCAAGGTAACTCCAACACAAGTTGAGACTCATGGCGGTATGATTGACATTTCCCTTGAGGTTACCATACCAGAAAAATACTTCCAAAAAAATGCTGAAGTGGAGTTTAAAGCAGCATTGGCAGCTTCTGCAGATAGCGAAAAGAAAGTGTTTTTTGATGCTGTCAAATTGCAGGGCGAAAAAGTGTCTTCCAATGGACAAACTATTGGCTACATCACTGGAGGAAAATTTACCTACAAAGGAAGTGTTAGTTATTCACCTGAAATGATGAATTATGATTTGTTTGCTACAGCTATTGCTACAATGAATGATAAAGTTAAAAACTTAGGTTCTGTAAAAATTGCTGATGGTGTAATGGCCACTGCCACTCGTGTTAGAAACGATGAACAAGCTGCTTTTTCAGATCATTCCTATGAAAAGGAAACCATACTAGAAGAATCTGCAGTTATTTATTTTAGTGTTAATCAATCGGTGGTACGATATTCTCAAAAAAGCTCAAACGATATTGCACGCTTAAAAGAGTTTGCCAAAAAAGGATACCAAACAAAAAATATTGAAATCAAATCCTACGCATCGCCTGAGGGAAGTACAGATATTAACGACAAAGTTTCTGATAACCGTTCTAAATCAACATTTTCGTACGCCAAACAACTTATGCGACAACTTAAGGTGGATGGTGCAAGAAATGATGACACGTACATTAACACTTCAATGGGTGAAGACTGGAGCGGCTTTAGCTCTTTAGTAAACTCTTCTAAATTAAAAGATAAGACTAAAATACTTAATGTGGTTAGAAGTCAAAAGGATCCTCAAAAAAGAGAAGAAACAATAAGAGACATGTCTGAAATTTATGATGCAATTGAAGAAGATGTACTACCCAAACTTAGAAAAGCAACCATTACGCTAAGGGCTTATGAGCCTAAAAAGTCGGACGAAGAAATTGCCACTTTAGCCATAACTGACCCAAGCCAGCTAGACATAAAAGAGATGTTATACGCAGCTCATTTGGCCAATAATAGTTCGATTAAGACTACTATTTATAAAGCCATCTGTTCAGCTTTTCCAGACGATCATAGAGCGTACAACAATTTGGCGTGTCTGAATATCGAAAACAAAGATTATAACAAAGCAAAAATGAATTTAGGAAATGCCGAAAAACTTAATGCTAAAGCGAGTGAGGTAGTCGAAAATAAAGGAATCTTGGCAGCTATTAAAGGTGATATTGAACAAGCCAGCGAACTCTATAACAAGTCTAATGCATCCGACATCAATAGAGGTATTCTAGCCATCAAACAAGGAAACTATTCAATAGCGGTATCTAAACTAATAGGTCAAGGATATAATGCCACACTAGCACAAATATTAAACGGCAACAATGTGCTTACTAATGAAAAAACTGCTGAGGCAGATTACCTAAACGCTGTTTCAAGCGCTAGATCAGGTAACACGCAACAGTGTTTAGAGTTTCTGAAAAATGCTATTGACAAAAATGATGATTACAAGTCACAGGCCATTGAAGATATTGAATTTATCAAAATATCAACTAACGAAGCCTTCATTTCATTAATGAAGTAAAATCACAATATATTACAAAACTAAAGCCCGATATATCGGGCTTTTTTTATGTTTTGACTACTCGATGAATCCCCTTGCCATAATCCTTTTGTGTCATTGCCTTTATATCTTCAAAGTGTGATGCATTATTAACAAAATCAATGTCTGTCACATCTACTATCACTACAGGAAATTCATCTTGTTTTCTAAAATAATCAAGGTACTTATCTTGAATATTCAGCAAGTACTCATCAGTAATATCTTGTTCATATTCGCGCCCTCTATCTTTTATATTTTTTTGTAGACGCTTGACATCAGAATGAAGATATAAAATCAAATCGGGCTTAGGTAAATGGTTGAGAATAATATCCGACAGCCTATCAAACAATAAAAGCTCATCATCATTAAGATTATTTTGTGCAAACAGTTTTGACTTCAGTAAAAAATAATCAGAAACAACACCATTGGTAAAAAGATCTTGATCGATAATTTCACCAAGTTGCCTGTAGCGTTCAGCCAAGAAAAAAAGCTCTAATGAAAAAGCATAACGTTCGGGGTGCTTATAAAATTTTGGAAGGAAAGGATTATCTGCAAACTCTTCTAATATTAATCGAGCACCCAAAGATTTTGAGAGCATTTTAGAAAAGGTGGTTTTACCAACGCCAATATTTCCCTCAATTGTAATGTAACGATGCCTCATATTTTTATAACAGCCGAACGGTCAGTGCAATTTAGCAGTAATTTCCAAACAGGCAACTTTAGCTCTGGATGAATTAAGTTTTCTTCAACCTCATTCAATGGTAAAAGAGTAAATCGCCTTTCATGTAATCGTGGATGGGGAATAATAAGTGAATCGTCATAAATTATTTCTTCATTAAAAAATAAAATATCAATATCAATGACACGCGACTGATAACCATTTTCCGCTGATCGCTTTCGTCCTAAGTCTTCTTCTATCTGAAGAATAACAGACAAGACTTGATGAGCTGATAAATGGCTTTCAACAACCAACACCCTGTTTACAAAATCGTTAGCATCCTCAAAACCCCATGGTGGGGAATGATACGTTGAAGAAGACTTAACAATAGTGCCTACTTTGAGCTCAATGTGTGCTTTAGCGTTGCTAAGGTGTACGGATGTATCTCCCAAATTACTTCCCAAAATTAAATAAATAGTATTCACAGTGACTAAAATAACTAAGCTTGTTTATATACCAATGTTTTTTTTTAAAAAAATGTAACTTTGAAAACCTAATTATTAATTAATAAGCTATGCTTAAGTTCCTAAAAAGTATCTTAAAGTCATTAATCGTTTCCATACTTTCATTTGTAATTATCGTTTCTCTAATTATGCTGATTGCCGTTTCTTCCTCCAACTCAGAAAAAGAAGTGGTGGTAAAAGAGAATAGCATTTTGGAAATTACACTATCGAATCCCATTGTGGACAGAAGTTCAGATTTTGATTTTAACATCAACAACATTATCAATGAAGACAATACCATTGGACTAAACGTCATACTGAAGACCATCGAAAAAGCAAAAAACGACGATAAAATAAGTGGCATTTACCTGAACGTACAAAACGTCAATTCCAACACAGCAAGTATTAACGAGATTAGAAACAAACTTCAAGAATTCAAAGACTCCACTGACAAATTTATATTAGCATACAGCGAAGTTTATTCTCAAAGTGCCTATTATTTGGCTTCTGTAGCCGATAAATTGTACTTACACCCAGAGGGAATGATTGAATTTAAAGGACTCTTTTACGAAGGCATGTTTTTTAAGAATGCATTTGAAAAACTAGAGATAGAGCCACAAATCATTCGATTAGGAAAATTCAAAAGTGCTATTGAGCCATTTGTTCTTGAGCAGATGAGTGCTGAGAATAGGGAGCAGATTAATCGTTTTTTGACATCGATATGGGGCAATTTAAGATCTGATATTTCCAAAAGTAGAGGCATATCTGAACAACAACTTGACAAATTGGCAAACAAGCTAAGTGTCCGATTGGCCAAAGATGCAATCGAATACAATTTGGCCGATGGCTTACTATTTGAAGATCAAATCATCGATACTTTAAACACTATGACCCTCAACGATGGTAAAGGAAAAATCAATAAAGTATCGTTTAGTAAGTATAAAAACGCGGCTGTCAAAACAACCAAAACGTTTTCTAAAGATAAAATTGCTGTCATATATGCCCAAGGAGAAATTAACAGTGGCAAAGGAAGCAATCAAACCATCGGCTCAGAAACTACTTCGAAAGCCATAAAAAAAGCTCGCCAAGATGATAAGGTAAAAGCCATTGTCTTGAGAGTCAACTCCCCTGGTGGCAGTGCCCTAGCTTCGGAAACCATACTAAGAGAAATGATTTTGGCTAGAGCTACCAAACCAGTAATTGTATCCATGGGAGGCGTAGCTGCCTCAGGTGGATATTATATTTCTTGCATGGCAGACACTATTGTGGCAAACCCAACCACCATTACTGGTTCAATAGGTGTTTTTGGCATTATTCCCAACATGGAAAACATGCTAAAAAATAAACTGGGTGTAACGGTAGACAGAGTAAAAACAAATAACTTTGCCGATTTAGGAAGCGTAACACGTCCACTTTCTGATGTTGAAAGAAACATCATTCAAGAAAAAATTGAAACCATTTATGACACATTTTTAACCCACGTTTCAGAGGGTAGAAGCATTAGTAAGTCAAAAGCTGACTCAATTGGCCAAGGTAGGGTTTGGACTGGAGAAGATGCTAAAATGCTAGGTCTTGTGGACCAACTCGGTGGCTTAGAAGACGCTATTGACATTGCTGCTCAAATGGCCAAACTAGAAAACTACAGAATTACCAATCTTCCGAAACTTAAAAACCCTTTGGAAGAACTTGTGGAAGATTTTGGTGGGCAAATAACACAGAAACTATTAAAAGGTGAGTTAGGGAGCACCTATCCTTACTATAAAACCCTTCAAGAACTTGATAACATGGAGCAACTACAAATGAGAATGCCTATTTATTATAACATACGCTAAATCAAATTTGTGAGAAACCAGGCCCAAACTCTTTTTTTAATACTGAGTGGTATTTTTATAGCAGCACTCGTCAGCTGCAATCTTATCTTTCAAAAATTCTTCACTTGGTCGCCCTTTGGACTTTATACCTTTGAAATATCAGTAGGTATCATTCCTTACCCCATCACTTTTTTAGTAACCGATATTATTTCTGAGATATATGGTAGAAAACGAGCTAACAAAGTCGTCTTGGCTGGCTTAATTTCAAGCGTATTTGTATTGGGGGTAGTGTTGGTTGCCAATGCGAGTGAAGCGACGGAATGGTCGCCAGTAAGTAACAGCACCTTTAGCAATGTTTTTGGTTTGACTGGTGTGGCAGTAGGCGCATCTATGATTGCATATCTTCTTGCTCAATTTATTGACATTAGAGTATTCCATTTTTGGAAGCGTCTTACAAAAGGGAAATATTTATGGTTAAGAAACAACGCCTCCACATTCACTTCTCAATTCATGGATACGGCAACAATATTGTGTTTGCTCTGTTTGAGTGGTGGAATTCCATGGGAAAAATTTTGGATTTTGTTGTTTAATGGCTTTTTATTCAAAGTAATTATGGCGCTAATTGACACCCCTATATTATATATAATGGTTGGATTGATAAGGAAAAAATTCAACCTAAAATTGAATGAAGAACTCGAAATTTAAAACGTCATACTAACAAGATACCCTTGGTGTTTTCTTATATTCAACACAAAATAAGAGTCAAACATCAAATATTGACCCTTAATACCCGTGAGGGTTCCTTCAATAACTTCTTGCTTATCAAAACTTAAGCTTTTTACTTTTTGAGGGTAATTTAATACAGGAAATTCCAAGCTGTTAATCATTTCATCGCGCACCACATAAGGCTTTAAATCAGCAGTTAGATGACGTATTAATTCGTGTTTTAAGTCAATTAAGTTAATACTATCATCCACATCATTTTTCAACATTTTTTGCCAGTGCGTCTTATCAGAAATTACCTTTTTTAATGAAACCTCTATCATTCCTGCCAAATACCTATTTGGTGTTTCTGCCAGAATAATGGTTTGTACAGCGCCCTGGTCTATCCACCGACTGGGAATTTGAGGTTTTCTTGTGATTCCTACCTTTGCGTTGGCAGTCAATGCCAAATACACAATTTGAGGGGTTAGATGGTACTTTCTTTCCCATTCCATATCACGACCAATGCCTAAATGAGCCTGACACTTTTCAGGATGAATGATACACTCTGAGGCAAGTGGTGATGATTGAAAACAAGGGTAGCAAAGTCCTTGATTAAATGACTTATACGTTTTGTTTCCACAACTTATGCAATGAATTTCATTTTCAAAAGAAAAACGAATATTGTGATTTAAAAGATCATTCATTGGCACTTTGTGCTCACCAATCGGCAATTCATACGAAATAGGAGTAGTTAAATCAGTATTCATTTTCAGCAAACTCCCTTTCAATTTCATCATAAAATAGTATTTTTAACGACGTATATTCTTTGCTCTAAAATATGATTTTTTCGTTAAAAAATTCACTGATGTCTTGGGTCATGCGAAAACGCATCCATCAGATTGATTTATTTTTAAACTACCCGCACGAGGTTCAAAAAGAACGACTCGAAGGCTTGTTAGAAACCGCCGAAAAAACAGAATGGGGATTGAACCATGGATACAAATACATAAAGTCATACGAGTCGTATAAAAGTGGAGTACCCCTTTCTGACTACGAGGCCATCAGTCCATACATCAACCGACTTAGGAAAGGAGAAGAAAATATTTTATGGCCCACTAAAAGCAAGTGGTTTGCAAAGTCATCAGGCACTAGTGGTAGCAGAAGTAAATACATTCCTGTGACCAAAGAGTCATTACATGAATGCCACTTCAAAGCTGGTAAAGACATGCTTTCAATGTATTGTAATAATTTTCCAGAAACACAGGTATTCAATGGAAAAAGCGTCATTATGGGCGGAAGTCACGAGCCGTCATTAAGCATGCAAAAAAAGGACGGTGATTTGTCAGCCATAATAGTCGAAAATCTCCCCTTTTGGGTTAATATTCATCAAACCCCTAGTAAAGACATACAACTAATGAGCGATTTTGAAAAGAAAATCGATCAAATGGCCACCATCACCTCCAAAGAGGATGTAACAAACGTATCAGGCGTGCCATCATGGATGTTGGTTCTCTTCCGAAAAATTTTAGAAAAAACAAAAGCCAAACATATTAATGAAGTTTGGCCTAATCTTGAATTGTACATTCATGGGGGTGTGAGCTTCACTCCCTACAAGTCGCAATTTGACAAATTATTACCAAAAGGGATAAACTATTTAGAAACATACAATGCGTCAGAAGGATTCTTTGGAATCCAAGATCAAAAAAATAGTGATGAGCTTTTGCTTATGCTAGATTACGGCATTTTTTATGAATTTATTCCAGCAGACAACATTGCTGGTGAAAATGCCATTCCTATTTGGGAGGTTGAACTAGGCGTTAATTATGCTTTGGTGATTTCGACCAATGCTGGGCTTTGGCGGTATTTAATTGGCGACACAATCGTCTTCACATCAAAGCAACCCTATCGATTTAAAATTACAGGACGTATCAGCCATTTCATCAATGCATTTGGTGAGGAGCTAATTATGGACAATGCGGAAAAAGCCATCAAATACGCTTGTAATAAATCAAATGCTATTGTTAATGAATACACTGCAGGGCCTAAATTCATGAATGAAACGTCCACGGGCACTCATGAATGGATTATTGAATTTGAAAATCCACCGCCTGATATTGACCAATTTGCAAATGATTTGGACCAAATGTTGAAAGAGCTGAATTCAGACTATGCCGCCAAAAGAAACAACAACATGGCTCTACAAAAACCCATTGTTCATAGTGTCGAAAAAGGAACCTTCTACAAATGGATGAAAGCAAATAATAAATTAGGTCGTCAGTTCAAAGTACCTAGATTGGCAAATCATAGAAATTACATAGAGTCTATTTTTAAATTAATACAATCTTTGAAATCATAGAATTTCTTTTAACTTAGTAAAAAAAATATCATGCACATTGCAATCGCAGGAAATATAGGTTCAGGAAAAACTACCTTGACCACCTTATTATCTAAAAAATTCGACTGGCATCCTCAGTATGAAGATGTTGATGACAATCCCTATCTAAATGATTTCTACAAAGATATGCAGAGATGGTCGTTTAACCTACAAGTTTATTTTTTAAATAGCCGATTTAATCAGGTTCAAGAGATTCACAAAAGCAAAAAAGATATTATTCAAGATCGTACCATCTATGAAGACGCCTATATTTTTGCTCCGAATCTGCATGCAATGGGGCTAATGAGTAGTCGCGACTTTGAAAATTACCAACAGCTTTTTCACCTTATGAACGATTTTATTCCTGCTCCAGACCTTTTGATTTACCTACGTTCATCGGTTCCAAATCTAGTAGATCAAATTCAAAAAAGAGGTAGAGACTATGAGAACTCCATTAGACTTGATTACTTATCAAGGTTAAACGAACGATATGAAGCCTGGATTAGCTCTTATACTAAAGGAAGGTTACTTATTTTAGATGTTGACAATATTGATTTTCAAGACACTAGTGACTTTGAAAATATTTCTAATACTATAGACTCCGAGATTAATCAAATTGCTTAACAAAAAAAACCAGCTCCTCTAGCTGGTTTTAATGGTAGAAAAATATAATTAGACGTTTGTTTATTGTATCAATATTTTGCCAGAAAGTTGCTTATTCCTTTCAACTTTGAAGTTTAAGTTTGCAGGTAATGTGAATTTCTCTGTTACAAGCCTACCTATTGCATCATAAAAGTTTTTTTCAACTTTAGCGATTTCAACTGACTCAAAACGAATAAAGGCAGAGGATAGAATATCGGACTTATACTTTTGATTGGTTGTCTTGTTAGCGTCTTTAGTCTTTAAAGAAATGCGTTGATTACCATCTTTCAATGATAAATCATAAAATACATCGTATTTTCTATACTCAACACCATCGCTTACAACAACTGTTCCAGAGGTAACTTCTTGTGAATTAGTTGCGATAGTAATATCATTACCCATTTTGTTCGAGTTTATATCGCTACTATCAACTAATGATGGAGCAATAACCAAAGCAACCACCGACATTAGTTTAAGTAAAATATTTAGAGATGGTCCAGAAGTATCTTTGAATGGATCGCCTACAGTATCACCAACCACAGCGGCTTTATGAGCATCAGAACCTTTTTTTCCAGATTCTTCAATCATCTTTTTGGCATTATCCCAAGCACCACCAGCATTGGACTGGAATATAGCCATAAGAACGCCACAAGTAGTTACGCCTGCGAGCAGACCGCCTAACATTTCTGCACTTCCTAAAAATCCAACCAATACTGGCACTACGATGGCTAACAAACCAGGAAATACCATCTCCTTGATAGATGCCTGTGTAGAGATTTCTACACATTTGTCGTACTCAGCAACACCATCTGCAGCATCAAAAATTTTTCTTTCAGCAGCAGACGCTTTTGACATATCTGAATTGTTTTTACGCATCACTTCTAAAGCAGCTTTCAGAGCAGGAATATCTCTAAATTGTCTTCTTACTTCTTCAATCATAGCCATAGCAGCACGACCAACTGCATTCATAGAGAGTGCAGAGAATACAAATGGCAACATACCACCAATTAACAAACCAGCCATTATATCAGGTCTAGAAACATCAATGGCAGTCACGTTAGCGGTCTTCATGAAGGCAGCAAATAAAGCTAATGCTGTTAGTGCTGCAGAAGCAATAGCAAAACCTTTTCCAATAGCAGCCGTAGTGTTACCTACAGCATCTAATTTATCCGTTCTTTCTCTTACTTCAGGATCTAACTCAGCCATTTCTGCAATACCACCTGCATTATCAGAAATTGGACCATAAGCATCTACAGCCAGTTGAATTCCTGTATTGGCTAGCATACCTACAGCAGCAATTGCTATTCCATAGAGACCAGCAAATTTATGAGATACAATAATAGCAGCAGCAATTAAGATAATTGGAATAGCTGTTGACATCATACCAACACCCAAACCAGCAATAATGTTTGTTGCAGAACCAGTTTCTGACTGTTTAACAATAGAATTTACAGGCTTAGTACCTGTACCTGTATAGTATTCAGTAACTTTTCCAACTGCTAAACCTGCAATAAGACCTGCAATAGTAGCCCAAAATACCCCATTCGATGTATATTGTATATCACCTTCTACCCAAGATTCAGGAAGCATCGCTTGAATAATAAACCAAGAGGCTATCAACATTAAAAATGCGGAACCAAACTCCCCAATATTAAGAGCAGTGTGAGGCGAACCACCGTCTTTAACTTTTACGAAAAATGTACCAATGATTGACATAATGATACCAACAGCAGCTAGAGCTAATGGAAGATAAACAGCACCTAAACCATCAAACTGAGATTGAAATTCTGGTAAAGTAGCGTAAACAGCACCTAATACCATAGTACCAATTATAGAACCTACGTAAGATTCAAAGAGGTCAGCACCCATGCCTGCAACATCACCTACATTATCACCTACGTTATCTGCGATAGTTGCAGGATTTAGAGGGTGATCTTCAGGTATACCAGCTTCTACTTTACCTACAAGGTCAGCACCAACATCGGCAGCTTTAGTGTAAATACCACCACCCACACGAGCAAATAATGCTATAGAAGATGCTCCAAGTGAAAAACCTGAAAGTACGTTCAATACCTCACCAATTTCCCAACCTTGACCACTGTATAAAATAAACAGTGAGCTAAGTCCCAAGACACCAAGACCAACAACACCTAATCCCATGACAGCACCACCAGCAAATGCAACTTCAAGTGCGGAGCCTAATGATTTTCTAGCAGCGTTAGTTGTTCTTACATTGGCTTTTGTTGCTACACGCATACCAATAAATCCAGCTAATGCAGAACAAATGGCACCAACAATAAAGGAAACTGCAACCATTCCGTTTGAGCCTTCTTCACTACTTCCTTTAAAGTATAGTAAAATGGCTACTGCCAAAACAAAAACTGATAAGATTTTGTATTCGGCTTTTAAGAACGACATGGCACCATCAGCGATGTTTTTTGCAATTCTTGACATCTTTTCTGTGCCTTCTTCTTGCTTAGAAACCCAAGCATTCTTCCAGAATACGTAGCCCAAAGCCAGTACACCGAAAAGAGGTAAAAAGTCTACAATCATTTTCATAATTTGAAATTTTAGTTAATTTGGTTAATTTTTATTTAGTTAATTATTTAGAATAGGTTACCACTTTGACAGCTTCTATTAGCTTGTCTTTATTTGGTAAAAACGCCTCAACTAGTGTAGGAGCATACGCCATTGGTGTATCTAAACAGGTAACTCGTTTAATGGGAGCATCCAAATAATCAAATGCTTCCTTTTGAATTTTATAGGTTATTTCTGTGGCAATTGAGCCCAACGGCCATGACTCCTCAAGAATCACTAATCGGTTAGTTTTCTTTACAGACTCAATGATGGTAGCGTAGTCAATTGGCCTAACAGTTCTCAAATCAATTATTTCAACATCAACGCCTTGCTCTGAAAGTTCGTCAGCGGCTTTGTATGCTTCTTTAATAATTTTTCCAAAAGATACTACTGTCACGTCGCTACCAGGGCGTTTGACATCAGCTACTCCAAGAGGCAACAAATATTCGCCCTCAGGAATTTCACCTTTATCGCCATACATTTGCTCAGATTCCATAAAAATTACTGGATCATCGTCACGAATAGCCGATTTTAGTAACCCCTTAGCATCATATGGGTTTGAAGGTACCACCACCTTCAGTCCTGGACAATTGGCATACCAGCTTTCTAATGCTTGAGAATGTGTGGCTCCTAATTGACCTGCCGAAGCTGTTGGCCCTCTAAAAACAATAGGAACGTTAAACTGTCCACCAGACATTTGACGCATCTTGGCAGCATTACTGATAATTTGATCTATGGCTACTAATGAAAAGTTGAAAGTCATAAATTCAATGATAGGCCGTAGTCCGTTCATAGCTGAACCAACTCCAATTCCACAAAAGCCTAATTCTGAAATAGGGGTGTCTATAACTCTTTTATCTCCAAATTCATCCAACATACCTTTGGAAGCTTTGTAGGCGCCGTTGTACTCAGCAACTTCTTCGCCCATAAGGTAAACGCTATCATCTCGACGCATCTCTTCGCTCATTGCTTCACACACTGCTTCACGAAACTGTACTAATCTCATTTTTTTTATTTAAAGCTAGCAAAAATAACATTTTTTACTAATTGACAAAGGTAGTAAACACCATATTAAATTGTTAATACTTATTTAATTCAAATAGAGTGTTTTTATTTAAAATCATTACATTTGTTAACCCATATATAACACCAAGATAACGCATGAATATTTTAGTATGTATCAGTCACGTTCCTGACACAACCTCAAGAATAGATTTCTCTGATGACAAAACCTCTTTCAAATCGGAAGGTATTCAATTCATCATCAATCCGTATGATGAATTTGGGCTAACTAAAGCCATTAATCTCAGAAACGAACATGGTGGAAAAGTCACAGTTGTTCATTATGGCACCTCATCCAGCGAACCTACCCTTCGCAAGGCTCTGGCTATTGGTGCTGATGAAGCTATCCGAATTGATGGTCACCCAAAAGACTCCTTTTCAGTGGCCAGCGAGTTAGCAAAAGTTATTGAAACTAATCAATACGACCTTATAATCGCTGGCAGAGAGTCCATAGATTATAATGGAGGTGCCGTACCAGCTATGATAGCTGAAATGCTTGACCTTCCATTTGTCAATGCTTGCACTGGCTTAGAAATAGAGGCCAAAGAAGCGAAAATGGAACGAGAAATTGAAGGCGGAAAAGAATTTGTTCATGCCACACTTCCTCTCTTAATTGCAGGTCAGAAGGGATTAGTTGAAGAGGCTGATTTAATTATCCCAAACATGAGGGGTATTATGACAGCAAGAACTAAACCCCTGTCAGTTCGAGATTTATCTAGTAATGGGATCAAATGTACATCATTGTCCTTCGAAAAACCACAACCTAAACAAGCCTGCACAATGATTGATGCAGGCAACGAAAAAGAATTAGTAACCCTTCTTCATCAAGAAGCTAAAGTATTATAAATATGTCAGTAGTGGTTTACGCCGAAAGTTCAAATGGGCTTTTTAAAAAAGGAGCTGCCGAAATTCTAACCTATGCATATAAAACCGCCAAGTCACTAAATATGAAGTGTGTGGCCGTCACTCTAGGTTCTACTAATGAGCTACAACAGCTCTCCAAATATGGAATCGACAAAGTTGTTTCTATCAACACCGATTTCGACATATGTGACAACAAAGGAATAGCGGAAGCCTTGTCTAAAGTGATTGAAGAAGAATCGGCTAACATTTTTATTTTGTCGAACTCCAATACAGGCAAAACCGTTGGACCTCGAATATCTGTAAAGCTCGACGCTTCATTTATCAGCAATGCAGTGGAAATTCCACAAAGTCATAACCCATTGATTGTAAAAAAGAAGTCTTTTTCTGGCAAAGCGTTTGAATTAGCGCAAAGTATTAACGAAAAAGTGGTGATTGCGCTCTCGCCAAACGCCTTTCACATTGCCGAAAATCCAAATAGTGATTGTGAATTCTCAACTTTTGAAATCGATAAATCCAATCAAAATGTAAACTCATCAGGCATCGAAAAAGCCCAAGGAAAAATGAGCTTGGCAGAGGCCGAAACGGTAGTTTCTGCAGGAAGAGGATTAAAAGGGCCTGAAAATTGGAACATGATAGAAGAGTTGGCAGATTTGTTAGACGCAGGAACCGCTTGTTCTAAACCAGTTTCTGATATTGGCTGGAGGCCGCATAGTGAACACGTTGGACAAACCGGCAAGGCTATTGCACCAAACCTTTATATCGCAATTGGTATATCGGGAGCTATTCAACACCTGGCGGGTGTCAATTCTTCAAAAATTATGGTTGCCATAAACACTGACCCTGATGCACCATTTTTTAAAGCCGCAGACTATGGTATTGTTGGAGACGCATTTGAAGTGGTTCCTAGATTAATTGATGAAATAAAGCGATTCAAATCGGCTAATTAATGAAATTAATACAGCTGGATATTGTAGGACTGTCCAATAGTCAGACTCACTCGGGTGCTTTTGCGCTAGTACTTGGCGAGCTTCAAGGAGCTCGCAAACTACCAATCGTCATTGGTAATTTTGAGGCTAAGGCCATAGCAATGGCTCTTGATAATGAGTTTAAATCCCAACGCCCCATAATACACGACTTATTCAAATCATTGACAAAAGGCTTCGACATCAATGTTCAGAAAATCGTTATTAGCTCAATAAGTCGTGGAGGTATTTTTTCTTCCATTATTTATTGTATCGACAATACAGGCAAAGAAATTGAACTTGATTCTAGAACCTCTGATGCAGTAGCCATAGCCATACGCTTTAAAGCGCCAATTTTTACTTTTGAGCCCATACTTGAAGAAGCTGGTATAATTTTAGATGACGATATTTCCAAAAAATCAGCTATTCAACAAAAAGAAAGTAAGTTGAAAAACCAATTTGAAAGCATCAGCAACTATTCTATTGAAGAGTTAAAAAATAAACTCTCCAAAGCCATAGAGGATGAAAATTATGAACTTGCCTCCTTGCTAAGAGATGAAATAAATAACCGAAAATAAACCAACAAATTGAAACAACTGACATTTATTTTTATACTGCTAGCGAGTATTAACTCATTCTCTCAAGAAATTGAAAAAAAGTGGTATTTTGAAAGCATAACCGAGGAGAATGACTCAGTTCCTTTGCGTGACATTGGTAAAAATGATTTTTTAAACATTAATAACGACGGCTCCTTTGACTATTTCATTGCATCTGTAAACTTGAAAGCTGAAGGAACTTGGCAACTAATCAATCAAACTTTACGTCTTTCATACTCAATTCCTAAGGATACCATCCGTTTTTACCAATTCAATTTAAGCAAACAGGGTTTAGTTCTCAAGGAGAATGGTATTAATTATACGTTTGTAGCTAAAAAAACAGCTAAAACAAACGGCTTTCAGTTTACTAATATATTGAAAGGGGTTCTAGCCATTATGGTACTGATAGCCATCGCGGTATTATTCAGTAGAGATCGAAAAAGCATCAATTGGCATTTGGTATGGAGGGGCCTTCTGATACAAATTGTTTTTGCCGTGGCAATCCTCAAAATACCCTTCGTTCAAAAAATCTTCGATTGGCTGAGTTCAGTATTTGTTACCATTTTGAATTTTACGCAAGATGGATCCATTTTTCTGTTTGGAGGACTTATTGAAAACACCACGTCTTTTGGATATATTTTTGCCTTTCAAGTACTACCAACCATAATATTTTTCTCAGCACTTACTAGCGTATTGTTTTACTACGGTGTTTTACAAAAAGTAGTCTATTATGTAGCACTTTTGATGAAAAAAACGCTGAGTCTTTCTGGATCAGAGAGCTTGGCAGCCATAGGTAATATTTTTCTAGGACAAACTGAGTCTCCTCTCTTAATAAAGCCATACATCGAAAAAATGACCCTCTCAGAATTACTCTGCCTGATGAGTGGTGGCATGGCGACTATAGCTGGAGGTGTGTTAGCTGCGTACATTGGTTTTTTAGGAGGCAATGACCCACAACAACAGCTCTTTTTCGCTAAGCACCTGTTAGCTGCCTCCGTTATGTCGGCACCAGCAGCTGTGGTGGCCGCCAAGCTATTATTACCAGAAACTAAAGAGACCAATCAAGATATGACTATATCTGACGAACAAATTGGAAGCAACGTATTGGAAGCCATAAGCATAGGCACTACGCAAGGCATAAAACTCGCCGTCAATGTGGGTGCTATGTTGTTAGTTTTTATTGCCTTTATTTCTATGATTAATTATTTCTTTGGAGAGTTCATAGGCGCAAACACAGGCTTAAATAGCTGGGTAAAAAATATTACCAATGGCACTTACGACGAATTGAGTCTAGAGTTCATTTTGGGTTATACGCTGGCTCCTCTGACATGGATAATGGGGGTATGTAAACAGGACATGGTGTTGGTAGGTCAATTGTTAGGGCAAAAAACCATTCTCAACGAATTCGTGGCCTATGTCTCATTGGGTGAACTAAAATCGGCAGGAAAGTTTTTTGAGAAGCGGTCCATCATTATCGCCACTTACATCCTATGTGGATTCGCTAATTTTTCATCCATTGGAATTCAAATAGGTGGCATCAGTGCCATTGCTCCATCCAGAACAAAAGACCTATCCAAACTTGGTATGTTGGCATTGTTAGCTGGCACATTAGCATGCTTGTTTACTGCCGTAGTTGTAGGAATGATTTTATAAATTATGCAAGAATATCTCGATTTAGCAAAAAGAGTTATGAAAGAAGGAACTCTTAAAACCGACCGAACAGGTACAGGAACTAAAAGTATTTTTGGACATCAGATGCGATTTGATTTATCGCAAGGGTTTCCATGCGTTACTACTAAAAAACTGCATTTGCGATCCATTATCCACGAGCTACTTTGGTTTTTAAAAGGCGACACAAACATCAAGTATTTAAAAGAAAATGGCGTTCGTATTTGGGATGAATGGGCCGATGAAAATGGTGACCTTGGTCACGTCTATGGCTACCAGTGGAGATGTTGGCCTGCACCCAACGGAAAACACATCGATCAAATCGCAAAAGTAATTGACCAAATCAAAAACACCCCAGACAGTAGACGTATGATAGTGAGCGCTTGGAATGTGGGTGAAATAGAGCAAATGGCTCTCCCACCCTGTCACGCTTTCTTTCAATTCTATGTGGCTGACGGCACACTCTCCTGCCAACTTTATCAAAGAAGCGCCGATATTTTTTTAGGAGTTCCATTTAACATCGCCTCTTATGCTCTTTTGACTATGATGGTAGCACAAGTGTGTAATTTAAAAATTGGCGAATTCATTCATACATTAGGAGATGCTCACATCTACTCTAACCACTTTGAACAAATTGAGTTACAGTTGAGTAGAGAACCACGCCCACTTCCACAGATGAAGATAAACCCAGAGATAAACTCAATTTTTGATTTCAAATTTGAAGATTTTGAACTCAAAAATTACGACCCACACCCACACATTAAAGGAAAAGTTGCCGTCTGATGTCAAAAATTATTGTTTTAGGTGCTGGGCTGGTAGGAAACGTAATGGCAAAAGACATGGCCAAAGCGCACGAGGTTACCTCGGTAGATATTAGACAAGATGCACTAACTCCACTTTCCGAATTAGGTATACATACCATTCACGCAGATTTGTCCGATGGCAACACCTTACAGCGATTAATCAAAGATTACGACTTAGTGATAAGTGCAGTTCCTGGTTTTTTAGGTTACCAAACATTAGAGGCAATCATTAAGTCAGGTAAGCACGTAGTAGATATTTCGTTTTTCGCAGAAAACCCCTTTGAGTTAGATGCCCTTGCCAAAAAAATTGGGGTAACAGCCGTTATGGACTGCGGGGTGGCGCCAGGAATGGGTAATATTATTTTAAGTCACCATGACCGACACATGACCGTCACCGATTATGAATGTTTGGTAGGCGGACTTCCTGAAATAAGACAATGGCCTTATGAGTACAAAGCTGTTTTTTCGCCAATTGACGTCATAGAAGAATATATCAGACCTGCTAGATATGTTCAGCACAGTAAAGTGATAACAAAAGAAGCGCTTTCTGACACCGAGCATGTCAATTTTGAACATATCGGCACCCTAGAAAGTTGGAACTCCGACGGACTAAGAACCCTTATTGAAACCATGCCCCACATCCCCAACATGATAGAAAAGACACTTCGCTATCCTGGCTGTGTAGAATACATAAAAGTATTGAGAGAAAGTGGGTTTTTTTCATACGAGGAGATAGATGTTCAGGGACAAAAAATACGGCCAATAGACCTAACTGCCAAGCTCCTTTTTCCCAAATGGCAACTCCAAGATGGGGAAAAAGACATTACCGTCATGCGTATCAAAATTAGTGGGGAAGAAAACGGAAGTAAGGTAGTATATGAATACAATTTGTTAGATCGCTTTCAAGACGATACCATATCCATGGCTAGGACCACTGGCTACACCTGTACAGCAGTGGCTAATTTAGTACTAAATGGAAGTTATAACAGGATTGGGATTTCTCCTCCCGAATACCTAGGAGAACATTTTGATTTCATCAAAACGTATTTAGAAGATAGGAACGTTATTTATCATAAAAACAAAACGATATGATAATATCATTAATAGTAGCGGTTTCGGAAAACAACGTCATAGGCAAAGACAATGACCTTGTTTGGAATTTACCCGACGACATGAAGTTTTTCAAAAAAACTACCAATGGACATTTTGTTATTATGGGTCGAAAAAATTATGAGTCAATACCTGAGAAGTTTCGCCCCTTACCTAACAGGACTAACGTCATCATTACTAGGCAAACTAACTTTCAAGCAAAGGACTGTCTTGTTGTAAACGACATTAACCAAGCCCTCGATTTAGCCAAAAACGCACAAGAACAGGAAGCTTTTATTATTGGGGGTGGGCAGATTTACCAGCTTGCCCTACAAAACGATTTGGTAGATAGAATTTATTTGACCCGTATTCACGATGAATTTGAGGGAGATACCTTTTTTCCAGAACTGTCAGAGCAATGGAAAGAGGTTCACAGACAATGGCATCCCGCCGATGAAAAACACAACAGTAGCTTTAGCTTCATCACCTTGGAAAAATAATTTATTGTATTTTGGTTGTATAAAAAAACTAATAATGATCTTAACCATCAGAACGCTTTTCTTTTTTCTACCCTAAGTCTTATCTTCTTCTCTGCTTGCAACAAAGAGAAATTGGAAGATTACCAAAGACTATGGAACCGCTAATTTTGCTATTGACGATACTAAAGATATTGTTGATTATCAATTTGCGTCAAATGCTACGGCTCGACTGTCTGCCTTGGCCTGTAACGAGTTCACTGTAACGGTAGAAAACGTGGATAACTTTGCTACGCCGGACACCGTAATAATCGACTTTGGATCATCAAATATTTTTTGTTTTGGAAAACTAAGAAGAGGTAAAATTATAGGCATTAGAACGGCGCCATATCTTCAATCGACCAGTACTACAACAATCAGCTTTGAAGATTATTACGTCAACAATCACAAAGTGGATGGGAGCATAACGGTCACCAACAATGGTGTCAATAGCGATGGAAATTTAACTTTTGGCATTAGCAAGGACATAGAGATTAGTTTAACAAATGGTAATGAGATTAGCTGGACCGCTAATAGAACAAGAGAGTGGGTAGCTGGGGCCAACACCCCTTGGAATATCGCCGATGACATCTATATAATAGAAGGCACTTCTAGTGGCAATCATTCCTCAGGTGGTTCCTTCGGTGTCATTATTAGTACTCCAATTGTGTTTAATATGAGCTGTTGGAGCGATTGGGCTTGCGCTAGGGTCAGCGGTGTCACACAAGTGCTTCCACCCAACGGCAATACGAGAACCATTGATTATGGTGATGGTACTTGCAACTGCAATCGGACTAATACGGTAAACGACATTACCTATAACGTGACGTTTTAAAAGCTACTACGCGTTGAGATAAAGGGAGCTGACATAGCTCCTTTTTTATTAGGCCACTTTGAGCTGTTGTAGCTTTGAATTTTCGAGCTTCTTTTTGGCGTAATCTAAACTTATTTTAACTTCCTTTTCTCCTTCGGAAGATGGACTTTCGAACATGGTGTCCACCATGATGGTTTCACAGATAGAACGTAATCCGCGTGCTCCCAATTTAAAATCAATGGCCTTTTCGACGATATAATCCAACACATCTTCATCAATAGTAAGAGCAATGCCATCCATTTCGAACAGTTTGACGTATTGCTTAGTCAACGAATTTTTTGGTTCTGTAAGTATCTGTCTCAGAGCTTGCTTATTTAGAGGTTGTAAAAAAGTAAGTACTGGCAAACGACCAATTAGTTCTGGAATGAGTCCAAATCCTTTTAGATCTTGTGGTGCTACATACTGCAGCAGGTTGTTCTTATCTACTTTTTCTTTTTTGGCAGATGAGTAACCAATGGCTTGAGTGCTCAATCTGTTTCCTATCACTTTTTGGATGCCATCAAAAGCACCGCCACATACAAATAATATATTACGAGTGTCGATGGAGACCATTTTTTGTTCTGGGTGCTTTCTACCTCCTTGGGGAGGAACTTGTACCACCGCCCCTTCTAGAAGTTTGAGCATGGCTTGTTGTACGCCTTCGCCAGACACATCGCGAGTAATGGAAGGGTTATCTGACTTCCGAGCTATTTTGTCCACTTCATCGATAAAAACTATTCCTCGCTGAGCCGCCTTGACATCATAATCAGCCGCTTGCAATAGACGAGATAAGATGGATTCTACGTCTTCTCCGACATATCCGGCTTCGGTAAGAACGGTAGCATCGGCAATGCAAAAAGGAACGTTTAGCACTTTGGCAATGGTTCGCGCCAGAAGTGTTTTGCCTGTGCCGGTCTCTCCTACCATAATGATGTTAGACTTCTCAATTTCTATCTCTTCGGTATCGGTAGATGGCGGTTGGACCAATCGCTTGTAATGATTATAGACCGCTACTGACAGCACTTTCTTGGCGTTATCTTGTCCTATCACGTATTTGTCTAAATGGGATTTTATGTCAATGGGCTTTAGCAGGTTCATCTGTGCGGCTAGGGCCTGTTTGTCCTTTCCTTCTTTTTCCGAATGAACAATACCTACGGCTTGTTCGATGCAATTGTCACAGATGTGCGAATTAATGCCGGCTATGAGAACATTAGTGTCTTGTTTATCTCTCCCGCAAAACGAACAGTTTATGTTTTTTTCTTCTGACATATTAGGAACAAAAATACGCAAAAAATATCAGCTCGCTAGGCGGATAGCGCTATGTTCTAGAAGTGGTTAGTTTTTCTTGACGAGTACTTCGTCTATCATTCCATATTCTTTGGCTTCTTCGGCAGTCATCCAATAGTCTCTGTCACTGTCTTTCCACACCTCATCGAAGGTTTTACCAGAATGATGGGCAATGATTTCGTAAAGTTCATTTTTCAGCTTTTGGATTTCTCTAGCAGTAATTTCTATGTCGGAGGCCTGGCCACTAGCGCCTCCCAATGGCTGATGAATCATTACTCTGGAGTGCTTTAGGGCCGTACGTTTGCCTTTTTCGCCGGCACACAATAGCACAGCACCCATAGAGGCCGCCATACCAGTGCATATGGTAGCTACATCGGGAGATATGTATTGCATGGTATCATAGATGCCTAAGCCAGCATAAACGCTTCCACCTGGCGAATTCAAATAAATTTGAATGCCGCGCTCGGCATCTACCGACTCGAGAAATAACAGTTGGGCTTGGATGATGTTAGCCACATAATCGTTGATAGGAACCCCTAAGAAGATGATACGGTCCATCATTAAACGTGAAAAAACGTCCATGGAGGCCACGTTTAAGGTTCGCTCTTCAATAATAGTTGGCGAAATGTAATTACCATAAACAGACTGAAACTGGTCAAGCGTAGTACTACTGATGCCTCTGTCTTTGGTGGCAAATTTTCTAAACTCTTCGGCTGGGTCAAACATATTTTTAGATATTATTTTTCTGTGGCTAATTTAACAAATTCATCGTAAGAAACGGCTTTGTTTTTTAGCGAAAATTTTTCCTTGTACAGTGCCATGGTTTTGACATCGTACAATTGATTGAAGATTTTTTTCCGTTCGTCCTCATTGGTCAGCACTTGTTGGGCTATTTCCTCCAATTTTTTGTCTTCTGGCGCGGGCTGTCCGTACTGCGCAAAGTTAGAAACGATAAGGGCCTTGGTGTGGTCAACTACTTCTTCGTTTTTCACCTCCAAATCGTTTTCTTTTATTATTTTGTTTTCTATGAGCTGCCATTTTAAGCTCTTGGAATATTGATCATACTCCTGCTCTACCTGTTCGCTTGTAAGACCTTGTTCGTTGGTGGCGACTAGCCATTTTTTCAAAAAGGCATCGGGCAAGGACAACTTGGTTTTTTTGATAAGATGAAGGATGACGTCGTTTTTGAGTTTGTTATCGCTCTCACTGACAAAGGACTTTTCTACATCTTCTTTGACCTTTGCTCTGAACTCTTTTTTGGTTTTTACGCTATCCTTTCCAAACACTTTATCAAACAGTTCTTGATTAAGCTCGGCGGGTTCCATTCGGCTTATTTTATTGACTGTAAAGCGAAAGTCGGCATCCATTGTTTCAAGCTCTTCTTTTTTGATGTTGAGCATGTGGTGAGCATCATTAGAAAAATCCTTATTAATGCGGATGGTTATTTGGTCATTTTCTTTCAAACCCACGAGTTCTTTTTGGGCCTTTTTATTTTGAACAATATCTAAAGCCACGGAAGCCGTGTGCTCAATACCGCCTTCCAACACTTGGCCAGCGCTATCTAGCTGCGTAAATTCACCCATGATTAAATCCGTTTTTTCAGAAGTATCGGGCTGCGTCATTTTACCGTACCGCTTGGCCATGTCGCTTACATAGTGGTCAACCATTTTATCATCCGCTACAATTTGAAGATAATCAAACTTAGACTTTTTGCTAAGAGCTACTGTAAACTCAGGCGCCAAGCCCATTTCATAACGAAACTCAAATTCGGTGGCGTTGTCCCAATCTACTTCTGATGTCAAGGGTAAGGGATTGCCCAACACCTCTACTTTGTTTTCGGTAATGTGCTTGTAAATGGCCTCTTGCAAAAGCTTGTTAACTTCGTCAACCAATACGGATTTGCCAATCATTTTTCTGACTTGACCCATGGGCACTTTGCCCTTTCTAAAACCAGGAATACTGGCCGTCTTTCTGTAGTTGACAATGACTTTTTCTACCTTGTCTTTATAATCGTCATTGGTAACCTTCACTACAAGCGTAGCATTAAGGTCATCTATTTTTTCTTGTTTAATATCCATCCTTGTTATCTTCTGGTTTTTTGGTGGGCAAAAGTAGTCATTTTATAAAGAATAACTGGCTATGTGAGCTGGTCATTTATATTTTAATAAAAAAGTTTATGAGTTTTTTGATAATACCAACTAATAACCATCAAAAAAACTACTGCTTCTTATCTTTTTGAAACGTGAGATTAACCCATCCGACAGCTTGGTCGTGTTCGGTCATAGCAACCCACCCCAAAAAATCTCTGGAATGCGTATGAGCCACAATGCGAATAAGTGGCTTATTTTTTTATGATCAACTGCTTTTTCAATTTAGATTTTATCATCAATACAACAAACACAAAAATAGGTTAAACATAGTTTGCCAATATGACCTTAAAACAATGTTTTGGTTAAGTTAGGGGTAAAAATTTGGGTGGACGAAAGTATTTTTTTTAAAATAACTTTAATTGAAAAAATAGCTGCTAACAAAAATTTAACGTTTACTTAAATTTTCTGAAAAAACCATGAACGATGGCTTTCGTTTAGTCCTACGGTTCTGATTAGGAGCAATCGATTAGGTGGTTTAAAGCTGCGATTTAATAAAGCCCGCCAACTCCTTCACGTAGCCGCTGGTAAAGCTAAATTCGATGCCTGCCGTTTGGTATATCTCATTGATGGATTTGGTATAGCCCAATTTAAGGGCCTTGTCGTAAGCATCAAGGGCGGAAGGGCCTGTTTGCTTGAAGCTTCGCCACATGGCAATGGCACCCAATTGGGCCATGCCGTACTCAATGTAGTAAAAGGGCACTTCATATAGGTGAAGTTGCTTTTGCCACAGGTTGTTGAGAGCGTCTTCTTGGCCTTGCCAATCCACTACTGAACTCCCAAACTGACTCATAATAGATACCCATTGTTCACGGCGCTCATCGGCCGTATGTTGGGTAGTGTATATCCAGTGCTGGAATTTGTCAATGGCGGCTATCCAAGGTAGTCCTTCGAGCACTTTATGCATTTGTTCTGTTTTAGCGCGCTTAAGCTCATCGTCATCGCTATAAAATTCGTCCCAAGCATCCATGCTCAACAACTCCATAGACATTGAAGCCAATTCAGCCACTTCCGAAGGTGTGCTTTTAAATTCACACAGGGGTAAATCCCTACTCAAAAAAGAATGTATGGCGTGCCCCCCTTCGTGCACCATAGTCACCAAATCGCGTTGAGAACCAACGGCATTCATATAAATAAATGGTACACCAATCTCGTACAATGGGTAGTTAAAGCCACCTGGGGCTTTGCCCTCTTTGGATTCCAAATCCATATGCTTCATGGCTTTCATAATGCTCAAACATTGGCCATAGTAGGGCTTCAAACGCTCTAGGCAACGTATGCTTTTATCGATTAGGTCAGCACCGTCGTTGAAGGGCTTTAGCGGTGGCCTTCCATCGGTATCAACGGCTGTATCCCAAGGCTTGTAGCTGTCTAGTTGTAATTTCTCTTTACGCTCCAAATCAAAGGATTCTACCAATGGTACTATTTCCTCTTGAATAGCCTGATGAAAATCAAAACAATCGCT
This sequence comes from Bacteroidota bacterium, assembly GCA_036340235.1. GTDB lineage: Bacteria > Bacteroidota > Bacteroidia > Flavobacteriales > UBA7312. Next base: position 60,934 of record JAYYZE010000026.1, read on the forward strand.
GGGAGAGTAATCAAAACGGCCTAAAGCGGCAAACTTATAATCTCGAAAATTATCAAAACCAGCATTTTGAGCAATCTCTTGACGGATGGCAATCAGTGCATCAAATAAATCGTCTAAACGCTTCACATCTTGAGCTCTTCGTTGACACATTTTATCGTAAACTTCTTTTCGTTTGCTTCTGTCGTTATCTTTAAGTTGTTGAGCGGCCTTTTGCATGGTCACTTGTTGCCCGTCTATCTCTACGGTCATTTTGGCGGCAATAGCGCCATACTCCTGCTGCATAGTTTCCAATTTGACAAAAAGGGGAATATTTTCTTCCCTAAATATGTCGATGGACTTGTGAAGGCCCCTAAGGTAGATTCTATATTTTTCTTGGTCTAACTTGTCTAGTAAAGGAGAGTTAGCCACTTTCAAATTCAGTTGGTGGGTATATGGTGCTACTTTGGGGACTATTTCAGAGATCCAAAACTGAAAGGCCTTTGATAGCGTTTCGTCAGTGGTGTCAATGTTCATCTTGATATAGCGCCAGGCCAGTTCTTCTTCCAACACCGCTTCCAGCTCACTTCTGTGCAACATCCATTGTTCTAAATCGTCAACCGACTGGTTATTGGCATCCAAAAGGGTTATAAAATAACGTTCAATTTGAGACCAGGATTTAACATTCAAATCCTCGTCAATAAACTGTCGCTTAGGGCGTTTAGGTATTTCGACTGTCAACATAGTATTATTGTTTTTTGGGTGTTTCTTCTGCTTTTTGGTTTGTTTCTTTTTCTTGTGGCACTTCTACAAGTCCATTTTCTTGTAGTATGTTATACCACTGAGCTATTTTTTTAATATTTGAATAATAGACTTGTTCTTCGTCGTATTCTGGCAAAAGGCCTCTAAGCCAAATAGCCAATTCATCTTTAGATGCTTTATGACTGATGCAAGCTTGGCCTTTATTTTCAAGGGCGATGGCTTCAAACACATCAGAGAGAGAAACGGTATCGCCGTACGTATAAATACCTATTTCTT
>JAYYZE010000027.1:0-63662 GCA_036340235.1 Bacteroidota bacterium
AAGGAGTAGGGGGCAATACCACCACCAATAATACTTGATATCCCGCCGTCAAATGCTCCAAAACAGCTGATATCGTATCCGTTGTAATCTTCATTTGAAGTGAGAGTACTAGAAAGGATAGGCGGTTCAGAAAGGGTAATATTGGAGTTAAAGACACATCCATTGTCGTCAACTATATTGATGGAATAAGTACCGACAAACAGGGTATTAATATCTTCACTATTGGATTGATAATTGTTAGGCCCATTCCAACTAAAGGTATATGGGCTGACACTACCGCCAATGGTAAAATCGATCCACCCATCGTTGGCGTCATGGCAGCTTATGTGGTAGCCATTGTAATCGGATGCTGTGTGATTAGAAGAAAATGCAGACGGTTCGCTAAGTGTTATATCACGAGCATCGGCACAGCCATTATCATCAACGATAGAGACGTTGTACTGACCCGCTGGTACGTTTACTAAATTTTGACTTGTTGCAGCTGTATTCCAGCTAAAGCTGTAAGGAGGCACACTGCCTGAGACGGACAATCCGATGGCACCATCTATAGCGTTAATGCAACTGATATCAAATCCATTGTAGTTATTGGTGGATTGTATGGAAGATAGCAGTTGGGTGGGCTCGATGAGCGTCATTGAATCGGCAATAATACAACCATTCAAATCAGTCACCGTCAATTTATACTGGCCAACAGACAAATTACTAATTGTGGAGGAGGTTTGACCGTTATCCCAAAGCAAGGAGTAGGGGGCAATACCACCACCAATAATACTTGATATCCCGCCGTCAAATGCTCCAAAACAGCTGATATCGTATCCGTTGTAATCTTCATTTGAAGTGAGAGTACTAGAAAGGATAGGCGGTTCAGACAGGGTAATGCTTGAGTTTAGAATACACCCATTGTCGTCAACTACGTTCAAAAAATAGGTGCCTGCATATAATTGACTTAAGTCTTCATTTGTACTAATAAAATTATTTTGTGATGACCAATTGATTATGTACGGAGCAACTCCGCCTGTTGTTGTGGATACAATGTTGCCATCGTTGTATGAATAGCAACTAACGTCAAAACCATTGTAATTGTTAATGGTTTGTATGTCGCTGATAAGCTCATTTGGCTGAGTAATTTCAATAATTGTATCTAGTGAACATCCAAAGTCATCATTAATAAATAGATGGTAGGAGTTTGCATTTAGATTGTATATGTTCGGAGTAATATTATCAGCATTCCATTGGTAGCTTATTGGAGGATATTGAGAAATTACAGACGTTTCAATAAACCCGTCATTTGAGTCAAAACACGAAACGCCATACCCATTATAGTCACTTTGGGAGGTTATTTCAAACCCTATATCATTCACATATACATCAAGGATAAAAGACTCGGAACCATTTCCGCAATTGGTTACTAATTCGATGGTATGTAGGCCAGAGGTATCAAAAATAAACAATATAGAATCTGAATTAGCTTCAATAATTTGATTGTCAACATACCAATCTTGATAACAAAGTAAACCTGAACTTTCATTGATAAAGTAGGTTGTGTCGCCGACACAGAGAGTAGTGTCACTAATGTAAAAGCTTGGAACAGTAGAACAGTCTAAACACATGAAATAATCCACTGGCGAAATAGCGGTTTTAGCTGGGGAGAAATCAGTACCTACTAATGAGCCAGCGCTGAACGATGTGGTAGCTGTCTGTGTTAGTGTGATATTCTCATCATCAATAGAGGGGGAATATTGCTGACAACCAACAACGCCTGTACTATCTGTTTTGATAAATAGTGGGTCAAATGAGTCAGCATTAAAGAAGCCACCGTCGGTATAGGCAGAGATAGTATAGCCATTATCGTTATTAGCTCTTACACCAATTCCTTTATCACTGCCTCCAGATCCAATGACGCTTGACCATTCTAAATTTAGGTCATCGTCCAATTTAACTAACAGAATGTCTCTCCCTGATAAATCCTCCGCCGTATGACTCGGATTTTGTGTAATATCATTAACTGATGTGTTGTAGCCATATGTTGCACCTCCCAATATAAAGCCACCATTAAGTCCAACACTAATGGATCTAACTAGGTCAATTTGACTAACTGAACCAAGATCTTTAGTACTTATTTCATTACCATCACCATCTATTTTGGATATGACTATGTTGCCATTATTGGTGCTTGAATTGGAGGTAACGATAACGTTGTCGTTTTCATCAATTAATGCATCGCCAGCCCAGTCAGAATGAGCTTCCACAGTACCCCCTTGTGTTCCGTAGGAATTTTCCCAAACTAAAACACCATCAGGGGTCACACGGCCTAAATTAAAAACAGAGCTTGAAAGATTAATACTTAAAAATAAATAATCGCCATTAGAAAACTCATCAACAGCGTGAATTTTTCCACTTGCCACACTAGCAGACCAAAGAACAGTTCCATTGGCATTGGATTTCATGATTGCCCCTTCACCACCAACAAAAAAGTCACCATCTGAAGTTTCTATTGCTGAACAGATATAGGAGCCAATGCCGCTATAGTATTTTGACCATTGGATATCTCCGAATTCGTCAATTTTTAATAAACTTCCCCCATGACCATCCATTTCGCCCCCAATTATCACACCGCCATCATCCGTATCACTAATTGATATTCCGCCACCATTGGCATATAGGTTGAACCAAATTAAATTGCCACATTCATCAATTCTGTAGGCATATACTCGACAATTACTGACGTCGGCGTGTTGGCCTGTTCCCACAAAACCACCATCACTTAAAATGGTAAGGTCCAAACCACCGTTCATTCCAGGTAAATTATAGGTTCTTATAAATGTGTTCTTCTGTGCCAAACCCGTTTGGGATGACATTAACAAACACAAAAAACAAATTTTGTAGATTATTTTTCTGAAATCAATGTGTCTATTTCCCATTTTGGTAGACCAATTTTTTGGATTAATAAGCTGTCAAGCAGATCGTAGTCAACTATTCTTTCAGAGTAAAAAAACAATTCTTTTTTATTTTTTTCAATTAGTTGACATTTTGACAAGGCGTCTAACTCTGCCACTATTTTTGGCCCCAAATGTGGACACATCATCATCGGATCTTTAAAATGGAGTGTGTATTTATGATCACTACATTTATCTTCTGAAAAAAAACCAAAAAGCGGAATAATCAATAAAATTTTAAAATTGAACATGTATGTAGGTTTTAAACTGTCAACTTGTTAAAACAAGTTTCAGTTTGACCAAATTACAAACTAATTATAAAAACACAAAATATGTTTTTGATTTTGTAGTGGACGGTTCAAAATTTGCTTAAAAAGATTGTCGCCTACAGTGACTGTAGTTTATTTAATGATAATTTTTTGTTTTAGGCTTAGCTTATTGGTAGTTAAATTCAATAGATATATTCCACTAGTTCTGTCTTTTAAGTTGATAATAAACTTGTGCCGACCAACACTTTTGTTTAAATATTGTTTGTGCACAAGCTCTCCTAAAAAATTGGTAATTGTTAGTTGAGCATTAATTTCATCATAATAATCCAGATTTAAAGTGAATAACCCATTTGATGGGTTGGGAAAAATAGTTACTTCGAAGTTTTTTTCTTTGATGGAGGTAGCGTTGCAGTTAGCTTCGCACTCTTGGATTGATTGGTAATTACCTGTGCCGTCTGACAATTCAATACAAGCGTTGTCATTGTTGCAATTCCAAGTTGTTTCACTTTGTTCAGCTTCAAAGTAATAATTAATTGTATCAGAAAAGCAATTGTTTAAATCCGAAATAACTACCCAATAATTTCCGTCTTCTGTTGGTGAAATCTGTTGAGAATTTTGACCCGTACTCCACTCGAAGATATAGTTATCATTATTATTATCTAAAACAACCTCTAGGGTATTGTCTTGTTGAATGATATTTGCATTTATTTCTATAGAAAGATCATTTAATATTAGCTCAAGTTCATTTAAGTTTAAAACCCCACCAGCGTGAGAGTATATAACATTACCTTCTTCGGGGGAAATTAAATATGTTTGAGCAAAACCACCTCCATAATTATTATAGAATTGAAACCAATCTGCTTCTGAGTGATTGAAATTTGGAGGCCCCGAAATACCATTATTAATTGCCCAATTGTCACAATCTTGATTTGTGGGGTATGGTGCTTGATTGTCAATTATAAAAGAAAGTACTACGAGCTGGCATTGGTTTTGACCATAGTTTTGGTATACGCTCTCTATCAAAGGAGCTGTTGTCATACAATTAAAACATGTTTCTAAGTAAAAATTTAACAAAACATATTTATCATTTTCTAAATAACTACTTAGAGAATGAGTGTTTCCATCCGTGTCAGTTATATTTTCAAAACCAGTTATGGTTTGTGAATACGTAATTGTAGATATACCAATTAAAAAAAGAGTTAATAATTTCATAAATCAAATCCTGTTAATTGCTAAAAATAATAAATATTGCATTAAGATTGAAAGTATTTTGGTTGATTAAAAAGTCTACTAAAATTGGTTTCATTTTCACCTTTAATTTGTTGCATTATGTAAGTGAAAGTACCATAGACATTTTTAATGTTCCATTACAAGCAACAAAGGTTTAGGTCTTTCATCTCACAATCTCATAGTGGTATAACAAGAAAGTATGCTCCAATGGTGTTTGCTCAATTGAAGGGAACCCCCCATTAATCGCTAACTATGACAACAAGTGGCTATTTTTATACAGCTTCTAGCTAACTTTAGCGTTTATTTTTGATGACATTCTAATTAGAACAATAATTGGAAGAATTGCCAGAACAGCATGCATTATCATGGGATAAATCCTCATACTTTCAGTAATTCCTTCGGGCATGTTCGGATCAAATTTTACTAAAAATATGGCAATAACATTGATGAAAAACAATGTGAATAGTGTTCTGAGCATGAACGACTTAACTAATGGCATGGCCTCACTGTTAATATTGTAGTCGGCAATATTCTTTTTGGCAGGAAATGAGATTATTGCTAGTACAATAAATAATGCTAATGATGTCAACGTTAGATAAGGATCATCACTGAAATTTGGTATAAGGGAGGTTAAGGCAAGAATTGAAAAAAGAAAGTACCCAAGCAAAAAGTAAAAGCGTTTTAGCGTTACCGTTCCGTAAATACTAATGCATGAGATGAGTATCGCGACAATTAAAATTTCCATTTTTTTATTTTTTTTTGGTTAAACGATCTGCAATATAAAAAAATAGATTAATTTTAGTTAAATAGCATGCAGTATCAATTACTTAAGTAGCTTTTGAAAACCAGTTGAGATTTTAAAGTCCAACCACCTATCTATAATCAATTGATATGGGATGGTAAATATTATAACTAACCTCCAAGCTTAATGAGTTAGCTCAAAAAATTTAGAATTAATTGGTTAACACTCTTTGTTCTTAAAATCCTAAAATGACCAGTTCCTTCAATTTCTTTGATGCTACAAATTGGCCAATTATTATTTACATTAATGGATTGCTCTATTGGAATAACTTTATCATCTCTGTCATGAATAATTAATGCTTGTCTAACATTTACGTCTTTTACAAATTCACTAACGTTAGCATCTTTAACGTTTATTTTTATTTCTTTTTCAATTTTGTCTATAAGTTTGGATTTTACCGTGTAGCTGATACCCACACGTTGACACACATCATCAATTCTATCGATAAATTTGTCGGGTGTTGTTAATAGAATATACTTGTCAATCTCGATATCATTATTTCTGCTAAGTGCATAGCTTGTAGCTACTCCACCAAAGGAGTGACTTATCAGTTGTTTACAATCATTTTCTCTTATCATTTTTAGAACTACGTCACTGAAATCGAAAAGATTAGTCTGGCCAGTGCTACTATATCCGTGTAAAGGAGCATCAAATGCAATGACATAATAATGATTACTTAAAAGTGCTTCAATAATATCTGTGAAATTTCCAGCTTGGCCTTCCAAGCCATGAACGAGTAGAAATTTTTATTTGTTTTTTTTCCCCATTTATAGGTTTGAATTTCAAAATGTCGAAATTTCACCCTCTCTTTTTGAGCTTTATTTAACATTCTCATTTCGTGTGGTCTCACTTTTTTCACCTTAGGATTGGTTAGGGTGTTGTAAGCCAAATTAGCAACAAATGTTGGCCAAGCGATGGATATAAATTTGATGGCAAGTTTTGTAAGTCGTTGTAACGTCATCATTAAAAATCCTAATTCTAGATTTTAGAATTTATTTACAAACAAGCATAACTAAAATTACAAAAGATATTCTGTGGATATAAAGGCACTTTTGTCGGTCTTTGTCATATCGCTGATTAAGTCATTATTAGTCGAATTATCCTTTGAAGCCACAAATGTTCGAATGGAAAATGTTCTTAAAGCATCGTAGATACTGAGTGTGCTCACGGCCGAGTTTTTTCGTCCTGTAAAAGGAAAAATGTCAGGACCTCTTTGACACGTACTGTTTAAATTTACTCGACATACCAAATTCACTAATGAGTCTATAAGTGGGCCAAGCTCAGTGCTATTTTCTCCAAAAATGGACACTTGCTGGCCGTAATTTGAATTGGACATATCACTTAAGGGAACATTGACATCATCATAGGCTATAATTGGGATAATGGGGCCAAACTGCTCTTCATGAAAAATTCTCATGTTATTGGTTACTGGGAAAAGTACAGTTGGGAACACAAAGTTTCTTCCTATTTCTCCTCCTTTTTTATTAATAATCTTAGCACCTTTTTGGCATGCATCGTCTATTAGCTCCTTAAGATAAAGTGGTTGAGTTGGGTCTGGTAAAGGGGTAATAAATGCATTTTCTTGATCAGGATTTTGTATACTTAGGGCATCTACTTTATCATTAAATTGTTTTAAAAAGTCATCTTTTACCTCATTATGGACGTAGATTACTTTGAGGGCTGTACATCGTTGTCCATTGTAAGATAAACTGCCCTTAATGCACTCTTCAACAGCTAATTTTATGTTGGCGTCTTTTAAAATAATAGCTGGGTTTTTGGCTTCTAGCCCTAATACCAAACGAAGTCGATTTTTATCTGAATGATGGTCTTGTAATGCGACTGCTGATGAACTGTGGCCAATCAAAGCAAGTATATCAACTTTTCCAGTTTTCATTATTGGTGGACCAATTATTCGGCCTCTTCCAAAGATAATATTAACAACACCTGGAGGAAAACAATCCTTAAATGCGTTCATTAAGTATGTGAAAAATAAAACACCGAATTTTGCTGGTTTGAAAATAGTGGCATTGCCCATTATTAATGCTGGTATCAGCAAACAGAATGTTTCGTTCAGCGGATAATTGTAGGGTCCTAGGCAAAATACAATGCCAATTGGTCCTCTTCGAATGTGAGCAAAAATGCCATTTTCTTTTTGAAATCGTGCGCCTTTACGGTCGTAGTCTTTGCAGGCCTCAATTGTATCCCTGATATAAACCACAGTACGATCAAATTCTGCATAGGCATCTTTCTTAGATTTGCAGATTTCCCACATGATGAGCGAAGATATTTCGTGCCTATATTTTTCCATTTTAGCAACAAATTTCTCCATACAGTCAATTCGTTTTTGTACGCTCATAGTAGGCCATAGTCCTCGGCCACGATTGTAGGCAATATCGGCTTGTTCGATGGCAGAAATAGCCGCTTCTTCATCCAAATTTGGTATGCTACCCAAATGGGTTGGATTGTTGTTTTTATCCAAAATGGCAGAGTACACTTCAGTTTGATTGCCTTTCCATTTTATTAATTCTCCACCTACCAAGTAGCTATTGATATCTATTTTATTTGGAAATTTCATTTTGTATAATTTTAAACCTTTAAAGGTTATACAAAAGTAATTTAAAATTTATTGATTTAACAATAATTTATGTTCAATTATAGTTAATGTATTTTTTTAAGGTTTAAAACGGTCAAATTACAGAAGTGTTTGATTGGGTTGTCAATCGTTAGCTAAACCATTGAATTTTTTCAGAAATATCCTGTCTCTTGACTAACCTTTTGTTATCGGCATCGTATTTTCCTAGATAAAAAAGTCCCAAGCATTGTTCATCTTCTTTTAATGACAGAAATGATTGTAACTTATATGCATATGATGGGGTGCTCCAATAACCACCAATACCACTACCCACACATGAGATCCATAAATTTTGGACAGCCATGGCAGTTGCGGCAATTTCTTCCCATTCTGGCAGCAATGAGCTATTTGGTGTCATACAAATGCATATGACATGACTAGTTTTTTCGAAGTTTGACGTAATCTTGGCTTTTTTAAGATCACTAAATTGTGGGTTTAGCTTAAGAATTTCATCTTTTAATTTGTTTTTTTGGGATTTGCAAAATATTTTAAACAACCATGGTTGAGTTAACTTGTGTGAAGGCGCATAATTGGCGTTCTCCAAAATTTGGATGATAAATTCATCGTCTATGTGTTCTCCATTGAAATTTTTTGGAAATACAGATTTTCTCGATCGTAATATGTTACTAATAGCTTTATCAACCATAATGTTTTATTATTTGAATTTCCAATAAAAGATGCTTAATGAGTGTAATACCAGTGTGATGAATGTAAAAAGTACGGTACAAAGATGTAATACAGTCCAAAGTGTTTGATTATCCATGTCCCTGGCATTGTTAATTGTTGGTGTCATCAAAAAACAAATGGTCATCAACACAGCACTAAACAGTGCGAAATATTTAGGTTTTACTTGCGGTCTATGCCATCTAAGAATCAATGCAAACGAAAGAAAGGATAGTATGCCAATTATCAAAAAAAAGGATGGCCATATGTGCCTTAAAAAAACACTTGCTTGCTTGGCATCTATTAATTGATTGATGGCTGGCGCAATGCAAACAGATTGGAACAATATAATTCCAATGAGAATGCCAGATATTAAAAATGGTATATTCTTTGTCATTTATTACAAAAATACTATTAACTAGTTCTGTGTGCAACTTATTTTGAGTTACGAACTATTTTTGTGCAAAATAATTTCGTAGTTCTAAGAAATAAGCAAAGTATTTTAAAAACAACTCAAAAAAAAAGCGGATCATTTCATTAAAAGAAATTGATTCCGCTAATTTTTTATTTATGTCAATTCTAAAAATAAAGGCTAGCAGCTAATTTAAAATAAAACGCATTAGTTGATATTGCTTCATCTTTATCTTCATAAATATAATTACCATTTTGGTCTAAGGAGCCAAATTCTCGCTCTTGGGTGTATTTATTTAATGCATAGTTAATCCAAGGTTCAAAAGCAATGGATTCGTTTAGGAAAAACGTTAAACCCGTTCCAAATTCTAAGCGTGATGTTCTATATGGTTCCGCTTCTTCACTGTCATTTTCATCGTTCTGTGAACTGTAATCATATTCTTCACTATATTTACTGTTAACACTTCCGAATGTGTAAGCAGTGTTAAAGAAAATAGCATTATCGCCGATGGGTACATAGTATCTTACAAAGGGAGAAAATGCTAGTGATGAAAATGAACTTTTATAAATATATGTATCATCACGCCCGTCACCATCAACATCTGTTTCGGTCTCATCATTTAAAGATATTCTTCCATATTCAAGCCCAAGACCAGCTAAAAAACCATCTATAACGAAATACCCAAATTGACCTGAGATATTAAAGTTACTTATTGATTCTTTTTGATCATCATCCCAATATACAGTTCCATTGTCATCATCATCATCACCATCCACAGTAATGTTCGTTATCCATTCGTTGCCTAAACTAAGGCCCGTCGAACTGGATAAAAGAGAATTTGTGAAAGCTCTTTCGGATCCTATAGGAGTATAGGCGTTACCAACAGAAACGTAAAAGTTGCCCTGATCGGTTTGAGCTAGTAGTGTCGCTGAAAAAAACGAAGTACATAAAATGATTAATACTTTTTTCATAATGTTTTGTTTTAGGATTGAAAGGGCAAGGTTAAAAATAAATCAATTAGTGTTTCATGCCAACTGAAAAATGTGTTTTTTAGATGCTATTTCAAAATAGTTGATAATTTGTCAACAGCCATTTTAATATTCTTATAAACTTCGTCAACTTGGGCATCCATCATATAGCATGGCGCTGAAATGATGTTAAGTTTTTTATCGTAACAAACCTCATTAATTGACTTGTTTTCTGCAATTGAACCTATTGAAGAGATGGCCTCATGGGACTCAGAGATGTTATATTCTGAGCTTTCTTCTGTCGATCCCAATGTCAATGTGGGGGAGTATGGCGTTCCTTGAAGAGACTTCGCAATTAGCGTTGGTGAAATGCATAGCGAAACAATGGGTTTATTACTCTCAACACAATGTAATATAAGGTCTTTGACCTCTTGAACAACTGTGCCTTTGGGTCCTTCAAAAGCCCAGTTGCTTAAGTTTTTGGCGGCTCCAAAGCCACCTGGTAAAACAAGGGAGGAAATGGATTCTTTGTGCAGCTCATCTAGAGCTACTATTTTACCTCTGGCTATTCTGGCAGATTCTACCATTACATTTCTAGTCTCATTCAAGACCTCACCATTTGAGTGGTTTAGTACATGGTGTTGGTTAATGTTGGGTGCCGTGCATATATAGTCTAATTTATTTTGTGTTAATGCCAATAAAGCCAATACAGATTCATGAATTTCGGAACCATCATAGACACCACAACCGGATAATAATACTACTGTTTTCATTTGAATGATTATTAGATACTCCAAAAATAATAAAACCGTGATAGATTATAAAAAGTATAGGTGTTTGAGCAATGAATTTTTTAAAAAAATGAAACTTTAGGTGCCACAAAAGGTATGATAATGCGCTTCAAAATCTTGGCTTGGTGGCTTCGAGTATTCTTCCATTCCTTTTTGCTGTTCATAAGGCGATGAAAGCATTTCTAAGAGTTTTTGAAACGGTTTGAGATTACCTTGTTCCGCCTTTTCCAATACGTTTTCTACTATGTGATTTCTTGGAATTACAAGAGGGTTTTTTACCTTCATCAGTTGTATGGCTTTTTGTGGACTGGATGTGTCATCTATTATGCTTTTCCAACGTTTATGCCATTCGTTTAGCCCGGTGTCAGTCGACATGCTAATGTTACTAGCAATGGATTCCGACAAGGATATAAACGTATTTGTATAGTCCAACTTATTGGATTTCATAATTTCTAGTAGGTCGTCAACTAGGGAGTAAAGGGCTTTGTCATTGCTGTCAATGCCTATTTTTTTAAGCATCGTTTGGTAGTATACCATTTCCCAAAGGGCATCAAAGTCATCAATAACTGATTGTGCCAATTTCAACGACTCCTCTTTGTTAGAATGAATAATTGGTAATAGGGCTTCAGCAAAGCGTGACATATTCCATTTTAAAACCGCCGGCTGATTGCCAAAGGCATAGCGACCATTGCGATCAATAGAGCTGTATACGGTTTTGGGATTGTAAATGTTCATAAACGCACATGGCCCGTAGTCAAACGCCTCGCCACTAATGGAGGTGTTGTCAGTGTTCATAACACCGTGAATAAAGCCAACACGCATCCAGTTGGCAACCAACTTCATTTGCTTTCTCATTACTTCTTTGAGCAACGACAGGGGTGGGTTTTGGTCATCTTTGATTTCAGGAAATAGGCGATTTATGGTATAATCCGTAAGAGCCATAAGATCCTCTTTGGAACTTATGTGGCTGGCGTACTCGAAAGTACCTACCCTTATGTGACTGTGCATCACTCTTACCAAGAGACCGCCTTCTTGTGGGGTAGTTCTTTGAACGGCTTGTACTGATTTGAGGGTAGCAAGACTTCTAGAGGTGGGAATGTTAAGGTAATGCATTGCTTCACTTATGAGGTACTCCCTCAGCATAGCTTTTAGGGTGGCTTTACCATCGCCACCCCTAGAGTATATAGTTCTCCCTCCGCCTTTTATTTGAATGTCAAATCGCTCTTTGTCTTTTGTGAACAGTTCTCCCAACATGATGGCTCTTCCGTCTCCTAAATTGGTAAAATGCCCAAACTGATGACCTGCGTATGCCTGGGCGTAGGCCTTTTGGTAGTATTTTTTATTGGTAATCAAAGAAATAAGGTCTTGGTAACTATTCGAAATGTCTAACTGTTTAGCCACTTGCTTGTTGAATATTACATTCTCTAGATTTGGAAATTCAGATGGTTTAGTCAGGCTGTAAAAGGATTTAGGAAGTGATAAATAAGAAAAATCAAAGCTATACATTGGCTTTGTGGGCATGTGAAATCAGATCGTTTATAGAAACATGCTTCAACGCTTTTTCATTGGTAGCTTCTAATTCAACATTAGGAGCACATCCGGCTTCAAATGCTTCCTGCCACCTTAAGGCACATAAGCACCATTTATCACCGGCTTTCAGTCCAGGAAACAGATATTCAGGTCGTGGAGTTGTTAAATCATTTCCTCTACTTTTAGAAAATTTTAAAAACGGCTCAGTAATTATGGCGCAAACCGTGTGACTTCCGTAATCATGTTCGTCTGTTCTGCAAAAGCCATCTCTGAAATAGCCCGTTAGTGGATCATTGCAGCAGGGTTTTAGGGGTTCGCCAAAAATATTTTTCATCGCCTAAAACTAATTATTTTTAATGACAAAGGACTATTTTTGTGTTTAAAAATATCCTTGTTTTTCTAATTTTTGACCTTATTCGTTACCTATGAAATACCATCTGTTATTGTCTTTATCCTTGCATTGCTTACTAGTATTTAGTCAAAAGCCCGCTTATAAAATCTTCGATAAATCGGGTGCTGTATCTTCCTATGATAATTTTTTAGAAAGTGCTAAAAAAGCCGATTTGATTTTATTTGGTGAGTTTCATGACAATCCCATTCATCATTGGTTACAATTGGAGTTGGTCAATGAGTTACATCAAAGTGGTGTTTCACTCATTCTTGGTGCCGAAATGTTTGAAAGCGATAATCAGCTTATCATTGACGAGTATTTGGCGGGCTATTACAATTCCGATAAGTTAACTTCTGAAAGTAAAACCTGGATAAACTTTGAAACTGATTACTTGCCGCTGCTTGAATTTTCTAAAACTAATGGAATCGACTTTATAGCAACAAATGTCCCCAGAAGGTATGCCTCCATGGTTTATAAATATGGACTTGACATCTTGTCTGATTTATCTGATGAGGCTAAGTCGCTAATGGCGCCTTTGCCAATCAAAATAGATACTTCTTGGCAAAGTTACAAAGAGATAAATACAATGGCCATGGGACATGGTGGTGCCAATTTGGCTAGCTCACAATTTTTTAAAGACGCTACGATGGCACATTTTATTTCTAACAACTTGAAAAAAAACTATACCTTTATCCATTTTCATGGCGCTTTTCATTCTCAAAATTATGAAGGGATTTACTCTTATGTGAAAAGTAAACGTCCTCGTTTGAACATTCTCAGTATTGGCTGTCATGAACAAGAACAGCTCTTGGAGTTGAAAGAGGGTTATAAAAAAAGCGATTACATTATTTTAACCCCCGTTAGAATGACCAAAACCCATTAGACTTATATTGGCTATATATTTACTATAGATTGGTTTTGAGTATATTACATAACTATGGAAAAAGTTAAATACTTAGGTTTTTCAATCGGCATTTTTGGGTGTTTGTTTTAGATAATGTCATATTCAGGCGCAGGAATTCTTTTAATAATAGGATTATCGTTGTTAGGGCTTTATTTTCTGTTGAAGGTTTTTGAAAAAAAATTGAAACGCCATAACTTATCAAAAATAAACTAGCTATCAATCATTTCACAAAATTCTATTTGCTGATCATCTTTTTTTCGACTAAACCGTCGTCATAGATATAAAACAAGGGTGTATTGTATCTAAATGGTGTTTCTTGTCCCAGTATGTTTACAATTTTGAGTAGTGTTTTGTCGGTTTTGTCGAATAAATCAATGGATGATGATGTACCACACACCGCTTGGCATTCTTGATGGGATAAAAATTCACCCTTTCCATCACTACTCATATCACAGTTGTTGTTGGTGCAGTTCCAGCTTTCTGTTGATTCACCAACACAGGTGCACAGTGCTTCGCTCCAAATTGTATTTTCGGGACAAGTGGGAGGGTGGGCCAGCTCGCTACCATTGAGGTCATTCATGACAGTTACCTGATACTCATATTCTGATTGAGTGGCATTGCCAACGTTAGAGATGTTAACCGTTACTGTTTCATCGCCACTTGATGTCAAACTAAGCTCAGGCACCCAAACAATGGTGTTGTCGCCATAGCCATTAGCCAATTCTTCTGTACTGAGTGTAATTGGCAATCCACTCTGTGTTTGCATTTGAACTACGGCAGAGCTGAAGTCAGCACCAGGGATAGAAAAGGACCACCTATCGAATACTAGGGGCTGAGGAAAAAAGCCAGGTGATGGATAGGCAATAAATGAAAGATCATCGGGTGCAGTAACATTAGTAGAAATCACATACAAAGCGTTGTAATTGGAAGTTGATCCACTGCCAAACTCACTGGCTCTGGAATACAATATCCATCGTCTGTGGCCAACTGCATAATTTCCGCTGCCATTATCTCTCATATAGGCCGTAATTGAGGATGAAGAATGAGTCCCCATAGCTAAATTAGAATGGGATGCGGCATCGTAACCATCTGCAGTCCAACATGACCAATTTTCGGGAGGGTAGTGGTTTAAGGAATTATTAGCATGCATCATCAATGCCGCTTCTTGGCATTTTGCGTTTAATTCATTGTTGAAAGTGATATTTTGTGGTAAGCCAACTAATCCTCTGAAATAATTGACTCTAACCAACGTTTTTTGAAGAGATGACAAGCTCACGCTACCACTATAACAAGTTTCAACATTCCCATTCCAAGCAAGTTCATCAACAGATACACTAGATAATAAATAAGTGGTGTTGTAGTTACTCACTACCTCTGATCGATTGCATTGGCTGTAAGCCAAAAAGGGAATGAGCACGCTGACTATTAAATAAATGGGTTTCATAAATGAAGGTTTTATTTCCCAAATTTAAAAAAAACCAGTAACAATTTTATGTTTGTTCTAACGAAAAATGGCGTCAATTTCGCGACTCTTAGCAATTTTATTTAATAGTTATTCGAGGTATCTACACTGTTTATATATGGCAAACTCATCATCAATATCTTCTATTCGATATCAGCAAATAACGCTCTTATTAATCTCGCGTTGGGGTGTAAAGCGGCTTTTTGAAAAAATGTTTTGAAAGTTGCTTTTTCATTTATTAGCTCAATAAGTTAATCTTTATCATAACCAGTTAACTATTCAATGACTGAATGAAGCTCTTTTTTTGTTCAACCTTTTTTGTACTTTAATGAAATAGTAAGGAAAGACAGCTTCAAAAGTCATTATCTATTTTTTCATTTTTATCCGCCGTAACTTTTACAGTTGCAGTTTACACTCAAATATACGCTAATGGTGAAGTTGAAGCTCAGTACATTTCGTCAATTTATTAAAATTGGAATTGTAAATAACTGATTAGATGTAAGCTAATTTTCTACTTTACCATTATTAAACAGACTGCCATTCTCACATTGTTTGTAGATTAACTGAATGAGTAAGCCAAACAGGAGAGAAGAAATAATAAGAATAAGATTAGAAACACCATCAGTAAAAAACGAAATTCTGATAAGAATAGTTGAGATAATAAAACCAGAATTTCTCATTATGATGTGAAAGGCATCCGAGTTGAAGAAAGAGAAAATGAGTAGTAAGACATCTACTATAATAAGTAATTGAAATAGCTCATCAAAGAAAATAGAGTTAATACCTACAATGCTAAGAACATCAGATTCTGTGTTAAAGGTCAACAACAACCAATTGACAAGATTATGGATGGCCAAAACAACGATCAATGGAATAAGAACAGCCGATAGCCATTTTTTAATTTTTATGAATATTTTTAGTCGACTACTCATCTCTAGTGATTTGGCTATTATAGTATTTTTTCTAAATAGAAAAATTAATAAAAACATAATTAATGCCGCTCCCAAATCATAGAACAGTTGTGTGTTCTGCGGATGTAAAAAAAAATTTGCATCGAAGCTAATATTAGAAATATCTTTAAAAATGCGCCGAATGACAATAAGGGTAATAATTTCGTACTGTTTGGAAATGTAAGTTGTAATTGATCTAGGCAGATAATAAATAAGAAGGTATATTTCATAAATTAAAATAAATGAAAAAGGTGTATAAATGGCCGATATAGGATTTGATAATAAGCCGTAAGAATCACTAATACTTATGAAATTAAACTTTTTAAGGTAAATCAGTGCCAAGTGAATCCCAAAACTAAGCAGTGACAAAATTAAAATGTAACGTTCTATTTTCTTTTTTGAATTGCTGCTGATGAAAAAATCAAAAATCCTGTGTTCTAACTTTTGTAGCATAAGTTTATGATTACAATTAAATATAAATCAATTAAAATGTATAGTTAAATGACTTAAAAGTTATACAAAATTAGTAAAAATATTATGGATTTGTATTTGTTTTAATTTATAAGTAAGCCATTAAGCCACTATTTTAAAGTATGATTACAACAGACATTGTTATTTTTACAAAAAATCAAATTGTAAAAATGAAAGATAATTATTAGTGCTGAGGGCACATAAATGAAGTTTGATGGAAGCATTATCACTTCTAAAGATTGATTGATAAGAGTCAAAAATAATGCGCACCACGTTATCCAAAGAGTAATTTTTAACCAAGTTAATGAACTATTTTTAGAAGTGAAGTAAATAGCAAAAAAGCAAATAACCAGGAATAAATAATCTAGTAATTGCCACCAAATTGGTGCGTCAGCGCAGCAACTTACACTACAGGACTTGGCTACGAATATAAAAGGTGTTCCAATGCAGTGTATTATGCATAACGAACTAGTTGCAATACCTAGACTATCATAAGAAAATGATACTTTCATAATTGACTGCAATAATAGAACAAATGAAAAATAAATGCAACAATGTTGCAAAAAAAGAAGAAGACTTAGCTATTAGCTAGAAATTGTTAATTTACCATTTGCCATACATGGGGTTTGGAAAAATAAATTGATTGTAAGAAAATCGATAGCGTTTGTCTTCTTTTGGGAAATCACCTATTTGATCGCCAAAATATGCGGCAATTGATTTGGGTCCTATCTTTTTCATTCTTCCTTTGCCTTCTAACACTTCGTATCTCCTTGATTCTTTGGTGTCATCTTTGTTTTTTTTCAGTAAAAAAATGTCTTCTTCAAAAAGAATTCCCAAACGTTTCAAATTGTTTTTCGTCGATTTCATAGTTGCAGCATCACGGTCACTTATAAATACAATCACACCCTTGTAATTGGCTTTATACTTAAGAATAAATTCTTTGGCGCCGGGAACGAGCTCCGAGATTTCTAGTTTGACAAATTCGTTCCAGCTTCTATGAGTGAAGCTTTCTGCCTTCTCGTGTAATTGAACTTGATATAATGAATTATCAAGTACCGTCTCGTCCAGATCCATAACGATAACAGCATCTTGTAATTTTTGTCTTTCTTTGGAGAGTGATGTCCATGCTGTGTTGTAAGTTTGCTCACAAATGGATTTATATTCCATTGATTCTCTTACCCAGCGTGTGTCGTTGGGAAGTTGTTTTTTGGTTTGAGCGCATATTTCAAATGAAAATAAGACGCTTACAAAAAAGTAAACTAAAATGGAATGGTTCATAAAAGAGCAAGTTAATATTACTAACCCAAAATTAGTAAATATCCTTAAAAGAAAGGTTATGAATTGATTGAATAATTATAAATTTTTGAAAAAAATACCCGACATAAACTCAGTCGATTATGAATGTGCTTTTGTTTCTAATAATCTATCAAAAATACTTTCTCTACCGATCCATCATCAAAGAGGTAAAGCATGGGTGTTTGCCTTGTTACGGGAATTTCTTGACCTAGAAGATTTGTAATTTTTTGGAGTGTTTTTTTACGTTTACCTTCTTCAAAAATGGAGTTGATATTACAGACAGCTTGACAATTTACTAGAGTAGGATATTGACCGCTACCATTTCCTGGATCTATGCAATTTCCATTGATGCAATTAAATGATTTGATATCGGATTCCTCAATACAGAACTCATTTTCCTCTAAGCTTTCGAAGTTAGCATTGTTTGCTATTAGACTAGCGATTTGTTCATCATTAATTTCAATAGTGTAGTCGCCATTTTGGCCACAAGCGTATTCAGGATTGGCGCCATACATCCCATCCCCATACGAATCATAAACTTTAAACGTATAACATCCTACGCCAAGACACCACGATTCCTCGGTCCAGCTTGGATTTGGATTCATGTCGTCAGCGGTTTCACCTCCTGGATAATACCCTTCGTTGGCATCGTAAACCACTTGCCCTTGCTCATTAACTAGCTCCCACGAAGTTTCGATACCATAGCAGTCGGGTAAGAAATTTAACTTAACGACCGATTCTGTACAATATGTACAGCTACCATCGTCAATGGTAGCATCTGGGTTGTAATTAGCAGCACTTGGATCAGTACATCCAGGAAGACCATCATCGCAGTATCGTCCTTGCAAGCTTGTCACATTAGTACTATAAGGATCAAGCCATGGTTTTAGCTGCTGGCTAGAGCTATTGCCTATTTGGTCCCAACTGTACCAAATTTTACCATAAACATCTGGAGAATTGGTGGCGTCGCAATAGGAGGAGCCGCCTGTTAACTTGCCAACTATCAGGCCGTTTTGATTAAAAATAGGTGAGCCTGATGAGCCACCTTCTGTCACACCATGACCATTAGTAGTATTTGCCCATGTGACCCGCCAGTGGGTATTATTGTTGTTACCCCAATTGAGGCCGCCAGCACTCGATAATGAGCTAGAGTAAGTAGATACTTTTTTGATATCACCAGATGGGTGATGAAAACTCACACCCGAAGTAGCCCCTGTGTTACTGCGGTCCCATCCAGCAAAATAAGGGTTGAAGTCGGGTTCAGAATTGAGTTCCACTAAAAAGAAATCCGAATCTCCATTATTTCCTTCGCCTCCACTATTGGATACTAGTTCACAGCCAGTGATGGCATCATATGATGGTTCATTTAGGGGTGTATTGCAACCGCTAGATTGGTAGTTAAAATAAAAAATGGCTTGGTTTAAATCATTTGAAGACACGCCACCACCATCAAAACAGTGGTCGGCGGATAATACGTAAGGGGTACAGTCATTGGCGGTAGTGTTTATCAATGCCCCTGAACACCATCCACTGCTCCAGCCATCAATGATTTGAATTCGACAGCTGGCATTTTTTTGATTTTGCCAGTTGTTGCCCTCAGAACAGTTAGCATTAACATGGCAAAATTCTGATGAGCCGAATGGGCCACCCCATCCACTAACACCTCGATAGGCATATGCTATTTTATCAATGTGTAATTTTGGTAATTCACTTTGATAATTGGCTTGAAAATATTCGATAATTAGTGCATCTCCTTTGATGAGTTCATTGGCAAATAAACCAGAACTATGGTTATGCTTTGAGGTAAAAGGACCAATAACTTGTGTTTGCTTTGGATTATAGATATATAATTGACCACCAGAGGGTATCCAAAATTCATCGTAGTACAAGCTAAGGGCCTTAGCTCCTTCAGAGAATACGCTAACCGTCCATACACGACCATTTTCTACTTCCACCATATTGCTTTCAAGAATTGAGATAGAAGTTGGGATGACTTTGGCAAATTCATACATTTCGGCAGTTTTAGATTCTCCAAAAACGTCATAGCTTGGAGGTATTATAGTAACGTTTGTTGGATTGGATGTCGCATAGTTAGGTGCCGATACTAAATTTATTTGAGCTTGAGCTTGTAGGTAATACAAAAGCGCTAAAATTAAGTAAGTAAATTTTATGGGTTTCATAGAAGAAATACTTAGATTACAAATATAACAAAGAAAAATTTATGACTTAGAACTTTTTTTTACAAGTTATGAAATACTTACTTTGTTAAGATTTAATAATAACTTTCTTTATGGCTGTCAAAAAATTTACTATTAAATTTCTAATTTTATATAATGAAATTCAAGCGTCTCACTAACGACGAATCTTTTGATTTGATTCCGTATCTTAAATCTTTCTTAAGTCAAAAAAAGGCGTATGAGGTTCAGATTCATGTTGGTTGTGATTCGCAGGTAAAACTTGGCAGAACAATCTATGTCTCAACAATTGTTTTACACGTTGGTTTAACGGGCTGTCACATATTGTACAAAAAAGAAATAGTCCCTAAGAAGCTCGATTTGTGGTCTAAGTTGTGGGGAGAAGTCGAGCGCTCTGTCCAGCTAACTCGTTTTTTAATTGAGCATCAGATTAAAATAGAATCTATAAACTTAGATTTAAATGACAAACCCATTCATGCCTCAAATAGATTAGTGTCATCGGCATTAGGATTTGCCATGTCAACAGGTGTCAATGTTCGAATTAAACCTAATGTACTTCCTGCCATTTCTGCTGCTGATAATTTGTCTAAGTAAGGCTAAACAATCTAATTACCTCTGTTTCGCTTAAAAGCTTGAAACAATTGCTCTTTGATATCCTCTTCCATATCAACTTCGGCTTGCTGATAGCCCTCTAAGCGACCAATCAACATGGCAATGAGGGATGCTTCTCTGACATTATGTCCCTTTTGAAGAATGTTCATTAATGCCTCGAAAGTATTTTCAGAGGTTTCTGCAATCTCATGAGCTATCTTTTCAAATTCAAAAAATTCATCACGATCACATTGAAGCAAATGGCAAATTTTTTCTAGTTCAAAAGCACTTAGATGCTCTGTTTTTTTTGGTAATTTCATAATCATAGAATCTAAAGTGTATAAGTGCAAACAGTGTGCCACTACATTTTGTAAAGTCATTTTGTCAGTGTATATTTACCCTGTAAACTGCCCAACGATGAAATATATATTTATTATTTTTTATACAATCCTATTTTTCAACAACGCTAACGCGCAATGCGTTGACAGTACCGTTATTAATCCAGATTGCTTTTGTCCTTTGATTTATGACCCTGTATGTGGTTGTGATGGTCAAATGTATTCGAACTCTTGCGAGGCTACTCAATGTTTTGGAGTGACTTCTTTCATTAGCGCTAATGATAGTTTGGGTAACCCCATAGATTGCAGTTCCTTTTCCGGAGCTAATTTATGCGATTCCATCGATGTGTCGTTATCTTCATTTTCATTGGATGTTGAAAGTGGTCAGCCATTTTTTTTGATGGAACTGAATTCCTTGTTTTATAGCAACGAATTTATTGATGGTGCAGGATTTGTTTTATTGAACAATGATGGTGACATAGTGGCTTTTGAAGGTAACCAATCCCCTAACGTCTATGGTTTTGGTGCACAATACAGTGACCAGCGTCAACTGTATATAGATGAGTTTGTTGATTTACCTTTTGAAGGTACTTTGCTTCTTATTGAAGGCTATTTTTCGGGAAATAATCAGACGTATTGCTCGTTCCCTGTGTCATTCGATTTTGACGGGGGAGTGACCTTAGATGGGCAATTCTTAATAGAAACAGAAACAGATTACGTAGAGTTTACTCAAGATTCCGTAACAGTTTTTGATTTTGAAGATGACTCCTCCTGTTATTTTTTCTTTGAATACGAATATACTGCCAATGATTCTTTATTAATATTGAACAACCAATACTATGAGGAAATGATTGTCTTTCCCTATGAGTTACAAGGAGCAACCATTATCGTACCTTTTGAGGGAGAACTAGCTAGTATGGTCCCTTTTTCGTTTGATACATTGGGTTGGGTGGAATGCGAGGAGCAAGATGATTGCCTTATCAGCGAGGTTTTGAGTCAAATTGGTGTTTGTGACAGTTCTGGCTTTTTTATGGTTAATGTAGAGTTCATGGTTGAAAATTCTAACTCCTGGGGCTTTACTGCAGAGGTCAACGGTACAAGCTATGGAGAATATAAATATGGAGCGTCTTACTACGCCATTGGTCCTCTATTGGCGGATGGGCAAACTAACTATGAATTGGTATTAATTGATAATGAAGATAACGATTGTATTGGCATTTTTGAAGTGGGTGTCGTAAGCTGTGACTCTGTTCCATCATCCATGAATGTATTCACAAAAAACAAGCAACTTGTCGAAATAAGAAATATACTTGGCAAGACAATCAAAACCCCACTTACCAACAAACCATATGTCTATTTTTACTCTGACGGAACCGTTGAGAAAAAAATGTTTTTAAAATATTAGAATCCATTGTTAAGTTACAAAACATTTCACCTCTCAAAAAATGCTAAGTGGCTAACATTCATTCATGGTGCTGGGGGAAGTAGTACCATTTGGTATAAACAAATCAAGGAGTTGAAACCATACTTTAACCTTCTTCTCATCGATTTACGTGGGCATGGAATGTCAAATCAACTGCCAATAGGCGATAACTATACATTGGACGATGTAACGAACGAACTAGTCGATGTTTGTAACCATTTAAATATTAGTAAATCCCATTTTATGGGGGTGTCACTTGGATCTGTATTAATAGCCAAACTCACCCAATCAAGACCTCAGTTAGTTGATAAAGTAGTACTCAGTGGCGCTATTACACGTTTTAATCTAAAAACACGTTTCCTCTTACGTTTACTACTATTTACCAAGAACATACTGCCTAACATGGTGCTTTACGCTACTTTCGCTTGGATAGTTATGCCAAAAAAAAATCATCGGTTTTCTAGAAAATTGTTCGTTAGAGAGGCTAAAAAAATTAAGCACAGGGCCTTTAGAAAATGGTTGCGCTTATTGCCTGAGATCAAAGCTACCATTGATAATATTTCAAACCTCAAAATTGATCGACCAGTTTTATTTATTTCGGGACAAGAAGACTACCTTTTTGTCAACCAAATTGAAGAATACGTTAAAAGTCATTCCAATTGTATTTTAAAAAGAATCAAGCATTCTGGACATATTGTCAATATTGATCAACCCCACTTATTTAACAAACATACATTACAATTTTTAAGATGAAATTACTTAATGTAGTTACTTTCTTCTTTTCGCTTTTCACAGCCTGCCACTCACAAAACCCAATCATTGTCAATCTAAATGCCGAGGATTTCAAAGCTACTTTTGAAATGGAGGGTGGTTAACTAGTAGACGTCCGAACAAATCAAGAAGTACAAAGAGGACGATTGGAAGATGCCAGCGTCATTAATTTTTATGATTCTAACTTTGATAAACAAATTGCCAAACTTCAGAGAGGGAAACCCATATTTGTGTATTGTAAAAGCGGTGGCAGAAGTTCCAAAGTAGCGAATCAATTAGTTAAGTTAGGATATCAAAAAGTATACAACCTAAGCGGAGGAGTAATGGCTTGGAAGCGAGCGGGGTATTCTTTAACTGAAGGGAAAATAATTCAAGGCGCGCAATCACAGCTCGTTAATCTAGATGACATCAGCTAGTTAATTGCCAAAGAAAATAATTTTCTGCTAGATTTTCACACCAAATGGTGTGTGCCATGTCGTAAGCTATCGCCCATTATTGATGAGGTTGGTAAAGAACTGCCCGATGTAACGGTCTTAAAAGTAGATATTGACCAATGCGAATCATGTGCACTACAGTGGGGTATTGAAGCCGTCCCTACTTTGGTGCATTTTAAACAAGGCAAAGAGGTATGGCGACATAGTGGCTTAATTTCAAAGCTAGAACTTACCCAACAGCTTCAATAGAACCAAATTAGGAATCGTGATTTAAGCTCAACCAATCAATAGTATTGATTTGTCAATCTTTTAATCAATAGCATAAAAAAACCTCACAATATTGTGAGATTATTTATTGATTTATTGAACAATTACATAACAACTATCTTTTTATGAAAGTGTTGGTAATTATTACTAATGGTTAAGGTGTAAATACCGCTTGCTTTATGGCTTAAGTCAATACCCCTGTTATAGTGTCCATTCAATTCTGTCAACTGTTCTAAGAAAACCACCTTTCCCAAATAGTCCGTAATAGTGATTAGTAGGTCTTGCTTTTGATTTAAATCAAGGCTAACTACAAACTGTCCATCTGTGGGATTGGGATATAGAATGAATTGGTCAAGAACCGATTGAGAATAATCGGTATTTAATGGTTCTGGTACTGACACATTATTTGAAAAAAGCGTGCAGTTTTGAGAGGTCACTACCAGTTGATAATTACCTGGGATTGGATTTATAATTTCTGAACTTTCATCTAAAGATTGGTCATTAAAGTACCACTCAATGTCATAGTCGTTTATGTTACAGACGATTGAGGGTGTGAGAACTTGATTATGGTACATTAATTCTACAGAAAATATGTCTTCACACAAATCAAAATGGGCGGTTAGCACGTCTTCATTATTGGCGTTGTAGTGAATGGTATCCTCAAAAATTTGAAAGCCGTTCTGATCACTCCAGTATAGAAATTCATATCCCTCATGTGGCTTAGCAATAAGGGTTAAATCGCATTGGTTGAAATATGTTCCACTCCAAGGCAGATTATCGTGTATGACGGTATTCAGTTGAATGTAGCCAGAGTTTAGTGGCTGAGCATTAAGGCTTATGTCAATAGAACCATCTAGAGACAAGCTTTCATTTAAAAAATAGATAGCGGGTTCTATTCTTAATTGGTTATAATCAGTAATTTGGTCAACTGCCGATTCCCATTGATTGATAGATTGTAGTGTGCCGTTGATGGTAGGCTCGTTAATCCATCTGTCTATGTGGTCATTCATAGCTGGGTATATGGTATTTTTGATGGAGTCAACGATCAAGGCAAAGCGATTAGGATTGAAAACAGTATTGATAAGGTCGGCATATCGGTTGACAAATTGGCATTTGAATTGATTATTTTGTAATACTTTGTTGAATAATTCGGAGTGCATAGTAGGGTAGGCGGGCCACATGGCATATTGCAAGTAGTTTTCCCATTCGGCCCATTCGTTACTGGTAAAATAGCCAAACGAACCATCAGTGTCATATAAGACATAATTTATTTTACCGTTCTCTGTATTTGGTCGCCATAATTTGATATTATTCGCTCCCCAGGCAATCCCCATCCAGTCCATGTTTTGAATATACGTTTGTATGATAAAATAATCGATGTAGTTATGTATGTTGAACCTCTCCGAGAATTGGTAGTAAAAGTCGTCACTATTAGCGTCTTCATTTAACAGAAAGTCGAAAGATGTGTTAATCTGCTCTGAGGAGCCATTTAAAACCCCAAACGAATTCATTAGGTCCAGCTCATCGCTAGACAAGTCGTTATTGTCAGCGATACTGTGTTCGTCAATTTTTTCTCTGGCGCCATACACCCCCCAATAGACGCCGTTGAGATAAACAATACATGCCTCGTAAGCCATGTAGTCCACACGTGTGTGGCCGGCAACAGAAGAAAAAATGGCATCTTGTATTTTGTCGCTCCAAGTATGTTGACCGCCATTTCTTAGATTCAAATTATTAAAGGATGTTAAATATGGTTTGGATTCAAAAAGAGGGTATTCTAGTCTGCCAGTGTATTTTGATTTAAAATCCAAACGAAAGGATTTTTGTGGCTCTGCTCTGGACCATCCACCATGAATTTCTAAATCAAAGTGTTCTTCTCCAATTTTTATTTTTTGCTCGTCGAATACTTCTATTCTTGAAAATTTGGACCACTGCTGCCAAAAATTACTACCATAGTAAGGATAGTCTTGGTTAGGGTTTGGTCCAAATACGTAAATTCCCTCATAATAGTCCCATAGATGTGATGGGTCGGTATGAATTGAAAAAACCGTCAGCTGGTGATTATCTTCTTCAAAAATATACGTTCTGTCAACCACTTTGGAGGGTAGTTGACCAACCGAAAAGGCACGCAGAGATAGCACCTTGTTAGTGTTCGCAACTATTGGAAGTAAATAGAGGTTGTCTGAGGGAGTGGGAATACTTCCATCGGTAGTGTAATGTACTACTATTTCGTTGGCTTGGTTTGTTTGACTAATACTTATTTCGTTGGCATACCAACCTGAAGGATGAGAAACCACGGGAGCTGGCGTGATGCCAGAGTAACAAATACTTTGAGTATTGGTTTCGTTGGGAGTGGGAGTATTAAAAAAACACCAGTTGTTTGCTCCATCAAATTGCCTTCCATGCGATATTCCATAATAGAGGCTGGTGTCGATCATTACATTATCAATAATTTGTTTGGCAGTTGACAAATGAAGAATTTCTCCCATAGACAACTTAAAATTTGTGTGATATGTACTCATGCCAGCTTCATAAAAGTTGGTGTCCAGGTCGGAGCAATAGAAAATAATATTGGAGCCCGATGCAAGGCTTACAGAAGGAAGTGGCCATTTTGCAAGATCTTCTTCATTATCTGATAAAAAGAAGTCAGATAAGTCAATATCACTTTCAGAATAATTATGAATTTCAACCCAATCACTTTCGTTTCCAAACGCATCAAACGTCCCTTTTAAAGGGGAATATTCGTTGATGACTAATTGTGCCAATAGCATATTAGATAAAAAGCAGAAAGCCATGCAAAAGCTTAGTTTCCTAATGATTGAAAATCCAAGAAAATTCATATAAAATACCTGTTTAGCAGGTAGCTAAATTACAATAATTAATTGATGTGTAGCTAAATTGGCTAATTGACCAAAAGAATTATCAAATAATAGTAAGTTTAAACAAACAAAAAGTATTGTTTTGTTACTTCCAATCATTTATTTTTCAAGAACTAGCTTTTTATTAATGATACCATCTTTAGTATTTAACTGTAGTATATAGATAGCATTGCTATGTTGTGATAAGTCAACACTTTTTTTGAAATCTCCATTAAAGTTATTTAGTGATTCACTAAAGATTACTTCACCTAATACATTTTGAACACTTAAATCAATATCTTGTTTGTTGTTACTATTAAATACAATATTAAATATATCATTTGATGGGTTTGGGTGAACTGAAAAAGAATCAGTAAACTCATCTTGAGATCCTGACGAACAATTTATTTGAGATAAAATATAAGCGACACGATCTGTAATGAATGGCTTTAGCCCATAGTTAGTGCTACCACCCCCACCACCAATAATGGATAAATTGGAGTTAATGTTTGTATCAAAATCATTATCACTAAACATTTTATTATTATCTGCGTACACATGATTTCTAACCAATTCATACATCTCATCTATGTAAGAATGCATATAATCTTCATTAAAATAATTATCAATTAAATCACAAACCTCTATTAGATATTGATTATAAAGAGCTTCATTATCAAAAATTCGTTGAAGTAAAGGGCGATTATCATCGCAATAATTTACGGCTAAACTAATCATATCGCCAGCTTGGTTAGAATAGGAGCCAAAGGCTTCATTACCATCCCATTTTATCCACTCCCATTTGTCGGTTGTAAGATTATGGTATATGTAATAATTCCTTGCAGATCCTGTGTAACTATCTAAGTTGCTAAAAAGCATATCTAAAGAAGCTGAACGTAAATACTCATTCAATTCTAATTTCAAGCTAAGGGTATTTGTAAGCTCTTCATCTGACGAGTGGTTCAAAAAATCAATGAAGGATATCAAATCAGACCAATCATTTTCTTGTTCATTCGTTTTAAGTTCATACCTGTCAATGTATATCAATGGGTCTAAGCCGTAATCAACTAAATCGGCAGCTGCATTTCCGCCGCCCATGCCTCCGCCGAAGTTGTCTCCTGCTTTAAATAAATTACCATCATCATCTAATATTCGCCAATCTAAAAACTGATCATCAATTTGTTCAATTACAGTATAGAAACCTAGTAATTCGCCATTAAAAAATACATTTGAAAAGCTGGCCCTGGGGGAAGGAACACCTACATCTCGGCATACATCAAAGAAAATTTTCTCTCTGATACAAGAAGGGTCTTTGAAGCCGTTACTAAAGTTTAATTTCTTTAACCCATCATAATTCTGACCAGAAACGAATTCATTAAAGTCAATTTTAAATGACTTCTTGTTATTGGGATGATTATAACTTGAATTTCCTTTAAACCGAACACCAACACTATCCCAGCTATATGTTCCAGTGACATCGGTTAGTGATAGCGCCGCCGTGATATAATTATTATCGTCTGCTTGATAGTTGTCGACAAGCTGATCCCAATAATCTGCTTGGGGAAATTCTAATTCAATAGTGATAACTTGATTGGTGCTAAAAATATTATCGCCATCTATTTGGGCAGTTGTATCAACAACAGAACAAACAAAAATCAAACTAAAAAATAAGGTGTTGGTTTTGAACATAAGATAGAATTTAAAGTGTTCGAATTTACAAATTCATTTGTTGGTTTGATAACATTAGCCAAAAATATGTAACACTGTTTACTTTAAGGCGATTATAATTAAAATATAAAGTAGACAATTTGTATTTCCTAAAGGAGTGACTTTTAATAATGAAAATAACCAAGTTCGAACTACTGAAATTCATTTGTTATTTGAGCTATCTAAAAGAACTACAGGGCTTTGTGAAAATAAAAAAAAGCGGAACACTGTCTCAAAATGAGATGGATTCCGCTTTGGTGGAGCTGGCGGGAATCGAACCCGCGTCCAAACAAGGAATTTAAGCGCTTTCTACATGTGTATTGCTTTTTGATTGTCGGGAGAGGGGTGGAAAAACACAACCAAACCCAATCCGTATCTTCTAAAAATTCGCGATTTAGTCGAAGCCCTAAAGCGCTAGCTCAACCTTTATCTGATGCCTCACGAAAACAAAAGTGTTGAGCCCTCTTTCGTTTAGAGACAAAGGCTATCTAATTACTATAATTAGGCAGCCATAGCGTAGTTATACTCGCCATTTAAAAAGGTGAATACTGATATTTACGAGCCACTATTCCATGCTCGACATGCTTACGGCTAATTTCATCTTGCAGTCAAAACCAGTCAGCCCCAAGAAAAAAAGAACAATTTATTCAAGTACAAAATTACATAATAAAATTGAGTAGGGGTTAGTGTTCTCTAGTATGGGACTTTTTTTGGTAAAACAAAAAAAATATAGAGTCTGATAAAATTGAAAAATGATGGATGAAACCGTAAATTTATCCGATGAAATGGGAAATATTCTGACGAAATGGAATTTCATCAAAAAAATGCTGGCAATCATAAACCAAAATTAGCATCAAAGAAATAATAAAACAGAATGCCCAATTATTCGTAAATGACCAGTTCGTAATTCTATTCTGTAAAAGGTGTTGGTTTTGTTTTTTATAAATACAGAGCTGCTAATTAGTGGATTTAACTTAGATTTGAAGCATGATTAAAATTGGCATCTTGAGGGAGGAAAAATCCCCCCCCGATAAGCGTGTACCACTAAGTCCTAAGCAGTGTAGAGCGCTTTCCGATCAGTATTCTAAACTCAACTTGATTGTTCAGCCTAGTGATATTCGTTGTTTTAAGGATAATGAATATGAACAAGAAGGCATTTTACTTGCAGAAGACCTCAATCAATGCGATATATTCCTGGGGGTAAAAGAAGTTCCTAAAGCCAGTTTGATAGCCAATAAAACGTATTTGTTTTTTTCACACACAATTAAAGAACAACCTTACAATAGGGAATTGCTAAAAACTATGGTGGAAAAACACATTAGCATGATTGACTATGAAGCCTTGACCTATCCCAAGGGTGGTCGATTGTTGGGTTTTGGCAGGTATGCTGGGGTGGTGGGGTGCTATAATGGCTTTTTGGCATATGGTTACCGCTCAAAACGTTATGAGCTTAAACCAGCACACTTGTGTAAAGATCGAAATGAACTTGAGCAAGAGCTTAGGAAAGTCGATTTACCCAGTATCAAAATAATCGTTTCTGGAAAGGGTAGAGTAGGAAGTGGGGCCATAGAAATTGTCCGACAGCTATCTATTAGAGAGGTTAATATTGCCGAATTTAAGACACAGCATTTTGATGAGCCTGTTTTTGTTCATGTTGACTTCCCAGACTATAATGCTCGTAAAGATGGTGCTGCCTTTGTTAATCAAGATTTTTTTGATTCGCCCCATTTATTCAAGTCGACGTTTATGGATTTAGCTAAACATGCTGATCTGTTTATAGCTGGTCATTTTTATGCTTCGGAATCCCCCTATTTATTTAGTCGTGAGGATGCTAGATCATCTGATTTTAAGATTCGTACGGTTGCTGATATTTCCTGTGACATTGACGGTCCGGTAGCTTCTACCATTCGTCCATCAACCATTGCCAAACCGCTATATGGCTATAACCCACACACTGAGCAAGAAGATGTCGCTGATAAAGAAGACGTGATAACCGTTATGGCAGTGGATAATTTGCCCTGTGAGCTTCCCAAAGACGCCTCTGAAGATTTTGGCAATAGTCTAATAGCTGATGTTATCCCATTATTTTTTGGTAAGGATGTTCATTCGATACTTGACAGGGCTACCATTTGCAAAAATGGCGATTTGACTGCTCATTTCGAATTCTTGAGGAATTACCTCAATGGCCACTAGGCATTTTTCAAATCGCTAATGTTTTGTAGGGGATTTTCCGAACGAAAAACAAAGCTGCCAGCTACTAATACATCAGCACCTGCAGCGATAAGTTTGGGGGCGTTTTGGCTGTTAACACCGCCGTCAATTTCTATTTTAGTATGGGCTTTATTACTTCTGATTAAAGCCTTTAAGTCGCTTACTTTTTGGTAGGTATGCTCTATAAATGTCTGTCCACCAAAGCCTGGGTTTACCGACATAAGACACACTAAATCAGTATATTGTATTATCTCACCTAACAAATCAATTGAGGTGTGAGGGTTGAGGGCTACGCCCGCCTTCATTCCTTTTTCTTTGATGGACTGAATGGTTCTGTGCAAATGGTTGCAGGCCTCTAAGTGGACCGTTAAGAGATCAGCACCGACATCCTTAAATTGGTTAATGTATCTGTCGGGATTGACAATCATTAGGTGTACGTCCAGTGGTTTTTTGGCGTGTTTCTTAATGGCTTTAATGACCGGCATACCGAATGAGATATTTGGAACAAAGTGTCCGTCCATGACATCAATGTGAAACCAATCGGCTTGGCTTTTGTTTACCATTTCGCTATCTCTTTGTAGGTTGGCAAAGTCAGCAGCTAAAATGGAAGGAGCAATTAAATGTGATGCCATAGTATTCAGTTATTTTATCGCAAAAGTAAAAAAAAAGAGAGCCAAAGCTCTCGTTTTTTTATCCAAGGTAGGTTTTTAAAATTTTACTCCTTGAGGTATGTTTTAGTCTTCGAACTGCTTTTTCCTTTATTTGACGAACACGTTCTCTTGTTAAATCGAATTCTTCACCGATTTCTTCCAAAGTCATGGCGTGAGAGCCATTTAGTCCAAAATACGCTTTGATTACTTCCCCTTCGCGGTCAGAGAGTGTGGCCAATGCACGACCAATTTCTTGTCTTAGTGAATCTACAATAAGCCCCTCATCAGGGTTTGGGCTGTCTTCACTGCCAATGACATTGTACATGTTGCTGTCTTCTCCTTCTACCAATGGGGCATCCATGGATACGTGGCGTCCAGAGTTTTTCAGTGCTTGTTTAACTTCATCAATAGTTATATCCAATTCTTTGGCTACTTCTTCGTTGGTTGGTGGTCGTTCAAAACGTTGCTCTAGTTCAGCAAATGCTTTGTTTATCTTGTTGATGGAGCCAATTTTGTTTAGAGGGAGTCTCACAATTCTAGATTGCTCAGCCAAGGCTTGTAAAATAGATTGTCGTATCCACCAAACAGCATAAGAGATAAATTTAAAGCCCCTAGTTTCGTCAAAACGACGCGCTGCTTTGATAAGACCAAGATTACCTTCGTTGATAAGGTCAGGAAGAGAAAGTCCTTGATTTTGGTATTGCTTGGCTACCGACACCACAAATCGTAAGTTGGCTTTAGTTAATTTTTCCAAAGCCATGTCATCGCCAGCTTTGATTCGCTGTGCTAACTCCACTTCTTCTTCAGCCGTGATGAGTTCCACACGACCAATTTCTTGTAGGTATTTATCAAGAGAGGCCGTTTCTCTGTTGGTAACCTGTTTGGTTATTTTTAGTTGTCTCATATTTAATTAATGTGTACGAAATTGGTAAATAAATGTTGCGTCATTATTCACTTTTTTCTGGTTTGGGTAATAATACTTTTCTAGAGAGTCTTAATTTACCTGATTTGGCATCAATTTCAGTTAGTTTAACTTCTATTTTTTCACCCTCTTTGATAACATCTTCCACATTATCAATGCGCTCCCATTTGATTTCAGAAATATGAAGTAGTCCGTCGGTCCCTTTGCCAATATTGACAAAGGCGCCATAAGGCATTATGGATCGAACGGTTCCTGTATATATTTGACCTACTTCAGGAGTAAAGGTCAGCGCTTTGATTTCAGAAATGGCGTGATCTAAAAACGCTTGGTTAGTTCCAAGTATTTCTACTTTACCTTGTTCATCTATCTCTTCAATGGTGATGGTCGTTTCGGTATCTTGTTGTAGTTGTTGGATGATTTTTCCGCCAGGCCCAATAACAGCTCCAATGGTATCTTTGGGGATATACATCACGTGAATTTTGGGTACATGTGGCTTTAGTTCCTGTCGGGTTTGGTCGATGGTGTCTGTCAATTTTTCTAAGATGTGCATTCTACCAGCATTAGATTGCTCCAAAGCATTGGTTAGAATTTCATATGAAAGACCTTCTATTTTAATATCCATTTGACAAGCGGTGATGCCGTCTTTGGTACCGCAGACTTTAAAGTCCATATCGCCAAGAAAATCTTCATCACCAAGAATATCAGACAATACGGCGTATTTCTCCCCTTCAGAGATTAATCCCATTGCGATTCCAGAAACTGGTTTTTTGATTTTGGCACCTGCGTCCATTAGTGCTAGAGTTCCTGCACACACAGTAGCCATGGACGAAGATCCATTGGATTCCAAAATATCAGAGACTACGCGAATGGTGTATGGATTATCTTCTTCAATCATACCGGCTAGGGCTCTTTGTGCCAAGTTACCATGGCCTATCTCTCTACGACTAGTGCCACGGATTGGGCGAGCTTCTCCAGTAGAGAAAGGCGGGAAGTTGTAGTGTAGGTAAAACTTATCAGAGCCGACACGCGTTACTCCGTCAATTCTATTTTCGTCAAGTTTTGATCCGAAAGTTACTGTAGTCAAGGACTGTGTCTCGCCCCTTGTAAATACGGCAGATCCATGTGGTTTAGGAAGGTAGTTTACTTCGCACCAAATGGAACGAATATTTGATGGCTTACGACCATCCAAACGGATGTTTTCATTAAGCACCATGTCTCTGACGGCTTTTTTTTCTACCTTTTTGAGGTATTGGGTTAGCATGAAGTTTTTTTCTTCTAACTCTTCCTCAGACAGACTTTCTTTGAAGGTCTCTTTGACAGCTCTAAACTCGGCACTTCTTCTGTGTTTGTCCAGCCCTTTTTTGGCTACCTCATAGAATTTGTCATAACAAAAGCTTAAGACTTTTTCTTCAAGCTCTTTATCATGATTTTCGTGAGAGTATGTTCTTTTTTCTTCTTTGCCCACCGCTTTGGTCATTTCTAGTTGAACCTGGCAATGGTGTTTTATCTCTTCATGAGCAAATTTTATGGCTTCAACCATTTCCTTTTCTGAGATTTCTTTCATTTCGCCTTCCACCATAGCCACGCTGTCGTGGGAAGCGCCAATGACCATGTCAATATCTGACTCTTCTAGTTGTAGGGGGGAGGGATTGGCAATTAATTCGCCATTGATACGTCCTACTCTTACTTCTGAAATTGGACCATTGAACGGAATATCGGAAACAGCGAGAGCGGCAGAGGCACCTAGTCCAGCAAGTGCTTCAGGGCAGACATCCGGATCGTGCGATACTAGTGATAGCATGATTTGGGTTTCGGCATGATAGTCATTAGGAAACAACGGTCTGAGTATTCTGTCAACTAAGCGCATAATTAAAATTTCATGATCGGACGGACGTGCTTCTCTTTTCAAAAAGCCTCCTGGAAAACGCCCATCGGCAGCAAATTTTTCTCTGTAATCAACCGTGAGCGGTAGGAAATCGATGTCATCCTTGACATCTTTATTTGACACTACGGTGGCTAGTAAGACAGAGTCGCCCATGCGTACTTCGACGCTACCATCGGCTTGTTTGGCCAACTTACCTGTTCTTAATTCGATGGTTTTTCCATCTTTCTGTTCAATTTTTTTTACAATTTCTTTCATCTTTCGTTGTTTACATGTAGTGGGGCATAATACAGCAAAAGGCAATTTGTTCAATTGCCTTTTGCATATACTTCTTATGAAGATTTACTATCTTCTAATGCCTAATTCTTTTATTAAATTTCTGTATTTTTCAATGTCTTTTCTCATCAGATAATCCAAAAGACCTCTTCGTTTACCTACTAGTAACTGCAGTGAGCGTTGAGTGTTTTTATCTTTCCTGTTGGTTTTAAGATGTTCAGTTAAGAAGCTAATTCGTTTGGAAAACATAGCTATTTGTGCTTCAGTGGAACCTGTATTGTTTTGATCGCCACCGAACTTTTTGAAAATTTCGATTTTTTCCTTTGCAGATAATTGCATTTAGTTAAATTTAGTCTTAATTATTAGGAATGCGAAGATAGTAAAACTTTTAAATAAAGGGTTTAGTTATTCTTTTTTTTTACCATCAAGGAACATGTCCAGCAAAGAGGAGATTTTTTGTTTGAGCTGTTTACGTTCGACAATGAGGTCTAGAAAACCATGTTCAAGAACAAATTCTGAAGTTTGAAAACCGTCAGGTAGGTCTTTCCCAATGGTTTCTTTGACAACGCGTGGGCCAGCGAAGCCAATAAGTGCTCCTGGTTCAGCAATGTTAACGTCTCCGAGCATAGCATACGAAGCAGTAACACCGCCAGTTGTGGGGTCTGTGAGTAGTGATATGTATGGCAATTTTTCCTCAGCAAGCCTTGAAAGCTGGGCTGATGTTTTGGCCATCTGCATGAGGGAGTAGGCCGCTTCCATCATTCTAGCGCCACCGGATTTAGATATCATCAAGAAACCGCTTTGTTCTTGTATGGCACGCTGGATGGCTCTACTAATTTTTTCACCTACCACAGAACCCATAGAGCCACCAATGAAGTTGAAGTTCATACAAGCCACAACAATTGGTTTACCCTCTATGTTGCCAAAGCCAGTAGTGATGGCATCCTTTAATCCCGTTTTCTTTTTAGTTTGAACGAGGCGATCTTTATATTTTTTTTTATCTTCAAAAGATAGGGGATCCATAGATTGCATTTTTTTGTCAAGTTCTTCAAACTTGTTATCGTCAAAAATAATTGAAAAATACTCTTTGGCATTGATGCGTTCGTGGTGGTTGCACTTGGCGCAAACAAAAAGGTTGTTTTGGTGTTCTTCAGCTGATACTATGGTTTTGCATTTAGGGCATTTATACCACAGTCCTTCAGGGGTTTCTTTCTTTTCAGTGGTTGTCGTCGTGATGCCTTCTTTAATTCGTTTAAACCAGCCCATATTTGTCTAATTGGTTAACATTGTTTAAATCTTCAAATGCTTGTACGAGTCTTTCTTTGAAAGTATCTTCTCCTTTTCTTAGCCAAACCCTGGGATCGTAATATTTTTTATTGGGGATGTCATCGCCCTCTGGATTGCCAATTTGGGTACTTATGTAATCTATTTTTTCTAACATGTATTCTCTTACCCCTTTCGTAAAAGCGTACTGAAAGTCGGTGTCTAAATTCATTTTAATAACGCCGTAGCCAATGGCTTCTCTAATGTCTTCAACTGAAGAGCCAGAGCCCCCATGAAAGACGAAATCTACAGGGTTGTCTTTGGTGTTAAAATAACTTTGAATGTGAGTCTGTGAATTTTTCAAAATAATGGGTTGTAAGTCTACATTTCCAGGCTTATATACGCCATGCACATTGCCAAAAGCAGCGGCAACCATGAATTTATCACTCACTTTCATGAGTTCTTCATAAGCATAGGCTACCTCTTCAGGTTGGGTATATAATTTGGAGCTATCCACGCCTGTATTGTCCACGCCATCTTCTTCGCCTCCAGTAATACCTAATTCTATTTCAAGGGTCATACCCATTTTACTCATTCTTTCCAGATACCTTTTACAAATGTCTATATTTTCTTCTAGTGGTTCTTCTGACAAGTCTAGCATATGTGAGCTGTAGAGGGATTTACCGTAAACTTTATAAAATTCTTCGCCAGCATCTAGCAATCCATCAATCCAAGGTAGTAGTTTTTTGGCACAATGGTCTGTGTGAAGTATAACAGTAGCTCCATAGAGTTCGGCTAAT
Organism: Bacteroidota bacterium; assembly: GCA_036340235.1. Classification (GTDB taxonomy): domain Bacteria; phylum Bacteroidota; class Bacteroidia; order Flavobacteriales; family UBA7312. The sequence goes on from JAYYZE010000027.1 coordinate 36,296, forward strand.
TCATGAACGTGCTTGGCTCCTGAAATTCCGCCTGCTATCGCAGCTTGGTGGTCGGTGTTTGAAAGACCTTTCCCTGCAAAAAATTGACAACCGCCAGCCGAAAATTGTACAAAGGCCGCTGATCTGATGGCACTGGCCGTTTCCAATACGGCATTGGTACTACTGGTGTTCACTACGTTGATGGCTGGAAGTGCGTAAGAGTATTTTTTGGCATGTGCAAAAATTGCTTGTACTTCGTGGCCTGTTGCCACCCCTTTCTTTATCATTGTAAGTAAATTTTAAATTTTCACAAATGTATTAAATCATATATGCAAAGAACTTATTATTAAGTTAAATTTTATACATTGGGGCTAAAGTTTTAAACAATACATGCTAACATCTCAAGAAATAAAACTGATTAAATCTCTTGGCCTCAAAAAAAACAGAGTCAAACTTGGTCTGTTTGCTGTAGAGGGCGAAAAAACCTTAGGTGAATTTATAAATTCTGGATGGGAGATTGAGGCGCTCTTTGCTACTAACCAGTGGTCGGGGGTCGGGGCAGTACGTATTTCAGAAAAGGAATTGAAGCGTATTTCCTTTTTAAAATCTCCTAACAAGGTTTTAGCCTTGGTCAAAATTAATTCGCAACTAATTGATGTTCAGGGAGAAATAGTAATAGCGCTTGATGGGGTAAGCGATCCTGGTAATTTGGGAACCATTATCCGCTTGGCCGATTGGTTTGGGGTTAAACACATCTGTTGCTCATCAAATGTGGTGGATTGTTTCAATCCAAAAGTGGTACAAGCAACTATGGGCTCCTTGTCTAGAGTGCATTTGCACTATGGTAATCTAAAGGACATGCTGACTTCATTAAACGATTACGAATTGTTTTGCACGGTTTTGGATGGTCCACCAACCAGTACTTTAAGAAATTTTAACAAAAAAGTGATTGTCTTTGGAAATGAAAGTCATGGAGTTAGCGCTGAAATACAGGGTATTTGTAGTTATACTGTTAATATTCCGAAACACATGGAATCCAAAGCCGAGTCGCTAAATGTTGCTGTTGCTTGTGGTATTTGCTTGTCGAGTAGCTTTTCTGGTACTGGAAGATGATCGAAGTCCAAGCCAACCACAAGATCTACAATAGTATCGCCTAAAAGAAAACAAATCAAAACAAATTCTGTTTAGTAATTTGTCGTAAAGCGTTCTTTTGTGAAGATCTAGTGGAGCCTCGCAGCACGGACATGCGTTATCTGTGTATCTCGTTTTTATTTTTGATTTGAATTTAATGCACCTAAGAAAAAATAAGCAAAACAAAAATAACACACAACTAAGAGTAATTGCTGTTATAAAACTCAATTTGTTAAAATTAAATTACAATTTTACTTTTTTTTTAGTAAAAAACAAAATTTTACCCTTATTCAAAGGTAAAAGAAATAGTTATTCCTCTAGTTTTTAGTGATTTGATGGATTGACTATAAACGCTGTCGTCATCAGCTTTTAGGTTGGATACTCCAAAATGGGCTTTGAGTTCTGGTGAAAACTTGAAATACGGAAAATAAAAGTCAAATCCCAAACCGAACTCGTATGAGAAGTCATGGTTTTTTATCTTAACTATTTGTTGATTTTCATCATCGATATTTTTTTGAGATGCTAAATCCAAGGCATATTTCAGACCAGTTATTAAGTACGCCCTTCCATTGTTATATCTATCAGATTTGTATTTAATGAGAATTGGTAATTCAATAAATGTGGATTCAATTTTTTTGTTGACTTCAAAGAATTGGTAGTCCTCCAATACATTTTCTTGCTGCCTGAAAACGTACTGTATTCGTCGTTCTGCTAGCGATAAGGTTGGAATGGCTCTCAAGTCGAAGCGTCTTCCTAGTTGATAATTGGATACGATTCCAAGATTAAATCCTTTCTGGTCTTGGGATTTAATCACAAATAACTGCTCCTCTTGCTGAGTGTTTTGCATAATTTTGAAATCAAGAATATTTAAGCCAATCAAAAAACCAAAATGCAGTTTCTGTTTTTCATAGTTTGGCAAATTCATGGGTACTTTGTATCGTTGGCCATAGACCATGAAAGTGGACATAATTAAACACAGAAACATTATTTTCTTCATATTACTTATATCGATAAATAATACAATTTATTTTGAAGCGATGTAAAGAATAGCGACACCAAATGTTAAAGGTTTGTATTGTACCTCTTTGAATCCTATGGTTTGTAATTTATTCAAAAAGGCCTTTCTGCTAGGGAATGCTTCAACTGATTGAGGTAGATAGGAGTAGGCCGACTTGTCTTTTGAAAACAGTTTGCCAATCCATGGTAAAAGGCCCTTAAAATAGAGGTTATATAACTGCTTGAATGGAAAGCTGACGGGTTCAGCGGGTTCTATTATGGCCATCTTTCCATCTTTTTTTAGAACCCTGTACATTTCTTTTAGTCCTTTGTCGAGGTCTTCAAAATTTCTAACTCCAAAGCCAGCGGTAATGGCGTCAAAGGTATTTTCGTCAAAAATTAGCTTTTCAGCATCGCCATTTTGCATATCAATTAAACTGTCTAGTTCTTTCTTTTTGATTTTTGTTCGACCATGTACTAACATGTTGTTGGATATATCTACTCCTATAATTTTTTTTGGTTTTATCTTGGCGGCTTCAATGGCTAGATCACCGGTACCCGTAGCAATATCTAAAATAGTCTGTGGGGCAACAGAAGCTATTTCTTTTATTGCACGTCTTCGCCAACTTATATCAATACCTAGCGATAAGAAATGATTTAGAAAATCATATCTGTTGGCAATGGCATCGAACATTTTGGCAACCTGTTCTTTTTTTGAAGAATTAGTATTTTGGTAGGGTTTTACGTTTGTTCCCAAAGTTGAATAAATTTGTCTGCAAAGATAGGCATTATTCGATATTCTTTCGCTCAGTGCTGTTTACAAAAAGAATATTTCCTATGTCATTGTATCCTTCAAAAATATCCAATTTTTGCTTTTTTACTAATTCACCTCTAAAACCAATAATAGTTAGGTCCGCATTTTGAGAACGTTCATTAATAATATCTTTGGTGCTAATATCCTCATCATAAGGAACCATTTTCATATTTCTGGGAGAAATTGGTAAACGCCCTGATTCAATGTAATCGAACATTTGATTTTTGTAATCTTCAAACTGATTTTTTGGGTAAATGGTAAAGACTTTTATTTGAGCGTTTTTCCATTCTGGATGACCAAGAATAATATAGGCCAATAATATCATCATGTTGGAATTTTCATAGTCCCTGGATGAAATCCAAATGTGAATTTCTTCTTTTTTATCAATTTTTTCATTGTTTGAGCGCATAATGGCTACATCGTAGCCTGTTGTGTGTAATAGGTTAAAATTGCTAATCACATCTTCAAAAGAGGCCTTTTCGGAATCGCAATACTCTAAAAGAATAAGGTTGTTGTCCTTACCTGAAATGCTAGAAAGTTGAACGACTTGAGCTAGAGCCGAAGTATATGATGGTGAAATCATTGTGTCAATGTAGACGTTTGTTTTTTTCTCTTTCAAAAGGTGATGTTTCACGTTTTTGGATTCTTCATAGGTTTTGGTGCTCAAGTACCCTTTTATGAAATGTATGTACGTGCCGAATCCATATTTATAGGAAATCCACTTGGTCATATCAAAGCCGTTGGTCCGCTTAAAATAGGCATCGCTAATGCAAACCACAAACGGTCTCCAATGAACACTTTTTTCAATGCCATCGCTTTTACGCTGAAGAAAAATTTGTAGTTGCCTGGCAATTTGTTCAAGAACGTCCTTGAATAAGTTCACAAATTCTCTTTTATCAGAAGAACGACGACTGATGAATCGATAAAACAAACTCATCAATAATATGGATACAATTGCAAATAGGGTGTCCATTTTGAACATTAGCCAAATGGATAGAATAGCTCCAAGCAAGGAGACATACCATCTAGATTTAAAAACTGGTCTGTAGGATGGATCGCCTGAAAAGTGCTCTAAAAAAGAAATCAAACAAATGGCTCCATAGGTGACCATAAAAAACATAGCAATAATTCTGGCAACAAAGTCAATGTCGCCAATTAACACAAAGACAAATGCAATAAAGCAAGTGATTAATGTACTATTGAAAGGTTCGTTCCTTTTTGTTTTTGATAGCCAGCTGTCAAGTGTTGGGTTTGGAAAGATTTTGTCTTTTGCCAATGCTTGCAGTGTTCGAGGAGCTACCATTACAGATCCAAGGGCAGACGATACAGCAGCACATGCTAATCCTATTGGAATGATAGGTCCCCAGATAGCTATGTCACTCATTACCATTTGATTGCTGGCTAGATTTTCCAGAGTGGTTGACATAGTCAGCTTGAAAGCCACAAGCACGTAAATTACAGCTCCTAGAATAGTGGCTATTATGGTTCCTCTTGGAATAGAAACTCTTGGCTCTTTCAAGTCACCCGAAAGACCTAAGCCAGCAGATATACCTGTGAAAGCAGGGAAAATAATAGTAAAAACATAAAAGAAATCATCTGATTCATTTACCGATGAAAAAAAATTGACTTCGCTAAAGGACATGGAGTTTTTTCCTAAAAAAAATAGTATCAAGGATAGAAATATGATACTGGCTACAACGTACAGAGCTCGAATTCCTAAATTAGCACCTTTGAATAAAATTAGGGTTGATAACAGAGCCATTGATGCTAGTCCAATGTATTTTTTATTTGTCAAAAAATAAACCAAGGAGCCTAACTGATAATGTTCGTTCAAGTAATGACTGAATGGGATGAAGGCTTCAGAAAAAGCAATGATATAAAAAGAAATACTAATGGCTTGTGATAAAAAAAGAGCTACACCGATAGCTGCTCCAATATTAATTCCAAAAGATCGAGAAATCACGTAATAATCCCCACCACCTTCTACTTTTCTATTGGTTGCAATTTCCGCAATGGCAAGAGCTGTTGGTATAGTAACGGCGTGCCCTAAGAAAATAATCGCTAAAGCACCTAAGAAACCCACATTACCTACTGCGTAGCCAAATCTAAGAAATAAGATTGCACCTAGTATGGTGCTGATAGAAGCCATAAACACCGGCGTGGTACCGAATTGACCATGACTTTCTTTTGGTCGCTTTGACATTATTGTGATTTAGAATTGCTAAAGTATAAAATTACAATAATTTGAGTCAAAATTTTTAAATAGTCTTAAATTCGCAATCGGAATGGACAGAAATAGAATTCATGAAATAATTTTTGAAGCCGATACAAAAGAGGGAAAACTTTTTGATATTGTTTTACTGATTTTAATATTATTGTCGGTTCTGGGCGTGATATTGTCAAGTGTTCAGTCTATCGACTCCAAGTTTGGCTTTCTACTTGGTTTTTTTGAATGGACGTTTACTATTTTGTTTACAATTGAATATATTTTAAGGATATATTCCATCAACAAACCTTTGAAATATATTTTTTCATTTATGGGCATCATAGACTTTTTGTCTATAATACCTACGTATCTTGTCTTTTTTTATCCCCCATTGTATGTTCTTGTTGATATAAGAATTATTCGATTAATTAGGGTTTTTAGAATTTTTAAACTTTCTAGCTATTTGAGAGGTGCTAACGTAATGCAGATTGCTTTACGTTCTTCGCAGCCAAAAATCATTGTTTTTCTCTTGTCCATTAGTTTGGTAGTAGTGGTGTTAGGAACTTTGATGTACATTATTGAGGGGCAAAAAAATGGCTTTGAAGATATTCCAAAATCTATCTACTGGGCTGTGGTAACTCTTACTACTGTAGGTTATGGCGACGTAGTTCCAGTAACTTCCTTGGGTAAAGTCTTGGCTTCAGTAATTATGATTTTGGGATATGGTATAATAGCTGTTCCAACTGGAATTGTTTCGGCCTCAATGGTTAAGGCATCCCAAAATAAGGTCAGTACCCAAGCATGCAGAGAATGCTCAAGAGAAGGTCATGAAGTAGATGCTGTTCATTGTAAATTTTGTGGATCTAGATTAAACGAATAGCTTCTTTCAATAGTCGCTCTTTTTCAATAGGATTGACTCCAACTTTTTCACAAGACAAACCGCCAGCCAGATTTGAAAGGGATATGATTTCTTTGGTTTGCAAATTAGACGCTAAGGCACAAGCGGCAGTAGCAATCACACAATCTCCTGCTCCTGACACATCTATAATTTGACGATCGAATGCTGGCTGTAGCAGGTTACATTGATTGTTTTGAATGAACATGCCGTGTTCTGACAGTGTCAAAAGAAGGTGTTGAGCGTCTAGTTTTTTTCTGATTTTTTCAATTGTATTATTCAACAATTCATAATTATCAATATTTATTGAAATGTCGCATTGTTCTTGAAGTTCATTTTGGTTAGGCTTAAACAAATGCGCCCCTTTATATAGCCAAAAGTTGTTTTTTTTTGGATCAACAAGAATGTATTTTTTTAACTGCTTGGCATTTGAAATCAGCGTTTCTATGACCGTTGGAGTGAGAATACCCTTGTTGTAATCTTGAAAAATAACGGCATCTACTTCTTTCATGAGCGCAAGCGTGTTTTCAATAAAGGCCTTTTCTTTAATTATTGGGTGATTATCTTCATCATCTAAACGTAGCTGGTGCTTGTTTTCGGCAATTACACGTGTTTTTGTAGTTGTTTTTCTGTGCTCTGTTAGCACACCTTGGCTATCAAGTCCATGTCGATTCATCAAATCAAAAAACTCAGACTTTTCACTTCCAACAACAGAACAAAGAATGGGAGTAACGCCAAGAGATTTTAGATTGACAGCAACGTTTGCTGCACCGCCAAGGCGTTGTTCATGACTGTGAATGTCAACTATTGGAATTGGTGCTTCTGGAGATTGTCTATTAATCGTTCCCCAAAGATAGGCATCAATCATAGCATCGCCAATAACTAACATTCGTAAATTTTTGAATGAGTCAAATACTAATTTCCAATTAGAACGACTCAAAACTAACTTAGTTTGGTTAAAGATTTTTTGATGCGTTGCAAAGCATCGATAATGTGTTTATCGGAAGCAGCATAAGAAATTCTAACACAATGAGGAGTTCCAAAGGCTTCTCCGGCGACTAAGGCAACATGGCTGTCGTGAAGTAGAAACATGCAAAAATCAGAAGATGTGTTTATGGTTATTTTTCCGTCTGTTTTTCCGAAATAATAAGACACATCGGGAAACACATAAAATGCACCGCTAGGGATATTGGTTTTGATGCCGGGGATGTCATTTAACAAATCCAGAATAAGATTCCTACGTTTAAGGAAGGTATCTCTCATAAAGTTCACCTCATTCGGGTTGGTAATCATGGCTTTTTCAGCAGCTTTTTGTGCAATGGCACACGTTGCAGATGTCACTTGACCTTGAATTTTAGTACATGCTTTGGCTATCCATTCGCTGGCAGCTATGTAGCCAACTCTCCAACCCGTCATGGCAAAGCCTTTGGATACGCCATTGACAGTAATTACTCTATCTTTTATGGCGTCTATTCGTGCCATGCTGAAATGGTCAATTCCATAGCGAATTAACTCATAGATTTCATCGCTGACAATAAAGATATCAGGGTGTTTTTCCAAAACATTTGCCAGTGCCATAAGTTCTTTCTCTGTGTAGACTGATCCGCTTGGGTTACAGGGTGAGCTAAAAATAATCATCTTTGTTTGAGGGGTAATGGCTTGTTCAAGCTGATGGGCTTGAATTTTGAAATCTGAATCAATAGAGGTAGGAATAATCACAGGGGTAGCCTCTCCAAGTTTTACCAATTCGAAATAACTTACCCAGAAGGGGGCAGGTAAAAGCACTTCATCTCCATCGTTTAGCAAACTTAAACAAAGATTAGCAATAGATTGTTTGGCACCTGTTGATACGACAATGTGTTGTGGCTCGTAATCAAGTTGGTTGTCACGTTTAAGTTTATTACAGATAGCTTTTCTAAGCTCTATAAGACCTGGAACAGGCGTGTAATGAGAGAAGTTTTCATCTACAGCTTTTTTAGCAGCATCTTTGATAAAGTCTGGGGTATTAAAATCAGGTTCTCCTAAGCTGAGTGCAATTATGTCGTGACCTTTTGATTTTAACTCTCTACTTATTCTTGCCATAGCTAGAGTAGCAGATTCTGAAAGGCGAGATAACCTTTTTGATACCTTTTCCGTCATGGTTTGATTTTAATAATTGCAAATCTATTAAATTGATGAGGTATTGGTTGATTTTTTTATCTTTTTTTTGTATTTTGATTATCTTTGTACCAATATTGAATTAACCAATGAAGTTCATTTTTTCAAAACTATGTTTGTTTCTAGTATTGACTGTCTATGCAAATGACTGTCCTCAAGTGACTGGTTTATATACCAACAATTATACATTTGATTCATACCAAGCCAGCGTTGAAGGGCATTGGGATTCTATGTTAGGAACAGGAGTTGCCGATTTTTTAATCAAATACAAACATGTCGATTCGCTTCAGTGGAATAATCTTTCCAATCTTGATAGTACCTCTACAAGTAGAATAATAGGGCCACTCGACTACAATACTACCTATGTTTGGAGTGTAGTAGCTTATTGTTCTGAAGGTAGTTTTCAAGATCCAGCAGAGTGGGCAGTTATTGATACATTCACTACTTTGCCTTATGAAGAGTGTCCTTCGCCTTCAAATTTATACGTCAATGACCTCCTTGTTTTACAAAATAATGCTTTTGCTCAAGGCACATGGGACTCTATGAGTGGAACGGGTGTTGATCATTTTATTTTAAATTACAAATTACTTTCAGATACTGAATGGATGTCATTGTCTAACATGGATAGCACTGTGACGTCTTGCTATATGCCTGACCTTTTACAATACAACTTTTATGAATGGAGAGTACAAGCGTATTGTTCAATTAACCAAAGTTATTTTTCCCAATGGTCTGAGACTGATACCTTTTATGTAGATGGTTTTATGCCCATTGCTTTTTCACCCTCATTGGAGTTGTCAATTAGTAGTTTATATTGCGATTCACTAGTAGATTTGTCTATAAGTGTTGAGCAAGATGCCAATGAACCAGACTTACAGTCGTCAATTTTCCTGTCTAATAGTGGTCAGTTTGATATTGAGAGTATGGTTATAGATCAAAAAATCGGTACTGCCAATGCTGTTGCAGGACTCGACGGTTTTATCAATTTAGAATACGATCTAATAGTCTACGAAATAATTAACACAAACAAAGCAACAATTGGTTTGTTAAATTTGGAGACAAATTCATATGATTCTTTGTTCGATATTGAAAATTTGGTCACGGGCGGTGTTCTTATAAGCGTTGTATCTCCAAGCGATGATAATTTTTATACTTCAGGAAACAGCCTAGACATTTTCTTTGATGGGGTATTCATTAATCCTCAACCTTCTGAACTTGAATTTTATATTGATATATCTTCTGAGTTGTCAGATGCGTTCTCTATTGACACGTCTTTCACTATCGAATGTGATGTTAATTCCATTGCCGAAAAGACGATAGGCAGTTCATTGTACCCAAACCCTGCAAGTTCGTTGATTTTTTTAGATATCAATGGTCTCAAAACAATTCGTTTTGTTGATGTTTTAGGTAGAACTAGTTTACTTGTAAAGACATCGGGACACACTCTTGATGTTTCTTCTTTAGAGAAGGGGCTTTACTTTGTGCATATCGACAATCAATTTTCTCAGCGCTTACTGATTCGGTAATTTTATTAGCTTTCGAGTTGATACCATGCCAACGATTAAGACGCCTATCCCTAACAGAAATAAACTTTCTTTTATAGAGTAGTTATCCGATACCCATCCCAAAAAGGGTGCCACGATTGAAAAACTCAACCTTATAGTAAAACTTCGAATTGACAATACCGTTGCTCTTACATCGGAAGGAGTCAATTCATTGATAAATTGTCTTAGTGTAGGTGTGGCAATTCCTCTGATTAAAAAGACCATCAAAATCAAGCAAAGTCCGACAATTGGTGAGGCAAATACAACAAATATAATTGGTAAACTGATTCCCAAGCAAATGAATAGGAGTAATTGATTATTACTCCATTTCTTTTCAAAATAATGTGCATTGAAGGATGCGAAACCCGTACTTAAATTTAAAATAGCCCACACAAAACCAAAGTAAGCTATTGGCATATTGATACTTTTAAAATAGGGTTGAGCAAACCAAGCCAAAGACAGAGTAGCAAGGCCAGTTATTGAAGAAAATATTATTAGCCATTTAAGTAGTTTATTTTCCAAAATACAAAATTTAAGGATATTCCAGATAGACTTAAGATTGAAAGCTCGTTGGTTGATGCTATGCATTTTGGGTTCGACTAGTGTTAAAGCGATTGGTATGGCTAGGGCAGCCACACAGGTTTGAACACCCCATGGAAGACGCAAGGAAATGTCTGCTAGTAGGCCACCGCAAATTCCTGCCAGCGCCTCTGATAAATTTCCTATTCCATACGTTCTGCCTTCCATTTTAGTGTAGAGTTCCTTCTTATTACTTTCTAACAACGAATCATATAACAGAGCAGAGTCAGCGCCAGAAATAAAACTAGCACCAACACCTAACAATAGCTCACCAAATAGAAAGGGCCAAAAATCAAATGATGTACTGATAATTAAAAAACCAAAAAAACTAAAAAAGGTTCCAAATAAAAGAGTTTGTTTTCTGCCAAATCGATCTGCTAGAAAACCCGATGGTATTTCCATTATTGCAATGGTTAATGAATAAATGCCTTGTAAGGTCATCACCTCACTTAAGCTTAGACCGTTGTCTTGAAAGAAAATTACTGCAATTGGCATGGCCAGCAGAAACCAACGCAAGGCTTTAATGATGTATAGTTTCCATATATTAGAATAAACAGACATTTATGAACGAGGGTGATAAGACATAATGGATTCTCTTAATTGGTCACGGTCAATGTGGGTATATATCTGAGTGGTGGTGATAGATTCGTGACCAAGCATTTCTTGTACTGCTCTTAAATCGGCACCTCTTTTTATCAATTCGGTAGCAAAACTATGACGAAAACTATGAGGAGATACGGCTTTGTTTATGCCTGATTTTTCAACACTATCTTTGACAATATTAAAAACCATTACGCGACTTAATTTCTGTCCGCGTCTATTCAAAAATACATGATCTTTGAATGCTTTATCTATTCGCTGATGGCAGCGTATTTGTTCAACGTAAATTCTTAGGATGTCTTGTGTCATTCGACCCATTGGCACTAAGCGTTCCTTTTGGCCTTTGCCCACAACTTTTATAAAGCCATCCTTTTGATACCAATGGCTGAGTTTCAGTTCAATTAATTCAGAAACCCTTAGCCCGCAGCCATATAGTGTTTCAAGTATGGCTTTATTTCGTTGACCTTGAGGATGACTTAAATCAATATGTTTGATAATGGTTTCTATTTCATCATGACTCAAAGTTTGTGGAAGTTTTAATCCTTTTTTTGGACTTTCTATCAAGCTAGTAGGGTCATTCTCTATGACTTCTTCTAAAGCGAGGTATTTGTAAAAAGCCTTAACACCGGATAAAATTCGGGCTTGAGAAGTGGTGCTTACTCCCTTTTGGGCAATCCATTGGATAAATGATGAAACATCGTTGCTTGTAATTTGTTTAGGGTCTTTGCTAATCTGTTCAATATCAAGATAATTCAATAACTTGTTGATATCCCTAACATAAGCCTCAATGGTATGTGTCGAAAGTGAACGTTCCAACCTTAAGTAGGTTTGAAATTGTTTTATGTAATTTTTCCAACTCATTGATTATTTTTGCACCATGAAGATTATTATTATTAATGGTCCAAATTTAAACTTATTAGGAGTACGTCAAACAGAAATTTATGGATGTACTTCATTCGAAGACTATTTTGAGAAGCTAACTAATTGTTACAAAGAGGTTCAATTTGTTTACTTTCAAAGCAATGTGGAGGGTGAACTTATCAATTGCTTACATCATCACGGATTTAGTGCGGATTTAATTATTTTCAATGCGGGTGGTTACACTCACACCTCAGTAGCACTGGCGGATGCCATATCATCCATAAAAACACCTGTTGTGGAAGTGCACATTTCAAATATATACGCTAGAGAAGATTTTCGAAATAAATCGCTTATTTCGCCTTATTGTATAGGTACCATATGTGGTTTTAGTCTCGATAGTTATCGCTTGGCCATCGAGAGCGCGCTAAAGCAGTAAATGTTGTTTTTTAAAAAATCAATTCCCAATAATCTACGTCTATCCATTTTGTAAATTGAAAGCCAACTCGTTTGAAGTGAGCTACATTTTCAAACCCAAATGATTCATGTAATGCTACGCTTTGTTTGTTAGGTAATGAGATACCGCCTATGACGTTATGAATTCCAATCTTTTTGAGTTTATGGAGCAGTTTTTATACAGTGCTTTTCCAATGCCCACCCCAACAGCATTATTTTTTTCGTAAATGGAACTTTTAGAGTTAATTTATAGCCACTTCTTGAATTACATGTAGAGGCATGAGCTTAACCTAGGACCTCACCGTCTTTTTCATAAACAATCCACGGTAAATGGCTTGGCTTTTTTTTGATTTGTTGGACTATCCTATTTTGACAAATAGGATGTTCTTCAACTGTCGTTATGAAATGAAGGACGTAATAATTATAAATTGATGCCATTGTTTTAGCATCAGACAGATTTACAGTTCTTATCATTTCTTTTAAGGTTAGTATTTAATCAAATAATTGTCTGACTGCCATACTAAATAGTGTTTTGAGTGAAATTCCTGCCTCTTTGACTTGTTGAGGAATAATACTTTCTTTGGAGAGACCAGGAACGGTATTTACTTCAATAACATATGGTAAATTGTCACAAATAATAAAATCAACTCTAGCTATTCCGTTTAGGTTAAGTTTTTGATATACTTTTTTGGTAGTTGAGGCTACATCAGATGATAATTTTTCAGAAATACGAGCAGGGGTTATTTCATTAGATTTCCCTTCATATTTAGCTTCGTAATCAAAAAAATCGTTATCGCTGACGATTTCTGTAATTGGTAGTGTTTTCAATGAAAAGTCAAAATTATGAATACCGCAGGTAACTTCTGTGCCTTGTAAAAATGATTCAACAAGTACATATTGGTCAAATTTAAAGGCCTTGTCTAGCGCATTTTGTAGTTCAGACTGTTCATAAACTTTGCTCACGCCATAGCTACTGCCGTAAGAGTTAGGTTTAACAAAACAAGGTAGACCTATTTTGGCAATAAGCTCCTTTGCAATGATCTTTTCCTTAAAGTGTATTTTTTGAGAAACTGCACAATGAACACCATGTTCTTTTAACAGCTTGTTACAAGCTCCTTTATCAAAACTAATTTTTGATGCTTTTTCTCCTGAAGATGTATAGGGTATAGCTAAGTCATCAAAATACTTTTGTAGTTCACCATTTTCTCCTGGAACGCCATGTACGGCAATAAAGGCTCCGTCAAATGTTAATTTTCGGTTGTTAATTTTAAAGGAAAAATCACTTTGATCAATAGGGAGTAAATTATTTTGAAATAATACATTCCAATTTTTCCTGTCAATGATAACACCCAGGCTTTCTATGCTAGGGTCGGTTAGATTTTCAAGAACAACCTTACCACTTTTTAATGACACTTCACTTTCAGAAGAGTAACCACCCATAACTACTGCAATGCGTTTCATATAATCAAAAATAAACTAAAACTAATTAGCAGGGCGCCACTATCATAATTATTATATTTGTTTTTCGTTACAGTTGTGTTTATGGACCATAAAAATCAATCTTGGCTAAGGTTTTTTATTTCTTAGCTATTTTTTAAAAATGTGTTTTATTCATTTAGTGTTGCCGTCTTACTAGTTGTTTTCACTTGGTATTTTCTTAGATCTTACACTAGACACGATCAACTTTTAGAATTGCCAGACCTAAAAGGTTTAACAATAAGTGAGGCCGATTCAGTTCTAACATTAAAATCTCTCAACTTCGTAGTGATAGACTCAGTGTTTAGTTTAAAATTGCCGCCATTAACAGTCATTGAGCAAAATCCATTAGCTGGTAATTTTGTTAAAGAGAATAGGAGAATTTATTTGACTATAATTTCTAAAAACAAAAAACAAGTACAGATGCCTAATCTTATTGATTTAACACTCCGCCGAGCACTTTCAAAATTAAACACGATTGGCTTAAAAGTGGGCGAGATGATTTTTGTGCCAGATGTAGCCAAAAACGTTGTTTTAAAGCAAGAAGCTAATGGTCAATTAGTTGAATCCGGAAGCCTGTTGACCATTGGTTCATCAGTAGATTTAACGGTTGGCGATGGCCTTAGTGATGTTATGGTGGAAATGCCAAATTTAAATGGTCTGACCTTAGAAGATGCCACTATATTACTACAAATGCAATCCATAAATTTAGGTATGGTATCTTTCGATACAAGGGTTAAAGATAGTGCTAACGCTGTTATATACCGTCAACGCCCTTCTTTTGACGAAAATCCGTTGATTAATTTGGGAATGAATGTGGATATTTATCTGAAAAATCCAGAAAATGAAGAATAGCCTAATCCTATTTGTGTTCAGTTTATATTGCTTTCCTGTAATGGCTCAGAAGGAAGTCGTACGACCACTTATTTACAATACACAGTTGATAGAATCAACCAAAAATACGTTATCTCGACAATCTTTCTCAAATTTGACATTGCCCTTTTTTGATGATTTTTCAAGATACAGTGGTACACCAAATCCATCTCTTTGGGAAGATAAAGATGCTTTCATAAACAGAACCTATGCTAAAAATCCCATTAATTTAGGAGTGGCTACATTGGATGGTTTAGATTCCATTGGATTTCCTAGAAATCCTGTTGAATCTTCACACGGTCCTGCCGACTATTTAACTTCAAGACAGATAGACCTAAGTGTTTACCAAACTATTTATTTTTCTTTTTTTGTTCAAGCGGCTGGATTTGGTAACGAGCCTGAAGAAAATGACTTTTTAGAATTGCATTTTTTGGACTCTTCACTAGTTTGGCAAACGGTATGGGATACAGTTGGTTATCCTTTATCGGATTTTCAAAAAGTTAATATCACCTTGACAGATCCATCATTTCTACACGATAAATTCAAGCTAAGATTTCATAACAGAGCCACCCTTTCTGGTAATTTTGACCACTGGAATATTGATCAAGTACTTCTTACTCATGATGAAGATTTACATAATGAGAATGATGATATTTCATTTGTTTATGAGACATCCCAAATGCTCAACTTCTACACAGCCATCCCTTGGTCACATTTCGATAATAACCGTCTTGCATACATGTCGCAAAATATGGAGAGTTTGTTAAGAAATAACTATACCACCACTCAGAGCGTTGATTATCGCTATGACATCTATGATAGCGATAATAATCTAGTGTATCACTATCCCACAACGGGTCCAACACGAAATGACGAAATTCCAAGTTTTGATGGTCAGAATTTTTCTTACTCTTTTGATAGTCCTTCGGCCATAACTGTGGGTGTCAATGCTTTTCCAACCTCTGTAAACAGTTTGGAAAAAAATAGCTACACTATCGTTCAATCTGTTGCCACCGATGATATAGATTTATTTAAGCAAAATGATTCATTGTTTTATGTTCAATCGTTTGACAATTTTTATGCTCTTGATGATGGTTCTGCTGAAGCTTCTTATGGAATAAATGCCGAGGGAGGGCAAGTTGCTATGTTGTTTAATATAGGTCAGTTAGACACCCTAAAAGCTGTACAGTTTCATTTTGAACAAAATTATGAAGATAACAATGCCTCGGCATTTAGCATTTGTTTGTGGGACAGTGATAATGGAACCCCTGATAATTTAATCTATCAAAGTCAAGTAGTATATCCTGAATATGAAAATTCTAAAAACGGTTTTTTCGAATACATCTTAGACAATCCTATTGCTGTTTCTGGGGCTGTGTTTGTTGGTTGGAATCAATATTATGACAATATCTTAAACGTTGGCCTTGATAAAAATACGATTAATAATGATAGAATGTTCTACAACTTAGGATCATCTTGGAATGTTTCTAGCTGTGCAGACTGCGCAGGCAGCTGGATGATACGTCCAGTTTTTGGGACATTAACGGTTTCAGATGTGAATGAAAATCAGCGGTTGAACTCATATATTTATCCAAACCCAACCTATCAATTTTTTCAAATAAATCACCACCAGCCTTTTGATCTAACTATCCAAAATTTAAGTGGTCAACTTCTTCTTTCAAAGACGTTCCATCCTAACTCCAAAATTGATATTTCCTCTTTCTTACCTGGTTTATACATAGTTAAAATTAATAGCTCAAGTAGTATGCGTATAGAAAAGTTAATTGTTCAATAATGGAGTCACATGAAGGCGAATTATTTGAGCACTTTAGAGTGGTGGCAGATAAGGGGCAAGATCCCTTGCGAGTAGATAAGTTTTTGTTAAATAGGTTGGAGGGCACTTCTAGGAATAAAATTCAACAGGCGTCCAGCGATGGATTTATTCGAGTTAACGACAAAGCAGTCAAATCGAATTATAAAGTTAAGCCTCTTGACGTAGTGACGGTGATGTTTACAAATCCTCCTAGAGAAATAGAGCTCATTTCCCAAGATATTCCACTAGATATTGTTTATGAAGACCAAGACGTTGTCATTGTCAATAAAAAAGCAGGTATGGTTGTTCATCCCGGTTATGGCAACTACAAAGATACTTTAGTCAATGCATTAAGTTATCATTTTAAAAATTTGCCCAGCGCTGATGGTGACAATACGCGACCAGGGCTAGTGCATCGAATTGATAAAAACACCACTGGCTTAATGATAATTGCAAAAAATGAGCAATCATTACAATCTTTATCCAGTCAATTTTTTGAGCGTTCTATAGAAAGGAAATACCATGCATTGGTTTGGGGGAATTTTGATAATGACGAAGGAACTATTGTGGGGCATATTGGCAGGAGTCTCAAAAATAGGAAAGTGATGGCTGTTTTTCCAAACGGCGAATTCGGTAAGCATGCCACCACTCATTACAAAGTAATGGAGCGTTTCGGATACGTTACTCTGGTAGAGTGTAAGTTAGAAACAGGTAGGACCCATCAAATCCGGGTGCATTTTAAACACATTAAGCATCCACTGTTTAACGATTATGAATATGGTGGTGACAAGATTTTAAAAGGAACTACATTTACAAAGTATAAACAGTTTGTTGATAATTGCTTTAAGCTAATCCCCAGGCAATCATTACATGCTAAGAGTCTAGCATTCAGCCATCCACGAACAAACGAGCGTTTGTTTTTTGATTCAGATTTGCCAAGTGATATGAGCCAAGCCATTGAGAAATGGCGAAACTATGCAAAGCATAAACTTTAATCCTCGAATATCACGTCATTATAGTCTGTAACGACATTGTACAAAGTATCCCTTTCAATGGGATGACGCTTGGCATTTTTTATTAATTCAACCAGCTGTTTTGTTGTGAGAGTGGGGCTTTGTTCTTCAGCGCCGGCCATTGAGTAAATTTTTGTTGTGTCGTCAATTGTACCGTCTATATCATCAACACCGTATGAAAGAGCTAACTGAGCGGTATTTCTGCCAATCATAGGCCAATAAGCTTTTATGTGTGAAAAGTTATCCATAAAAATACGTGATATGGCATATACTTTCAAATCATTTACAACGCTGACCTCTGGAATGTGCGACATTTGATTGTCTCCATTTCTAAATTTCAAAGGGATAAACGTGTTGAAGCCGTTGGTTTTGTCTTGTAACTTTCTAAGTCTATCCATATGGTCAATCAGATGCCTTGGTTTTTCAATATGGCCGTACAGCATTGTGGCATTAGAAGGCATACCCAGTTTGTGGGCTGTTTCGTGAATTTCTAACCATTGGCTAGAGCTACATTTGTCATTACATATTTTTTGGCGTATATTCTCGTCAAATATCTCAGCACCACCACCTGGAAGAGAGTCTTGACCATGTGATTTGAGAATTTGTAATCCTTCTTCGAAGCTCACTTTTGCTTTTCGACACATGTACTCCAATTCGACAGCCGTAAATGCTTTAACGTGGATATCGGGTCTGATTTCTTTTATTTTCTTAATGAGGTTGGCGAAGTAATGTAATCCCATTTTTGGATGAACACCACCAACAATGTGTACTTCCGTAATGGGTTGGTCTTTATATTCTTCCATTTTTTTGAGGATATCCTCAGGTGATAATTCCCATCCTTCTTGTTTGTGTTTTAGCAACTTAGAATACGAACAAAATTTACAATCAAAAACGCAGATATTAGTTGGCTCAATATGAATATTTCTGTTGAAATAAGTGAGGTTTTGATGTTTTTGTTCTCTAATTTTGTTAGCTAAAAAGCCTAAAAAAGAGATGTCGGCATCGAAAAGAGCCAGCCCTTGGTGATTGGAAATTCTTTTTCCGGAAAGGCAGTCCTTGGCAATTTGCTTTAGTTCTTCGCTTAATGAGTTTTGTGTAGTAAATAGTGGGGCGGTCTCTATCATTATTTACTTAAAATTAAACGTTCAGTTTTAGAATATGTCTGGTTGTAAACGTGAATTATATACACGCCATTTTCAAGCGAAGACAAGTTCATACTGTGTGTTTCCTCATCTATGGTTTGGCTGTACACTCGTTTGCCCAAAATGGTTTTTATTTCAACTTTGGCTTTAGCCAACATGTTTTGACTAAGGTAAACTGTTCCTGTGCTAGGGTTAGGAAAAATATTAAATTGAAATGTATTTTCATTAATATCAATACTACTTCCATTTTCGTCTACCAAAATATACGAAGATTTAATTTCATTGCTTGTATAATCTCCAGAAGTCACATTTAAAGAAACGGTGTACTGTCCACTATTTTGATAGGTTACAACGGGTTGGGGGTCGGTAGAGTTTGTTGGGTCAACATTCAAACCGAAAAACGTCCAGTTGTAGGACTCTGGAGTGCCAGTACCTGTATAGCTAAACTGTGTTGAAAGACCGGTTTGAACGTGGGTTGGTGATGCTTTGAAATTAGCAACTAATGATGAGCCACAAAGTTTGGCATCTAAAGTAGTTGCACCTGTGTTTAGTGGGTCAAGCCACGGTTTTAGTCGTCTCTGACTTGAGGAACCATTTTGGTCCCAACTGTAAGAAAGTTTTCCGTAAAAATCTGGCGAGTTTGGTCCCATCCAAAAACCTTGGGTGCAAGCAGAACTTCCTGTTGATAGATTGCCTACAATGTGTTTGTCGGCATTTAATAATGGGCTTCCAGAAGAGCCTTGCTCGGTAACACTGTGGTTGGTTTCGGTTTCAGCCCAAACTACGCGCCAATCTCTGCCACCACTGGCAGAAGAGGCTGATTGATTATAGGTTGATAATTTTTTGATATCGCCAGCAGGGTGGTGAATGCCAACACCTTGCGTAGATGCAGAGTTATTTCTATTCCAACCAGCAACATATAATCCATAGTCAAATGGTAGGCTGTTGTTTAGTTCAATAAGATGAAAATCAGAAGTGCTGTTGATGGAACCATTATCACTACTATTGGCAACGAAGGAACATCCAACCATAGTATTTGAGCTGGGTTCAAGGGTAGGATTTTCACATTCGTCAGCTTCATAATTGAAGTAGAAAACCCATTGGTTCATATCATTATTAGTGGCATATGAATTGTTATCGTCATCAAAAGCACAGTGATCTGCTGTAAGGACGTAAGGTTTGCAGTCTTCAGCTGTATTATTTATTAGAGAACCACTGCACCAATAGGCATTGAAGCCGATACGAATACTTATTCGACAAACGGATGTTTTAATATCTTGCCAATCATCACCTTCTGGAGAGCAGTTTGGATTTACATGGCAATCCTCAGAGTCTCCAAAATTTCTGGCTTTCAGTTTGGTTTTTACTGAGCGGTAGGCATACATCAATTGATTAATGTGAAAAATAGGATTAGTAGCTCCTCTTTTTACGTATTCAAGTATTAGTTCATCTCCTTCAATAAGTTCGTTAGCAAAGATGCCGCTTGGGTGATTGTTTCTATTAGTATAAGCGCCTAATATTTTTGATTTATCAGAGTTGTATATGAATAGTTCACCATTGGATGGAATCCAAAAAGCGTTAAAACTAAGTGCAAGGGCTTGTGCTCCATGAGATTTTATTTTTAATCTCCATACGCTTACATTTGGGCTTACTACTTCCCATCTACCGTCTTTTGAAGGGTCAATACTGCAGTCTATAAAAGTGGCGTATCGGTAGGGTTTACCTTTGATAGCGTTTTCGTTGTCTTCCAAAGCTAGGGCGTCTAAATTTGGGGGCGTGATGTTGACGGAAGGAAGATCTGACAAAAGTACTTGTTGACTACTGATGGGTTGTTTGTCAATACTAATTTGAGCAACTGAATAAAGCGAAACGGTCAGTGCTAGAATAAATAAATTATATTTTTTTTTCATCGTTTGAAAAATTTAAGATTTCGGCTAGTGATTCCGTTATCAACTTGAATCAAATAGAGTCCTGATTCTAGATAGTACAAATTTAGTTCTTCTTCTTTGTTGTGGCAACCTTTTTGGAATACATTTTTTCCAAAAATATCAAAAACTATAATCTGTCGGATGTCAAATTTTGTAGATGAAACAGTTAATTTTCCTAGAGTAGGGTTGGGGTATATGCTGATATCTCCATTTTTGTCAAAATCAGAAATTGAACTGATGGAGCATAAGTCAATTTCGACTTGTGAGTTAAATGATCCACTAAAAAGTTGTTGATTTATTTGAATGTAGCCATTTCCAAAATCACAACATATTCCATCATTATATTCATCGATAATGAATAGCGTATGACAACTGTCCAAATCTTGGCAATAATCAAACGTATTAAGTGTATTACTCATTAAGTCTTCACTAAAGCTGATGATCTGACCAGCACTGTTTTGTATCTGCCAACTAGTTTCCTCAGCGTAATTATCGGTTTGAATAGCTATTTCGTAGTTAGTACCGCTTTTAACCAAAAAGGACACGTTTAGTGTATCATTGTTAGGGTTTAAGTCTCTAAAATCGTTGGGCATTGTACTAAAAATAGTTAAGCTATGTTCACCAGGGTTGAGAAAAAGATTTCCCAAGTCAATATTAGCCGATGAATTAGGATTTAAAATACCATTCCACTCTATGCTTTGAGGTGCTTGATCGTTGATAAAATAGTTAATCGTAGCGCTGCTAATGACTTTCTCTGAATAGTTAAACAGTGTGGTTGTAATCTCTATTTCCTGACCACAGTACTCTTGATTATTTTGAGGGCTTACATTGTCAATAATGCCAATATCTTCAAAAGGGAGTTGACAGAAGCTTGAATTGGTCGCTTCAATGCGGTCTATATTCAAAGTAGCGTGCATTCTATTTTTTTGACCAAGTGTGAATAGATTCATGCAGGCATCATTAGTATAATCCATAAAATTTTGAAACATGTCCCCATTATTTTCGCATGTCGGACTTGGGTGACTAGGACAGTTATAATTAGCCGCTTGCTGTGTAGGGGTGTCGTCGACTTGGTCGGAGCCACAGTTTCCATCACCCCAAATATGTAAAAGGTTAAGCCAATGACCAACTTCATGAGTAGCAGTTCGACCCTTATTAAAGGGTGGTGACATGTTGATTGTTCCAAAATGTTCAAAGTCGATAACCACAGCATCTCTAGCATCGTTACCACCAGGAAAGGCAGCAAAACCTAAGGCATTGGTAAGATCACAAACGTAAATATTTAAATATTTTTTGGAGTCCCATATGTTTTTTCCACCCAAAGAATCGTAGAAAATACGGTTGTCGTATAATGAAAATGAAGTTACACTGGTTTGCGTGTAAGTTACTCCACTTGTAGTGTCATTGTTGGGTGTTCTTTGTGCTAAACAAAAACTTATGTTGCAATTGGCAGCTATGGCAGCAAACTCGTTTGGTGTTTGATTTGCATCGTTGTTTGTTCGATTAAAATCTTGGTTTAAAACATCTAACTGACTTTGAATTTGATCAATGCCGATGTTTTCGTTTACATTTTCGTACAGGACATGAAAAACAACAGGAATGGTGTATGCTTCATTTGCTCGTGAACTTTTCCATTGCTTTATTTGTTTGTTTAGAAGAGTTCGCTGAGTCTCAATTAACTGATCTTCTGCCATTTCAAACTGTAATCGCTCCATTGCGCCACATCGTTTTTGAGCATAGCTAAAACTCATGAAACATATGCCAACCAATAGTGTTAATATGTAATTGAAAGAGTTCAATACGAAAAGAAATTAGGGTTGAAAGTTTGGATTGTTAACAAATGAAGAATCGGTAAGTGTTTTCAAAAAATTGATTAAATCCTCTTTTTCTTGATCATTTAATCCTAGACCAATACCCACTTTTTTCATTAATGGATCTATTGTCGAGGAATTGTGACCACCAAAGTTATAGTGGTCAATGACTTCTTCTAATGTGGCAAATCTGCCATCGTGCATGTATGGAGCCGTCAGCTCAATGTTTCGCAATGTGGGACTTCTAAATTTTCCTTTGTCATTAATATCTCCACTAATTCTGAAGCGGCCATCATGCATATCGCTTTCTGTATCTAAACCATTGTTATGAAAATCATTGCTTGTAAATAGTGGAAATGAATGGCAATGAAAGCAATCCCCTTTTTCGGTATTAAATATTTCCTTGCCTCTAAGCTCTGAAGGGGTTAGTATGGCTTCATACCTAAGAAATTTATCAAATTTTGAGTCAGCAGAAATTAATGTTCTTTCAAATTGGGCAATGGCTTTGACCACATGTGAGGAGTCAATTTCTGAGGTTTTGAAAGCCCTGTAAAAAAGATCTCTGTATTGGGGACTTTTCATAAGCTTCTTAGTAACTGCCTCCCACGATGGAGAATGCAGTTCAACGAAACTGGTAACAGGCCCAAGGGCCTGGTCTTCTAATGTTATTGCTCTTCCGTCCCAAAAGTTTGAAGTGTTCCATGCAGGGTTGATAATTGCCGAGGCATTAAACTCTCCAAGGACACCTTCAATGCCTACGCTTAATGGCACGGGGTCGCTAAATGCTTTGTTTTGAAAATGACAATCGGCACAGGCCATGGTGTTATTGCCTGATAAAATAGGATCATGAAAGAGTTTTTTTCCAAGTTCTATCCCTTCATTTGTTAAGGGATTGTCGGCAGGTAATGAAGGTACGGGGAATCCATTTGGAACATCAAGAGTGATGAATGTTGGATTAAATTCTATGGGCTCAACAATAGGCATGTCCCTTTCACAAGCTACCAAAAACAGTGCAGAAATCAATATGAAAGTTGATTTATTCAACTTCAAGAGCGCTAGAAAAATTAGACATAAGTTGTATGGCTAGTGGGCTTGCAGTACTCTGGTGTGGTAAGTTTTGAGATAAATCGACCCCGTCAAACAATTTAGACATATTGATGTTTATAATCAGTTTGTTTGAACTGGTTGAACTGATGTTAATTACCTTTTGAAAGCTTGTCATTTGATATAAGTCGTTGTGTGCAAGGTGATAGCTTATGGGATAGAAATTGCTCGTTTGTGAGGTATCCATTTTACCCTCTAGCATTATAAATATATAGGACGCAGGTGTCATAGCCCAAAAGGTATTTTGGTTTAACCCTAAGGGATGATCGACCTCATAATTGGCAGGAGTGGTATTGTTTTGCTCTTGATCAAGTCCCAGTCCAAAGTGGAGTTGATTGTAACTTCCTTCAGGAACGGTCAGCGTTATGCTTTGTGAGCTCGGGTTGTCAATGTCAACTAGATGGACTTTTTTGGAATTGCTTTCTGAAACTTTGTCGTCAAGATGAATGTTTGAGAGATAGAATTTTAATTTTTCGAGTCTAAATCGGTTATTGTCAAAATTTAGGGTATCGTATTTTGAAAAGGTGTTGTTGTTGTTTTTAAGTCTAAATTCAACGGAGAAGTTTCTGTCGTACAAACACGAGTTATCGTCTTTGGTAGCTTCATCGTCGTAGTTGATGGCTTGACTGTCTGTGCAACCTGTTTTTTGACAAGAAAACAAACCAACGACAAATAACATAATAAGGGTGTAGTAAGGAACATGTAACATAGTACAAATATACTACTATAATGGCGTATTTAAAAAAAGCTGTTTTTATGCTTAACAAGCGTTGAAAAGTGTTTCAATAATTTCTTTTTGTTGTATCGCTAATTACCTATTTTGCAAACTGATATATGCAAAAAAATAAGTTACATATCTATCGTTCCTCAGCTGGTTCAGGCAAAACCTACTCTTTGGTTCGTTATTTTATTCGCTTAGCGCTAATGGCCGAGCAAGCCAATTTCTATCCGCGCTATTTTAGGCATATTTTGGCAATTACCTTTACTAATAAGGCCGCATCGGAGATGAAGGAAAGGGTGCTTACGTTTGTCTCTGATTTATCAAAAGGAGTGGGAGTAGGTAATACGAATTCTTTTTTTTCACACATACAGAAAGACACAGGATTGTCCGAGCAAGAAATAATGAAACGATCAGGCGAAATGCTAACGGCCATATTACACAAATACGCCGACCTATCAATTTCAACCATTGATAAGTTTGTCTTTAAGATTGTTCGCACTTTCGCGCATGATTTACAAATGTCACAGGGTTTTGAGGTCGAGATGGATCAGGATAATTTGACTCAGCCCGTGGTTTCTTTTCTGATTAGTCGCATCGGTTCCAATGCTGAGCTTTCGGATGCCTTAGTGGCCTTTGCAATTTCCAATGCCGACGAAGGAAAAAGTTATAACTTAGAAAATGCCTTGGAGCAATTTTCATCTCACTTATTTCTTGAAAAATCAGAAAAGTATATTGATTCCTTACGCTCGGTGAGTACTTCTGACTTTATGCAAATTAAGGATCAAATAGTGGTAGAAATGCATGCTTTTGAAAATGTACTTTTACAAAAAAGAACAGACTTCATGGCCTTCTGTAAAACTTATGATTTGGAGTCCTCTCATTTCATCAGCGGTTATTTTTACGTCTATTTTGACAATTTCAAAAACCGAATGGCTGACAAATTCTTTCCTTCA
Source organism: Bacteroidota bacterium (assembly GCA_036340235.1). Classification (GTDB taxonomy): domain Bacteria; phylum Bacteroidota; class Bacteroidia; order Flavobacteriales; family UBA7312. The sequence goes on from JAYYZE010000027.1 coordinate 61,345, forward strand.
AAAACCGTCAAAAAAAACGTAGAAGAAGGTAAGTGGTATGCCAAAAGTGTAGATCAAGACAAGAAAGATATTATTGATCAGCATGCTGGCTATTTATCTTCTTTGTTTGAAGAGGTACAGGCTCATTTGAAAGCCAATTTTAGTTCGTATATTTTCAATAAGCTACTCTTCAAAAACATTTTTTCTGTGGCTGTGTTGAATGAGTTATCAAAGGAAATGGAGCTGTTTAAACAAGATAACAATATCAAACACATTTCAGAGTTTAATAGTGCTATTGCCGAAATCATCCGTAAGGAACCCACTCCTTTCATTTACGAACGAATGGGCGAACGTTATCATCACTTCCTAATTGATGAATTTCAAGATACGTCGGTGATGCAATGGCACAATCTGTTGCCCTTGGTACATAATTCACTGTCCGAGGGCTATCAAAATTTGATTGTTGGGGATGCCAAGCAATCCATTTACCGATGGCGGGGAGGGGAAGTAGATCAGTTTGTGCAGTTGCCAAACAAGGTATATCAAGGAGATAAACTACCCAATATTGCTGAAATTCAGCAGAGCTTATCTTCCAATGGTGAAGATCATTTTTTAAGTGATAATTGGCGCAGCAACAAGGAAATAGTAAAGTTCAATAATTCATTTTTTTCAGTTGTTCGGTGCTCTTTGAGTGACGATCAACAACTCATTTATGACCACTGTGAACAAAACCCAAAAGGTAAAGATGGGGGCTATGTTTTCATTGATGCCATAGAAAAATCGCCAGACTTTAAAGAAGATGTCATGCAACGGATCATATCACAAATAGACTTGCTTTCGGGCAAAGGATATGCTTACAAAGACATGGCTATTTTGTGTAGAACAAAAAAAGAAACGCAAGTTGCCGCTGAGGCATTGAGTAGGGAAAGAATTGATGTATTGTCTGATGAGGCCTTGTTAGTCAATGCGTCCAAAGAAGTTCACTTTCTAGTGTCTGTGTTGAGCTTGTTGTACAATGCCAATGACAACGTTTCCAAAACACACATTGCCACCTTCTTATACCACCGTGAGCCAATAACCTACGATATTCATCATGTATTGAGCTCGCTTGGCAAGGACAATGATGCCGTGTTTTATAGCTTTTTGAAACAGTTAAATATAGATTTTAGCCCTTACCATTTATGGAAATTGCCCATTTATGATCTTGTTGAGCGCATCATTGAGTTATTTAATTTACCATCGACTGACATTTACATTCACTATTTTTTGGATGTGGTGCATTCGTTTTCTATCAAAAACAATAACAGCATTACTGCATTTTTAGACTGGTGGAACAAAAACCATCACAAAGAAGGAGTCATAGTGTCTGAACATATGAACGCCGTAAAGGTCATGACTGTACACAAATCTAAGGGGCTAGAATTCCCTATTGTATTCATACCCTTTAATTGGGAGATGGGTAAGCCTGCCGGTCAGTTGTGGGTTGATGCTAAAGGCAATTTGCAGAAAATGAAAGTGGCACTTTTGAACAACTCCAAGATTTTGGAAAATTCGGATTTTGCAGGCATTCAAAGCGATGAAAAAAACAAAGCCATGATGGATGATTTGAACGTTCTGTATGTGGCTATGACACGCCCTAAGCAACAGCTTTACATTTTTACAGAACAATTCAAGGATTTGAAAGGGATGAATTCCCTCTCTAAATTTATAGGATACTTTTTTGATGAAATAGGTGCTGACTTTCCCTATGAAGTGGGGCAGTTGGCATCCAAAAAAGCGGAAGCTTGGGAAGTTAAAAATACCCAACGTATTCATTATGCATCCACCCCTAATTGGCGAGAGGTCATTCGTTTGAAAAATAACGCTAGTGATCTGTGGGACGTTGAGCTAGACCGACAACAGTGGGGTCAGCTATTACACGAGTGCTTATCAAAAATAAATCAATTGGAAGACAAAGAAAAAGTATTAAACCAAATGGAACGTCACGGATTACTATCTCATAGTTTGAAATCCAAGTTAAGGCATAGGGTTGAGGAGTTGTTAAATCACAAAGATATAATACCCTTCTTTGATACCGATTGGGAAGTAAAAACCGAAGACGAAATTTTACAGAGTAGTGGTGAGATATACATCCCTGACCGCCTGTTGATCAGTCAAAAAAAGGTCAAAGTGATTGACTACAAAACAGGAACAAATGCACATGTGGAAGCCCATAAAAAACAAATAGATAATTACGCCAATATATTGAAAATGATGGGTTACGAAGATGTATCTAAATTTATTATTTATACAGAGCAATCAGAAAAAATCCTTGCATGGTAAGGCCTTTTTTACACCAT
>JAYYZE010000028.1:0-57097 GCA_036340235.1 Bacteroidota bacterium
AATATGTATTTAACGTTTGATTTCCACAATGATGGAAACTACACGGGTGGTAATTCTGAAGCAAGCTTAGAATACAAAGTTGGCTCTGGTGAATGGACCGATTTAGCTGGCAATCTACCAAAGTCTGTAAATTGGCAAGAAGGTATTTTTAACTTATCAATGTTAGATAATACAGACTCTGTTTATTTTAGATTCATATGGACTGATGCTAACTATTGGGCCACTGGATTAGCCATAGACAACATTACTGTAAGACAACTCAACGATAATGAAATATCGATTCAAACCGTTGGTCAGTATTTACCTCGAGTAACTACTACATCATATACTTCTTCATTTTCAAAAGTACCACAATCCCAACTTGGACCAGGTTTTTTCTTCGATGGAATAATTAGAAACGTTGGAAATAATGCCCAAGACTCTGTTAGACTAAAAGTAAATTCCGGAGCATTTGATACACAAAGTTGGGCAATTAACCTACCATCTCTTGAAAGAGATACCTTTACAACTAATGATTTTTTCCTTCCTACTGGTACTGGTACGTACGACTTTAGTTTTTCAGCCGAATCAGATAGCGCAACAGCTACGATTGATGGGCTTAGCGTTGAAGTTACCGAAAATATTTTTGCGCGTGACTCTGATGTAGCGGATTTAAGATTTTCACTAGCACCAACAACAAGCGGATTTACAATAGAACATGGCTGTTCTTACGGTATCTTTGAGAACGCTTCATTAAGTGCTGTTGATGTTTATATTGCTCCTAGCAGCGATACTGGCGGTAAAATTAAAGCTAAGGTTTACGAATGTAATTCGCAAAGTGAAACCACAAACTTTTACTTTGAATCTAGATTCTTTGATATACAGAGTACAGGTAGCTGGCAGACCTTAGGTTTTGATCAATTAGTACCTCTAGAAGCAAGTAAAGAATATCTTGTAACTGTTTGTGGTGACGGCAATATAGTAACAGATACCACAAGAATTGGAGCATCATCTTCAATAGATGGGAGTTATGCATGGCGACTTTACAACGGTTTTCCAGATGCCACTGATGGTATATATTTCTCGATACCAATGGTAAGAATGAACTTCGATCCAAACGCACTTGGAATAGCTGATAATGAAAAGGTAAACTTTTCCGTTTATCCTAACCCAAACAATGGTCAGTTCCTAATAGAAGTTTCATCTGATGTGGTTAGGAGAGCAAAATTAAGTATCAAGGATGTTCTAGGAAAAACCGTTCAATCTGAATCTATTAATGTGGTTAACACATTTAGTAAAAATATAGATCTACGCCACTTAAACAAAGGCGTGTACTTTATCCATTTGTCAGACACTAATAGTGACAATGAAGAGATTCAAAAAGTGATTATCCACTAGTCATAAAACAGACTAACTTATCAAAAAAGACTGACAACTAGTCAGTCTTTTTTTATGGCTTTAATTTTTTAAACAGTTGTGAGGCAAATACAAACTCATTGAGTTCTTTATTATCTGCATTTGTAATAGTATCTTTATTGCCATGCCACGCTAGCTGTCCCTTGTACAAAAAGGCAATATTATCACCAATTTCAATAACTGAGTTCATATCATGGGTGTTGACAATTGTGGTAATGTTTAGCTCCTGAGTAAGTTCGAGAATCAGGTTGTCAATGATTATGGAAGTTTGAGGGTCTAGACCTGAATTTGGTTCATCACAAAACAAGTAATTGGGTTGCATTGATATTGCTCGCGCTATGGCTACTCGCTTTATCATACCACCACTCAACTCACTTGGGTATAGATTATTGGCATTTAGCAGATTCACTCGTTTCAAGCAAAAATTAACACGTTCTTTTTTTTCTTCATCAGACATGCTTGTGAACAAATTCAAAGGAAAAGCAATATTTTCTTCAACTGATAAATAATCAAATAGTGCGCCGCCCTGAAATAACATACCTATTTGTTTTCTTAAATTTCTCTTTTCTTTTTCTTCGAGCGTGTGAAAGGGCATACCATCAAAAGTAATGCGGCCTGAGTCGGGGGTATGTAAGCCAACCATACATTTTATCAAGGTAGTTTTTCCTGATCCGCTGGCGCCAATAATTAAGTTAGTCTTACCTGGCTCAAAGGTGAATGAGAAATCCTTTAACACGTGATTTTCTCCAAACGACTTATTTACTTTTTCAACTGTTATCATGATAACATAAGCTGCGTTATTAAAAAATTGATGATGAGTACAACCACGCAACTATAAACAACGGCTTTTGTACTGGATTTACCTACCGCAATGGCTCCTCCTTTTGTATAATAGCCAAAGAATGACGATACTGAGGAGATTGCAAAGGCAAAAAACACCGTTTTTATTAGAGCATAAAAGATATAAAAGGGTTCAAACCAGTAGAGTAAACCTTGCAGAAATTCACCTTTACTAATGATACCTCCTAGAGTAGCTGCTAAGTAACCTCCTACCATACCTATAGCCATACTTATTATTACCAAAAAGGGAAAAAATAAAACAGAAGCAATGATTTTAGGTTGTATGATAAATGAAGAAGAGTTTATTCCCATAATTTCCAAAGCATCGATTTGTTCGGAAACCCTCATAGTACCAATCTCAGAGGCAATACTTGAGCCTACTTTACCAGCCAAAATAAGCGCTATCATAGTTGGCGAAAACTCTAATATCAACGATTCTCTAGTGGCATAGCCCACCAAAAATTTGGGTATGAAAGGGTTGCTTAATTGCAAGCCAGTTTGTATGGTAACGACAGCTCCCATGAAAAATGAAATGATAGAAACTATACCTAGTGAATTGAATCCCAAATTCACCATTTCATCGACAATTCGCTTTAAATATACTTTTTTATTTTCTGGACGGCTAAATACTTTTGCTAACATTGCTAAGTATAATCCAAACATTCTTAGACCGTTAATCATAATCTTCAAAAATAATAATATTTATTAGCCCAAACTTAGCCACATAATAGTATTTTTGATAAAGTTATCTTTAGTATATGAATACAAGCAAATCTATTATAGGATTAATCGCTATATGTATTGCGCTTAGTTGTCTTTCCTCCTGTGCTATTTTAAAAAAAGACTGCGATTGCCCACAGTTTTCTCAAAAAAAATAAAGTAAATTCTGCTATTTTCTATTTTAGATTAATTCTAAAGAAGTTATATTAGCCATATGAAAAATTTGGATGATGTAGAAACTGGCAAGACGGTTGTTATTAACTCTTTCTCGGATAATGAGTTAGCTCTAAAACTTATGGAAATGGGTTGTTTGCCAGGAGAAAAAGTAGCCATCGAACGTAAAGCTCCACTGGGAGATCCTATTGCGGTATCTGTTTCTGGCTACTTATTAAGCTTAAGAAAATCAGAGGCGAAAACAATTTTGGTTAATGATTTAGTATCCTAAAATTGGAGATTCAAACTAAAATCAAAGTTGCTTTAATCGGAAATCCAAATAGTGGTAAAACTACGCTTTTCAACGCTATTACTGGCCTAAATCAAAAAATTGCTAATTTTCCAGGAGTAACCGTTGAAAAAAAGGTTGGGGTTTGTCAAATATCACAACTTAAAAGTAAAAATAAGGTTAAAAGTGAGTTCATAGACCTACCTGGAACGTATAGTTTATACCCTAAATCACCTGAAGAAGATATTACCTTTCAAGTACTTTGCGACACCACTAACGAGCATCATTCGGACGTGAACATTATCGTTGTAGACGCGTCTAACATAAAACGCTCATTATGCCTTGCAACACAGGTAATCGACTTAAAAAAGCCATGTATTATGGCTCTCAACATGATGGATCTCGTCAAATTAGATGGGATCAAAATTGATATTGGTGAATTGGAAAAACAGTTAGATATAAAAGTGATACCAATTAATGCACGTAAGAAAATAGGTATTGGAAACCTAAAGCATGCCATTATTGAAGCCGCATCTAGTAAATCGACATCGACGAATGACTTTATAGAAGTCGAATCTATTTGCAAGGAAGTCATTCAAAGTATTCAGGATATTTGTCATACCACTAGCTCATACAATGCATTTCAAATTGCCTGTAACTACAACAGTATTCGACAGCTTTCGCAACCTCAAAAAAATAAAATTTTTGATGTCATTCGTACTAATAATTTTATTCCTAAGCGATTACAAGCAACAGAAACTATTCGACGATACAAGGCTATTGACAAGCTTATTACTAAAACAGTGCAATTCCCAGAAAAAAGTAAAAACACTCTTTTTACCAAACAAATTGACAATATATTAACCCACTCATTTTTTGGCATTGTATTCTTTTTAGCTGTGTTGTTTGTTATGTTTCAAGCGGTATTTTCATGGTCAGAATACCCCATGGAACTCATTGATAATGGCTTTGCTCTATTTTCAGTTTGGGTGAGTGAAAGTTTACCCGATGGGGCTCTAAATAGCTTAATAGTAGATGGTGTTATAGCGGGTTTGGGAGGTATTATTATTTTTATTCCTCAGATTGCCATTTTATTTGCTTTTATTGCTGTATTAGAAGATACTGGCTACATGTCAAGGGTAAGCTTTATCGCCGATAAATTTATGAAAGGTTTTGGACTTAGTGGGCGATCAATTATTCCACTTTTGAGTGGTGCCGCCTGTGCTATTCCCGCTGTGATGTCAACAAGAACCATCCCCAACTGGAAAGAACGTATTATTACCATTATGGTAGTCCCTCTTATGAGTTGCGCTGCTAGAATTCCCGTTTACACTCTGTTAATCTCTATGATGATACCTTCGGACGAAAAGTGGTTAATCTTCAACTTACAAGGACTCACTATGATGGGTTTCTACCTAATCGGTTTTCTATCAGCCATTGTGCTTGCTTGGGTAATGAAACATCTCCTAAAATCAAAAACTAAAGGATTTTATGTGATGGAAATGCCAACTTACAAGATGCCAGATTGGAAAACCGTTGGTCTAACTATTTTCGAAAAAGTAAAGGTATTTTTGGTAGATGCTGGAAAAATTATAGTAGCTATATCAATAATGCTTTGGGTTTTATCATCATATGGACCTAATGAAACATTCGACCAAATTGAAAAAAAATACCAAAATACAGAGCAAGCAGAAGTGAAAATAGCTAGTGAGAAACTCGAGGCTTCTTACGCTGGCATGATAGGCAAAAGCATAGAACCGGTTATTCGCCCCTTGGGCTTTGATTGGAAAATTGGCATATCATTAGTGACGTCGTTTGCAGCTAGGGAAGTATTTGTGGGTACAATGTCGACCATTTACAGCGTGGGCGATGCCGACAATACAAAAAGTATTAAAGAAAAACTCATGTCAGCAAAGCGGGCTAATACTGGAGAGCCGTTTTTTACACCAGCAGTGGCTTTGTCGCTGATGCTATTTTATGCTTTCGCCATGCAGTGCATGAGCACATTGGCCATTGTATTTCGTGAAACCAATGGCTGGAAGTGGCCCATTATACAATTTGTATTGATGAGTTCAATGGCCTATTTTGCTAGCTTTTTGTGTTATCAACTATTGAGTTAATGCAAGAGTTAAACCAATACCTTCCCAAAGAAGCGTTTCAAACAATTGAATATTGGCTAAACAAACACCATTGTAATTTGATCATTAAAGCACCACGAAGTACTAAACTAGGCGACTATAAATACTTTCAAGGAAAACACTACATAAGCATAAATAATAACCTAAACCCTTATTCCTTTTTGATTACACTAACTCATGAGATTGCACACATGTTGGTCAAAGAAAACTATCCCCCCACTGTCTTACCCCACGGAAAAGAATGGAAAAAAACATTTAGACAATTAATGATACCACTTTTGGCCATCTTTCCCGATGAAATTCAAAGACCTTTGGCCTTGCATTTAAAAAATCCAAAGGCATCATCCAGTTCCGACCATAATTTATTGGCTTCACTCAGATTGTTTGATAAACAAAAAATAATTACCATTTCAGAAATTCCCAATGGTACCGTATTTTATACTGCTAGCGGAAAACCATTTCTAAAGGAAAAAAAATTAAGAAAACGGTTTCAATGTAAAAGCCTTACCAATTACCGAACTTATCTGTTTAACCCTATGGCAGAGATAAAACTTTGATTTTGTATGTTTGTCATATCAAATAGTTATCGATAATGAATTCTAATAATTTTGCTGTAATAATGGCAGGCGGAATTGGTTCTCGCTTTTGGCCCATGAGTCGAAGTGCCTTTCCCAAGCAATTTTTAGACATACTAAATACTGGTGAAACACTTATACAACAAACCGTAAGACGCTTAAGTGAGGTTTGTCCTAGGGAAAATATTTTAATTATCACTAACACCAATTACAAGAGTATTTGTATTGAACAACTACCTAGTATTAAGCAAGAAAATATATTATGTGAACCAGTAATGAGGAATACTGCCCCTTGCATTGCCTACGCCACATTTAAAATACACTCCCTAAATCCTGAAGCTAATATTATTGTTGCGCCTTCCGACCACCTCATAACGAATGAAAAAGAGTTTAGTCGTATTATCACTGAGTGTTTTGATGTATGCCAAGATCAAAATTGCTTGTTGACACTAGGGATAAAGCCCTCACGTCCAGAAACTGGCTACGGATATATTCAATTCAACGAGGATAAACCAACTCACAATAATAACATTCATTCAGTGAAAACCTTTACTGAAAAGCCCGATGTGGACTTGGCTAAACGTTTCATTGAAAGTGGTGATTTTTTATGGAATTCTGGGATTTTTATCTGGAATGTAAAATCCATCCTTTTAAGTATAAGAAAATATCTACGCGACGTGTACGATATCTTTGAGGATGGAAAAGACTACTATAACACTAATCAAGAAGACGTTTTTATACAGCGAATTTATCCAGGATGTAAAAATATTTCTATTGATTATGGGTTGATGGAAAAGGCAGATAACGTTTTTGTATATCCATCAGCTTTTGGCTGGAGTGACTTGGGCACATGGGGCTCGTTACACAATCATTTAAGCTTGGATGAAAACGGAAATGGCATGAACGGTGATAAAGTAATATTTTATGAGTCAGAAAATAACATCGTTAACACCTCATCTAGAGAAAAAGTGGTCGTCGTTCAAGGACTGAGTGAATATATCGTTATTGATAGTGATAATGCACTTTTGATATGTAAAAAAGATAATGAACAACAAATTAAGGAATTTGTTAGTGAGGTCAGAAAAAGTATTGGTGATCAATTTGTTTAATCTATTTTTTTTAGATCTCTCCACACATCTTTTCTGGTTTTACCCACTGATCAAACTCTTTCTCTGTTAGTATTCCTAAATTAACAGCTTCCTCTTTGAGAGTTGTACCATTTTCATGGGCTGTTTTGGCAATCATAGCTGCTTTCTCATAGCCAATTTTAGTATTTAAGGCAGTAACTAACATCAATGAGTTGTCTAAATTTTTCTTGAGATTCTCATGATTTGGCTCAATCCCAATAGCGCAATGAGAATTAAAAGAAGTACAAGCATCAGCCAATAATCTAGCAGATTGCAAAATATTTTGAGCCATTAAAGGCTTAAAAACATTGAGTTCACAGTGTCCTTGTAGGCCGCCAATACTAATCGCTACGTCATTTCCTAAAACTTGAGCACATACCATAGTCAATGCTTCACATTGAGTTGGATTTACTTTTCCTGGCATTATGGAGGAGCCCGGTTCGTTAGATGGAATGATAATTTCTCCAATACCACTTCTAGGACCAGATGTGAGCAGTCGTATGTCATTGGCAATTTTATTTAAAGATACAGCCAGCTGCTTCAATGCGCCATGGGTTTCTACTATAGCGTCATGAGCAGCCAGCGCTTCAAACTTATTATCAGCACTGACAAAAGGTAATTTAGTGAATTCAGCGATTTTGTAGGCCACCAACTCGGAGTATCCATTTGGCGCATTTATTCCAGTACCAACCGCAGTACCTCCAAGAGCTAACTCTGCAAGGTGGGCAAGGGTATTTTGTAGGGCTTTTAGACCATGATCTAACTGAGAGACGTATCCAGAAAATTCTTGTCCTAGTGTTAGAGGTGTAGCGTCCATTAAATGAGTTCTTCCAATCTTTACTACCTTCATAAAAGACGTCGATTTTGAATCTAGGGTATTTCTTAGAACGGTAATAGCTGGTATGGTATGTTCAACAATCATCTTATAAGAGGCTATGTGCATTCCTGTTGGAAAAGTGTCATTAGATGATTGCGATTTGTTAACGTCGTCATTGGGATGTATGATTTTTTCAGTATCCGACAACCTACCACCGCTTAGAACTTGTGCTCTGTTGGCGATGACTTCATTTGTATTCATGTTTGACTGTGTACCAGATCCTGTTTGCCACGTTACCAAGGGAAATTGATCATCATGATGCCCTTGAAGTATTTCATCGCATACTTTTGAAATCAAGTCTCTTTTTTCTTCGGATAGTACACCAAGCTCATGATTGGCATGGGCTGCGGCTTTTTTTAAGTAAGCAAACCCGTAAATAATTTCCAGTGGCATACTACTTGAGGGACCTATTTTGAAGTTGTTTCTTGAACGTTCAGTTTGTGCTCCCCAATACTTATCAGACGGTACTTTAACTTCACCCATGGTATCTTTTTCAATTCTGTAGCTCATGATTTTTTTTTTAAAATATTAACGCTTACTTTTGTACAAATTTAATTCAATTTATAAGATATGTTTATTGGTTTTCTTCTCTTTTTAGCTGTTGCAGGGATGGCCTTTTGGTTGTTAACATTTGTTGTTAGCTTCATTCCCTATTGGATTGGCGCTTGGTTTATCGAATCTTACAAAAATAGAGACTTAGTAGAAGAAATAGAATAAGCCTAAAGCAGTTTTAACACCTTATCTACTGGTCTTCCCACAACTGCTCCCTTTTCATTTACTATTATCGGTCTTTCAATTAGTTTTGGATGTTTTATCATGGCCTGTATTAAATCTTCATCACTCAAAGATTTTTCTTTGTAACTTTCTTTCCAAACCGCTTCTGTTTTACGAATTAGTTCAATTGGTTGCAACTTTAACTTGTGTATAAGTCCCGTTAACTCTTTTGTAGAAAACGATTTTTTTAGATATTCAACTATCGTAATGTTGTTTGTATGTTTTTTTAGTAAATCTAAAGCCTCTCTACTTTTTCGGCATCTAGGATTGTGATAAATGATTGTTTGCATAAGTTTATTTTTGTCCAAATTCCATTAAATACGCTTTTATAAATTCATTGATATCGCCGTCAAGTACAGCCTGTGTGTTGGAAGTTTCATATTCGGTTCGTAAGTCTTTTACCATTTTGTAAGGGTGTAACACATAATTTCGTATTTGCGATCCCCATTCTATTTTCTTTTTATTACCCTCTATTTTTTCTTTTTCCTCTTGGAGCTTCCTAAGCTCAATCTCATAGAGTTGCGATTTCAATAACTGCAAGGCTTTTTCTTTATTTTCTAACTGAGAGCGAGTTTCAGAATTTTCTATAATGATGCCCGTTGGGGTATGTTTTAACCGAACAGCCGTTTCAATTTTATTGACTCCTTGTCCTCCAGCGCCACCAGATCGAAAGGTATCCCAGGATATGTCTGAAGGATTGATATCTATTTCTATGGAGTCGTCAGCAAGCGGATAAACAAATACAGATGAAAACGACGTATGACGTTTAGCATTAGAGTCAAATGGAGAAATTCTCACTAAACGATGTACACCGTTTTCTCCTTTTAAATTTCCGAATGCAAAATCGCCGTCGAATTGTAACGTCACTGATTTTATGCCAGCAACATCGGCTGATTGAAAATCCAGCTCTTTGACCTTAAATTTATTTTTTTCCCCCCACATGATGTACATACGCATGAGCATTTCAGCCCAATCTTGACTTTCGGTACCTCCCGCACCTGGATTAATTGTAACAATGGCAGGGAGATTATCTTCATCTTTACTAAGCATGTTTTTAAATTCAAGATCGGCTAACTTTTTTAGACAATCTTCAAAACTGATTTGTAATTCGGACTCGTCAATTTCCCCTTCTAAAAAAAAGTCATACATCACATTAAAGTCATCAAAACATGATTGTAGCTCGTCAAAAGCACTAACCCAAGTTTTTTGTTTATTAATTTTTTTTAGCTGTTGCTCTGCACTTTTGGGATCGTCCCAAAAGTTAGCAGACTGAGTTTTTAGTTCTTCATCTTCTATAAATCGTTTTTTTTTCTATATTGACATAACAGACGCTAGCTTTTCTATCCTTACTTTCATATTTTGAATTTCTTCCAACATAGGTAATCAAAAGTAATTAATTATAGATGGTTAATACATTCCCAAGCCAAATCAACTTCATATCCTTTACTTGTTAGGTAACTGACCACCTTTTTCTTTCGCAAGTATTGATTGTGGTCTCTAAGAAGATCATATTTCTTTTGAGATAGCTTTCGTATCACGTCAAGGTAATCGACCTGATTAATTTCTTTCATTCCAATTTGTATAATTGTATTAGATACATGTAGCTTTGAAAGCTCATATGCTATCTTTTGTTTACCCCATTTGTTGATTGTAAACTTACCACTACAAAATGTACGAGCAAAGCGTTCTTCATCAAGGAAATTTTCTTTTTTGAGTTTAGAAATGAGCTCGTCTATTTGAGATAAGCTTGCGCCATAGCTTTTGAGCTTCTTTATCACCTGAGATTGACAACGTTCTCTGATGGCACAGTAATGCTGGATTTTCTGTTTAATTAATTTTATGTCAATTAATTTCTCTCCCATCCTTTCAAAGGTAGTATTTTTGTACTCAATGAAAAATAAAAAAGCAATTAGCTTATTATTTTTAGCTAATATCATTTCTGGTTTTGCACAAGGAATTAGTATGATTGCTATTCCTTGGTATTTTGCTGATATTTTGGATATGAGTGGCACATATGCCAAGAGCTATGCCATACTGACTTTTGTAAGTCTTTTTTGGGGCTTATACTCCGGAAGTTTAGTTGATAGATACTCTAGAAAAAGATTATTTTTGTTTTCTAATGTAATTTGTGCCTGTATTATTGGCTCAATTGCATTAATGGGGCACATCATTGGCGATACGCCTTGGTATTTGGTAATGGTTGTTTTTGGTACTACTATGTTTCATTATAACATTCATTACCCTAACTTGTATGCCTTTGGCCAGGAAATTACAGAGCCAAAAAACTATGCAAAGCTAAACTCATATATTGAAATTCAAGGCCAATCAACCAGTATCATTGCAGGCAGTTTTGCTGCCATACTGCTCACGGGAACAGAAAACGGAATACTTAATATTTTAGGACTAAATATTCCATTACCCTTTAATATCGCGCCATGGAAAATTCATGAAATATTTTTGATGGATGCTATCACCTACGTTTTTGCGTTCCTTATCATTTTGTTTATTAAACACGTTCCGCTGGTAGAAAAAAACATAGATAAGGGAAGCATTTTTTCAAGGTTTAAAAATGGATTTACGTTTTTAAAAGAAAACCCGCAGATTTTTATCTTTGGGGTATGCTCTTCTGCCATTTTCACCTTTCTTATTGTCGAAATCTTTATTTTACTGCCATCCTATGTTAGTCATTACCTTCATGAAAGTGCAGACGTTTTTGCTTCTTCTGAGGTATATTATTCAATCGGAGCTTTATTAGCGGGCATTGGTATCAGAAGTATCACCAAGAGATTAGATATTGTTGACAGCATCGTTCTCATGATGTTAGTCACTATTGTCACCTGTCTATTTCTTACCTTTACTAAAAGCATAGCCATATTGTTTATTATGAGTCTCGTCATTGGGCTAACCAATGCTGGTACTCGAATTTTAAAGACGACATTTATTTTTCAAAAAGTTCCTAATAATATTATTGGTAGGAGTGGTAGCGTGTTTAACTCTATTAGTATTTCTTTACGAACACTATTGATTTTATTGTTTTCATCAACGTTTTTTGCTGACACAGAAAATGTTAGGTATGGCTATTTAATTGGAGGCCTATTTTTGCTCATTGCTACAATACCTCTATTAAAAAATCGAAAAAAATTAAAATCTATTTAATAACTAGGTAGTTATAACTTTTCTGTCTTTGGTGAAAAAACGGTATTGAAGTAAGGTGTAGGTGGTATCTTCTTCAACAGACAGTTTACATCCAAATTCTTTAGCCCATCTTCGCCTTTGATTTTTAAATAATCCTTTGTTGATATAGCTTGCTACAAATGGATGTGTTTTGATGATTATATTATTGCTTTTGTTGACGGCTTTAGCGAGCTTCTGACCAATCTCATCTATAAGTAAAATACTGGCTTCTATTTTTCCGCTTCCTTTGCATGTAGGACATACCTCTTTAGTATCTATGTGTAAGACTGGACGAACGCGTTGCCTGGTTATTTCTACCAAGCCAAAGCGTGATGGAGGTAGGATGTGGTGTTTGGCCTTATCTTCCTGCATAAACTCTACTAGCGAATGATAGAGTTGCTTTCTGTTTTCGCCATTATACATATCAATAAAGTCAACGACGATAATGCCTCCCATATCTCGTAACCTCAGTTGACGAGCAACCTCTTCTGCAGCAATTAAATTTACTTCCAGAGCGTTGGCCTCCTGATCTTGCTTAGAATTGACACGTTTTCCACTATTGACGTCTATAACGTGCATGGCCTCGGTGTGTTCAATAACAAGATAAGTGCTTTTTCGCATAGTAACCGTTTTACCAAAAGAGGATTTAATTTGTCTTTCAATAGAATACTTTTGAAACAATGGAAAAGTACCTTTGTAATGTCGAACTATTTTTTGTTGATTAGGAGATATAGTAGCTATATAATCTTTGATTTCACCGAACAACTTTTCGTTATTGACTACAATTGAGGTAAACTCATCGTTCAACACATCCCTGAGCAATGATGCGGTTCGACTTAATTCTCCCAAGATTTTGTGTGGTGGTTTGGCTTTTTTTGATTGCTTGCAGAGGGTCTGCCATTTTCTGTACAGAAACTTAAGATCAGAATCTAATTCGGCAACCATCTTACCTTCTGCTACAGTTCTTATTATTACACCAAATCCAGGAGGTTTTATACTCTCTACCAATTTCTTGAGTCGTTTTTTCTCTTCATTGGATTCGATTTTCTGAGAAACAGAAACTTTTTTGGAAAATGGAACCAGTACCATGTACCTTCCGGCAATTGTAAGCTCAGTGGTTAGCCGTGGACCCTTTGTTGAAATAGGCTCCTTAGCAACTTGAACCATAATCTGATCACCAGCTTTGAGAACATCATCAATAGATCCCGATTTTTCTAGCTCTGGCTGGTGTCTAAAATTGCGGAGTGAGGCAGTGTTTAGCTTACCTGAAACATTTCGTATATTAAAACTCTGAAAGGTTTTAAACTTTGCACCTAGATCAAGATAGTGCAAAAAACCATCTTTTTCGTAGCCTACATCCACGAAGGTCGCATTCAGACCCGATATTATTTTCTTAACTTTTGCTAAGTAAATATCTCCGACCGAAAATTTTGTTCCAATAGGTTCCTTGTGAAGTTCTATTAACTGCCTGTCTCTCAACAACGCAATAACTACTTCATTAGGCCTTGAATCTACGAGTAGTTCATATTTCAAAATAAATTGGCTTATTGAAACGCACTCAAAATACAGATGGTTTCATAATTCGTATATAGAAATAAGAAATATTCTATTTCTTTTTATGTCTATTCTTTCTCAAACGCTTTTTGCGCTTATGAGTCGCCATTTTGTGTCTTTTTCTTTTCTTTCCGTTGGGCATATCAAAATATTTTTTAAGTGTTTTTGCACATGGTGCAAAAATCTAAAGTTTCAAGTTATTTTTTACTTTAGTAATGAATTTTTTAGACGGCTTGAAAGCTGGGAAATTATGAGCTGGAATGATAATCGTTGTGTTCTTTGAAATAATACGACCAGTCTTTTCAGCTCGTTTCTTAGCAACGAATGTACCAAATCCTCTTAGATATACACTCTCGCCTTGGGATACAGAACCTTTTACTTCGTGCATAAATCCTTCTAAAACTGCGAGAACCTCTACTTTTTGCAAACCTGTTTTTTCTGCAATGGAGTTGACCAAATCCGATTTTGTCATAAATAAGATTTTTTGTTAAATAATAGTTTATCTTAAATTTGTCGGCAAATATAATCACTTTTATTGAATTTTTACCCCATATTCACTTTTAATGACTTATTTTCAATGAGTTAATGACTTTTTCATCACAAATAATCAAATGGTATGAAAGGAACAAGAGAGATTTACCTTGGAGAAATACTAAAGACCCTTATAAAATATGGTTATCTGAAGTTATTTTACAGCAAACACAAGTCGTTCAAGGACTGCCATACTACGAGCGCTTTTTGGCGGCTTTTCCAAACATTAGGTCATTAGCAAAATCACACGAAGAAAATATCATGAAATTATGGCAAGGACTGGGTTATTATTCCAGAGCCAGGAATCTACATTTTACGGCTAAGCAAATCGTAAAAAAAGGTAGCTTTCCAAATGATTATGAGTCGATACTAGCACTAAAAGGAGTTGGAGAATACACAGCCGCAGCAATCGCTTCCTTTGCTTTTAATTTGCCTTGCGCAGTAGTCGATGGCAATGTTTTTAGATTGCTTTCTCGTTTTTACGGCATTGAGAAAAATATAAACAATTCTGATGGTAAAAAATTTTTCTTCAAATTAGCCGATTCACTTTTAGACAAAGACCGACCTGACATTCACAATCAAGCTATCATGGAATTTGGATCTCAGATGTGTAAATCCCACAAGCCAAATTGTGAAGACTGCCCATTGAAAAAAGAATGCTATGCATTTAACCATCAATTGCAAACACGATTTCCAGTAAAGAACAAGAAAGGTAAAATCAAAACATTGTTTTATGATTACTTCTTTTTTGAGTTTAACCAGCAAACGTATATTAAGCAACGTATCCAAAATGGTATATGGAAAAACCTTTATGAATTCCCACTGATAGAATCCTCAGAAGAACCGTCAAAAAACACCATTCTTTATCACCCAAATTTGCAAAACTGGTTACATGATGAATTAATTTCAGTAAAGTCCATTTCGTCATTCAGACATATGTTAAGTCATCGTCACATTAAAGCGCGATTTTGGCGCATCCAATGTCAAACAGGCTTAATTAATCATGACTTTAAAATTATTAAAACGACTGATTTAGACAGATATGCCGTATCAAGACTTACAGAAAAATTCTTGAACGAAATAAATTTGTAAAGTTATTTGATTATATTTGGATAGTTAATCCTTAAAAACATAAAAAATGGCTAGTATTAATAAAGTAATTTTAATTGGCAATTTGGGTAAGGATCCCGAGGTAAGACACTTTGAAAATGGTGGCTCTCTGGCACGTTTTTCTTTAGCGACCTCCGAAACTTATACCAACAAAGAAACCAATGAAAAAGTCACTCAAACTGAATGGCACACCGTTGTCACTAGAGGAGGGTTAGCTTCAAAAGTTGTTGAACCTTACCTTAAGAAAGGAAACAGTGTTTACATTGAAGGCAAATTGAGAACACGCTCTTGGGAAGATAAAGACGGAGTAACACGCTACACTACTGAAGTGCTTTGTGACAATTTAGAAATGCTTGGAAAAAAATCAGACCACTCCGAAAGTTCAATTAGCGAACAAAGTGCAACTACCCCTCTTCAGGATTCACCTGATGATGACCTGCCTTTCTAAAAAACTTAATTAACGCTCTATTGGACGAAGACCCTCATCAGAATTTACTTTTTGTAACAGAAAATGTATCCACAGACTTGGGTCTAAGCGTGGCTTTTCTAGTCATATTGGTTTTACTATTATTTTCTGCTTTGATTTCTGGCTCTGAAGTTGCTTTCTTTTCACTCGACGCATCAAAATGGCAAAACGAAAATGAAAATGATATCAGGCCTATTAAGAAATTATTAAAGCGACCCAATTTCTTGTTAGCCACTATTTTAATCTCAAACAATTTCATTAATGTGGCTATTGTTATCGTATCCGCATTTTTAACAAATCGTTTGTTTGACTTTACAAACTACCCCATTCTGAGCTTTTTCTTGCAGGTAATTGTAGTGACATTTGCCCTTTTATTGATGGGGGAAGTCATTCCTAAAGTATATGCCAATCAGAAATCATTGGGATTTGCTAAGTTAATGGTTGGGCCATTAACAATATTGTCAATAATGTTCAGCCCTCTGAGCAAGTTATTAGTTTTCTCAACAACTATTATTGAAAAACGATTTAAATCCAAAGGTTATAAAATATCGTTAGACGAGTTATCGTCAGCATTAGACCTAGCAAGCGAAAAGGATACAAAAGAAGAAGAAAAACGAATACTCAGAAGTATAGTAGAGTTTGGAAATACTCAAGTAAAGGAAATTATGAATTCAAGGGTTGACGTTACTGCTGTTGAACATTGCACGCCATTTGAAGAGGTTAAAGATGTTATCATGTCTTGTGGTTATTCTAGAATTCCGATTTTCAAAGAAAACTTTGACAGCGTTTTGGGAATTCTGTACATCAAGGATCTATTGCCATTCTTAAATCAAAAAGAATTTGACTGGACTGGGCTTATTCGAACACCATTTTTTGTGCCTGAGGGTAAAATGATTGACGACCTGTTGAATGAGTTTCAAGAAAAGAAAATTCATTTGGCGGTGGTAGTTGACGAATATGGGGGCACCTCGGGTATCGTTACATTAGAAGACATAATAGAAGAAATTGTTGGTGAAATTAACGATGAGTTTGATGATGATGGCATTCAATTTTCAAAACTAGATGAAAGGAACTACATCTTTGAAGGAAAAACATCGCTTAACGATGTACTAAAATCAATTGATGGCGAAATCGATTTTTTTGACCAGATAAGAGGAGATTCTGATACTTTAGCAGGACTTGTCCTTGAATTGAAAGGAGATATTCCAAGTCACGGAGAAAGGTTAAATTATAAACATTTTGAATTCACTGTTGAATCGGTTGACAGAAGACGAGTAAAACGCATTAAAATCACCTTACATGAAAACTAATAGGTTTTACATTGCATTAATAGCTTTTCTTTTCATAGCATGCGATAACAACTATACTCCAAAGCCAAGGGGTTTTTCAAGAATCGATTTCCCACAAAAAGATTTAGTTGAGTCAAGCACGCATAAAAATCCATTTAGTTTTAAACATCCTAGCTATTGCTTGCTTAAGTATGAAACTAGTAATTCTTCGTGGTTTGATTTAAAATTTGTTGATTTTAACGGCACACTTCATATGAGCTATAAGCAGATATGCAAGAACCTCAACAAATATACCGAAGAGTGTCGTGACTTAGCGTACAAACATGCCCAAAAAGCGGAAGCGATTACTGAGCAACGATTTGTCAATGACTCGCTGAAAGTGTATGGAATGGTTTACACTTTTGAAGGGACAACTGCTACACCTTTGCAGTTTTATTTATCTGATAGTACATCGCATTTTGTTAGAGGTGCACTGTACTTCAACACAGCCTTAAATGACTCTATAAAACCAATCAGTAACTTTATAAAAGATGATGTTTACCAACTTATAGAAAGTTGGCAATGGAAAGATTTATAATTTGAAACTTATAGGTAAAACTAACTTTACTTTTACCTTCTTACAATTTAGTTCGCCAGCTTTCCATCGGGGCATTTGTCTAATCAGTCATTTTACCTCATCTACAAAATAATGTTTTCTGTCTTTCAAAGACACAATGTCTTCTGCTTGACCTTGTTGATTTACAACAAATTTCATAAAAAGTATGGCTTGTTCATTATTTTTCTTAGCCTCTTCAGGCTATTTGATGCCTTCATTGAAATATTTTATTAAGACCTCCATATCATCAAGAAATTTTGGAAATACGTCAACTGTTTCATAAACGGTATTATTTGACAAAGACACATGAGATTCATGGGAGTTAGTTGCGTAAAGAATGGTTGACAATAATACAGCAATTAATAAAGAGAGAATAACGTTTTTCATACTTTTAGTTTTTAATGTTTGTAACCACTAATGTACTAGAAAAACTGTAAAACACAAATCCCCTTTACGTTAATCTACTTTTTACAATTTGTGCGATGATTTTCCCATCAGCTTTTCCAGCCAACTTTTTATTGACAAGACTCATTACTTTTCCCATATCAGCCATACTACTAGCACCAATCTGACCTATTGTCTTAGAAACGATTTCTTTAATTTCATCTTGACTTAATTGCTTTGGCAAGAAGGACTGTAAAATGTCTGCTTGTGCTAGTTCGTCAGAGGCTAAATCTGATCGATTTTGTTGTTGATATATTTCGGCTGCTTCTTTGCGCTGTTTCAAAAGTTTTTGAATGATTTTTTGTTTTGCAAGCTCGTCTAAAGCTGTAGCTCCCTTTTGGGTTTCTGCTAACAAAAAAGCCGACTTTATGGCTCTTAATGTCGATAGTCTTATGCTATCCTTAGCCAACATGGCTTCTTTGATGTATTTATTGATGTCCATACTTAGTCAACTTTTTTATGTAGAAAATTATTTGGTTTGATACTTGCACTATCATCCTCATCGGTTCCCAATACATAATTAGAATTTTCACTTTCAGAAGAGTGAATCACGTCATCAAGCTTCACATCTCTACGCTTATAGGCGGGCTCAGACTCTAAATCGGTCAGGCCAGATGGTGTACGAAGCTTTAAGGTAATTTCTCTTAATCGTTCCATTCGCTGACGACTTCTCATAGCCATTTGTTCAGCAGAGATGCCATGATGAATTTGAGTCATTTCTTCTTTTTCAGGGACCTGTTTGAGTTCTGAAATAACCTCTTCAGCCTCATCCTCCATTTCTAATGTATGAATTAATTTCTCTTCGTTATTTTCATCATAGTAACTATCTGAAGGCTCATCATTTTGTTGAATGTCATCATCAAGGGAGAGTGGAAAATCCATTGGGCTCTCTTCAGACGATTCTTCCTCTATGTTTAAGTCAAGTGTTGGCGCCTCTTTATGCAAGTCAAAATTAATAGTCGCTTGGGTATCACTTTCACTATAATCTAAGGATATACTATCATCTGTTATTGACTCAGGGGGAGTTGTCTTGACAGAATTATCTGCCTCCAAGTCATAGACTTTTGGTTGTTCGGCTTGTTCCGAATCAAAAACCTTGTTAACTTTAAAGCCAGTGGCAATGACTGTTACACTTATCTCATCATCCATTCCATCTTCTACGCCAATTCCTTCAATGATGTTGACATCCGATCCAGCGACATCTTGTATATGTTTTTTGATGTTGAACAATTCAGTCATTCTGATTTCTTTTTCACCCGGTCCAGTTACTATTTTCAGCAATACTTGTTGTGCGCCACGAATATTATTATCATGAAGAAGTGGCGAATCAAGAGCGCCTTCTATGGCATCGATGGCACGATTTTCTCCTGAAGCATACGCTTGCCCCATAACGGCACTACCACTATCTTTTAGAACTCTTTTTGCATCATTGAGATCAATGTTGACCATTAGTGTTTGTGAGATGACTTCTGCTATTCCTTTAGTGGCTGTATTGAGCACTTCGTTGGCTTTTGCAAATGCTTTGCTCAGGGTTAAGTCACCATATACTTCAATAAGTTTGTCATTGTTAATAACAAGTAATGTATCAACATTTTCTCTCAGCTCTTGTAGACCACTTTCAGCATATTTTTTTCTGAACCCACCTTCAGTCCAAAATGGTACAGTAACTACTGCCACCGTAAGAATTTCTTTTTCTCTAGCAACTTTTGCTATCACAGGTGCAGCACCTGTGCCTGTACCTCCCCCCATTCCAGCAGTAATGAACAACATTTTAGTATTGGTTTCCAGTAATTCGCTGATTCTATCAATGCTTTCCTCGGCAGCTTTTCTACCAACTTCAGGGTTAGCTCCTGCTCCTAGTCCTTCTGTAATTTCTGCACCAATTTGAATTTTGGTGGTGATGGGACTAGCTTCCAAGGCCTGTAAATCAGTGTTACAGACTGCAAAATCCACTCCTTCGATGCCATGTTCATACATATAATTAACGGCGTTACTACCGCCGCCACCTACGCCAATTACCTTAATCACTGAGGATTGATTTTTTGGTAAATCAAATGCTAATACACTTTCGTTTGTCATTGTTTTAAATATTAGTTATTAGTTATGTTTTATTCGTCGTTTGTTAAATACTTATCTATTTTATCGAGCATTTTTTTAAAGAAATCACCCATACCACTAGCATTTTCTGATGGTATATTTTGAGATTCTTCTTGGCCTACATTTTCATCTAAATATTTCATTACCAGGCCGACACCAGTGGCGTACATTGGACTGCTAACGTCGATAGGTGAGTTGGATGATAAATGCTCATTTGGATAGCCAATTCTACATTCTATTCCGGTATGAAACTCTACAAGTTGATTTATATGTTTTAATTGACTACCACCACCAGTCAATACAATACCAGTAATTAGTTTACGTTCGAAACCGGAATTTTTAATTTCATGGTGAACTAATTCGATTATTTCCTCTAACCGAGCTTGAATAATGTTAGCTAAGTTTTTCAGAGATATTTCTTTGGGCTCTCTGCCTCTCAAACCTGGAATTGACACAATTTCATTATCTTTATTTTGACTTGCTAGTGCAGAGCCAAATTTTACTTTTAGCAGTTCAGCTTGATTTTCAAGGATAGAACATCCTTCTTTAATATCTTGTGTAATGATATTTCCACCAAATGGAATAACAGCCGTATGTCTGATAATACCATCTTTAAAAATAGCAACATCGGTAGTACCCCCGCCAATATCAACCAAAGCCACACCTGCTTCGAGTTCTTGAAAATCTAGTACTGAGGTGGCAGATGCAAGTGGTTCTAGTGTAAGACCTGTCATG
This sequence comes from Bacteroidota bacterium, assembly GCA_036340235.1. Classification (GTDB taxonomy): domain Bacteria; phylum Bacteroidota; class Bacteroidia; order Flavobacteriales; family UBA7312. The sequence goes on from JAYYZE010000028.1 coordinate 20,884, forward strand.
GCAAGTTTTGCGTTGTTAACGCATTTTTTTATGTTTGAAATGGCAGCTGTTTGACCTGTAATTATGTGAAAATTAGCTTCTAATTGTACGCCCACCATTCCGCGCGGATCGGGAAAATTATCTTGTTTATCGACGATGTATTCTTGTGGAATCACGTGAATTATTTCTTCTCCAGGTACCATCACTAACTTATACATATTTTGCATCAGTTTGTTGATGTCTTCATCATTGATTTCAGTTTCTAGATTTTCTCTCACTAATTGCCCTCTGTGTTGGAGGCTTTTGATATGCTGACCTGCTATTCCAACATTTACATTTCTAATTTCTATGCCTGATACTTCTATGGCTTCTTCCAAAGCTTTTTGAATAGATAATGTGGTCTTATCAATATTGGCCACTATACCTCTCATAACACCCGTTGATGGCGCCTTGCCCATACCAAGAATTTCTATTTTTTGATGTTCATTTTTTCGACCAATTATGACCGTAATTTTGGTGGTGCCAATATCTAAGCCTACTGCTATTTTTGAGTTGTTGTCCATAATTTATTTTTTTACACAAACGATTTGATCTTTATACTTCAGATTGATTTGCTGGTAATTATTCCATCCTGTTTGCTGAACTCCTCGCTCGTAAAAGAGCTTTAATTTTTTAAACTTACCTTTGTAATCATCGATTCCTCCTAGCAATATAGTATGATTTCCTACTCTAGGAATTAGCTCAATATCTCGTTGGGCATCCACATAGATTTGAACAATCTGTGATTTCCAAAATGGAATTGAGTTTATATGTTTTGCTAACTGGTGTACTTTCCTTAAGTCTAAACTATCTTTGATATGTCCATTTGCCACAAGAATTCGCTCGGTATGATTAAGTGACAAATCGAAAATAGCTCCATTTCTGTCCATATAAAACTCTTGCCCACTCAACTGTTTTACTCTTACAATTGGATTCTTTTGCTGAACCTCAACATGTAAACAATTGTCCAAAGAAATATATACTTCTGCGTTCTCAATAGAAGATTTGTTTTCAATATTCATTTCTATGCTATGAAGCGGCAATTGATTAATAGGATAACCTATTATGCTATCAACCTCAGACTCTATCATTAATAACACATCACCATGTGTTAAGAATGAAGGGGTGTTGTTCAGTAAATTAATTTTATAATCTTGACACTTATTACTTTTGTGACGCATATTGGTGAATCCCAAAACACCTATTAACAGTGCAATGAAAAACAACTGAAGAATCACTTTAGTTAGTTTCATTATTGTAGTATTTAGTTAATGGTTCTACAAATTGGTCGATATCACCTGCTCCTAGCGTTAATAACACTTCTCTTTTTGGGTGGGTTAAAATCTGTAAGAGGTCCTCTTTTGAGACTTTGTTTTTCTGTTTTTGAGTAATTTTTTTGAGTAAGACTTCAGAACTAACCCCCTCCAAAGGTAGCTCTCTGGCAGGGTAAATGTCAAGCAAAATAACCTCATCGGCTAATGACAAAGATTGAGCAAAATCATCTAAAAAATCTCTAGTTCTTGTGAAAAGATGAGGTTGAAAAACCACAGTAATTTTTTTATCAGGATAAAGCAGCTTACTAGTTTGTATGGTAGCACTTATCTCTTCTGGGTGGTGGGCATAATCATCAATATACACGTATTTGCCTTGAGCATGGTATTCAAAACGCCTCTTTACACCGCTAAATACCTCAACAGCTGGTTTTATTTCTTGGGCGTTCGCACCAAGGTTAGAGGCCACTACGATAGCTGCTAAGGTATTTTCAACATTGTGAAGTCCTGGAAGCTTAAGATTAATATTTTTTAACTCAAACTCATATACCTGACCTGGAAGAATGTCTTTGTAGTTGACATCAAAAAGTTGACAAGCGTTTTCTATTCTCATGTGAGTCGCTATGTTGTCAGCTTTTTGTATGGCTGAATAAGTCATCATAAAAACATCCGATGAAATTTCAAATTCTACATCGATGGATTTGTTAAACAACAACATGCCTCCTGGCTTTATGTTCTTTACAAATTTTTGGAAAGTGGAGACTAGGTCATTTTTATCCTTATACACATCCATGTGATCAGAATCAACTGACGTTATGATGACAATATCTGGATTAAGCTGTAGAAATGAACGATCGTACTCGTCGGCTTCAACCACCACAATATTACCTTTTTCAGAAAGTAAAAGATTTGAGTTAAAATTAGTACTTATACCACCTAAAAACGCAGTGCAGTAGATATCACATTCTTTCAGTATATGAGCCAGTATACAGGAAGTGGTTGTTTTTCCGTGAGTTCCTGAAATGGCAATGGTGTAGGCATCTTGCGTTACTAACCCTAAAAGGTCGGCTCGTTTCATCAGTTGCCACTTTTTTGACTTAAAATATGTTAATTGAGGACTATCTAAACTAACCGCAGGTGTATATACAACCATTAGATTGTGAGGATGACTGTTTATTATGTCAGACGGAATGTGATTAACGTCAAAGTGAATATCAATACCCTCTGATATTAGCTCATCAGTTAAATCAGTTGAATTTCTATCATAACCACTTACCTGTAATCCCTTGGCATGAAAATAGCGCGCCAAAGCAGACATTCCTATGCCACCTATGCCCACAAAATAAAATTTCTCAAATAAGTTTATGTTCATGGCTTAATCAATTTTAAAACTTCATCAACGATCATTTCTGAGGAATTAGCTATTGCTAACGATTGAATATTTTTGGCAAGTTCATATTGCTTATCTTGGTCTTTTAATATAGCCGTTATTTGTGACCCTAGTAATTTTTGTGCTTCATTGTCTTTAATCATCACAGCAGCTTTCTTTTGAACTAATGATTGAGCATTTTTGGTTTGATGATCCTCTGCTACGTTTGGGGAGGGAATCAGAATTACAGGTTTTCCTACTAAGCACAATTCTGAGATTGTGCTAGCGCCAGCGCGTGAAATTATTAAATCGGCGACATTGTATGCCATATCCATGTTGTATATAAATGGATAACTTTGAGCATGTGGTAATTTATCACAAATAGTAGTTGCTGATTGTTCAAAAGCTTTGCCGGTTTGCCATATCAACTGTATTCCTTTCTCATCCAATTCTTTGGCCATATTTGCTATTGATTGGTTGATGGTTCTAGCTCCTAGGCTCCCACCTATCACGAGTAAGACCACTTTATGTTCATCCAAATTAAACGCTTTAAGGCATTTTTGTTTTTTACGCCCGTTATTTACAAGATCTTGTCGAATAGGATTTCCAAGCATTAGCAATTTATCCTTTGGAAAAAATCGTTGCATGTTGTCATAGGCAACGCAAATTTTTTGCACCGAGCTAGCTAATAACCTATTGGTTATTCCAGGATATGAATTTTGCTCTTGTATTAGTGCAGGAATAGACAATCTCGAGGCTACAAAAAGTAGAGGCCCGCTAGCATATCCACCTGTGCCAACAACAACGTCAGGTTTAAAGTGTTTGATAATTCGGTACGACTTCCATAGGCTTGACAATAACTTGAATGGAAACAAAATATTAGACAAATTACGCCAATTTCGCTGAATACCACTGATTGTTAGTCCAATAATTGGGTAGCCTGCTTTAGGCACTTTTTCCATTTCCATTCTTCCCTTTGCACCTACAAATAAAATATCCGCATTACTAATTCTATCTTTAATTTCATTAGCAATAGAAATTGCCGGAAATATATGGCCACCTGTGCCACCCCCACTTATTATAACTCTAACTGACATTGGCCTTAATTGTTGACGCGTTAATACTTTTACTAGCGCTTAAAATGACTCCAAGTGTTACGCAAGTAAATAAGACAGAAACACCACCCATGCTTATCAATGGTAAGGTTTGACCAGTAACTGGAAATAAATCAACAGCAACCGCCATATTTACAAAGGCTTGAAAGACTATGGCCATGGATAATCCAGCACCCAAATAAGCTGCTAGCGGGTCAGATGATAAATTAAATATGCGTTTACCTCTTAACAATAATATGGTGTATGAAAACACCACTGCAAACCCACCCAGCACACCCCATTCTTCTATTAAAATAGCGTATACGTAGTCAGAATTAGGCAATGGCAAAACATTTCGCTGTGTACTATTTCCTGGTCCTCTCCCTTTAATTCCACCATTGACAACGGCTATTTTAGCATGAGTAACTTGATAAAACTCATCGCTGTTTGGTATCGATTCATTAGAAAAATTCTTAACCCTATTGACCCATGTTTGGGCTCTTGGGAAGGTCTTTTGCACTGAGGGTACACTTAATGACAGAGCGATAACTATAGCGCCCATTCCAATTATTCCTGCTACCAATAAAAACAAATACCTGAACGGAACACCACCAAGGTATAGTAACATAAGATTGACTACAAAAATTAAAGCCGCCGTAGAAAAATTAGCTGGAAAAATAATAGCACAAACTAAAATTAACGGAGCGAATAATTTCCACACAACGCTTTTTAAATCCGCTATTTGGTCTTTGTTTTTAACCAACTGACGAGCCAAAAACATAGTAATGGCTAATTTTCCAATTTCGAAGGTATTGATGGGCATATCGGCTATTGTAATCCATCTGTTAGCATCATTTAAAGAGGTACCAAAAAGTACTGTATAAAGTAATATTGGTATAGAAACTATAAACCCTAATTGACCAAGTCTTGAAAAATACTTATAAGGAATTTTGTGTATAAAATACACTAGAAAAAGACCAACAATCAAAAAACGACAGTGCTTAAAAAAAAGATACCAAGTATTGCCTTGATGAGAAACATAGGCGAGACCTCCTGTTGCGCTATATACAACAACGATGGAAACAATAACTAGGAAGAATATAATCGCCCAAATGCGAATATCACCCTCCAAATTTATGTATTTATTGGCCCATTTCATTTACAGTTTTCTTATCATGGATTTAAATTCGTGACCTCTGTGCTCATAGTTTTCAAACAAATCAAAACTGGCGCATGCAGGCGATAATAATACGGCATCTCCTTTGCAGGCACATTCGTATGAAAGGTTAACGGCCTTTTCCATATCATTTGCAAAATGCATTTGTACACCTAAATTTTGAAAAGCGCTTTTGATATTATCTACTTCCTCACCTAAACAAATAATGGTGGTTACTTTTTCTTTAACTAGAGGAATCAGAGAAGAATAATCGTTACCTTTATCAATTCCTCCAACGATCCAAATTGTTTTTTTAGTCATACTCTCTAGTGCATACCATGTTGAGTTAACATTAGTCGCTTTTGAATCGTTGATAAACTCAATTCCATGAACCATAATAACTCTTTCCAAGCGATGTTCTACATTTTTAAAATCGATTAGACTTTCTCTTATGATGTCTTTATTTAAATCTAATATACGCGCGGCAATAGAGGCGGCCATTGAGTTGTAAATATTATGCTTTCCCTGAAGCGCAAGCTGTTGAATATTCATATTAAATATGGTTTGTTTAACATTAATTATTAGTTCATCATTATCTAAATAAGCGCCCTGAACCATGCTTCTTTCTGAAATGCTGAAGGGCATTTTATGAGCCGCTGTATTTAGATGTTTCATTATGTTTTTATCGTCAACACAATAGATTAGAAAATCATCTTTGCATTGATTCATTGTTATCCTTAACTTAGATTGAATGTAGTTTGTCATACTATTTTCGTACCTGTCTAAATGATCTTCAGTAATATTAAGTAGTACGGCAATGAAGGGCTTGAAAGTTTGAATACCATCTAGTTGAAAGCTACTGATTTCAAGTACGTAGTAGTCAAAATCGTGATTAGCCACCTGCATTGCAAAGCTTTGACCGATATTACCAGCTATCCCGACATTAAGACCCGCTTTCTTCAGGATATGACCCAACAGAAGTGTGGTAGTAGTTTTTCCATTACTGCCAGTAATTGCAATTATTTTTGCCTTGGTATGAATAACGGCAAATTCAATTTCAGAAATCACCTCAATACCTACGTTTTTTAATTCTTTTATTAGCGGTATGGTGTCAGGAATTCCTGGGCTTTTAACAATTATATCTGCGTCTAACAGAATCTGTTTTGTATGCCTATTTTCCTCCCATTCAATCTCATAATTTTTAAGAACGTTTTTGTATTTCTCCTTTATTGATCCATTGTCAGAAAGAAATACCTTGTATCCCTTTTGGTGTGCTAAAACAGCTGCTCCACATCCGCTTTCTCCGCCGCCTAGCACCACCACTTTTTCCATTATCTTAATTTTAAAGTGACAATGGTTAAAATGGCCAACATTACTCCCACAATCCAAAATCGTGTAACGATTTTACTTTCATGATATCCTAGTTTTTGATAATGATGGTGTAGTGGCGCCATTTTAAAAATTCGTTTCCCTACTCCATATTTTCGTTTTGTGTACTTGAAATATGCAACCTGCATCATTACTGACACATTTTCCACTAAAAAAATTCCACATAAAATTGGAATTAGAAGTTCTTTTCTAATGGCAATAGCAAACACTGCTATGATGCCACCCAAAGCCAAACTACCGGTATCACCCATAAATACTTGTGCTGGATATGAATTGTACCACATGAAGCCCACACAGGCCCCAACAAATGAGGCCATATAAATCACCAATTCGCCGGTGTTTGGCAAATACATTATATTTAGGTAGTCAGCAAAAAAGACATGACCCGAAACGTAAGCTAAAATTCCCAAAGTGGCACCTATAATGGCTGAGGTTCCAGTAGCTAATCCATCAAGACCGTCGGTCATATTTGCGCCATTACTAACTGACGTGACTATAAAGATGACTACAAATACAAATAGTATCCAACTATATTTTGTAGCTCCATCACCCATCCATTGAACTAGTGAGTTGTAATCAAATTCATTATTTTTTAAAAAGGGGATGGTTGTTTTTAATGATTTTACTTCATCACTAAAAATAGCCTCGGATTGAACTGTTGATTGATTACTTATTTTTTCCTTGATGGTGATAGAATCGTGAAAATAGAATGTTAGCCCTATGATTAGTCCCAATACTACCTGTCCAACAATTTTGAATTTTCCGGCTAGTCCCTCTTTGTCATTTTTAAATACTTTGATGTAATCATCTATAAAGCCAATGGTCCCTAGCCATAGTGTTGAAATAATCATCAATACTATGTATATATTGCCTAGTTTTGCAAATAATAATGTGGGTAATAAAATCGCTGTCAGTATAATCAACCCTCCCATGGTTGGCGTGCCTTTTTTGGCCTCTTCACCCTCCAGCCCAAGTGTTCTAACCCGTTCTCCTATTTGCTGATTTCTTATCAGTTTAATTATTTTTCCTCCAAAAATGAGTGAAACAATAAGTGAGGTAATTACGGCCATGGCGGCTCTAAACGAGATGTACTGAAAAACGCCAGCTCCCGGAAGCTGATATGTCGTCTCTAAATATTCAAATAAATAATATAACATTATTCTTGAAGAATTTTAAAATTATTTTGCAACTCCTGCCTATCGTCAAATGGTATCTTACGCCCCTCTATTTCTTGGTATTTCTCGTGTCCCTTTCCTGCAACGAGAATAATATCACCAGCGTTGGCAAGCGTACAAGCTGTTTTGATGGCTGATTTTCTATCACTAATAGTAAGGACCTTGCTGATGTATTTATTAGAAACACCTTTTAGTATTTCTTGAATTATAATTTCAGGCTTTTCATTACGTGGATTATCACTTGTTACGATTACTTTTTCACTTAGCTGAGACGCAATTTGCCCCATTTTAGATCGCTTATCTTTATCTCTATCCCCGCCACACCCAAAAACAGTTATGAGTTGCTGTCTGTGTTTTATTTCATTGATGGCTTGAAGTATGTTTAACAAAGCATCAGGTGTATGCGCATAATCCACTATTCCAACTTTTTGGTCTAATGACCTGCAAATGGTAAATCTGCCTTGTGCACTATTCAGGTCACTGATTGTGGCAAGTGTTTGGTCTTCGTCTTGACCTAAAAGTATAGCGGTAGCGTAAATAGCCAATAAATTATAGGCATTAAAATGGCCCACTAGTTTTGTCCAAAGCTCCCTGCCGTTAATTGTTAACAACATTCCATCAAATTGACTTTCTAGCACTTTGGCCTTGAAGTCTGCAACACTCTTTAGAGCGTAGGTGTATTGTTTGGCTGGACAATGGTGTAACATTGTTAATCCATGCTTGTCGTCCTTATTTACTAATGCAAATGCACTCGCAGGTAAGTGGTCAAAGAGGATTTTTTTGGCAATGATGTAATCCTCAAACGTTTGATGATAATCTAGATGATCATGTGAAATATTAGTAAATATAGCACCATCGATGTTTAAGCCTGAAAGTCTATTTTGATGTAGTGCGTGCGAGCTCGCCTCCATAAAACAATATTTACAATCTTCACTTATCATTTTAGCTAATAATTGGTTGGTAGAAATGGCATCTGGTGTTGTGTGTGTCGATGGTATTGACTGCATACCTATTTTATTTTCTATCGTTGAGATAAGACCAGATTTTTGGCCGTTTGATTGAAAAAAATCATGTAATAAGGTTGCTACTGAGGTTTTGCCATTAGTACCAGTAACTGCTATAAGCTTAATGTTTTCTGAAGGATTTTTGTAGTAGTTTGAAGCAATTAATCCAAGTGATTTCGCGCTATTTCTAACTTTTATAATAGTAACATTTTCAGGCTGTTTGAGGGGTAATTTTTGAGTCACAATAGCGATAGCTCCATTTGCTACTGCCTGTTCAATGAATTTATTACCATCATGTATTGTCCCTTCCAGTGCTACAAATAAACAACCATTTGTAACTTTTCTTGAATCAAAAGAAATACCCGAGATAGTTAAATTAGTTGAGCCAACTACTTCTAATAGTTCAATCTTATGTAATATATTTTTGAGAATTTTCACGATAATTCTATGCTAATCGATTGTCCTTTTGAAATTCGTTGACCTTTTTCTATGGATTGAAAGCGTACATTCCCTCTTCCACTATAAGTTACTTTCAAGCCATAATTTTCAAGTAAGTAGAGCACATCACTCAAAGCCATCCCTGTGACATTTGGCATTAAGTTATTTTCTAAATCAGTCTCTATGTTTCGCCTTAGTAGTTCAACATGGCCTTCTTTGGCAGCAGTCAAAACCCATTGGGAACTTAGGTCATCATCTACCATCTCTATAGACAGTTGACCAAATACGTCGGTCAAGTCATTTTTAAAGCCATCCTTTGAAACTGGCGCCGTCTTATTTTGTGCGTGTCGAGGTGTTTTTAATGATAAGTCAGCATTATACACATAGTCGGCTATCTCCCTGAAAACCGGTGCGGCCACATCTCCTCCATAGTTACCATTTTGCAAGGGATCATTTATCAAAACAATGCATGCATACTTTGGTTTGTCAGCTGGAAAATAACCCGCAAATGAAGCCATGTACCTTTTAATGTAGGCACCATCCACTAGCAACTTGGCGGTACCTGTTTTGCCTGCAATTTTGTATTGTGGTGTTTTGATATTTTTTGCAGTTCCTTTCTCTACCACATTTTCTAACATAGCTTTTACTTTACTAATGGTGGTCATAGAACAAATTGATGGATTTAATATTTCTGGAGAATAGTGCTTGACAGTCCTCCCATTATCAAGAATAGATTTAACAAAATAGGGCTTCATACGTTGTCCATCATTGGCAATGGCAGCATAAAAACTTAAAATTTGCATTGGGGTCATTTTAACTCCATAACCAATAGACATCCAAGGAAGAGTCGTACCTGACCAGCTAGACGATTGTTTTGGATGCCTTATCATAGGACTTGATTCGCCTGAAAGAGATAGACCCAAGGTTTGGTTGAGCCCCATGCTGTATAATCTATCTACAAATTGAGAGGGCTGACTTTTATAGTGTTTATCAATTAACTTTGATATTCCTACGTTGGATGACTTTGTAAAAGCAGTATTTAAAGTGATTTTCCCATAACCACCATCTCTTGAATCACGCATAACTCGGTCGTAAAAAGTGGTCAGTCCGCCAGTTGTATTAACCGAGTCGTCAAGCTGAAGATAACCATCCTCAAAACCTGCAATTACTGATGCCAACTTAAAGGTTGAACCTGGCTCAACACTTTGACCTATGGCATAATTGTAATGCTCTTCGTAATCAGTGTTTACTTTTTTTAGATTAACAATGGCCTTAATTTTACCAGTGGCAACCTCCATGAGTACTGTTGTTCCAAAATCGGCGTCATGAAAGCGTAACCTTTTTTCTAACGCATTGTGAGCTACATCTTGAAAACGAACATCGATAGTAGTCACAACATCCTTACCTGGCACCGATTCTATCTCTCTAACGGGCATCCATTCATTTCCTGCCAAACGTTGTTCTAATCGTTGACCTTGTTTTCCTTTCAATTCAAAATTGAAGGCCCCTTCTATGCCTACAGACTTTGTGTTAATATTGTGATAGCCAATGGTGCGACTAGCTATTTCCTTGAATGGTTTTTCTCTATTGTTAAGTTGAATATAACGAAATCCACCATCAAAACGTCCTTTGTTAAAAATTGGAAAAGTTTTTACTGACTTTAACTGATTATAGTTGACATTACGCTTAATTAAGGCGTATCCCTTTTGTTTTTTCCAAACATTAGAAAGCAACTTTAGGTAATCAGATGCACTTTTGTCTTCAAATAAATTAGCCAACTGAAGAGCTAGTTCATTAGAATGCCGATCAAATGTAAGCTTATCAACTCTTCTAGTATCCCATCGAATTTCATATTCAGGAACTGATGTAGCCATCAAAGACATATTTTCAGAATATATATTGCCTCTTGAGGCGGGTACATTGACTGTGCGCGTAACGTCAAACTTATCAGTGCTCCATAAATGAGATTCGAAGAATTGGGTGTATAGTGGCTGAATGACTATGGCAACGGCCAATAATATCATAAAAAGATATACCGCTACAGCTCTTCTTTTTATGTCATTAGGTTTAATCATTGATCAATACGTATTACAATTGGCTGTTCATTACTCATTGCAAGACCTTGGCTTTGCACAAGGGATTGCACTTGCGTTTGCTTACTCTGAAACATTAGCTGTGACTTGGTGGTGATGTATTCTGCTCTCAAATCTTTTAACTCACGCTCTAAGGAGGATATGGTTCTAATATAGCTTTCAGACTTATAAGAATTATTGATATAGAATACTAATAAGGCACATACGTACAATGAAAATGGCAACAATTCAAAAAGGCCTTTTTCAAGAAATTTGCCACTTACTAATTCGGAAAAGTAGCTCTTTTGTTGTCTTTTGGGACGATATGTATTTTTTAAGTCCTTCATTATAATTTTTGACTTATTCTTAATTTGGCACTCCTTGAGCGAGGATTTTTTAAAATTTCTTCTGGCGATGCTACAATTGGTTTTTTATTGAGAGCCTTCAAAACCACCTTTTTATTTCCAAAAAAATCTTTTTCAATATGACCATCGAAGTTTCCAGATCTAATGATATTCTTTACCAATCGATCTTCTAAAGAATGATATGATATCACAGATATCCGTCCCCCCTCTTTCAACAACTCAACCGATTGCTCTAGCAATTCTTTGAGCGCCTTAAGCTCGTCATTTACCTCGATTCGAATAGCTTGAAAAAGTTGAGCCAAAATTTTATTTCTTTTATGAGATGGGATTAAATAGTCAACAACCGCTTTTAACTGTTCGGTGGTTTCGATTTCAGATGATTGTCTTGTTTTTACAATTTGTTGCGCAATGGAGTAAGCATTTCTTAGCTCACCATAATTTTTAAATATTCGCACTAAATCTTCTAGGTCGTAGTCGTTAATTACCGCTTTGGCAGTCAGCGATTGGGAATGATTCATACGCATGTCCAATGGGCCATCTTTCCGTATAGAAAAGCCTCTTCTAGCAGTATCAAATTGATAAGAAGAAACGCCCAAATCAGCAAGTATCCCATCAACCTTACGCACTCCCTTAAGACGCAAAAACTGCTTCATAAACCGAAAATTTTGATCAATTAGAACAAAGCGCTGATCTTCAATCTTGTTTAAGATAACATCAGCGTCCTGATCAAAGGCAAACAACTTCCCATTTTTTAACTTTTCTAAAATAGTCCGTGAATGACCTCCACCTCCAAAGGTGGCGTCTACATAAATTCCGTTCGGTTGAATATTTAATCCATCTACTGATTCATTTAACAAAACCGATTCGTGATATGCCATTGTTATTCGTGCTTATTACTATTTCCCATTACTTCTTCGGCCAATTCCGCAAAATCAACCGTAGCATCTTCAAGGACTTTTTCATATCGATCTTTATCCCACACTTCCACCATATTTAGCGAACATGACAAGACAATATTTTTTGAAAGTCCAGCGTGAGAAATGAGGTCTTTTGGAACTTGCAAGCGAGAGTTTGAATCAAGCTCAATCATCTTTACACCGGCAGTAAATAATCGAATAAAATCGTTGTTCTTTTTTACAAATCGATTGAGCTTATTAACTTCAGACATCAAATCATTCCATTCGCCAACGGGGTGAATCTCCAAACATTTGCTAAACACTGAACGCTTTAAGACAAAACCGTTTTCAATAACAGGCAACAATTGTTTCTTCAAAACAGAGGGCAACATAAGCCGACCTTTTGAGTCTATTTTACATTCGTATGTTCCAATCAAAGTAATCATACACTAATCGATAGATGTGGTAAATATAAATAATTTTATCCCACTTTTTACCACTTTTTACCACATTGTTGATAAAAACTGACACTTTACAACTCTTTAATCCTTTTTCGCTTTAAATTGAAAGGAAAATGGTTACAAGTATTTTGCGTATTTTTGCCAAACTATGATTAAGAATTTGAACGTCATTAAAGAGAACGGTTTCGAATATGTGGATATGGGTCAAGGTCCAACAATTGTATTACTACATGGCTTAATGGGTGGGATTGAAAACTTTGAGAGCATTATACCTGGCCTTAGTGAATCTGGATACAGAGTTGTGGGGCCGATTTTACCTCTATTTGACAAACCTCTATTAAAAACAAACATCAACACTTTCAAGATTTTCGTAGAAGATTTTTTAAGATATAAACAAATTGACAAAGTTTCATTATTGGGAAACTCTTTAGGGGGACACATTGCTCTCGTGTTTGCACAAGAACATACTGAAAGAATTGAATCTTTAATACTAACTGGAAGCTCAGGTCTTTATGAAAATTCAATGGGCGACACGTTTCCCAGAAGAGGGGATTACAACTACATTCAAAAGAAAACGGAAGAGGTATTTTATGACCCAAAAATGGCCACCAAAGAATTAGTGGACAATGTGTTTGAAATAGCCAATAACCGAAATTCGGTCATACGTCTATTGGCAATGGCTAAATCAGCTATTCGACACAATATGAGCAAGGATATTCCCGATTTAGATTTTCCGGTATGCCTTATTTGGGGAAAGCAAGATAACGTAACCCCCCCTCATGTAGCCAAGGAGTTTCACTCATTATTTAAACGTTCAGATTTATTTTGGATTGATCGTTGCGGTCATTCGCCAATGTGGGAACACCCCGTTGTATTTCAAGATATATTAGTCAAGTGGCTTAAAGAAAACGTAAAACACCAGTAATGTATGTTAAAAGCGCTAACTTTATAGTTAGTAACACTGATATCAACAAGTGTCCAAAGCCATCTCTTCCTGAATACGCTTTTATTGGTCGCTCCAATGTAGGAAAATCCTCGCTAATCAATATGTTAACTAACAAAAAAGAACTGGCAAAAGTATCCAGTAAACCAGGAAAAACACAATTAATAAATCACTTTCTGATCAATGATAAATGGTATCTGGTTGACCTACCTGGATATGGGTATGCTCGTGTTTCAAAATCAAAGCGCCAAGAGTTTTCACATTTTATTAAAAATTACCTTAAAAAAAGAAAAAACTTGATGTGCTTGTTTGTGTTGATTGATTCTCGGCTAGCGCCACAAGAAATTGATTTAAAATTCATGCAATGGTTGGCAAATAACAAAGTGCCTTTTGTGATGTGTTTTACTAAACTTGACAAACTGTCTAAAAAACAGAGAGATGATAATTTTAAGCAGTACAAAAAACGAATGCTGGTTGATTGGGAAGAATTACCGTCAGTTTTTCTTAGTTCAGCCACAAATGGTACAGGTAAAGAAGATATTCTTTCTTTCATTGGTAAAACCAATGAACTATTTGAGTAGTTTTTGAGCAAAGTGCTGACAAAAATCACGCATATCTGCCGCCATTTTATCTTCATTGGTCGCTCTTTCTAATGTTTCAGACATAGACATAAGCATTTGATAAAAGAAGAATTTCATTTCATCAGCTCTCATTTCTTTGGTCCACAAATCAATACGTAATGTATCTTTAGATTTTGAGTCCCAAAACGACAAAAATGCCGCTTTACAATCAGTTAGCGACTGCTGTCCGTCACTGGCTTGCCATTGTATTTTTTCGGGAATACTGTTCTCATCTAACTCTATATTGATTGATATATTGGATTGTTTTTTATTCATTTTGGTCGGTATTTTGATTGGCTTAAAATATATTGTGCATCGTATATTTCCATTAGCTCACTGATAGTAACATCAGAACGTTTGTCCATAAACTGACTTACTATATTCCAGCCTATCCAAATTGGCACTTGTCCAGGTGATTCAGTTGGCATTCCTCTTGTGTATGGGGATGGATTCATGTATTTATTAATTAGAAATTGATCTGTGGAGTATAACAATCCTTCTTCTATCAAAAATTTCCATATTGAAAATTCATTTTCTTCACACCATATTAATTGTTCCTTTGAATAACCCATGTATATATGACTGGGTTGTTTTTTTATTAGTTGACTCAACACATACTTAATCTTTCCGTAATGAATCATTTGAGACAAAAAGTCCGTGTTTTTGGAGTAGAATTCCGACTCCAACCACCCCTCAATGGCCACAGGTACCATATTATCTGGCTGAAACCGCTGGTGCATGTATTGCGGAAATTTATGTGTAATTCGCTGATAATATGGTGCATCTTTTCCCAAAAACATTTCCAAACCAATTGCTAGTGTGCTATCGGTGGCAATTGCTATGTAATTAAACCCACCAAAAAATAACACAATTGAAGGAATAAGTCGATTTGGAAAGAACTGGTTGTAATTGAAAAATGCTTCCGAAAAAACATCTTCATACAAAGAAAAGTCAGCGTATAGAGCGCTTAAATCTTGATAGGGTTGTTGAAAATCAATTATGTTTTGAAAAGATAATAATGAGTCTTTAAAAGATTCTTGTGGTAAGTTTACGACGTTTTGGGTGTATACTTGCCAAAAATAACCGTATTTAGATTCTAAATCGGAATATGAAACCAATGAAACATCTTGCACATACAAACTATCCAATCTGTGTATTTCAAGCTTGTCAAAGGAGGGTTTTTCATTCTTGCACGATGACAGTATGCATAAAATGATAAAAAAGGGACGAGTTATCAACATTTTCATCTTGTAAAATTACGATTTATTAACTTTGTATTAATTATGAAAGAAAAAGAATGCATTGATTTTATCAGCAGTTGGCTATTCAACTACCTTAACAAGTCTACTTTGAAAGGGTTTGTTGTGGGTGTTTCGGGAGGTATTGATTCAGCTGTTGCCTCTACGCTAGCAGCCCACACCAAAGCGCCAGTATTATGTTTGGAAATGCCTATTTTTCAGCAACAAAGTCAAGTCAACAGAGCTAACAATCACATATCGTGGCTTAAAGAAAAATACAATAATGTTCATTCGTTACGCATCGACCTTAGTGAACTCTATCAATCATTTGAACAGTCAGTGGCGTCAGAAGTTAACAATGGCAATCATCTGGTATCGCTTGTTAATACAAAAGCAAGATTAAGGATGACCACATTATATTACTATGCTCAACTTAATTCTTACCTTGTGGTTGGTACTGGCAACAAAGTAGAAGATTTTGGAATTGGATTTTTTACAAAATATGGAGATGGAGGAGTGGATATTAGTCCAATAGCCGATTTACTAAAATCGGAAGTCTACGCCATAGGCAAACAAATGGGTATAATAGATTCAATCTTAATGGCGTCGCCTACTGACGGCTTGTGGGAGGATAATAGAACCGATGAAGAACAAATTGGAGCGACATACAATGAGCTGGAATGGGCAATGAATTACAAAGGAAACACTAACAACTTAACCGATAAAGAACAATTAATATTGCAAAAATACCATGAACTTAACACTACCAACACACACAAAATGATACCGATACCAGTTTGCAATATTCCCGATCATTTTAGATAATTAATTAGCTTAAATAGGCATCTTTGAATTTGAAAACCAAATGAAAAAAACAATTACATTTTTGGTAATGTTTAACCTATTTTTTTCTGAATGGTCAGTTGCACAGATTACCAAAATTAAAGGTAAGGTAGTTGATGAGCAAGGCCAAGCCCTTCCCTTTGTCAATATTAAATTTTTAAATTCTAATGTTGGAACGACTACCGATTTTGACGGAAAGTACATACTGCAAACTAAGTGGGCCAAAGATAGTCTTATCGCTTCATATTTAGGATACAAAACCAAAGTATTGAAAGTCACAAAAAACAAACAACAAACACTCAATTTTAAATTAGAGCCCAACGCCATAAACGTAAAGACTATAGAAATTAAAGACCGCAAAAAAGAACGATACAGGAACAAAGGTAATCCAGCGGTAGCTTTGATAAAAAAAGTAATTGAAAACAAATGGCAAAATCAAAAACAATCCCTTGACTTTTACGAGTATGATAAATACGAAAAAATAGAGTTCGATTTGAACAATTTTTCGGAAGAAATAGCCGACAAAAAAATAATGAAGCCATTCCAATTTGTTTTTGAAGACTACGTGGATACCTCTAAAATTAATGGAAAGCCCTTTCTACCTTTTTTCATCAAAGAAAACGCATCGACGGTATACTTTCAGAAGAATCCTCAAACACGTAATGAATACGTGTATGCCGAAAAAATGAGTGGATCGCTTAACAGAATGGATAATGACGGCATCAGTCATTTAATGAAGAAGCTTTACTCTGATATTGATATTTATGACAATCAAATTGAATTATTTGGCAATTATTTTCCTAGTCCTATCAATGATTTTGCAGTCAATATATACAAATATTATATAATAGACACTCTTATTGTTGATGGTATCGATTGTATCAACATTGGTTTTTCACCAAGATCAAAATCAGACTTTGGTTTTTTTGGTAATCTCTACATTATTAATGACGGCTCATACGCTGTTAAAAAGATCGATATGGGCATCAATAATCAGATAAATCTCAACTTTGTTAATGATCTGAGTATTGTTCAAAGCTTTGTTAAATTAGACAACAACCTATGGATGTTATCAAAAAATAATCTTTTTATTGATTACAGCTTAGGCAAAAATCAAATGGGTATTTTTGGAAAGAAGAGTGTTTCTTACAAAAATTTTATTATTAACACCAAACGTAACGACTCTATTTACCAACCAAGAAATAGTGTCATTAAACTAGTGACTAATAACAACAATCAATTATTTGGAAATTTTAGGCACACACATTTAAATGAAAAAGAAGAAGGAATTTATGAAATGATTGATAGTATTCAAAGCACAAGAACTTTTAAAGTGCTGGCAGAAGCTTCTTCTATTCTGACTTCTGGCTGGATAGATTGTAGCGATTACGAATTGGGAACTGTGGCTACCTTTGTTAGTTGGAATAAAGTTGAAGGTCTAAAGCTTAGAATGGGTGGGCAAACCACCCCCGACCTTCATCAAAAATTTCAGCTTGATGGGCATTTAGCTGTAGGTTTGGGTGATTTAAGACTAAAATACCAAAGTGGGATCAAGTATTCATTTAATGAACATTTTCTAAAATTTCCATTACATCACATTTATTTCTCTCTCTCAAGAAAAACATTATTTCCGGGACAATACTCCCACAATATGGATCTTGACAATTTTTTATTCTCTTTCAATGGCAATTCGTCTGATAAAATGTTGTTAATACACAAAATAAAATTAGACTATTTGAAAGAGTTTAGAAGTAATGTATCATTCCAACTAGAATTTGAAAACAAAACCATAAAACCACTAGGCAACTTATCATTCACTAACGGATATGACAACTATATTAAACAGATTTCTACTGATGAAATTACCCTTTTTATCAACTATTCACCGCACCAAAAATTTTATCAAACAAAAAACAGACGACGAATTATTGTCAATAAATACCCAATAATAAAAGCAAGTCACACAATTGGTTTTTCAGGCTTGTTCAATGGCAACTATAATTTTTCAAAATCAAAATTCGAACTTATAAAACGCTTTCATTTTCCTCTGATAGGCTACTCAGATTTTGAATTAGAACTTGGCAAATTTTGGGGTCAGGCTCCTTTTCCTCTATTAGAAATCCCAAGAGCCAATCAATCATTAGGGTACCAGTTTAAATCTTTCAATCTAATGAACTATATGGAGTTTATAAATGACAAATACTTAACCATTAGATTGAATCATTACTTTAAAGGATTTATTTTCAACAAACTGCCATTAATTAAAAAAATGAAAATTAGAGAAGTTGTAGGGCTAAAAATGCTGTATGGTCGTCTGAGTAAAGAGAATAATCCCTACAAAAATAAAAATTTACTACAGTTGCCTGTTGACGATCAAGGCCATCCTACATCATTTTTGATGGATTCTACACCATATATCGAGGCCAGTGTTGGAATTTCTAATATATTTAAGTTCTTAAGAGTAGATCTTATAAAGAGATTCACCTACATGAGCAACGAACACCCAGTTTCTAGCGTATTTAATATGCCTGGTGTAGGTATTAAATTTAGTGCTAAGTTTAATTTTTAATCGATGGTCCAAGTATTTGTTCCTCGCAGAAGTTGGTCTAAGTCACCGTGACCTTTAGACGCTATTGCATCATCTATTTGGGCTACTAGAGCTTCTTCATAAAGCGTTCTTTCTTCCGAATAAAACACACCAAAGGGTCTTGGCAGCTCATCATCAAAGAAACGACTAAGCATGCTCGCTTTTACTCTATCATTCTCGTCATGAATCCACAAATCATCCTTAGAGTAATCGACTAAGGAAACAACTCGAGGCGAAAGGCCGTCGAGACGAATGCCCAAAGCATTATCTTTTCCAAAGGTTAGGGGTTGTTGGTGCTGCAGATATAGTGTTGTATTTAATTTCGTTTGTTTATCGGTCATTGAAAAAAAAGCACCATCATTAAAAACGTTACAATTTTGATAAATTTCAAGTAATGACGTTCCATTATGATCGTTGGATCTCATTAGCATTTCTCTCAAATGCTTAGGGTCTCTGTCCATAGTTCTAGCGACAAAAGTGGCATCCGCTCCTAAACATAATGATAACGGGTTGAAGGGATGATCGATTGATCCCATTGGAGTAGATTTGGTTTTTTTGCCTTTTTCGGAGGTCGGAGAATATTGACCTTTTGTTAGTCCGTAAATTTGATTATTAAACAATAAAATATTAGTATCAAAGTTTCGTCTTAGTAAATGAATAAGGTGGTTTCCACCAATTGACAACGAATCGCCATCACCCGTGATAATCCAAACGCTAAGATCAGCACGCGCCGCTTTCAAACCACTTGCTATAGCAGTGGCTCTGCCGTGAATTGAATGCATGCCATAAGTGTTCATGTAATATGGAAATCTTGATGAACATCCAATACCAGAGATAAAGACAATGTCTTCTTTTTTGACACCAATATCTGGCAAAACAGTTTGAACCTGTTTTAATATGGAGTAATCACCACAACCTGGACACCAACGAACTTCTTGGTCTGACGAAAAATCACGTGATGTGTACGTTTTACTTTCCATTATACAAATCTATTATTCTGTTTTTAATTTCTCTTGACTCGAAAGGAATGCCTTTGATCTTTGTAATTGATATAGCATCAATAAGGCATTCATCTCGTATTATTTTGACTAGCTGACCATTATTTATTTCTGGCACCAATACGCATTGAGCTTTATTCAAAAGTGTTTTGAAGTTAGTTGGGAAGGGGTTTATATATCTTAGGTGGATATGTGCCACAGAATAGTTTTCTTCTAAAAGCTCCTTTACTGCAGCCTTGATAGCTCCATATGTAGAACCCCAGCCAACCACTAGAAAAGTTGCGTCATTTTTACCAGAATCCAATTGTTGTACAGGAACATAGTGTGCTATTTTTTCTACTTTTTCAGCTCGGACTTTAACCATATACTCATGATTATCTGAATCATACGACACATTTCCTGTTATATGTTCTTTCTCGAGACCGCCAAGGCGATGTTCTAAGCCAGGTGTTCCGGGGATAGCCCACTCTCGAACTTGTTTTTCGTCACGTTCATAGGGCATATAGTGTTCTGTTTTTATAGTTTTTGGAATAGATATTGGGCTTAAATCGGCGGCGCTTGGAAACATCCAAGGCTCAGCACCATTAGCTATATAGCCATCAGACAATAAAAACACTGGTGTCATGTGTTGAATAGCTATTCGACAAGCTTCTAAAATAGCGTCAAAACAGTCTGATGGTGTGCTTGATGCTATTACGGGTATTGGAGCTTCGCCATTTCTGCCATATACGGCTTGCAGTAAATCTGCTTGCTCTGTTTTAGTAGGCAAACCAGTGGATGGGCCACCTCTTTGTACATTAATTATAACTAAAGGTAACTCCAGCATAAATGCCAAACCAATAGCTTCGGCTTTTAGAGCTACTCCAGGGCCAGAGGTTGCTGTTACAGCTAGGGCGCCTCCAAATGAAGCTCCTATGGCAGCACTTACTGCCGCAATTTCGTCTTCAGCTTGAAATGATTTTACTCCAAAGTTTTTGTGTTTCGCTAGCTCATGTAGAATATCAGAAGCAGGTGTTATCGGGTAGGAAGCGTAAAAAAGATCTAGCCTGGATTGCTGTGATGCAGCTATAAGACCTAATGCAAGGGCCTGATTACCCATTATGTTTCGATATGTGCCTACTTTCATCTTTGCAGGCTTCACCTCAAATCTGCTAGACGAAATTTCACACGTATTGGCAAAGTTATAACCTGCTTTTAGCACTTTTATATTGGCTTCCAAAACATCGGTTTTACTTTTGAACTTTTGGCTCAAAAACGCTATTGTATGGTCTAAACTTCTGTTATACATCCAATATACAAAGCCAAGAACAAACATATTTTTACATCTATCTTTTTCCTTTGGACCTAAAGATGTATCAACTAGACACTCTCTAGTTAACTTTGTAACATTTAACTCATTGACTAAATAATTTGAAAGCGTATTATCAGACAAAGGATTTTCATTTTCTTCAAAACCCGCGAGTCGAAGGTTTTTTTTGTCAAATCCATCGGAGTTGGCTATAATAATCCCTCCTTTCTTTAATCGATTTAGGTTGGCCTTGAGAGCAGCTACATTCATTACTACTAACACATCGCATTCGTCACCCGGCGTGTAAATTTCGGTGCTACCAAAAGAAATTTGAAAGCCAGAAACACCCGCTAATGTGCCCTGAGGAGCACGTATCTCGGCAGGAAAATCTGGAAATGTACTCAAATCATTGCCATATAATGCCGTAGTGTTTGTAAACTGTGAACCTGTTAATTGTATTCCGTCGCCTGAGTCTCCTGCGAAAAAAATGACAACTTTTTCGACTATTTCTTGTGTCATTAAATTACATATTGTCAATATCAACCACTTTTATCACTTGTGGCACTGCTTTTTTTATACTTTGCTCAACGCCCGCTTTTAATGTCATTACACTGACTTGGCAGTCACTGCATGCACCTAACAGCTTTACTTTCACGACGTAATCGTCCGTAATTTCAATAAATCTAATATCGCCTCCATCATTTTCTAAAAATGGGCGCACTTGAGCTAATGCTTCTTCTATTTTGTTAATTATTTCTGGGTCGGTTATTACTGCCATATCTATTTGGTTGAGCATCCATTCATTGTAGTGATTTCTACAATTTTTGTTGGCTCAAATTTATTTCTAATATTCATTTGTTTCACCACCCTATCTGCAAAGTCCATAAATGCTAACGCTACTGGTGTTTCTCCTTGTAAAACAGCTGGACGACCTATGTCGGAAGCTTCTCTAATGCTTTGCACCAATGGTATTTCTGCCAATAAAGGTAAGTTTAATTTTTCTGAGAGGGTTTTTGCCCCCCCTTCACCAAAGATATAATATTTTTTCTGCGGTAACTCTTGGGGTGTAAAATATGACATGTTTTCTACAAGGCCCAATACTGGCACGTTGATGGCTTCCATTCGAAACATGGCTACACCCTTTCTGGCATCGGCTAATGCAACTTGTTGTGGTGTACTTACCACGATAGCAGATCCCACTGGAATAGATTGTACCAAAGATAAATGTATGTCACCAGTTCCGGGTGGAAGATCAATTAGTAAAAAGTCAAGCTCTCCCCAATCTGTGTCCCACAACATTTGGTTGAGGGCTTTAGATGCCATTGCGCCACGCCACACAACTGCTTGATCGGTGTTCGCAAAAAATCCTATAGAAAGCAATTTAACCCCATAGCTTTCTACTGGCAAGATAGCTCGTTTGCCATCAGTCTCCTTTCCTCTTGGCTTGGCGTTTACCACATCGAACATTATAGGCATAGAAGGGCCGTAAATATCGGCATCTACCAACCCAATTTTGTATCCTTTATCAGCAAGAGCAACCGCTAAATTGGCTGTAATAGTAGACTTTCCTACCCCTCCTTTGCCTGATGCTATAGCTATAATGTTTTTAACGCCTTGTATGGCTTTGCCTCTAATTTTGTTGACTGTCTTTTCAGTGGCATTTACATGCATGTTTACCTTTACGTCTGCCTTTTCGTATACGTGCTGATGTATGGCTTTAAGGCAATCTACTTCAACTTTTTTTTTGTATTGCAGACTTGGGTTGCTTATTTCAATATCAACGACTACTTCGTTGCCGAAAACTTGCACGTTTGTAAGCGCCTTAGCGCTCAATAAATCTTGCCCATTATCAGGTAATAAAACCTTCGACAAAGCGTCTGTAACTTGTTTTTTTGAGAATGTCATTATTATGGTACAAAGATAAGTAAAACCCTATTTGTTTTCGATATTTGTTGGGGGCAAATGACATATAGGGTCCCAAAAATACTCTTTGAAGTGTTTTATTTGATTATTTTCTACATCTATACCCTCATTTTGTAAAAGTTGTTGCATTTAGTGATCTTGCAAAAAATGAGACTTGCCCGTAAACAGGCCTTATTTTTTTAACCACTCGATGGGCTGAAATATCTAGTGTGTTTGATTTATTTAGTGCCCATCCAACCATGCGTGCCGATCTTGGGCTTGCTAGATAGCTGGCTATTGCCTTGTAAGAAGTGTCTTTCCCTTCTGGTATTTTTTGACAACTTCGAATACCTTTTCAAAAAAATTAGTTTTCATGAAGAATCTTTTTAATAATTAAGGCGAAAACAAAGGTAAGTGATGGGCCGTCCCTGTTGTAAAAATTGACTTTCATAATACGTTTTAATGTCAGTATGTGGACGCTTAAGTTGAGCGCCATAAATATCATGTTCGGCATCCTCTAAAATGTGTGATTCTCCTTGGATAATTCCTAAGGTGTAACCGTGTAAAAACTGACTGTCTGTTTTCAGGTGTATCAATCCATCTTTTTTAATTATTGAAGAATAGCGTTTTAAAAACACTGGATGTGTTAGACGTTTTTTAGCTCTTCTTTTTTTAATTTGAGGGTCAGGAAAAGTGATCCAAATTTCGTCAATTTCATTCGCCCCAAAGCAATGCTCAATGAACTCTATGCGGGTTCTTAGAAAAGCTACATTCGAAAGGTTTTGTGATAATGCGTCGGTGGCTCCCTTCCACATTCTTGCCCCTTTGATGTCGATTCCAATAAAATTCTTTTGTGGATACTCTTGGGCTAGGCGAACAGTATATTCGCCCTTTCCGCATCCCAATTCAAGTACAACAGGTTGATCGTTTTTGAAATGCGCCTGATTCCAATGGCTTTTTAATGGAAAAGATTGTAATTCGTTAAAAGTGGGTTCAACAACATTAGAGTAATCGGTAATTTGAGAAAATTTTAATCGCTTATTTTTGGCCAATATTTTTTATTTCAAAAATAAATTAAAATTTAAGTACATTGAACCGTGGATCGTAAAAGAAGAATTTTAGTAGCTCCCTTGGACTGGGGCTTAGGACATGCTACCCGATGCATCCCTATTATTTGGGAGCTAGAAAAGTGTGGTTTTGAGGTGCTTATTGCTTGTAGCGGCAGACCTCTTCGTTTACTTATGGCCGAGTTTCCTAATTATCATTTTATAAAGCTTCAAGGATATAATATTCGTTATCCGCAAGGAGGGAATATGGCACTTAGTATGTTGGCACAAGGGTTTAAAATATGGCAGGCAATAAATAATGAGCATCGCCAACTAAAACTGATTATTAAAGAGTATGACATTGATGGCGTGATTTCAGACAATAGATATGGTATGTATTCAAAAACTATTCCATGTGTTTTCATTACTCACCAACTAAATATCCAAAGTCCTATTTTAGGTTCATTGATTAACCACGTGAACAAACGAATCATCAGTAAATTCTCAGAATGTTGGATTCCTGACAATCCTCAACGTACACTTAGCGGTTACTTAAGTCAAAACAAAAATCACTCGATTAACTGTCAGTTTTTAGGTACTTTATCACGCTTTGTGACCAAGCAAAAAAATGAGTCGTTAGACATTTTAGCTATCGTTTCAGGTCCAGAACCTCAACGCTCGCTTTTCGAAAAAATTCTAATTAATCAACTTTCCAAATTAGAAAAAAAATCCATGATAGTTTTAGGCAAACCCGAATACTCATCATCTAAGATTTTTGGCAACTTGACGGTCGTTAGCCACTTGAGCTACGAGGAACTCAACCAAGCTTTTGTAAATGCTGATGTAGTAGTTTGCAGATCTGGGTATTCTACTATTTTGGATTTAGCAAAATTAAATAAAAAGGCTGTATTTGTTCCAACACCCGGACAAACTGAGCAGATGTATTTGGCCAGCTACTTCATGCAAAATAAGCAAGCATTTAGCATGCAACAGGAAAAATTTAATCTAACAACTGCGTTGGCTGAGGTTGATAGTTACAATGGAATCAAACACATTGATTACCCAGTAAAATGGCAACAATTATTCGCTTTTTTTGAGCGTAAATGAAAAGGTTGTTCCAATATTTTCCGTGCTTCTGACGTTAATATTTTGTCGGTGAGCGTCAATTATATGTTTGACAATTGATAAACCCAAACCTGTTCCTCCTTCATTTCTTGACCTTGACTTGTCAACTCTGTAAAAGCGTTCAAATAAACGTGGTAAATGTTCCTCGGGAATTCCATATCCGTCGTCTGCTACTTCAACAAGTATGTTTTCTCCCATTTCAAAAAAACGCACCTTAATCTGTCCGCCTTCTTTGCCATATTTTATGGCATTTTCAATAAGGTTTAACAATACTTGAGAGATTTTATCTTGATCTGCTTCTACGAATCTGGATTTTGTTTCATTGTCGTTGTAAAGACTTATATTTCTTTTGACAGCTTTCATTTCCAAAATTTCAAAAAGCTCCTGAACAAGACTTACAATGTTCCAACGACTAAATTCTAATTCAAGCTTATCGGATTCTATTTTTGATATCATTTCTAAATCTTCAACAATTGATATCATTCTATCAACACTTTTACTAGTTCGTTTTAAATACTTTAAATTCACAGAATCATCATTTATGGCGCCATCTAAAAGGGTGTGTATATAGCCTTGAATATTAAAAATTGGTGTCTTTAGTTCATGCGATACATTTCCTAAAAATTCTCTTCGAAAAGTTTCGGTATTTTTTAGATCATCAATTTCTTTTTGGCGATCATTTACCAGGCGATCGACATCTTCGTTTACTCTATTTAAGTCGGTTTCTACTTTTTGACTGGTGCCGCGTTGTCTGCTAAGCGACCTATATATGAGCTTAACTTTGTTGTGAATATAGTTTTTTATGACCGTGATAGTAATAATATAAGTTACTACTAAAAATAAAATCAAAGAAATGAAAAGGTAGAGAGGTTGAAAGCAAATAGTATAAAAAAAGTTGTTGGCACTTAGTAAGAACCCTACAAATAAGCATAGAACTATTGTAAGAAATAAGGCAATTTGCTGGGGTGAGTTCAGTTGCATTAGTACACAAATTTATAGCCGACCCCTTTGACGGTTTTTATAAAATGATTTGAGTACTTTTCTCTTAGTTTACGTATGTGAACGTCAATAGTTCTATCGCCGATAATAATGTCCGTACCCCAGACTTTTTCAAGTATTTCCTCTCTAGAAAATACTTTACCAGGTTTTGAAATAAGGAGTTTTAATAATTTAAATTCTTTTTTAGCTAGCGTTACTAAATTGCCTTTATAGAAAGTTTGGTACTTTTCAAAGTCAACTTGAAGATCACCCAACTCTACAATGGATCCTGATTCATTTGAGTATCCCCGACGTTTTAGTAAAGCCTTGACTCTACTTATTAGGACTTTTGGCCTAATTGGTTTGGTTATGTAATCGTCTGCACCAGCATCAAAACCAGCAACTTGAGAATAATCCTCAGAACGAGCAGTAAGAAATGTAATCATTACATCATTTAGCTTTGGTATTTCTCTAATTTTCTCACAGGTTGTAATACCGTCCATGTTTGGCATTTGGACGTCAAGTATTATCAGAGAGGGTTGATGTTTTACTGCTAATTCAATAGCCAACAAGCCATTATCAGCTACAATAACTTTATACCCCTGCGAGCGTAGATTATATCCTAAAAATTCAAGGATATCTTTTTCATCGTCTACAATTAAAATTTTAATTTCCTGGTTCATAGTTTTGACATCATAAAAGTAAACAAAATATTCTAGCTGAGTAATTTGGATGGCACCTTTAGATGCTGAAATCATTATATTTCAGTTTTAGTATGAAATTATTAGACATAACTCTAATAAACAATGATTTTGATTTAACAATGTATTAACAATTTGTTTATGTTATTTTGACAACTTTTAAAAGCTTGGTAGATTGTTTTTGATTTAAATTGCAGACAAATTTTTGATAAAATGAAATCTTACGATAACAAAATCGATCTAAGTAAATTTTTGTACATCATAATTATGATAGCAACTTATACAATTGCTCTACTTCAAACCTAATTCATTTCATACAACATATGAGAAGAATTATATCCAAGTACAGTGATATTTCCAATTTTTGGATTGACAAAAGCGAGCGTGGTTTTTTGTCATTTGTAGTAGTAGCATTTATGTTGGCAATGTTTGCTACTCCTTATCCACAACTTGGGATGTGGGTTGGTTTTATTTTTGCTGCATATGCGGCAATTGCCAATGACAGTATTCAAACAATTGGCACTTTTATTGCCTCTAATCAAGATAAAAAATGGTGGGTGTTATGGATTTTTATTGGAGGTATATTTCTAGCCACAGTAGGCTATTCTTGGTTCGTTTTTAATGGTGATGTTAGCCATGGACGTTTGATGGCTAAAGGGTTTGAAAAAAGCCCCACAAATTTTCACTTTTTGCAAATAGCAGCTCCCGTATTTTTATTGATTCTTACTAGATTAAGAATGCCTGTATCAACTACTTTTATTTTGCTGACGTCATTTGCTGCAGCTCCAGCGGCTGTTGGTAAAGTTCTTGCCAAAAGTATGAGTGGTTACGTGTTGGCATTTGTGATGGGCTTTGTTATTTTTTTATTGATTTCTCAATGGGCAAAAAAGCGCTTTACTGGAAAAGCAAAGTTTGGATGGACCATTGCACAATGGATAACAAGTGGTACACTTTGGTCAGTTTGGCTAATGCAAGATGCTGCTAATATTGCCGTTTATCTTCCTAGAAGCATGAATTTTAGTCATTTCTTGGGCTTTGCTTCTATTGTTTTTGTTGGACTTGGACTTTTGCTTTATTACAAAGGAGGCAGAATACAAAAAATCGTTACAGAAAAGTCCGTAGTCTATGACGTCAGATTCGCTACAATTATTGACTTTATTTATTGCATCATTCTGTTTTATTTTAAACTCTATTCCCAGGTTCCAATGAGCACCACTTGGGTGTTTATTGGTCTTTTAGGAGGGCGAGAGTTAGCTATGGCTCTGACAAAAACTGGCGAAAATAAATCGACAGTAGCTGTGAAATTAATCATCAAAGACTTCTCATATGCCCTTATTGGACTCATTATATCCATAGCCATTGCAGTAGGTGTTAACGACCAATTATCATTCAACACCATGCTTGTGGAATTACCAAAAGAATTTGCATCGGGATTAAGTAAATTTCTTGGTAAAATAGGTCTTTAGTTTTCTCTCATCTTAGACACTAACATTTCTTACTTTTGTAACATGGAGGCATTGTTTGACACCCAAACTTCTTTTAAGGACAAAGCACTCGAAAGCTTTGCTTATCAATCCGAATATTGCCTAGTGTATAAGCAATATTTGTCTTTCTTAAACATCAAACCATCAAAGGTGAGTAACATTGACCAAATTCCTTATTTACCCATTGAATTTTTTAAAACACATAAGATAATATGTGGTAGTAAAAAACCAACAGTTACTTTTGTTAGTAGCGGAACCAGTGGAGAGTCGTTAAGCCAACACTATATCACCGATATTACTACATACGAGAATAGTTTTTTAAATGGTTTTGAATATTTTTTTGGAGACCCAAAAGATTACAGAATATTGGCTCTTTTGCCGTCTTATCTAGAAAGAAAGGGGTCCTCCTTAGTATATATGTGTCAGCACTTAATTAACAAAAGTGATGATGAGTCAAGTGGATTTTACCTCAATAATTATGAAAAACTTGCCTCAATACTTTCAAAAAAGACCTCTAAAAAAACTATCCTTTTCGGCGTTAGCTACGCATTGTTAGATATGGCAGAGCAATTTCCGCAAGCCCTCGAAAATACCATCGTTATGGAAACGGGAGGAATGAAGGGAAAACGCCCAGAAATGACAAAAAATGAGTTACATAGTATTCTCAAACAAGCCTTTCAGTTGAAGCACATCCATTCAGAATATGGAATGACCGAATTGCTAAGCCAAGCCTATTCCTTTTATGATGGTATTTTTCAAACACCGAGCTGGATGAAAGTCACCATCAGAGACCCTCAAGACCCTATTTCCTTGTTGAAGCATAATCAATTAGGTGGAATAAATGTTATTGACTTAGCTAATATAAATTCGTGTTGCTTTATTGCCACTCAAGACCTTGGAAAAACAATTGATGACACGAAATTTGAGTTATGTGGTAGATTAGAAACATCTGATATAAGAGGATGTAATTTGTTAGTTCAATAGAAATGATAATTAGAAAAGCAGAAATAGAGGAGCTAGCAGACATAATGAAGATTTACAGTTCCTGTGTGAAAGGCATGATTGCATTGGGCATTGACCAATGGGACGAATCCTACCCCAATAAAGAAGTAATCAACTCTGATATTAGTTCAGGAAGCTACTTCGTTGGCTGTATAGATCGTGAATTGGTTTGCGGATTGACTATAGATCAAATACAAGACCCAACATACCTAAGCATTGATTGGCAAGATAAAACCAACCGTTTTTTAGTAGTACACCGCTTATGCGCTAAAACAACGGTATGGAGTCGTGGAATAGGAAGCAAAATGATGGCCTTTGCTGAAGAAATGGCTTTGAAAAAGAGACTTTCCTCAATACGACTTGACACATACGTCAATAATCCAAAAGCAATAAATTTTTATGAGGGGCTAGGCTACCAAAAAAGAGGATATATACATTTGAAGCCAAACAAAGACATATACTACTGTTTCGAGAAGCTACTTAGATAACAATCCTAAAACTTCCTTTGCTTCCCTTTCTACCTTAACTTCAATTTTGGCGTAAGGGTAAGTGGTAGACATGAAATAGACTATCTTTTCAGTCATTTCATTATATATTGGAGAGTGTTGAATCATACTAACTTCCAAAGCATAGTTACCTTCATAATACTCGTAATCAAAACTACCCACTGTCGCTACTTTTTCATTAGCATAATAAATGCTCTTCCCTTTAGTAGTAAATTTTGCCATTTCATCTGCAGAAAGCTCTGTTAATTGGAAATTACTTTTAGTTGCAGAATCACTCAACGTGCAAGATGCAAAACAACCAACTATTATAAATAAGTAAAACAGTCTCATAATTTATGTATTTCGTTTATTTTACAAATTTAACAATTTTTTAACATAACAGTAACGTTTTGGCAATATATTATTTTGGCTTGTAAAATTTTCTTTTTTCGTTTATTTGCAGAATGATTACAGAAAAGCATATTGTTTCGGCCCAAGAAGAGTGGGGAAAAGGTGTTGTTCTCTTAGGAAAGAAAGAAATCATTGCTAATGAATTTGTTAAAAAAATGTATGCAAAAGACATAGTAATGAAACCAACCATGGCCAAGGATCAACCATTTAGAACCAATCATACTGATATTATCTCCTATTTTGTTTGTGGGCATATAAAGGAAGATGGCGGCTTCGCACTAAAACCATGGATTAAGGTTCGGTTTGAAAATGAAAAAATAACTATTTCTGAACATCAGGCATTTGCTGTTGGTCACTACTATTTTGAAGATACTGCTGGAAATGAAACAAAGGTTGAATACAGCTTTGGTTATGTAACTGAAGGTAACGAAATCAAAATTAACTTACACCATTCGTCCTTGCCTTAATCAACTGTAATAAGATAATAATTCTTTTTACCCTTTTGAACTAATAGGTATTTAGCAGAAATAAGGTCATCAGTAGACAATGATTTATTGACATCTATTTTTTCTTTGTTAATACTTACAGCATTACTCTGAATAAATCGTCTGGCCTCGCTCTTTGAGGAAAACACTTGAGTTTTTTCTACTAAAAAATCAAAAATATCGGTACTTAAATCACTCTTACTTATTGAGAATTGAGGGACACCATCAAATACAGAAAGAAAAGTGCTTTCATCTAAAGACAATAAATCATTCGAAGTAGATTTTCCAAATAAAATATTTGATGCTTTTATGGCGGCATCAAAATCTTCCTTTGAATGTACTCGAATAGTAATATCCTCAGCTAGTGTTTTTTGTAATAACCTCAAGTGGGGCTCTTTGTTGTGTTGAGTCTCTAAACTCTCAATGTCTTCTTTGGTCAGTAAAGTAAAAATACGAATATATTTCTTGACATCTTCATCTGAAGAGTTTAGCCAAAATTGATAGAATTTGTAAGGTGACGTTAATCGCTTTTCTAACCAAACATTGCCTTGCTCAGTTTTACCAAACTTTCCGCCATCTGCTTTTTTTATTAAAGGCGTGGTCACGGCATAGGCATCTCCGCCTGTTTTTCTTCGAATTAACTCGGTTCCAGTAGTAATATTTCCCCATTGATCGGAACCACCAAGTTGAACTTTACAGTTTTTATGTTTAAACAGCCATAAAAAGTCATATCCTTGAACCAATTGATAACTAAATTCTGTGAAGCTCATTCCGGATTCTAGTCTCGACTTGACAGAATCTTTAGCCATCATGTAATTTATTGAAATACTTTTTCCTATTTCTCTTATAAAATCTAAAAAATTAAACGATTTAAACCAGTCGTAATTATTTACAATTTCAGCTGAAGTTGAACCGCAATCAAAATCTAAAAAGCGTTCCATTTGCTTTTGAACAGATATCAAATTGTGCCGTAGTGTATCTTCTGATAAAATATTTCTCTCTTTTGACTTTCCAGAGGGGTCACCTACAATTCCAGTAGCCCCCCCCATAAGTGCTACTGGCTTATGGCCACATCGCTGTAGGTGAACCAAAATCATTATCTGCACTAATGAACCGATATGTAAAGAATCAGCAGTAGGATCAAAGCCAATATAGGCCGTTGTCACCTCTTTTCGAAATTGCTCTTCCGTTCCTGGCATGATGTCATGTATCATCCCACGCCATCTTAGTTCTTCTATAAAGTCCATATGTTTTTGAAATTTACGCAAATATAAACAATGATCAATTTTAGGACTATTTTTATTTACCTTTGTTAAAATGATATTATTGACTGGCGGTACGGGCTTAGTAGGTGCACATGTCCTTCTAAAATTAATGCAAAATGGGCAATCAGTCCGAGCTTTGAAAAGAACTCAGTCTAAGCTATCTGTAGTAAACCGTATTTTTAATTACTACAATGAAGAAGGATTGTTCAAAACTATTGATTGGGTTGATGGCGACATTCTTGATGTTTTATCAATAAGAGATGCAATGAAGGGTTGCAAAAAAGTCATTCATTGCGCAGCTATTGTTTCTTTTGATAAAAGCGACTACAACCAAATGATGAAAAACAATATTCAGGGTACCGCTAACATTGTCAACACATCACTTGAAATGAACATTCTGAAACTAATGTATGTAAGCTCAATTGCTACATTAAGCTCTAAAACATTACCCTTAGAAAAAACAGAAGAAAGCTACTTTGAAACCAGTAAAAACAACACCCAATATGCCCTTAGCAAATACTTAGCAGAACAAGAGGTATGGCGCGGAATTCAAGAGGGGTTACCGTCTGTTATTGTTAATCCTTCTGTGATTTTGGGCCCAGGCAATTGGTCAAAAGGGAGCTCTCAGCTTTTTGAAAAAGTTTGGGATGGTCTAAAGTTTTACACAACAGGTAGCACTGGTTATGTAGATGTATTGGACGTAGCTAATATAATCACAACACTCATGGATAGTGATATCTTGAATCAACGATTTATTATCAACGCAGAAAATCTAAAGTACAAAACGGTATTTGATTGGATTTCTGAAGAATTAAATCGACCAAAGCCATATATTAGAGTATCGCCACTAATTAAAGAAATTGCGTGGCGATTAGAGAAAGTGAAAAGCATCTTTACTGGTAAAAAACCACTTATAACAAAAGAAACTGCCAATAAATCCATGACTAACAGTTCTTACTCTAATCAAAAAATTTGCAAGGCATTATCCTATGAATTCATTCCTGTAAGGGAAAGCGTGAAAAATTACAGCAGATGGTTTTTAGCTGATAGAGCTAGTTCTTAAGTTGGTCACTTTCTAATTGAAAATCTTGAAGTATATTTTCATACATAATAAGTAATTCTTTATTATTTTGATTCAGATAATAATCCCAGCTTTGTTGGAAATCTAAGTCCGTATACCCCAAAGATGTATGAAAGGAAGAAAGTACTGAGTCTGTATTGTCGTAGATACTGTCTGTTTGTGTAAGCAAGTAACTGTTCGAAGCAAAAAACCAGTGTCGATCTTTGAGAATTTGCTTCATATCAACAACACCAATTGGTGGCTCAACTAGCTTAACTGGATCACTACAGAATGATAAAAAAAGACTAATAATTAAAAAATAGTTGTTCATAACTTGATCAACAAATAATAGCACTTTGAATTATAACACTATATTTGCAAAATAATCTAAAATTTGTTAACAATGAAAAATTTAATTTACATTTTGTCTATAGCTGTTTTTGGACTAGTAGCTTGTGGTGCGCCTGCTGAAAAGAATGCCGCAGAGGAGACGACAGAAACAACAGTAACTGAAGAAGTAAAAATGGACACTGCAACAGTAGAAGAGGTTGAAATGGAAATGGACACTACCGCTACTGAAGAAGAAGTTGCTGAGTAATTTTTAATTATTCAATTAAAAAAAAGAGGCTTAGGCCTCTTTTTTTTATCTATCGAACAGTAACCTTTGCCCTTTTTTGGTCTCATCGAACTTCCCATTTTCATAAACCAAATGACCATTGACCCATGTGTGGCTAACTTTAGAACGAAATTGTTGACCTTCAAAAGGTGACCAGCCGCATTTGTAGAGAATATTGTCTTTGTTTACAACCCAAGGTGAATTCGTTTCAACTAATACTAAATCTGCCGCATACCCTTTTCTAATAAAGCCCCTATTGTTTAACTGAAAGCAAATAGCTGGAGCATGACACATTTTTTCGACAATCTTCTCGATGCTTATTTTTCCTTGAAGAAAAAATTCCAACATAGCCACCAAAGCATGTTGAACTAAGGGGCCTCCTGATGGTGCCTTAAAGTAATTATTTGTTTTTTCTGCCAATGTATGTGGCGCATGATCGGTTGCAATTATATCCAACCTATCATCTAATAATGCTTGAAAAAGTTGCTCTCGGTCGCGAGCACTTTTGACTGCCGGATTCCATTTTATAAGAGTGCCTTTTTGGGCGTAATGACTATCATCGAACCATAGGTGATGAATGCATACTTCAGATGTAATTTGTTTTTCTTGGAGGGGAATATCGTTTCTGAAGAGGGAGAGCTCATCGGCTGTTGAAACATGAAAAACGTGAAGGCGTGTGTTATATTTTTTTGCTAATTCAATGGCTAAGGTTGATGACGTAAAACACGCCTCAGCACTTCTAATTTTTGGATGCCATTCTATTGGTACATCCTCGCCAAATTGAGCCTTAGCTTCTAAGGTGTTTTTTTTAATTATGCACTCGTCCTCACAATGAACAGCAATAAGCAATTTGGCCTCTTTAAAAATGGTTTCGAGCACATCTTTATTGTCTACTAACATATTTCCAGTAGAAGAACCCATAAAAATTTTAATGGCACCTACACTCTTGGGATCAGTTTTTAAAACCTCTTCCAGATTATCGTTAGAAGCACCCATAAAAAACGAATAGTTTGTCAAGGATACTTCACTGGCTCTTAAATACTTTTGTTCAAGTAACTCTTGAGTCAGTGTTTGCGGCTTGGTGTTTGGCATTTCCATAAAAGAGGTAATGCCGCCCGCCACGGCCGCTTTAGATTCAGTATAAATATCCGCTTTATGAGTCAATCCAGGTTCTCTGAAGTGTACCTGATCATCAATTACGCCAGGAATAAGATAGCTTCCTTTGGCATCAATAACAGAGCTTGCCCAACGACTACTATTTTTTGAAATTTCACTTATGTAACCATCTTTAATAAAAATATCTGAATCTAAAACCCGCCCTTCGTTGACAATTCGGGCATTTTTAATCAGCGTACTACTCATTTGGTTTTTGTTTTGGCTTAGAGAAAAAGCTTTTAAGCTTGAGCTGGATGACACCAAAAAATGCTTCGAAGAAGATAGATGTATTCATTTTTGAATAACCTTCCATCCTGTCTGTAAAAATAACAGGAACTTCCACCACATCAAATCCAGACTTCCAGGCTTTAAACTTCATTTCTATTTGGAAAGCGTAACCCACAAATTGAATGTTATTTAAATTAATGGTTTCTAAAACAGATCGTCTGTAACAAATAAAACCAGCAGTCGAATCATTAACAGGCAAACCAGTAACAAATTTGACATACTTTGAGGCGAAGAATGACATTAGCAGACGACTCATTGGCCAATTTACAATGTTGACTCCATTGCAATAGCGAGAGCCAATAGCTAGGTCCCCACCAGAAATAGAGCATGTTTCATACAGGCGCAATAAATCATTTGGATCATGAGAAAAATCAGCATCCATTTCAAAAATGAAATCGTAGTCTCTTTGTAGTGCCCAGTAAAAACCATGTAGGTAGGCCGTTCCAAGGCCTAACTTTCCTGATCTTTCTTCAATAAAAAGACCTTTGTGTTCGGCTTGGAGCTTTTTTACAATATGGGCGGTACCATCAGGCGATCCGTCATCGACGATTAAGATGTCAAATGATTTATCAAACGAGAATACCTTACGAATAATTCGCTCAATGTTTTCTTTTTCATTGAAGGTAGGAATGATAACTAAAGAATCCGCCATAGTAATAATCTAAATGTAAAAATAGCTAAATCTTTTCATTTAAGTTAATTATTCATGTGCTTTGTGTTAATTATTAATAAAATGTTAATTCCAATATGTTTTTTTTACGAAATCATAATGCAGGGTATTCAATTTTAAAGTACATTTGAGAATTAAACCTAACAAGTTCTCATATTATGAAACCAAATATCATTATGTTTTGCGCTATACTCTTTAGTGCACCACTCTTCTCTCAAGATTGCGCTGAGCTTTTTATTTCAGAATACATTGAAGGTAGCTCACAAAACAAAGCCATAGAAATTTATAACCCAACACCCAATTCAATTGACTTATC
>JAYYZE010000029.1:0-67007 GCA_036340235.1 Bacteroidota bacterium
GTCAAGAATTAGCCGATAGTGGAAAAGTAAATGTAGGTCAAACTATAGTATTTGGCTATTTTTCTCAAAACGGTATTCAGCTAACTGAAGATAAACGCATCATTGATTGCTTGAAAGATGTTGCTGAAGTAATAGAAATGGCCAATGGAACAAAAATAACAGCAACCCAACTTTTGAATCATTTCATGTTTCCGCCAAAAACTCAACAAACTTTTGTTTCAAAATTAAGTGGTGGAGAGAAAAGACGATTATACCTACTTATGGTATTAATGAAAAATCCTAATTTTCTAATTCTTGATGAACCCACAAACGATTTAGACTTGCTAACATTGAACAAATTAGAAGAGTTTTTAATGGATTTTCAGGGGTGTTTGGTGATCGTTTCTCACGATAGGTATTTTATTGATAAGCTAACCAATCATTTGTTTGTATTTGAAGGAAATGGAGAAGTAAAAGATGAATATTATAGCTATTCTGAGTTTAGACAAAAACAACTTACAGAGAAAAAGAATGTGAAAGCGATGCTCTCAGGGGAAAAAATCACTGCCAAGACATCAAAAAAAGAAGCTAAGATTAGCTATAAAGATAAATACGAATACGAACAATTAATTAGAGAGATTGAGGCCATAGAAGAGGAAAAGAACCAATTAGAAGCAAATCTTATGAATCAAAATCTAACTTTCGAAGAACTACAAGAGCTAAGCATAAAAATGGACATACTTATTAAAACTCTTGAGATTAAAACAGATAGATGGATAGAGCTAGACGAATTGATGTAGTTGTATTCCTTATTTTCGTTAAATACACATGGCCATATTTTATGGTCACTATTTGGTAACTGTTGTTTTTTCACATTGTAAATACAATATACTTTTAAAAGAATCTAACCGAAAAAATGAATTACAACAGAGCAAACATAATTAATGAAAAAGATGTTAAGCTAGCAATTACAATACGTATTACCCATTTAATTTGCGTTTGAGCAATATTAGCAGCATTTGAAGCCATTGACCTAAGGCCGAAAAAAAATAGGATTAACATTTATTGGCTACAGCTAGATAAAATCCTGATGAAGCAGTAAAGCTATGGATAAGTATGAGAGTGTTAAATGAAAACCATATTCCAGAATTTTTGAGTAACACACTCTTTTTATGAAACAAGAATTAAAAACCCGATCAAATTGGCACCATATGTCAAATTAGATGCCAAATATTTCTAATCACTTCCTTCAAATAACCTTTCTACTAAAAATTAATTTTTGAATGATAATTAATATTATGTTAAATAGCTCTTTTTAATAAATAGGGAAATGTTACCCCCTATTATAATTTAGTCTAAAATGTAATTAACCTTATCTTTAATGTATTTTATATTTTCGTCGTTTGGTTGTTCATCAAAGCAATAATCAATATGCGGTTTTGCTAATACGAGGTATTCGTTAGCCTCGTTAATTTTGGCATTATATAACGCTTTATTTCTCAAATCTACTTCTTGTGCTTTATCAAAAAGCTCTTTGTATTTATTAAAATAATTAGCCGCTAAATTGAAATGTGCATCAAAAAAATCAGGCTTAATGTCAACAGCTTCTTTGTATGAGCTTTGAGCTTTATCAAAATCTCCGAGTTTATCATAACTACTTCCAAGAGCAAAAAAAAGTTGATGATTGTTGGGGTCTTCCTCAACAGCGAGCTTGAGTAATTCCTCGGCCTGTACAAAGTCTTCTGATGATAAATAATAATTCAACTCAGAAATTATTAAATTAACATCTGTATCAAAGTACTCTCTACCATTTCTTATAACTTCTAATGCTTTCTCATTATTTCCCTCTTCAATTAGAATATTTGACATATAAGAGTAAATTTGAGGATCTTGGTAATTATTGTCAATTAATTTTTGAAGATTTTTTTTGGCCTCAGTATTATTTTTTTCCGCGTAGGACACATAAAATAAATTCAACCATACACTTTCTTGAGTAACATTACTTCTTTCTAGATTTTCTTTTGAAAGCGGTATCATATCAAATACTTTGTCAAACATCTCTTTAGAGGATGAGTAGTTTTTCGAATTGTAAAACTCGATTCCTTTATTGAACAAACCAACACCTGCCTTGGTTATATTATTAGTTAGTTCGTCCTTTTCAAACCATTTTTTAGCTTTCGGGTGGTTATAGACAGCTATCCAACTCTGAGCACATTTCAATATGGCTTTATCGTCGAGCGACTTAAATGCATCGTTACTGTATATTTCGTAATATATTTTCCCCCTGTAATTATGCATTTTTACATCATTTGATGTACTTGAATTTGAGGCTGCTAGTTCGATGTATTTTATTGCTTCTTCAATATTTTCTTTCTCAAATGCTCGAAAAGCATTTTGTACGTTATTTTTTTGAGCATAACTATTCAAACTACAAGTTATGATGATTAGACTAATTATATAATTCTTTGAAATATTCATTTTTATTTAATTTTAAGTTCGACTACTTTTCCAAATTTTTCTAATTTATCTTTTAGTGCGTATTTATTACCCACAACTACTACAACGTGATTTTCATTGTCAAGGTATTTATTGGCAAGAGATTTAATTTCTTGAGTACTCATATTATTGAGAATTTCTTTTTGCTTACTGATGTAGTCTTTTTCAAGGCCATAACGTTGAATTCTTCCAAGAAAGCGTGCTTTTTGAAATGCTGTTTCGTACCTTAATGCTTCAGAGTTTGAAATTGATTTTTTGGTGAAGTCTAACTCTTCTTCATTGATGCCTTGAGCAATATATTTCTCGAGTTCGTAATATATTTCTGTAAGAGCGCTATCGGTTGCTTCCGAACGAACCGATGTTGAAATACTAAATGAACCATCTGTATCGTTTCCACTAAACCCAGATCTAATTCCATAGGTAAATCCTTTATCTTCTCTAAGGTTCAAGTTCAAACGACTGCTGAACGTGCCACCAAATAAAAAGTTCATGACATTGGCTTTGTAATACTCACCGAAGGCATCGAATTTCAATCCCTTATGTGCCAATGATATAATGGACTGAGGACCTGGCTTGTGAACCAAGTAAATTGTTTTTCCCTCAATGGGAAGCATTGGAATGTTTTTATTAATATTAAGTTCATCCCCCCCCCACTTGTTCAAGAAGTTTAGCTTGGGCATTATTTGCTCTTTGGTCATATCACCCACCACAACAATACTAGCCAATGTGGAGTTGTATTGTTTGTTGTAGAATTCCTTAACATCAGAAAGTTTTAACTTTTCAACCCCTTTGACAGTTGGCATAGTTCCTCTAATTGTCTTTCCATACAACACTTTCATCATGGCTTCTTGAGCCATGCTTTGCGCCGATTTTTTGCTGTTGTTGATTGACTCTTTTAATTGTTTTTTATTTCTTTTAAAATCCTCTTCATTGAATGCAGGATTGAATAGCTTTTCGTCTAACAATTCAAGGGTTTGATCAATATTAGATACTATGCTAGAAATATAAATACTAGATGATCTGCCTGAAGAATTAAAGGAAATAGAACTTCCAAGATTGTCTAATTTTTCACTGATCTCTTCAGTGGTATACCTTGAAGTACTTTCGTTAAGCACCATAGCAGTTAGGTCCGAAATACCCGCTTTTTTTAGGTCGTCTATGAGAAGGTCGCCACCTTCAAGAGTGATTAATATATCAACCTTTGGAACTTCTTCATTTTTAGCACCAATAACAGGAACCGAAGTCCCTCCCTCACTAGCTATTGAATTAATATTTGTTTCATAATAAACAGGTATTTTAACTGTTTTTGCTTGACTTGGAACAGGACGCAATGAACGATCGAAATTATCAACAGCTTTATTATAAACTAAACCCTCATACTGGGCGTCTTTCTTAAATGGTACATGAGCAAAAGGATTGATACTTTTTACCGAGTCTTCAGAACCAAAAGGTAAAGGGAAATAGTCAATCCCTACACTTTTTCTGT
The DNA here is from genome assembly GCA_036340235.1 of Bacteroidota bacterium. Classification (GTDB taxonomy): domain Bacteria; phylum Bacteroidota; class Bacteroidia; order Flavobacteriales; family UBA7312. The sequence goes on from JAYYZE010000029.1 coordinate 3,962, forward strand.
TTTTTATGTATTTGTTGTATACTCGCTTAACATCTTCGAGAGTTACAGATTCGTAACGCTCTATTTCTTTGCTAAAATTGTAGGGCTCATTATTATTCACGTCCATAAGGTAGGCCCACATAGTCAATTGCGAAGCTTTTCCTTGAACACTTGAAAGACCATCAATAATTTCAGAACGTGTCGTCGCTTTAAACCTATCCAGTGATTCTTGGGTAATATAAGGATCAAAATTATTGATAATTTCGTTAACTTTATGTTCTGTTTCAGCAAAAGAAAATTCAGGATATGAAACTACTTGGATCATGAATTCACCTGTTAACTCTGAGCATGGGTGCATAGCCATAGCTTGTACGGCTTTTTCGGTTTTGACAAACTCTTTGTAAAATTGGGAACTATTATTACCTCCCATCATATCGGCCAAGGCATCAAGCGGTGCTTCGTCTTTGTGATAATTTCCAACTGTTGGATAAACAAATGCAGCCAGTGGGAAATAAATTCTGTCTGCAAATTTTCTGTATTTATTTTGAGGAAGAATTACTCTTGGCACTCTCAATTTTCGGACTTCCTGCCCTCTTGGAATTGAACCAAAATACTTTTGTGTTAGCGCGATAACATCATCTGACTTTACATCACCAGAAACAACTAAATAGGCGTTGTTAGGCCCATACCATCTCAAAAAGAAATCTTTAAGCTCATTAACAGTAACTCTATCCAAGTCGTCAACATAACCAATCACTGGCCATGAATAGGGATGTCCTTTGGGATAAAGTATCTGGTCTTTAACTTCCCATAGCATTCCGTAAGGAACATTGACTTGATTTTGCATTTTCTCGTTTTTTACGGCGTCTCTTTGGTTTTCAAATTTTTCTTGGGTAACAGCATCCAATAAAAAGCCCATTCTATCTGCTTCTAGCCACAGGGCGGTTTCGAGTTGATTACTAGGTACTGTTTGGTAATAATTTGTTCTATCTCTATTGGTAGTACCATTCATGGTTCCACCACTTTCCGAAATAATTTTAAAATGCTCGTCATCACCCACATTTTCAGAGCCTTGAAACATCATATGCTCGAAAAAGTGTGCAAAACCAGTCATTCCAATTTGTTCTCGGTTTGAACCAACATGATAAGTAATCTCAACATGAACTAATGGATCGGAATTGTCTTCGTGTATTAAAATTGTTAATCCATTATCAAGCGTCCATACTTCATATGGAATATCGTATTTAGAGTTTTTAGCAACTTCATGAATTTTGGTTTGAGAAATACAGATAGTAGAAGTGAGAACCAATAGTGTAATAAAGAGTAAATTTTTCATATTTTTAGATTATGTAGTTCGAAAGTTTTGTTGGTAATATCAAACAAAGAAACGATTTTATTAAATATTTATTTCGAAATTAACGTCTAATTCCAATTCTATATTAGCTATTTGTGCCTTCAACGTTGGTTTCTTCACAATTTTCTTCTACACTAGCAGCAGGCACTTTGGCAACTGCGGCAATGGCATCCTCGTCTCTAAGCTTGATGATTCTTACACCCTGGGTGGCACGACCCATTTGTCGAAGAGTTGAAACAGAAATACGAATTGTGATACCAGATTTATTGACAACCATTAGATCGTTTTCATCGGTGACATTTTTTAATGCTATTAACTGCCCAGTTTTTTCAGTCACATTTATAGTTTTTACACCTTTTCCTCCCCTGTTAGTAATTCTATAATCCTCAATACCGGAGCGTTTACCATAGCCATTTTCAGAAACAACCAATACATCTGATTCAAAATCATTAATACATATCATTCCAATAACTTCATCTTTTTCAGAGGAAAGACTAACGCCTCTAACACCGGATGCAGTACGTCCCATTGGTCGTACTTTCTCTTCTTCAAATCTAATGGCTTTTCCAAACTTAACGGCTAACATGATTTGAGAGTTTCCTGTTGTCAACTTGGCTTCTAACAGCTGGTCATTCTCTCTAATAGTGATGGCATTAATTCCATTTTGTCTAGGTCTTGAATAAGACTCTAAAGACGTCTTTTTAACAATACCTTTTTTAGTACACATCACCACGTAGTGACCGCTGACGTAATTTTCGTCTTTGAGATCTTTGGTATTAATAAAGGCCATGACTTTATCGTCGGACGGTATGTTAATCATATTCTGGATGGCACGTCCCTTAGATGTTTTTGACCCTTCAGGAATTTCAAAAACCCTTAACCAAAAACATCTTCCTTGTTGAGTAAAAAACAACATGTAGTCATGGTTGCTCGCCACAAAGATATCTTCTAAGAAGTCTGCGTCTCTTGTGGTAGCTCCCCTAGATCCAATCCCACCCCTGTTTTGTGACTTATACTCGGCAAGTTTAGTTCTTTTGATGTAACCCATGTGTGAAATAGTAACCACTACTTCTTCATTTGGAATCATATCTTCTATTCTAAAATCGCCACCACCATATTCAATGGTTGAACGCCTCTCATCACCATACTTTTCTTTAACTTCAACAAGTTCAGTTTTGATTATTTCCATTCGCAAGTCCTGATCAGCAAGTATATTTTTCAATTCGACGATAGTTTTCATAAGATCGTCATATTCTTCTTTGAGCTTATCTCTTTCTAATCCAGTTAACTTCTGAAGTCTAAGGTCTAAAATAGCTTTTGCCTGAATTTCGGACAAATTAAAAGAACTCATTAGATCATTTCTAGCATCTTCAGGTGTTCTTGACGAACGAATAAGTGAAATGACATCATCAAGATTATCAATTGCAATTAGTAGTCCCTCAAGTATGTGTGCCCGTTTTTCAGCCTGCTCAAGTTCAAATTGAGTTCGTCTCGTAATAACCTCATGTCTATGGTCAACAAAATGACTAATCAACTGTTTGAGATTTAGTTGTTGAGGCCGACCATTTACTAGTGCAATATTATTAACACTAAATGACGACTGTAGTTGTGTGTATTTGAATAATTTATTTAGAACAATATTTGGAATGGCATCACGCTTTAACTCAAATACAATACGCATACCATTTCTATCAGATTCATCACGAATATCAAAAACGCCCTCTATTTTTTTGTCATTGATGAGGTCAGCGGTTTTCTTAATCATTTCCGCTTTATTTACCATGTAAGGAATTTCTGTAACGATAATGGCTTCTCTGTTGCCCACTTCTTCAAATGCGGTTTTCGCACGCATGACCACTCTTCCCTTACCTGTTTCAAATGCGTCTTTCACACCTTCGTAGCCATAAATAATACCACCTGTTGGAAAGTCAGGTGCTTTTATGTGTTGCATTAATTCACTAATTTCAATATCACGGTTGTCAATGTAGGCAATCGTAGCATCAACTACCTCAGAAAGGTTGTGGGGCGCCATATTTGTAGCCATACCAACGGCAATTCCTGAAGTACCATTACATAACAAATTAGGAATTCTGGAAGGAAGAACTACTGGTTCTTTTAAAGTGTCGTCAAAGTTGAGTTGATAATCAACCGTATTTTTTTCAATGTCAGAAAGCAGTTCTTCAGCTGTTTTTCTTAGTCGTGCTTCTGTATATCTCATAGCGGCAGGACTATCGCCATCAATGGAGCCAAAGTTTCCTTGCCCATCAACTAGCATGTACCTAAGAGACCATTCTTGTGCCATTCGCACCATAGTGTCATAAACAGAGGTATCACCATGAGGATGAAACTTACCCAAAACTTCCCCAACAATACGTGCTGACTTTTTGTAGGCTTTGGTCGAAGTAACCCCCAGTTCGTGCATACCAAACAACACCCTTCTGTGTACAGGCTTTAAACCATCTCTTACATCAGGAAGTGCTCTAGAAACAATAACTGACATTGAATAATCTATGTACTTAGATTTCATTTCCTCTTGTATGTTGATAGGTATGATTTTTTCTCCTTCTGCCATGTTAAAAAAATTAAAATTTATAATTAAAGGTAACGAATTTAATTAATCAACTTAATGTTGTAGCTAAAAAAAACCAATAATTATTAACAAGAAAATTGTTGATAAATCGGCATATTTTCAATGAAGCTCATTAGAATGTAATTACTAATTTGCTAACTGAAAACTTCAATTAAGAACACTATGGATTCTAAATTCTCCCAACGCCTAAATGATGTCATGAGCTACAGCCGTGAAGAGGCATTACGCCTAGGTCATACTTCAATTGGGCCTGAGCATTTTCTTTTAGGAATAATAAGAGATGGCAAAGGATCAGCAATTATGATTTTAAAGGCTTTAGAAGTTGATTTATTGGCTTTAAGAAAAGTTATTGAAGCCTCAATTAGAAGCAACGAAACTAGTAATTTTTCCAACAGCAACCATTTAGAGCTTAAAAAGCAAGCCGCAAAAGCGGTAAAACTTGCTAACCTTGAATTGATGGTTTTCAAAAGCTCTGAAATCAGAACCATACATTTATTGCTATCTATGCTCAAAGATTCTGATAGTGTGGTCACCTTATCATTGAAAAAATTTAATGTAGACTATGAAGCGGTTAAAACGGAGTATAATTTTATGCAAAATGATGTTGCTAACAATGATGATGAACTAAACATCTCCTCTCCTGGATTTAGTAGTAGTAGTGATTCGCATTCCGATGAAGAAGAGTTTTTCAGCAACAAACCAAAAAACCCAACCAAAGGAAATAAAAAATCTTCCACACCTGTACTCGATAATTTTGGTAGAGATTTAACCAAAATGGCTTCAGAAGACAAATTAGACCCTATTGTTGGAAGAGAAAAAGAAATAGAGCGAGTAAGCCAAATTCTGAGTCGCAGAAAAAAGAACAACCCTATACTCATAGGTGAACCAGGCGTTGGAAAATCGGCTATTGCTGAAGGACTAGCGTTACGAATTATTCAACGTAAGGTATCTCGTGTACTTTTTAACAAACGTATCATTTCTCTAGATTTAGCCGCATTAGTAGCAGGCACTAAATACAGAGGGCAATTTGAAGAGCGTATGAAAGCCATTTTAAATGAGCTTGAAACAAACATTGACATCATATTGTTCATAGATGAAATCCATACAATTGTTGGTGCTGGTGGCGCCTCCGGATCTCTTGACGCTTCAAATATGTTTAAGCCTGCTTTAGCAAGAGGTGAACTGCAATGCATTGGAGCAACTACACTTGACGAATATCGTCAAAATATTGAAAAAGATGGTGCACTAGAAAGACGTTTTCAAAAAGTGATTGTTGACCCTACCAATTTGGAGGAAACTCTTCAAATTTTGAAAAATATCAAAGAACGTTACGAAGAGCACCATAATGTCACTTACACAGATGAAGCCCTGGAAGCATGCGTTTTATTAACCAATAGATATATGAGCGATCGTCACCTGCCAGACAAAGCTATTGACGCTTTGGATGAGGCAGGCTCAAGGGTACACATAAATAATATCAATGTTCCAGAAAATATTCTTAAACTGGAAAAAGAATTAGATCATATCAAATCAACCAAAGGTCAAGTTATAAAAAAACAACGATTTGAAGAAGCTGCCAAACTTAGAGACGAAGAAAGGCAAATAGAAAATAATCTAAAGCAAGCCAAGTTACTTTGGGAGGAAGAGTTGAAAAGTCAACGCGAAACTGTTGACCATGAAAATGTTGCTGAAGTGATTGCCATGATGACAGGCATTCCTGTTCAAAGAGTTGCTGAACAAGAAAGCAAGAAGCTGGTCGACATGGAAGAAGAACTGAAAGGAAAAGTCATTGGACAAGATGGAGCTATCAGTAAAATTGTAAAAGCAATAAGGCGTAATCGAGTAGGTTTAAAAGACCCAGAAAAACCAATCGGCTCCTTTATATTTATGGGACCTACTGGAGTTGGAAAAACTCAGCTTGCAAAAGAGTTAGCTAAATTAATGTTTGACACCAAAGAGTCTCTTATTAGAATAGACATGAGCGAATACATGGAAAAGTTCGCTGTTTCAAGATTAGTTGGATCTCCTCCTGGATACGTTGGTTATGAAGAGGGTGGCCAACTTACTGAAAAAGTACGTCGTAAACCATACAGTATTGTCTTACTTGATGAAGTAGAAAAAGCTCATCCAGAAGTATTCAATTTACTTTTACAGGTTTTAGACGACGGGTTCATGACTGACAGTCTTGGTCGAAAAATAAATTTCAAAAACACCATAATCATAATGACCTCAAATATTGGATCGCGTCAACTTAAAGACTTTGGTCAAGGAGTTGGCTTCTCAACAAATGCAAAAAAAGAGTCTTATCAGTCTGATTCAAAAGGGGTTATTGAAAAAGCACTAAAAAAAGCATTTGCACCAGAATTTCTAAACAGAATTGATGATGTCATTATGTTTAATACGCTCACCAATGAACACATTCACGAAATAATTGATATTGAACTAGAATCCTTATACAAACGTATTGACTCTCTTGGCTACACGTTAAAGCTAAGTCCAAAAGCAAAGGATTTTATTGCCGACAAAGGGTTTGACTCTCAGTTTGGTGCTAGACCATTAAAAAGAGCTATACAAAAGTACTTAGAAGATGCACTGGCAGAGGAAATTGTAAATTCAAACCTAAAAGAAGGCGACACTATTTCAATAAGCCTAAACGATAGTGAAACAGAACTAGAAGCTAGTATATCAAAGCCTAAACAAAAGACCAAAAAAAAGTAATTGCACTGGACTAAACACAAAAAAACTGAGTATTTCCTATTTTTTAAGGAAAGACTCCAATACTTCTTCACTTACTCCTGTGTTGGAGAATCCCCCATCGTGGAACAAATTTTGCATTGTAACAGATTGTGTCAAATCAGAAAACAATGAAACACAATATTTCGCGCAGTCATCAGCTGAAGCATTACCCAAGGGCGAAATTTTATCCGCGTAATTGAAAAACCCATCAAAACCCTTGACCCCACTTCCAGCAGTAGTGACTGTCGGTGATTGTGATATGGTGTTTACTCTTACCAAATTTCTTTTTCCAAAGTGATAACCAAAACTTCGTGCTATGCTTTCTAAAAACGATTTATTGTCAGCCATGTCGTTGTAGTCAGGAAATGTTCGTTGTGCTGCAATGTATGAAAGTGCCAGTATTGAACCTTTGTCGTTCATAGCTTCTAATTGCCAAGCGGATTGCATAACCTTATGAAAAGATATCGCTGATACATCAAGACCTTTTAAAGTAAAATCATAATTTTGATCCGTGTAGTGCTTCCCTTTCCTTACATTTACTGACATCCCTATGGAGTGCAATATAAAATCAATTTTACCTCCAAGAAGTTCCATTGACTGCTTAAATAGATTATCAATATCTTCAACATTGGTAGCATCAGCAGCTATAACTTTGGAATTAGTTTTTTCAGCTAACTCATTGATAGTACCCATTCTTAGAGCTATTGGAGCATTTGAAAGAACAAAAGAAGCACCCTGTTCATGGCAATGTTCTGCTACTTTCCAGGCTATGGATTTGTTATCAAGCGCACCAAAAATAATTCCCTTTTTTCCTTTTAGTAAATCATTTGACATAATAATAGTATTATTTGAAGTTTTGACAAATATAAATGTTTTCAAACAGCTAATAAATCCTCAGCATTTTTTATTGAGGAATCAGTAATGGACTTACCACTAAGCATTTTGGCAATTTCATGTACTCTCTCGTCGTAATTGAGTTCCTTTAGTGTTGAATAAGTCATTGTTTTGGTTTCTGTTTTAGAAACTAAAAAATGTTTATTGGCTTTAGCAGCAACTTGTGGCAAGTGAGTAATGCTAATGACCTGCATGTTAGTTGACATGTTTTTCATAACATTAGCCATTCTATGTGCTATTTCTCCAGAAACACCAGTATCTATCTCGTCAAATAAAATTGTGCTTTGTTGGGCTGTTTTAGCCAAAATGTATTTGAAACTCAACATTAATCTAGAAATTTCACCACCACTAGCAATTTTTGATATTTCGTCAGCATTTACTCCTTTATTAGCAGAAAAAAGAAAACTAAATTCATCGATTCCATTTGAGTTAAAACTATCTTTCAAATGATGTTCAATTTTAAATGTAGAATGTGGCATTCCCAATGATGAAGTTAGCTGATTTATTTCATTTTCTAGTTTAGATAAATTTGATAATCTACTTGTACTAAGCTTTTTTGACAGTTCTATTAAATTAGCATGTTGTATTGATATTTGTTGACTTAAACTCTCAATTTCATCTGAAAGATGATGAACGTTATTGAGTTCATTTTCAAGTGACTGCTTTAAGAATATTAACTCCTCAATGTCACGCAATGAATGTTTGAATAATAGTTTATTTATTAGGCTTGATCGCTCTTTCAAATAAGTCAATTTTTGAGGATCAAAATCTTGGTTGTATTTATCTTTGATATTATTCAGTTCATAAAGGCAATCTTTGAACTCTATATGTAAACTATTGATTCGTTCAGTTAGCGGCAGAAATTGATCATCATTCAAACTTGCAGCATTCAATATGGATTGTAATTGATTAAAGAGTTTCGTTATCGAGGCATCGTCTGTTTCACTGATTTCTAAAGACTTTGCTAGTTTAGCACTGATATCTTCAAAATTTTCAATAATATTGAGCTCTTTTTCAACAAAAGAGTCTTTTTCAAGGATTGGGTTTAAAGTATTAATTTCATCAAGTAAAAATTGCTTGTAGTCCAATTCTTTTTTGAGATTACTTTCTTTTACAATCAAAGAATTTAGTGTTGATTTAAGAGTAGAATGTTTTAGGTATTCTTTTTTATATTGGTCAAGTAACGCTTCGTGACAACTGTAAGCGTCAATAATCGTTAATTGGTAATTGTTATTATTGAGTAACAAGGATTGATGTTGTGAATGTATATCAATCAGATGAGTTGACAACTCTTTTAATATACCTAAACTGACTGGAGTATCATTGATGAAAGCGCGGCTCCTGCCAGAAGGACTTATTTCTCTTCTAATTATTGTTTGATTGAAAAAATCTAAATCGTGATTAGCGAAAAAATGCTCTAGATAATGACGCCTAACTGAAAATTCAACCTCAATACTGCATTTCACATTTTTTTTACCCAAGGATTTAGTATCCACTCTCTGACCCAACACAATACCCAAAGCACCAAGTATAATTGACTTTCCAGCACCTGTTTCGCCAGTTATAGCGGTAAATCCAGTATTAAAATACACATTAAGATGATCTATAAGAATGTAATTATTAATGGTAAGGCGACAAAGCATTTATTTAATTCTTGGATTGTTGGAATTATCCTCTTTGATTTTATTATACTTATTTAAATTAGCAGGATCTAGCTCTGTAAGAAGTTTTAATACTCTACTTTTTTCTTCTTGAAAAGCATTGGAATAAATGCTGGAAATTTCATCAGCTTTGGCATTAAAAAACAATTGCAAGATAAAGGCTGTAGGGTTTAATTGTTTTATTCTACGCATGCTCTCGATGTTTTCTGTAATGATACCTCTACCCTTTTCGTTATCGTCGTGCATAATGTCTAGCCCACTCCTATGGTAATTGTACATGACATCATGAAACGAGCTGTATTTTGCATCTAAAAGCTCCTCTGCAAGCCAGTATCTATTTTTATTACTTTCAAATGCTTTCCAACCGCTTTCTGGAGCTGACTGAGCATTTTCAACAATTTTTTTTGCTTGTTGAAAATACATATTTCCTCCATCCGGGCTAAAAGACGAATAATCTAGTCCAATGATAATGTAGGCATAAAAAGAAAGAATAGAAGTTAAATTTGATGTGTGGGTGTTTTCATTGAAATCTAGAGGTTGATCTTCTATATAGTCAAATTCGACTTCCCCGTCTAAGTAGTTCAATACAGGAGAATAATACGAACTATTGAAAACAGGCCTGGAGTACTGAACTTGCAAGGTGCCTTTGTAACGATCGGTAGATACTTTTTCAAGAACATTGAAGGATAGGTTCAATTCAATACGCTCATCATTAGTAAATACTTCATTAGTCCATTTGCGATTATTGATGAATTCACTGGCTGACTTTTGTAATTTCATTAGTTTTTTTCTGTCGCTGACCGGAATTTCATTTTTGGTAGAGACCCTAACATTACAAATCAAATCTTGCGAAAAGACATCCGTTGAAATAAGAGTAACAATTAAGAGTACTAGTCTATATGCCATTAAGGTAATGTGTCAAGTGGTTAATTATATCTTTGGCTACGTCCTGTTTACTTTTTAACTCAAAATTATGCAATTTATTATCATTATCAATAATTGAAATTTTGTTCGTATCAGTTTTAAAACCGGCGCCCTTGTCATTTAGAGAATTCAAAACAATAAAATCAAGTTGCTTATTTTTGATTTTCTGTTTTGCATTGGCTATTTCATTATCGACTTCCAAAGCAAAACCCACCAAAATTTGTTTAGTTTTTATTTGACCTAAATGATGAAGTATATCCTTAGTTTTTTCAAGAGTAAGGCTAACATTACTTTCTGTTTTTTTGATTTTTCCTTTCTGAAATGTGGTTGGCTTATAATCAGCTACGGCGGCACTCATAATAGTCACGTCCATAGAGTCAAAATGTTCAATACATGCTTGGAACATATCGTCGGAAGTAGTCACATTTATTACTTGTACGTTGGCATGAGAAATTGTCTGATGTGTGGGGCCTGAAACCAACACCACATTGGCTCCTTGATCTGCAGCTTCTTTAGCTATGGCATACCCCATTTTTCCTGATGAATAATTTCCAAAAAAACGAACAGAATCAATAGGTTCATAGGTAGGTCCAGCCGTCACTAAAATCTGCTTTTTGTAGAGTGGCATTTTTTTAAGAAAATCGGCATGAATAAAATCTACAATGTCGTGTGGCTCGGCCATTCGTCCCTTACCAAACAGTCCACTTGCAAGTTGACCCTCTTGAACCGGAATATAAGTATTTCCTAGTATTTTTAGTGTATTAATGTTTTGTTGTGTACTAGCATGCTTGAGCATGTCTAAATCCATAGCAGGAGCAAAATAGACAGGGCATTTAGCCGACATATAGGTTGTCAGAAGAAGGTTGTCACATTCGCCTGAGGCCATTTTAGAAATAGTTTTGGATGTAGCAGGGGCAATCACCATAAAATCGGCCCATCGCCCAAGTTCAACATGATTGTTCCACATGTGTTCGTCTTCTTCTTTCACCAAAGAAGTCAAAACAGGATTATTTGAAAGGGTAGATAATGTTAAGGGCGTCACAAAATTGTGTGACTCAGGCGTCATTATGACTCTAACACTTGCACCTAGTTTTATAAACTCTCTTACTAAAAAAACAGATTTGTAAGCAGCTATGCTGGCACTTATCCCTATGAGTACGTTTTTACCTCTAAAAAGAGACATTATATTGAAGATTCGTTATCTTCTTTTGTGTTCCTGTGGTAAATATTATCTTCTAAAAATTCTTGTACTGCTATTAAGGTTCCCTTTGGTAATTTTTCATAAAATTTAGAAACTTCTATTTGCTCAGTATTCTCAAAAATTTCTTCAATAGATTCGCTAGGGGTAGCAAACTCTTCAAGTTTAGAAAGTAATTCTTCTTTTATGTCTTTGTTAATTTGTACAGCACGCTTTGACATGATTGCAACTGCTTCGTACAAGTTGCCTGTCTTTTCAGTCAACTCATTAACATCTCTCGTTTCAGTGGTTGAATTTGCTTTGGATTTTTTAAAGTCTGTCATTATTGAATTTTTTGGAGTTGTTTTAATGTTTTGTCGTGAATACTTTGTGCATAACTCATTAGTTGATGCGCTGAATGATTAATTTTAAATGTATTGTAGGCAATCAAGGTATTTCTAAGACGCTCTTCCATCTTGTTGGAAACACTGTTAATCGCTAATTGATAATTCGCATTTAAAATCAAAAATTCAATTTCTGTTTTGTTTTGTATGGTTGGGTAGTCTAGCAAAAGATTGTTCAAAGCCGTAATAGCTGCCTTGTACTCTTGAATATCATAATATAGTTTAGCAATTTTAAACGACTTTGTATGTACTTTGTCTATTAGCTCGTCCATCAACTCATTGCATTGCTGTACTCGTTTACTCTCAGGGTAGTCGTCAACAAATAATTGTAATTCGTCAATTGCTTTTAGTGTATTGGTCTTGTCTAATGTAGCAGAAGGTGATTCAAGATAGTAACAATATGCAGCCATAAACGACAACTCTTCACAATGCTTGCTATTTGGATATGTTAGGGCAAATAACTTAAATCGATAGCTAGCTATCATATTTGAACCCAATCCATGGTAAGTGTATGCCAGCAGGTAATCCACTTCTTGAGCTTTTTTCGTTCCTTTGTAGATAATGCTTAATTCGTCTAGCAAAGGCAATGCTTTTACAAATTCTTCGTTTTCGTAATATTTTTTAGCGGAAACGAATTTTACATCCAAGTCATTGCTTTTCAATAATTTTTGATAACCATTACAGGAAAAAAGCAAAGAAAATGCAAATATGTAGACTAATGCTCTCATTAAAACGTGGCAAAGATAGTAAATGGAACGAACTTTTTAGACAGTTTAGTATATTTTAGGATGTTTTTCTAGTTTTGTAGATTTCATCCAATTGATTAAATTTGTATACTAATTTATATGTGTGATGGATCTTTTTGAGAAGCTAAAATTAAACAGAGGACCCTTAGGTCAACATGCAAAAAACGCCCATGGATACTTCACTTTTCCCAAGCTTGAAGGCGAAATTTCCAACAAAATGTTTTTTAGAGGCAAAGAAGTACTCGTTTGGAGTATCAACAATTACATTGGACTATCCAACGAACCAGAAGTTAGAAAAGCAGATAAAAAAGCTACTGAAGATTGGGGGCTCGGTTACCCAATGGGCTCAAGAATGATGTCAGGCAATACTAATCATCATGAAAAACTAGAAAATATGCTATCTTCTTTTATGCAAAAAGAAGACACCATACTGTTGAATTTTGGCTATCAAGGAATGTCATCTTCAGTTGATGCTCTTGTTGATCGAAAAGATGTTATTGTTTATGATAGTGAGTGTCATGCCTGCATCATTGATGGTGTTCGTTTACATCAGGGAAAACGATTTGTCTTTCCTCACAACAATATCGAAAATCTAGTAAAACAACTAAAGAGAGCCCAAAGAATAATTGATGAAACTGGCGGTGGTATTTTAGTCATTACCGAAGGTGTGTTTGGAATGTCTGGCGATTTAGGCAAAATTGACGAAATTTCTAAATTAAAAGAAAAATACCAATTTCGATTATTTGTAGATGATGCTCACGGCTTTGGCACTATGGGAAAAACAGGTTATGGCACGGGAGAGCATTTGAAATGTCACGACGAAATTGATATCTATTTCGGCACTTTTGCAAAATCAATGGCTACTATTGGAGCATTCATATCCTCTACTGAAGACGTTGTCGAGTACCTTAGATACAACATGCGTTCTCAGATATTTGCCAAATCATTGCCAATGCCTATTGTAGTTGGTGCTATCAAACGGTTAGAGCTTTTGAAAAATAAACCAGAATTAAAAAATAGACTTTGGAAAATTGCTAAGCATTTACAATCTGGCCTTCGTGAAGCGGGTTTTAATCTTGGAAATACTCAATCAGCTGTTACTCCAGTTTACTTGAGCGGAGGTGTAGGTGAGGCTACTAATTTGACCTTGGATTTAAGAGAAAACTACGGTATATTTTGCTCTATTGTAACCTATCCTGTTGTTCCAAAAGGCGTTATTTTGCTAAGGTTAATTCCAACTGCCGTACATACCTTAGAAGATGTTAGATACACTATTGAATCGTTTTCTGCAATAAAAGATAAATTAGCTAAAGGAGAATATATTTCTGAAGAGTTAGCTAGCTTTTAAATTTTTCTAAGCATTTATTTAATTTTTCTTCCAGTGAATCTGAACCCTTAACCAAAGGAAGTCTGACATTGTCTCCAGTTAAGCCTAACAGCATTAAGAGTTTTTTAACTCCTGCTGGATTGCCCTCCTCAAATAAGGGTCTAACGAAAGGTAATAAGTCATAGTGAAGTTGGTTGGCATTAATAATGTCGCTCATCAATGCAAACTTGACCATACTAGAGAACTCTTTCGCAATGGCTTGTCCAAGTACAGAAATAACCCCATCACCACCAACTAAAATAATAGGAAGAGTCATCTCATCATCACCTGAAAGTACTAAAAATTCAGCTGGCTTATTTTTAATAATGTTCATTATTTGACTTAAATCCCCACTAGCTTCTTTAACACCAATGATATTATCAAAATCACGAGCTAATTTCAAGGTAGTTTCAGCAGTCATATTACTGGCAGTTCTAACTGGAACATTATACAAAATGATTGGTAGTGGGGAGGCTTCTGAGACGGCCTTAAAATGCTGATATATCCCTTCTTGTGTAGGCTTATTATATGACGGTGACACTGACAAAATAGCATCTACCCCACTCAAATCGAAAGCCTCAATGCTACTGATTACGGAATGAGTATTATTTCCTCCAACACCTAGAACAATTGGCAATCGACTATTATTTGTTTTTATTACGTGTTCTAAAACTTGCTGTTTTTCATGCTTAGAAAGTGTAACACTTTCGCCTGTTGTTCCCATTACGACCAAAAAATTAACAGCACCATCAACACAATGTTCAACTAAGTTTGACAGACACTCAAAATCGATAGATAAATCAGATTTAAAAGGAGTGACTAAAGCTACGCCAGTACCCTGAAATTTATGATGCATTTTTTTGATTTATTAGATTAAGGTAGTGTTTTACTTCAGCAATCAACGCTGTCAGAGTATCTTGCTTGACATCTATCATCATATCATAAATGGATAGGTCTTGCTCGTATTTTCCAACTTTAAATTTAGCTTTAGAACCTCCTGCTAAATATTTTACAGGTACACAATTACTTGTGCAAAGGTTAATCAAAATGTCATAATCTTTTTCAAGAAAATTTTTGATGATGTAGTTTTGAGGTTTGTAATACCAGTTCAAATCTTTCAAAAAGAAAAAATCAAACTGAAGCATGGGCATATGATGATGTGTCAGCTCATTCTTGTTAACGAATCCAAGAGCTTTGACCTCTTTTTTTCTTTGAAACAACTCATTGGCAAATTCACTGACCAGCATCATGTCATCAATCTCAGTGGCATCGTATAAAATGCCAATTGAGCGAGCAGTATTAAAATTATGTACCTGTCTCTGACGATTGTTGTGTTTTAAGTCGCGCTTAAAAACAAAATGACCTACTTTTTGCTTGATATTTTCAATGAATTGAATGTGCATTAACTTATTGTTTTAACAAATTCTTCTTCTGTTAGTAAAGGAATGTTCAGAGATTCTGCCTTTTGCAACTTACTGGGTCCCATATTTTTTCCTGCAACCACAAAGGTAGTTTTTTTAGAAATTGAACTGGCATTTTTTCCACCATGTTGTTCAATCATTTTTTTTAGTTCATCCCTTGAAAAGCTTTCGAATACTCCAGAAACTACTATTGATTTGCCTTGAAGTTTATCAGAAATTGGTTTGTTATTTTCGTCAATTTCAAAGCGCAAACCAACTATTTTCAGTTGATTAATTAACCGAACATTTTCAGGGTTTTCAAAATAGAGAACTACGCTCTCGGCAATTTTTTCACCTATTTCGTTGACATTTTCCAATTGTTCTTTACTAGCTACCATAAGCTGGTCAATAGTATGAAATTCTTTGACTAAAACCTTCGACACTGTTTCACCCACAAAGCGAATACCCAATCCAAATAGTAGGCGTTCGAATGGTACTTTTTTAGAATCTTCCAATCCATCTATGATATTGGTAACCCACTTTTCACCTTCTTTTTTAAATGGGAGGAGTTGTTCTTTTTTTAAAGAATAGAGATCAGCAATAGTATTCACTAGTTCATTAGTGTAAAATAATTCAATCGTTTCTGGACCAATACTATCGATATCCATGGCTTTTTTACTAACAAAATGCTCAATCTTACCTTTTATTTGAGGCGGGCATCCCATTTCGTTTGGACAATAATGTTTGGCATCACCTTCATTCCTTTGTAACTCAGTTTGGCATTCTGGGCAGTGGGTAAGATAAATGGTAGGTTGAGAAAATAACTCTCGACTTTTTACATCCACGCCTACGATTTTGGGGATTATTTCCCCACCCTTTTCAACAAAAACAGTATCGCCAACCCTAATATCTAATTTTAATATTTGATCCTCATTGTGTAGAGAAGCTCGTTTAACTGTTGTTCCGGCAAGTAACACTGGCTCTAAATTGGCAACTGGTGTGATAGCACCTGTTCTTCCAACCTGATAGCTTATTTTCTTCAGCGCTGTACTAACTTGCTCCGCTTTAAATTTGTATGCAATTGCCCATCGAGGACTTTTTGCCGTAAAGCCCATTTGATCTTGTAGCTGTAGATCGTTTACCTTAACGACAATTCCATCAATATCATAAGTTAAATATTGCCTACCTTCATCCCATTGTGTGACAAAATCAATGACTTGATTTATCGAAGAACATAAGGTAATTTCTTGAGGTATTTTGAAGCCCCATCTTTTGGCAGCTTTCAAATTTTCGATGTGCTTATTACTAGGTAGATCTTGACCGAGCAAATAGTATAAATAACAATCCAAAGGTCGCTTTGCCACCTCCTTACTATCTTGCATCTTTAAACTCCCAGAGGCCGCATTTCTAGGATTTGCAAAAGACTCTAAACCCTGATTTTGGCGTTCCTTATTCATGCTTTCAAACCCTTGATGACTCATAAATATTTCTCCTCTAATCTCAAACCGACTTGGGTAGTCACCAGTGAGTTTCAATGGAATACTTTTTATAGTTTTCACATTGGCGGTCACATCATCGCCTCTCAGACCATTACCTCGTGTCAATGCTTTTACTAATTGACCATTCTCATAAGTTAAACTGATAGATACGCCATCGTATTTTAGCTCGCAAACGTACTCTATATTTGTTTCTACCAGTTTTGTAATACGCTTATCAAAATCCACCAGCTCCTGCGGTGAATAGGTATTTCCTAAGGATAACATTCTATATTTGTGAGGAACGGACTTAAAGGTCTTTATCAACTCTCCTCCTACTCGCTGGCTTGGCGAGTTAGCATCGTAAAGATCTGGGCGATTGCCTTCTATGCGAATTAACTCTTCGAGCAATTGATCGAATTCAAAATCACTAATAGTTGGCTTATCCAAAACATAGTAGTTGTGGTTGTGTTGCCGTAGTGTTTCTCTCAAACTTAATATGCGTTCTTTGTCATCCATTTAACGTTTAAATTTACGACATCTTTTGTGCTTTTACCATTCTATTCTTGCCTTGCATATCGTTTTTTATTAAGATATCACAAAAGTCATTATTCTCTAGCAAATTAGCTACATCAATCGATTTTTGTTCATTTATTTCAAAAAATAGAAGCCCATCATCATTCAAATTTTCTTTAGCCAATTGCACTATACGATCATAAAATATCAGTGGAATATGGTCATCAACGAATAGGGCTAATTTAGGTTCATAATCCAATACGTTTTTACTCATCATTGTTCGTTCACTTTCCATCACATAGGGTGGATTACTTACAATGAGGTCCCATTTGCTTTCCAACGAAAGAGGTTCAAAAATATCATGAACAAAAAAAGTCACACGCGCTTGGTTTAGTTTCGCGTTTGCTTTTGCTAGCTCAATGGCATCTTGACAAACGTCCAGTGCAGATATTTTTGCCTTAGTTTGTTTTGCTAAAGCAGTGGCTATGCAACCGCTACCGGTTCCAATATCAAGTGCCGAATTAAAATCATACTGAAGAATCCAATTGACTAATTCTTCGGTTTCAGGACGAGGAATCAAACAACTTGGATTCACCTGAAATGACATTCCACAAAATTCGCTTTCACCAACAATGTATTGTATAGGCTCGTGTTTTTTTAATCGATTAATAATGTCCAGAAATTGAATGATTTGATACTCAGGAAGTAAATCGTTCATTCGTAGCAAACACTGAGAACGGCTCCATTTAAAAACATGTTCTACGCACCAAAAGAATAGTGCCTTTAGCTCTTTATTGTCATAATGCACTGATAGTTCAACATAGAATTGATGTCGTAATTCGTTGGCTGATTTCATCTGACCAAATTAACTATTTTTGTGCGTGATGACGAACGAAAATTACATGAATTTATGCATCGAATTGGCAAAAAAGGGAATTCCAAAGGCCTATCCTAATCCACTGGTTGGCTGTGTGATTGTTCATGATAATACCATTATCGGAAAAGGTTACCATGAACAATTTGGTCATGCCCATGCCGAAGTCAATGCCATTAGCTGTGTTACTGATAAATCACTTTTACGATATTCCACCCTGTATGTTTCTTTGGAGCCATGTGTTCATCATGGCAAAACACCCCCTTGTACAGATTTAATCATCAATTATCAAATACCAAAAGTAGTCATTGGTAGCTTGGATACCTTTTCAAAAGTCAATGGCCTAGGAATAAAACGATTAAAAAAAGCTGGAATTGAAGTTGTCACATCAGTGTTAGAGACCAAATGCCGTCAATTAAACAAACGATTTTTTACGTTTCACGAAAAAAAAAGACCATTCATTATTCTAAAATGGGCAAAATCTGCAGATGGTTTCATTGCACCCTCAAATCAAAACAAACCCTTTTGGTTAACCGGTTCAGATTCCAAAAAACTGGTTCATCAGTGGCGAAGCGAAGAAAGAGCTATACTAGTTGGAAAAAATACAGTGTTGAAAGATAATCCAATGCTAACTGTTAGAGAAGTAAAAGGAAGTAATCCCATTCGTCTGGTTATCGACAAGAAGTGTTCTTTGAACAAAAATCAATTTACCATTTTTAACAAGGAAGCAAAAACGCTTATCATCAACGACACACTCAATGACAACTTTCATGTAAAAGTAAATTTTTCATCCTTTATAGACTCTTTGATGAGTGAACTGCATAAGCGAGATATTCAATCTATAATGGTGGAAGGTGGTGCACATACACTTCAAGCATTTATTGATGCCAATTGTTGGGATGAAGCTCGGATTTTCACTTCTACAAAACGATTAGCACAAGGAATTCAATCGCCTGTAATTGAGTGTTTTATAAAAAAATCAAGACAAATGACTGAGGATACACTTAACTATTACTTCAATTTATGATTGACCTTTGCTTATCCATACTGTTCACTGTTGTTTTGTTCTTGTTTTTTAAAGAGTTTGATAGAAGACGAATAAACACCCTTCAAGCCATTACTTTCAACTACCTCAGTGCGGGTTTGTTATCATTATATATAGGACACAAGGGATACAATTATGAAACCGTTTTTATTTCAGATTGGATTCTACCTACTTTTGTGCTTGGGATATTTTTCATTGTCATGTTTAATATCATGGCATTAACCACCCAACGATTAGGGGTTACCATTGGCTCGTTAGCGAGTAAAATGTCATTAATCATACCTGTTTTAGCTGCCTTACTTTTTCAAGGAGATCAGTGGACATTTTTAAAAATTACAGGAATTGTGACCGCCCTGCTGTCAGTTTACTTAACGGTCAAAAAGGATAAACAACACTCTGGTCCCATTTACCTAGCTATTATTCTCTTTGTAGGTGCCGGATTACTAGATACAGTGCTATCTCACATTCAGTTTTTATACTTAGACAGTCCACAATCAAAAGATTATTTTACTACCACGGTTTTTTTAGTTGCATTTGCAACTGGCGGGCTACTTCTTTTGTTTAAAAAGCAAGTACTATCTCTAAGAAATATCTTGGCAGGAATATTGTTGGGATTACCTAACTACTTCAGCATTTTCTTTGTTTTGAGAAGTTTAGAATCTATGCAGTCCAGCCTAGTCTTTCCAATTCTCAACATTGGCGTAGTGGTTTTATCGGCTTTGATTGGGTGGGCCTATTACAAGGAACAATTATCAAAACTCAATTTATTAGGTGTTTTATTGGCCATCACTTCAATTTGTATTTTGATATTTGCCTAATGAAATATGACGATTCATACCAACAGTTATCAAGCTTTTCTAAGGGGCTTTACAAAGACAAGGGCAGCAAATTTGTGGCTTATTGCTTCCCAGTAAAAAACGAAGAGGATGTTAAACAACGACTTGCTGAAGTTAAAAAAGAAGAATACGCTGCCAGGCACCATTGCTATGCATACATTTTACATCCAGACCAGTCGACACAACGTGATAATGACGATGGCGAACCTTCCAATACCGCCGGAAAGCCTATTTTAGGACAAATTCTTTCAAGAAACCTCACTAACACATTGGTCATTGTTGTTCGTTATTTTGGAGGCATTAAATTAGGGATTAATGGATTAATTAACGCCTATCGTGTAGCAGCTTCCAATGCATTAGATAATGGAAAAACTAAATTGTGCTATATTAAAGATATGTATAGTGTTTACTTCAAATATTCTGAAATGAACCAGGTGATGAGGTTAGTAAAAGAGCACGAACTGGAAGTGATACGCCAAGACTTTAAATTGGAATGTACACTCACATTTTGTGTCAGAAAAAGCCAGTCTGAAAAAATACAAAGTATATTTGCCTTAAATCATTTAGTTAAACTAAAATACATTAAAAAAATATAATGGAACTTTTAAAAACCTTATGTAGCATACACGCTCCCTGTGGAGAAGAAAAAGCCCTTTCTGAGTTCTTATTAGACTACGTGCAAGAACATATGAAATCATGGTCGGTTGAACCCACTGTTTATCATGGTGATGGCTTTCAAAATTGTATCGTTTTGGTTTTTGGAAAGCCCAGAACCGCTATTTTTGCCCACATGGACAGCATTGGATTTACTGTCAAATACGACAATGAAATTGTGAAAATTGGCGGTCCTGTTACAACAGAAGGAATCACACTTATTGGTGAAGACAGTAAAGGTGTTGTTCAGGAAAAGATTATTCACAAAACCGATGAAAAAGGAAACAAAAGTTTACATATTGGTGGCAGAACCGTTGACAGAGGAACATCCTTAACGTTCAAACCCCATTTTAGAGAGACTGACGACTATTTACAATGTAGCTACATGGATAACCGTTTAGGCGTTTGGAATGCACTAAAAGTGGCTGAAACATTAGAAAATGGCATTATTTGTTTTTCTGCTTGGGAAGAACACGGCGGAGGATCGGTAGGCTACTTGGCAAAGTTCATTTATGAAACATTTGGTGTCAAACAAGCGTTGATTTCAGATATCACTTGGGTAACAAAAGGCGTTAAGCATGGTCAAGGCGTTGCCATTTCCATGCGTGATAGTGGCATCCCGCGAAAAAGCTATGTCAATCGAATTATTGAATTGGCTAAGCAAAGCGGCATTCCGTTTCAATTAGAAGTAGAGAATGCTGGTGGTAGTGATGGCAATGCTCTACAACGATCTCCCTACCCTTTTGATTGGTGTTTTGTTGGTGCTCCTGAAGATAATGTACACTCACCCGATGAAAAGGTTCACAAAGCAGACATTGAAAGCATGAAAACACTTTACAAATACTTAATAAACCACTTATAAATCTTAAATTTTAAGTAATGAATTATTAATTTACTGATGGCTATGTTGACTTTTGTTTGTAGAAGTTATTAATCTTTAAAATTTTAAACTCATGAAAAATTTATTTTCTGCCCAATACATGTCTTTTTACAACTAAATCAGTCTCTAACCCTTTAATTACTAGAGTAATTTTTATCGGTATTTTAATGCTGTTGGCACTAAACTATATTAGGGCGCAACAGTCTGTAAATACAGATGCTATATGTAATAACGGCGACATTTCCATAAATGCAGATGCAGACAATTCTGGTTCATACGGAGCCATCATTTTTAAGTTTAACAGTGAAGAATACGCCAAATTTCAAAAACAACGATTTATTTCCAGAAAACAAATTGACATTAACCAAAATGGTGCGCAAGGTACTTTAAAAGTAGATGACCATGGTGGTTTTCACTTTATTCAAGGCTAACACTACGAGCCACAAAAACCGAATAAACAGCACCTAAAGTAGTGGCTACAAGTTAAAACCATAAATGAGAAAAATAGCCAGAAACAAGTGCCGGTGCCATCGATCGAGCCGGGTTCATGGAAGCTCCCGAAACAGGTCCTGCAAATATGGCTCCAAAGGCCACAACCATACCCAAAACAAAACCAGTCATTGTCTTCACTTCTTTACTGCCTTCGGACATAAAGAGAATGACAAACATTAAAATAAAGCTTAGCATGAATTCCATGACAAAACTTTGCTCCCAACTTCCTGCTGGCAAGGAAGCCCCAAGTAAGTCGTGCTGAGGAAACATTACTGAAAGTAACAAACTAGCACAAATAGCACCGCTAAATTGACTTAAAATATAAGGTATTACTTTATTAGCTTTAAATCGTTTACTAATACAAAAAGCGATACTGACAGCTGGGTTGATATGTGCACCAGAAATAAATCCTGTGGAGTGGATAACTGCCATAACCCAATCCAAAGGTTAGACCAATACCTAAATGCCCAACACTTCCATAAACATCATTGATAATTATGGTACCAGTACCAGCAAAAACCATGATAAAAGTTTCTACAAACTCAGCCAGATACTTTTTCATCTTTAAAATAGTTTTCAAATGCAGCCAAAAACGCTCGGGAAGGATGACACGGTTTATTTTTTTTCATATCAACAAAGACTAAGGTTACTTCTGCAGTATTCAAATGTTGGCCTTCTGAATTAAAAGTTTCAAAATAAAAATTGATTCTTGTGCTTGGCATTTCTTTAACATTTAGCTTGATGGTCAGCTCATCATCATAAAAAGCAGGTTTATAAAACGTCGTAGAATACGATAAAACTGGTAACATAATACCACCATCCTCAATATCTTTGTAATTGAAACCTAACTTTCTCAATGCTTCAACTCTGGCTACCTCGAAATAGGTGGCATAATTACCATAGTACACATAGCCCATCTTATCCGTTTCAGCGTAGCGAACACGAACTTTTGTCTCAAATGAAAACATTATTCTTCTTTATCAGTATTTTTATTTTTGTCTTGTTTCCTCATCGCTTCACCGATTTGATTACTAGCTGTAAATGATGCCACCATGTTGTTGAGCATATCTGAACCTGCCTGCGGTGAGTTTGGTAATAAAATCAAATTACTGTTAGTATCTGCTCCAACGGCTTGAAGAGTGTCATAATGTTGAGTTACTACTATAAGTGCCGAAGCTTCTTGTGAGTTTATGCCTACTTTATTTAATACTTCTACGGATTCTTCAAGACCCCTAGCAATTTCTCGTCTTTGGTCTGCTATACCCTGACCTTGCAAACGCTTGCTTTCGGCCTCAGCCTTGGCTTTTTCAACAATTAAAATTCTAGCCGCATCACCTTCATATTGAGCGGCTACTTTTTCGCGCTCAGCAGCATTTATTCGATTCATAGCATTTTTTACCTGAGCATCAGGATCTATGTCAGTCACTAGTGTTTTGATGATATCGTAACCGTATTCAATCATTGCATCATTGAGTTCCGTCTTTACGGCGATGGCAATATCGTTTTTCTTTTCAAACACATCATCTAACTTCATCTTTGGCACTTCGGCACGAATAACGTCAAAGACGTAAGACGTAATTTGATCATGGGGGTAATCTAATTTATAAAAAGCCTCGTAGACTTTATCCTTTATCACTTGAAATTGAACAGAAACTTTTAGTTTAACAAAAACATCATCTTTGGTCTTGGTTTCCACAACTACATCCAACTGTTGAATCTTTAAACTAAGACGACCAGCGATGCGGTCAATTACGGGAATTTTTAACTGAAGACCAGAATGTCTGATAGAAGTAAATTTTCCAAAACGCTCGACAATAGCTGAAGTTTGTTGCTTAACAATAAAAAAAGTAAGTGGCAGTAAGACAATAGCCAGAATGGAAATTACAATAATGTCAGTCATGATTTTATGGTTTTTAATTAGATTTTAAATATACTCATTTTTAACCAAACTTTTTAATTATAAAAAATAGTTAAATTTTGTTTGATATTTAAATTTCAAATTTTACATTTACAGCTTGTGTGTTTCCTGCTAGAGAAGCAATTAAATAACATAAGGATTTCAAAGAAATTTGCATTTATAAATAAAAAAAATAAAAGTCAATACCCTTTTAGTTTTTTTTTTAAAAAATTTAATAACAAATTTGCCGATTCAATCAGCTATGGCTTTAACAGCTGGTAATTTAGTACGAATACGAATATATATTGTAAAATGACAGAAGATAAAGTTTTTGAGATTGTTTGGAAAAACTGCTTGGATATTATTAAAGACAATGTCAGTCCACAATCGTATAAAACTTGGTTTGAACCTATAAAAGCTGTACGCTTGAAGTCAAATGTACTTACCATTCAGGTTCCTTCTCAATTTTTCTATGAGTGGCTCGAGCAACACTACATCGATTTACTAAAAAAGACTGTAAAAAAAGAACTAGGTTCTGAAGGCAAGTTGGAATATAGTATTGTGGTGGACAACAACCTAAACACTAAACCATACATTACAAAAATACCAAGTACAGGCAAAGGCAACATAAAAAATTCGCCCATTCACATGCCTATAAATATAAATGATACTGCTATCCGCAACCCTTTTGTGATTCCTGGTCTAAGAAAAATACAAGTTGACCCACAACTAAATGCTAATTTTTCGTTCAGCACCTTTGTCGAAGGAGATTGCAATCGACTCGCTCGTTCGGCGGGTTTTGCTGTTTCTCAAAAACCAGGTGGCACATCGTTTAACCCACTACTGATTTATGGTCACGGTGGACTTGGAAAGACTCACTTAGCAAACGCTATTGGTATTGAGGTGAAAAACTTGTTTCCAGACAAAACTGTACTGTATGTTACAGCTGATAAATTCCAAACCCAGTTTGTAGACGCCATAATGGATAACAAAAAAAATGATTTTATTCATTTTTATCAATCCATTGATGTTCTGATTATTGACGATGTTCAATTCTTTTCAGGAAAAGAAAAAACACAAGACGCTTTTTTCCATATTTTTAACCACCTACATCAAAATGGAAAACAAATTATTTTGACCTCTGATAAGGCGCCCGTTGATATGCAAGGCGTTGAACAACGCTTGCTTTCTAGATTTAAATGGGGCTTATCGGCCGATCTTCAATCGCCTGATTTGGAAACACGTATTGCTATCCTCAAAAACAAACTTTACAACGACGGTATTGAAATGCCTTACGCCGTTATTGAATACATAGCCTACTCTATCACAACCAATGTTAGGGAACTGGAAGGGGCTCTTATCTCGCTTTTAGCTCAGTCTTCTCTAAACAAAAAGGAAATTACTATAGAGTTAGCTAAAGAGATGCTTGACAAATTTGTGAAAAATACTGCTAGAGAAATATCCATTGATTATATTCAAAAAGTGGTTTGTGACTACTTTGATATACCCATCGAATTGATGAAGTCTAAAACACGAAAGCGAGAAATTGTTCAAGCCAGACAACTAGCCATGTATTTCTCCAAACAGCTGACTAAAAATTCTTTAGCAAATATTGGCATTCACTGCGGAAACAAAGATCACGCCACTGTATTACACGCTTGCAAAACGGTAAATAATCTAATTGATACCGACAAGCAGTTTAAAGCCTATGTCAATGATATTGAGAAAAAACTAACCCTCAACTAAAGCACTGACTTCCTTCAATCTATGAAGATATTATTTGTCTGTTTAGGTAATATTTGTCGATCTCCTATGGCTGAAGGTATCATGAAGCAAATAGAACCTGATTTCACTATCGATTCAGCGGGCACAAGTGACTACCACATTGGTCAATCCCCAGATCATCGCATGATAAAAACTGCTCAAAAGTATGGGATTGATCTTTCATCGCTTAAAGCTAGGAAACTAACGACTGATGATTTTGATCAATTTGACTACATATACGTGATGGATAAAAATAACTACATTAATGTACTAAGCCTTGCCAAAACAGATAATCACAAAAGTAAGGTTCGTTTTATGCTAGAAAACAATGAGGACGTTCCGGATCCATATTTCGGAGGTGAGGATGGATTTGTTAATGTTTATAAGCTACTCTTGGATGGCTGTAAAAGGATTGCAAATGCATTCAGAAAAAGGTAAACTTGTACTCATTCCTTGCCCACTTAGTGACAATGATGTTTCCTCAGTGTTACCATCCAATCTTAGCTTTCATATAAACTCATGCACAACATTTATAGTAGAAAACCTAAGATCGGCTAGGCGATTTTTAATTAAAGCTGGCCTTGAATCCAACATTGATGATTTACATTTTTATGTATTAAACAAACACACTCAATCAGAAGCGTTAAATCCAATGCTTGAAAATGCCTTTAAAGGCGAAAATATAGGCTTAATTTCTGAAGCAGGATGCCCAGCGGTGGCCGATCCTGGCGGCGAAATTGTAGCATTAGCACACAAAAAACGTATCCCTGTACATCCTTTGGTTGGTCCATCTTCCATTTTGCTGGCACTTATGGCTTCTGGTATGAATGGACAGCAATTTGCTTTTAATGGCTACTTACCAAAAGATAGAAAAGAACGAATTAAAAAAATACAATGGCTTGAACATCTTTCAAAAAAAACTAATCAAACTCAAATTTTTATAGAAACCCCTTTCCGAAACAATCACCTGATAAACGATTTAAGCCAATGCTGTCAACCCAATACGTTCATCACCATTGCTTCCAACCTAACATCAAAGAATGAAAAAATTGTACGCACAAAAGCCAAAGATTTAAAGAGTATAAATATTGACATCCATAAAATACCTACTATTTTTTTAATGCACACATACTAAAACGTATTTTATTTCATTAATATGTATATATTAGGCAAAATTATATAGATTATGATTTTTCATTTAGAATACCCTATACATTCCTCCATCAACATTCTTTTCGAACGGCTTAGTACCATTAGCGGTTTGTCTGAGTGGTTTGCCGATGATGTTAATATTGATCGTGAAGGCATTTACACCTTTACTTGGGAAGGCAGTTCTCAACAAGCTCAATTAGTAAGTAAGAAAAAAGGCCAATTCGTTAGGTTTAAGTGGCTAGATTCTGCAGAAGATGAGTACTTTGAGTTCAAAATACAAATTGACGATTTAACCTCTGATGTTTCCTTAATAGTCACTGACTTTGCCGATGATGATGAAGAAAAAGAAGATGCTATAAACCTTTGGGATACCCAAATAGATCTCCTCAAGAGTATCATTGGTTCCTAAAGAGAATCTCAATGAAGAAGCTAAATTTATTTATCATAAAGTCCTTCATTGGCCCTTTTATTTTTACCTTTTTTTTAGCTCTCTTTTTGTTGTTAATGCAGTTCCTTTGGAAATACATTGATGACCTTGTTGGCAAAGGCCTCCAAATCACTGAGGTTGGTAAGTTATTATTTTATGCTGCCGCTCGATTTGTTCCCATGGCTCTTCCCATTTCTGTGCTATTATCATCCATCATGACCTTCGGAAATATTGCCGAAAAAAGTGAATTATTAGCTATAAAATCAGCAGGAATTTCTTTAAAACAATCCATGACTCCCCTCTTTTTTATTATTGTTTTTGTTAGCTGTTCTTCTTTTCTTTTCTCCAACTATTACATGCCCTATGCCAATCTTAAAGCAGGATCACTATTGTACGATATCCGAAAACAAAAACCGGCCTTGAACATCAAAGAAGGTATGTTTTACAATGAACTGAGTGGCTACAGCATTAAAATTGATAAAAAACTTGAAAATGGCGTTGATCTTGAAGGAATCTTAATATACGACCACAATTCAGAAAAAGGAAACGACAAAGTCATAATAGCAGAAAAGGGAAAAATGTATATTTCAGAAAACGAACGTTACTTTGTCATTGCCTTAGAAAATGGGCATAGCTACTATGAAATGGACTTGGACAAATCAAACAAACCTTTTCAACGATCTAATTTTAAAGAAGACATTTTACGATTCGACCTCTCTGAGTTTGGGATGAAACGAAGCAGTGAAGACTTGTACAGAAATCACTATGCTATGATGAATAATAAACAACTCATTAATGCCATTGACTCAATTAACCAAAAAATCACGCAAAAAAAAGAGCGTTATGCTACTCAACTTTCAGAAAAAACCAAAGTTCAACGAACTAGCTTTTCGAACAAAGAACAACCAAACACAGTGCTTTTAAACAAACAAAAAGCCTACACACGCGCCATAAATGATGTAAAATTTATTAAATCGATTATTAGAAACCATCAGAGAGAAATGAAGTATCATCAGGAGATAGCCATTAAGCATGAAGTAGAATGGCACAGAAAATACACCATGGCCATTGCCTGTATTGTCTTTTTCCTACTGGGGGCTCCACTTGGAGCTATTATCAAAAAGGGAGGTTTTGGAATGCCAGTCATAGTGTCTGTGGGATTTTTTATCGCTTTCCACATCATTTCGGTTACCACAGAAAAAATGGTTAAAGAAGCAGAAATATCCGTAACGCAAGGAATGTGGACTGCCAATGCTATTTTACTACCAATAGGAATTTACCTCATAGTAACAGCCAATTCCGACTCCCCATTACTCAGATGGCCATCTTTTTGGCCAAATAAATCCTAGCGTACTAGTTTTTTGTACTTAATACGGCTAGGTCCAATATCTCCTAAGCGTTTTTTTCTATTTTCTTCATAATCACTATAGCCACCTTCAAAGAAATATACTTGTGAATCTCCTTCAAAGGCTAAAATATGGGTGCAAACCCTATCGAGAAACCATCGATCATGAGAAATGATAACCGCACAACCACCAAAATTCTCTAAGCCCTCTTCCAAAGCACGTAAAGTGTTGACATCAAGATCGTTTGTAGGCTCATCTAACAGTAAGACATTTCCTTCTTCACGCAAGGTCATAGCTAAATGTAGCCGATTTCGTTCTCCACCTGACAAGACACCTACTTTTTTATTTTGATCCGAACCCTGAAAATTAAATTTGGCTACGTATGAGCGAGAATTGACTTTCTTGCCTCCCACTTCCAAAAGTTCATTACCACCAGTAACTTGTTCCCAAATGGTATTTTCTGGATTAATGTTAGCGTGTTGCTGATCAACGTATGAAACCTTTACAGTATTACCAATTGTAAAGTGACCTGAGTCGGCTTTTTCTTGTCCCATTATCATCCTAAAAAGTGTGGTTTTTCCAGCACCATTAGGACCAATGATTCCTACAATACCTGCCGGAGGGAGTTTGAAGTTTAAGTCCTCATAGAGAAGCTTATCGCCAAAGGCCTTGCTTACCCCATTAGCTTCAATGACGTTTGTCCCCAAACGAGGACCGGCAGGAATGTATAATTCTATTTTATCTTCTTGTTGTTTATTCTCTTCACTTACCAACTTATCATAATTACTCAGTCGGGCTTTGGACTTAGATTGGCGTCCTTTGGGAGACATACGCACCCATTCCAATTCCCTTTCTAGTGTTTTTCGTCGTTTACTGGCTTGTTTTTCTTCTTGAGCCAGTCGCTTGGATTTTTGATCCAACCAGGAGGAATAATTCCCTTTCCAAGGTATGCCTTCTCCCCTGTCCAATTCCAAAATCCAGCCAGCCACATTATCGAGAAAATAGCGGTCGTGAGTAATAGCTATCACCGTGCCCTTGTAGTGCTGGAGATGTTGTTCTAGCCATTGTACTGACTCAGCATCTAGGTGGTTTGTGGGCTCATCCAAAAGCAAAATATCTGGTTCTTTGAGCAATAGGCGACATAGGGCCACACGCCGCTTTTCTCCTCCAGACAGTACCGAAATTGCTTTTTCACCATCCGGACAGCGCAAGGCGTCCATAGCAATGTTAAGCTTTGTCTCAAGGTCCCAAGCACCAGCAGCATCAATCCGATCTTGTAGGTCGCCTTGTTTTGCCATGAGGGCTTCCATTTTATCTGGGTTTTCATAAACCTCAGGCAATCCAAATTGATCGTTGATGTCGTTGTATTCAGCAATCAAATCCACGGCATCTTGCATACCCTCTTTGACCACATCCATAACAGTTTTTGAATCTTCCATCTCAGGCTCCTGTGCCAAATAGCCAATGCTGTGGTCTTTAGAAAAGTGCACGTCGCCTTGAAAAGACTTGTCAAGGCCTGCTATGATTTTCAAGAGCGTGGACTTTCCAGAGCCGTTGAGTCCAATTATACCAATTTTAGCACCATAAAAGAAGGACAGATGAATGTCTTTTAAAACTTGTTTGTTGTTAGAGGGAAAGGTCTTGCTGACCCGATTCATGGAAAATATAATTTGTTGATCTGACATAGTTAGGTATTTTGGGCTAATATCGTTATAAAAGCCCTGCTTTTAAAATTTTAAATACTTTTATAGCAGAAAACACACACGATTTTGAAAAAACGATGCCAATGGCCTGGCGAAGATGCCCTAATGATACACTACCATGATGAAGAATGGGGTGTAGCTGTCTATGATGACAAGCGATGGTTCGAATACTTAGTATTAGATACTTTTCAAGCCGGGCTAAGTTGGAAGATTATTCTTCATAAACGAGAGGCTTTTCGACAGGTCTTTCATCATTTCGATGTTCATAAAGTAGCTGCCATGAGCCATCAAGAAATGCACAACTGCCTACAAAACAAGGCCATTATCCGAAATTGGCTAAAGATAAAAGCCACAGTAACAAACGCTCAAGCGTTTTTGAAAATTCAATCCGAAGTTGGCAGTTTTAACCAATACATTTGGTCATTTACCAACGGGAAACCTATACACCACTACCATGCTCATTCTGACGACCTACCAACAACTAGTGATGAGTCTCACGCCATGAGCAAAGACCTAAAAAACAGAGGGTTTACTTTTGTGGGAAGCACCATTTGTTACGCCTTTATGCAAGCGGCAGGTATGGTCAACGACCACACCATCGATTGCTTTCGCCACAAGGAAATTATAATGACCAATGCCCAGCAATAGTTCAGCATATTTAGTATCTTTGCATCTCAATTATTATTAATAATCAAACACTGAATAAATATGGTATTAGTAGGAAAAAAAGCACCCAGTTTTAGCACCAAGGCGGTTGTCAATGGTGGCGATATAGTAGAAAATTTTTCTTTGAATCAGTTCATCGGAAAAAAACACGTAATATTTTTCTTTTACCCTAAGGATTTTACCTTTGTTTGTCCTTCTGAATTACACGCATTTCAAGCTAAATTGGACGAATTCAAAGCCAAAGGCGTGGAAGTGGTGGCTTGCTCAACAGACACTCCCGAATCACACTGGGGATGGTTGCAAGTAGACAAAAACAATGGCGGCATCAAGGGAGTAACCTATCCACTAGTCGCTGATCAAACTAAAACCATTACTGAAAACTTCGGTATTTTGTTTGGCGACTATTTTATTAATGAAAATGATGAATTGGAAGCCGACGGGCCAATGATTGCTTTCCGAGGCCTGTTCCTTATCGATAAGGAGGGCATTGTGCAGCACCAAATCGTCAACAACTTACCATTAGGTAGAAATGTGGACGAAGCACTTCGAATGGTGGATGCCTTACAGCACCACGAAGAAGAAGGCGAAGTGTGCCCTGCTAACTGGGAGAAAGGAAAAGACGCTATGAAGGAAAACTTTGCTGGCGTGGCCGATTACCTTTCAAAGCACTAAATAACAGCTATATTTATGAAAAAAACCGAGTATTTACTCGGTTTTTTTATGTTAACTAATTATGAGATTGCTTTTAGCTACTTGAGAAGTTCTTGATGTACTTTTTCTAAGATGTCAAAGCACTTAGCTTGGTTGGCAGCCTCGGCGTAAGTTCTTAAGACAGGCTCGGTCCCAGAAGGACGTATCATCACCCAGCTATCTTGATCAAAATAGAATTTATAGCCATCAAGGTCTTCGACTTTTACTACCGGCATTCCACCAAAAGAGGTGTAGCCACCATCTTGGCATCGTGCCATGATACTTTGTTTTTTGGATTCGTCGATGTGTAAATCGATGCGTTCGAAAGCAAAGCCTCCTACTATATCGTAAACCTCTTTAATAAGGTCATCCAAGCTCTTTCCTGTTTTGGCCATGTATTCCCAAATGACCAATCCCATCCATATGCCATCTCTTTCTGGAATGTGACCTTTGATAGCTATACCACCAGACTCTTCCCCTCCCAAGAGGCAATCTTCTTCCAACATAATGCCAGCGATATGTTTAAAGCCAATTTTAACCGTTTGGTGTTCTAGTCCATAATGGGCGCACATCTTAGCCACTTTGACAGAGCACGAAAAGGCGGAAACCACCTTACCTTTCATGCCTTTGTATTTTACTAAATAATGAATGAGCAGAAGAATAATGTGGTGCGAATCTATGAATTGTCCTTTGGCATTGTAGAGCCCAATCCTATCGGCATCGCCATCGGTGGCTAGTCCACAATCTATATCACCACTTTGCTTTATGTAGTTGGAAAATTCGTTAAGATTTCGGTGAATGGGTTCAGGAGCAGTGCCATTGAAGCCCGGATTGTCAGTACAATGAAATAAGGTGGTATCAGGCAACAGTGACGGAATGGCTTTTCTGCCAGCGCCAAACATAGCATCAAAGCCCAATCGCAAATCGGAAGAGCGAATGGCCTCCAAATCAAAATGTTGGGCCGCTTTATCAAGATATAGCTGATGAAAATCGGCTTGTTGGACACCATCTAGTCCCAATGCATTTAAATCCAATCCATGTATTTCGGGGATAAGGTCTTCCACGGCTTGGATATCTTTAGGCAACAAAGGCCCCCCAAAATGGCCCTTTAGTTTGTATCCATTGTATTCAGGGGGGTTGTGACTGGCGGTAATCACTATCCCAATTTGAGCCTGGTGCTCTAAAACCGCCAACGACAGCATGGGCGTAGTCACAAACTGATTGGCCATAACGACCTCAATACCCATGTGATGTAATACCTTGGCAGTTGTTTGAGCAAATAGGGCCCCACCAAAACGGCAATCGTGTCCCACGACTGCCTTGGGGTGTTGGTACTTGTCGTTAAGCCACTTGGCAACGGCCACACAAACTCTTGCTACATTATCTACTGTATATTCTTCAGCTATGATGGCTCTCCAACCATCGGTTCCAAATTTTATATTCATCTGTTTTAGCGTTTTATATTTCGTTCATTTAATGCCTTTCTGTACTTAGCCGCATTGGCATAGTGTTCGGACGCCTTAACGGCAAAACTATGAAATCCAGAAAAATCAGCTTTAGCACACATGTAAAGATAGTTGTGTGCTTCGGCATTCAACACCGATTCAATGGCTTGAATTGATGGCATACATATAGGGCCTATGGGTAAGCCCTTGTTTCGATAGGTATTGTAAGGTGAGTCAATTTTTAAATCTTTTTTGAGCACCCTGCGTATGGAAAAGTCACCCAAAGCATAGATAACTGTTGGGTCAGATTGAAGGCGCATATTCTTTTTAAGGCGATTTAAGTATAAGCCAGCTATGGTAGCTTGCTCTTCTTTCCTAAAGGATTCTTTTTCAACAACAGAAGCCAGAGTGGTCACGTCTGCCAATGTTAAGCCTAGAGCTTTGGCTTGGGCTCTTCGTTTATCGTTCCAAAAGTGATGGTGTTCGGCCACCATTCGTGACAAAAAGCGTTCCACAGGCGTGTTCCAATAAAATTCGTAAGTATTGGGAATAAACAATGATGATACGGTGTATGGACTTAACTTACTTTCTTCCAAAAATGCCGTATCTAACATGGCCTGTAACAACTCTAAAGAATCTATTTCTAGTTGTTGGGCAATTTTGCCGGCAAATTCTTCTTTGGTTCTCAAGTTGTTGAACACCACACTGATGGGGGTTTGACGACCAGATCGTAATAGGTTTACCAAGTCGTTGTTACTCATGCCATCTTTCAGCAAATAACGGCCAGATTTAACCGAAAGATCGTTGTAGCGCTTGCGTTCAGATATCCAAATGAAAGAAGCAGGATTATCAATAATGCCTTGATCTGATAATAGTTGCAAGACCATTTCAAAACTAGCACCGGTGGGAATATCAATAAAGGTTTCTTTGTCAGTGTAAAGAGATACGTTGGGGTAATATATTCTATTGTAAAGTACCGAAGCGGTGATGATACCACTAAGCATCAATACCCCTACTAAACTCCAAAAAAATTTAAACAAAAAACTTTTTTTTCTCGCCATTAATTCAACGTCATTAGATCTTGAACTTTTTTGTTTTCAGGTTGTATTTCTAAAACGCGGTTCAAATATACTCTTCCTTGTTTAATTTGACCCTTGAATAAGAGTAAACTTGCTTTGTTAAGAAGGGATTGAACATGGCGAGGGTTGAGTGCTAAGGCTTTATCGTAGCATTGTATGCCCTGTTCTGGTTCATTTTGCTGTACCATGGCATAACCGAGATTACACCAGGCGTTTTCGTTTTTGGGAAATTCGTTTATCACCCAGCGGTAGTGCTTTTCTGCTTGTGCGAATTGCCTGTTTTTGGAATAATAATTGGCTAGTTTCATTCTAAACGTAATAACATATGGTGCTAAATCGACCGCATTTTGATAGAATGACAAGGCCATGCTGGATGCTAACTGTTCGAAACTGTAGGCAATACGGTAAGAGGTCCAAGCATGTGTATTTGAATAGGATGATTGCTTTAATTTTTCCAATATCTGCGTGAGGGACTGACTAACATTGATGACTCCACGATAGTCTTCTTTGAGATAAAACAGGTGAATTTTCTCTTGGAAAGCCTCGGACAAATCCATGTTTTCTAAAAGAGCGTTGGCCGAATCGAGCAAAAAGGACTGAGCGTCAAACTTTTCGTATTGATAAAGGTAAGCCCTGGCTCTGGTCAGCTTTGATGGGTTGTTGTTGTTGATGGCCTCTAAGCCAACAAACTCCCCTTTTTCAATAAGACTGTCTGTTTTCAAATGAATGCCTATTTTATGATCGTGAATAGTGACATGTGGTATGTCAATGGTGCTGGAACTAGGCATATGGCAAGAGACACAGTCGTTATTTTCACGCTTTTCTTCTTTACACACATCGTGGCACGACAAACATTTGTCATTAAAATAATTGGGACTTTCTTTTTGCACAGAGTGATGGGGGTTGTGACAGCTTGTACAATTCATTTCGGAATTATTAAAACAAGCGCTTTGTTTTAATCGATCGACGTGTGAAGCCATTATAAAAGCATTGTCATCTTCGTAACGAGGTACAAAAATCGACATAATTTCAGATAGTTCCATACCTGGTTTAAAATCAAAAAAGCTTTTTCCCTCTTCCAAGACAGTGTTTCCCTGCAAATGACAGCGCATGCATATCTGAAACTGGGCTTCCAGCGACAATTTTTTGGGGTTAACTATGGAATAATCAATGTGTATAGAGGTGTCAACGGTTTGTCCAGCAAGCATACGCTGAACGTGAACTTCACCTGGTCCATGACATCGCTCGCAGTCAATGCCATGTGGCACCTCATTATACTTGTTGGAAGAGCCCATTACAAAATCGGGCATTGCGTTGTGACAAGACATACATTCAAGTCCTATTTCTCTAGAAAAACGACTATTATAGCCGTTTTCATATCCGGGAGGAAAATCTAAATGACCCTTTTGGGTGTAATATGTAAAAGGCATTTGATGAACGTAGCCGTTTTCGTTCCACAAATGAGAATTGGTGTGATGACCAGAGCCGACAATGTAATCGACCACCTCTGTGCGTTGATTGTTACCGTAAATCTCTTTTATCTTTAGCACACTATCATGCCAAAATGGAACATAAGAAAAATTACTAAAGGTGTCTAATAAAATAGAACCTTCGTTAATATGAGCTTCACTGTTGTGAGGAGTTGCCAAAGACATAGACTGTCCCATGCCCGTTTGTATGTAGCTTTGGTAAATATCGTAGTGACAAACCATGCAACTTTCTATGCCAACGTATGCCACTGTATCGTGATGATTGAGGTATTCCACATAGGGTTCTACTCGCTCTGAACATGCAAACAAAATACTAACAACCATTGCTAATATCAGTCTAAGCGTCATTTTGTAAGTCGTTTATAGAAACTCATTTAATCAAATATATTGATTTCCCCATCAAATACACGTTCGTAAGGACCACTTAAAAACACATCTGAATAAATGTCTTTTTTGTTGAAAGTAACTCTTAGCTCACCGCCAAGAGTGTGGACAATTATATCATCGGATGCCAGTCGACCACTAGCATTTGCGACTATAGCGCTAGCAACTGCTCCAGTTCCACAAGATAAGGTTTCATCTTCCACCCCTCGTTCGTATGTTCTTAATTTCAATCCATCCCCTTTTAAAGAAATAAAATTGACGTTGGTACCCTCTCGCTCAAAACGTTCATTATAACGAATTTCTCGTCCACACTGTCTTACATCCATTGTGTCAAGATCGTTGACCCATTTTACGTAATGTGGCGAACCAGTGTCAAGGAAAAAAAATCCTCCCGCCTTCTCTAAGTGACTGACATTGGCCATTTCTAAAACCACCTCATTATTTGACCATTGGGCACGATGCAGGCCATCAGAGGTTTTAAATACACATTGGTTTTCGAAGATTCCCAACTGTTTGGCAAAATCAACTATACAACGTGCTCCATTACCACACATGGATCCTAACTTACCATCAGCATTATAGTAACGCATTTCAAAATCGTAATCGTGCGAGGGGTTCAATAAAATTACTCCATCGGCACCTATTCCTGTCCGCCGATTACATAAATCGCTTATTACTTGAAAAGAAAGGGCATTTAATTTCAATGTTCTATTGTCGAAAATTATGAAATCATTGCCAGCACCTTGGTATTTTGAAAAAGACCATTTCATAGTTCAAATTTAATGAAAGAATCAGAACTTTTTAATCAAAATAAATTAATGCTACATATTGTTAGCCTGTTATCCTCAAAAATGTAAATTTGCCCAAACTTAATTTTGAACTTTTACGTTTGTTATGACCTTAGAAAACTACAACTCCGAACTAAAAAACTGGATTCAAAAAGAAAGAGCGTCGGCTGAACTATCGAACATAGTAAATGCCCTGGTTTTGGATCATTCCACCGAATTAGTGATGTTTAGAAATCGAATGACTGACTTGAGTGTCAGTGAAATTTTAAACCTTCACGACTACGCAAAAAAGTTTGTTCAACAAAATATTACAACTAAGGAAACACTGCCCATTGCAAGAGAAATTTTAGCCCTTAACATCAAAAATGCCAAAATAGATCTTGGGAAATTGGCCTTTGAATGGGTGACTCAAAACACCTCTGATAATAGTATGCGTGACTTTGTTACCGACAAACTATCTTCATTTTTAAATGGCGATGCCAACAACCTTAAGCCCAAAGATGTGGTGTTATACGGCTTTGGACGTATTGGACGACTAGTGGCAAGGGAATTAATTATTCAGGATGGTGCTGGTGATCAGTTACGATTGAGAGCTATTGTTACAAGAAATAATTCAAACGAAAACCTTAGCAAGCGAGCTGCTTTATTGCGTACAGACTCCGTTCATGGAGAATTTAAGGCCAACATTTCGGTCGATTATGAGCAAAAAGCACTGATTATAAATGGTCGGGTTGTTAAAATGATAGCCGCTAATCGTCCAGATGAAATTAATTATAGTGAATACGATATTAATAATGCCCTTGTCATTGATAATACAGGCGTTTTTAGAGACCAAGAAAGTCTTAGCTTGCATCTCAAATCCAATGGTGTTTCAAAGGTTCTTCTCACCGCCCCTGCCAAGGGTGTGCCAAACATCGTTTTTGGCGTAAATCACCTCATAGATATTGCCAAAAATGATCTTTTTTCTGCAGCATCTTGCACGACCAATGCCATTACGCCTATATTGGATGTTGTTGAAGAGAAATGGGGCGTAGAAAAAGGACATATTGAAACCATTCATGCTTATACCAACGACCAAAACTTGGTTGACAACATGCACAGCAAATACCGTAGAGGTCGAGCTGCTGCACTAAATATGGTCATTACTGAAACCGGGGCTGGAAAAGCAGTCACCAAAGCCATCCCATCAATGGAAGGTAAGTTGACTTCAAGCGCTATTCGTGTGCCAACACCCAATGGCTCATTGGCAATATTAAACATCACCATAAAACAAAAAGTCACTTTAGAGGAGATTGACACACTAATGCGAAAAGCAGCTACAGACTCAAAACTTGTTGAACAAATACGCTTTTCGGTAAACAACGAGCTGGTATCATCAGATATCGTAGGAGACAGTTGCCCAGCCATTTATGATAGTCCAGCTACTCAAATTTCCAAAGATGGAAAATCCTTTGTTCTTTACATTTGGTATGATAACGAATATGGCTACACTCGCCAAGTACTGCGTTTGGCAAAACATATTTCTGAAGTAAGAAGAAACTGCTATTACTAATGGCCTTAGACGAAACTAAATTAAGCGTAAATAACTTTATTATTTACAAATGGTTGAATTCATTTTTTTTAGGAGTTTCTATCGGTTGTGTTTTTACCATTTACGAACCCTTAGAGCCCAGCGTGTACTCTTTAGGTGGTATGGCACTTGCATTGGGTGTACTAGTCGTTGCCAAATTCTACAATAAAATTTTAAACGCTACTTACTTTTTTAGAATTTCACTATTAGTCGAAATAATAGTGCTGATAATGTTGATACTTTTTCTAATTTTTTCCTACAGTTATCAAATAGCACTGATGACATACATTGGGTATCAGCTGACGTTTATGTTTGGCTCGTACTTAGTCCGTGCCGAAACCTTGGTGTTTAAAGAAGAAGCTAACCTTACAAAAATAGATATCGCCAAACAATTTGGCTACCTTGTTGGAATGGCCCTATCTTACGGTTTTTACAAAATGACAGAACATTTACTATCAATGTCAGATAAGCAAGAACAAGTTTATTTAATCCATTACTTACTAATCCTCATTGAATTGAGCGTCATCGTTTTCTTAATTCGTGCCTTTATTAAAAAATAAACGCCCTATTACGACTGGTTAATGATTTTTTCATGAAAATCAATGCCATAGGCTTTAAGTTTTTCAAGTATAGGTGTATAAATTTCGGAATGAACCGGAATTTGAACTCCTTTCAAGGATATTTTCTTATTAAGTATTAATTCAGTGGCAATAGCAACGGGCAAACCAACCGTCATACTCATGGCCGTATTAATAGTATCCTTTCCTTCTACTACCAGTGAGGAAGTCAATCTGTACAGTTTTCCATCTAAAATGTATTCGAAAATATGTTGCATCACAATCACATCTTTATCCCCTTTCTCAAGCGACCATTTTGATTGTAGTAAATGCTGAAGAATATGTGCTGGACTTCCTTTTGAAAGTCCTATTTTATCATCTGAAAAAATACCCAACCAAACTAACTTTTCTAAAATTTTATCGTCAAGTGACAAGTAGGTTTGGAGTTTTTCTTCTACTGTTTTTATGTTGTCATAAATTAAAAAAGAATTAGTAAAATCTCGCCAAGTCATTTCATCGAGATTGTGCATTTCAAATGAATCATCCGTCATGCCCAGTTGAACAAATACATCCCAGGCCTTGCAAAAGCCTGGACGTCGGAGTGTACCACGCAATATAGTTGGTGTATCGTCTAGTCCATATAGGTATTTGTAACTTAATGAATCTCTGTTAGCGTAGCTTTCAAAATGACCTTCTCCATCTACATAAACATCTTCTAGTCTTGAAAAAAGCTTGTTGTAAGGAATGTATTTAAGCATACCATTTCGTTTGAATTGAGCCGTTTGTTGGCCTGCTAACACTACATTTCTAGGGTTCCATGTAAATTTATAGTTCCAAGGGTTGGTATCGTATTTTTTGGAAACTAAGCCCCCACAAAATGATTTAAACAAATTCAACTTACCACCTTTGGACTGAATTTCGTCAATCACTTTTTTTGCTGACATATGGTCAATTCCAGGGTCAAGACCGGTTTCATTTAACAAGATAACCCCTTTTTCAATGGCCCTTTCATTTAATGCGGCAATGTCATCAGAAACATAGGATGCTGTTACCATATCCACTGCTTGAATAACGCAATCTTCAGCTAGTATTATATGCATACTTGCTGGTAACATAGAAATAACAATATCAGCTTGTCTAATGGCATCGTTACGCTGTTCTTGATCAAAGACATCAAAAGAAATAGCTTGGCCGTTTTGGTGTCCATTGATACGCTGTTGAGCAAGGGAAATGTCATAATCACCAACTATCACTTTCCAATCATATATAGTTGATTGCTTCAATAAATACTCAATTAGTGACGCCGAAGAAAGACCAGCTCCAGCAATAAAAATTTGTTTCATATAAATGATATGTATTTTTGGCGAATATATATAATTTGACTTGAACTAATTGACTAGATTTAGTCTCTTGAAGTTTAGTGGCAGCAAAAAAAAATGAAAAAATAACTACACAGTAAAATTATCTTATACCTTTGCTTAATAATCATTACTAACTATTATATGAATATTGAAAAATTCAAATCTCTTTACGATTTGGGAATTTCAAACACCACCCTCCACTGGAACTTATCCTCTAAAGAACTCACTGCCATTAGTGTTAAAAAATACAATGCCAAACTCAGTAGTTTTGGGGCTATGGCTGTTAACACTGGTGAGTTTACCGGCCGTTCACCAAAAGATAGATTTATTGTTAAGGACAGTCTAACTGAGGACACCATTTGGTGGGGAGATGTTAATATCCCTTTCAGTCAAGAACATTTTAAAAAACTATACCAAAAAGTAGTTGACTATATTTCAGACAAAACTCTTTTTGTTAGAGACGTCTATGCTTGTGCTGACGAAACTCATCGTCTAAACATTCGTGTTGTTAATGAATATCCTTGGTCTAATTTGTTTGTTCACAATATGTTTCTAAGACCAACAATAGAGGAGTTGGAAAATTTCAATCCTGATTGGTCTATCATAAATGTGCCATCCTTCATGGCAAATCCTGAAGTTGATGGTACCCGTCAACACAACTTTGCCATTATAAACTTTAGCGAAAAGGTAATATTAATTGGCGGAACAGGCTATACTGGGGAAATTAAAAAAGGGATTTTCTCAGTCCTGAATTTTATACTCCCACATGAAAAGAATATCTTATCAATGCATTGCTCAGCCAATGTTGGAAAAGAGAATGACACAGCCGTATTTTTTGGCCTTTCAGGAACAGGAAAAACAACCCTTTCTGCCGATCCTGATAGACAACTTATAGGTGACGACGAGCACGGATGGAGTGACAACACGGTTTTTAACTTTGAAGGTGGTTGTTATGCCAAATGTATTGACCTTTCGGAAGAAAAAGAACCCGATATTTTTGCGGCAATTAAAGCTGGGGCGCTATTAGAAAACGTTATTTTCAAGAAAAATACCAACATAGTTGACTTTGAAGATGGAAGTATCACTGAAAATACACGAGTCAGTTACCCCATTAATTATATTTCTAACATTAAAATCCCATCGATTGGTTCATCACCGAAAAATATATTTTTCTTAACCTGCGATGCTTTCGGTGTGTTACCTCCTATTTCAAAGCTAAGCACTGGACAAGCCATGTACCATTTCATTTCTGGCTACACGGCTAAAGTAGCTGGTACTGAAGAAGGAATAACGGAACCTAGTACTACTTTTTCGGCATGCTTTGGTGAGCCCTTTCTTCCATTACACCCTACTAAGTACGCTGAACTTTTAGGTGAAAAAATGATCACAAACAAAGTAAATGTTTGGTTAATTAATACTGGTTGGACAGGCGGACAGTATGGTGTTGGTAAACGCATAAGCTTGAAAAATACTCGTGCATTGATAAATGCCGCTTTAGATGGAAAACTAGAGCAAGTTGAGTATCGTAGGCAACCATTATTTAAGCTACACATTCCTACTGAATGCGATGGGGTTCCTTATGAGATTTTAAATCCTAGAAACACTTGGAGCGACACAACAGCATACGATGCTAAAGCAAAAGAGTTGGCAATAGCATTTAACTCAAATTTTGAGAAGTTTAAATCGTTTGCTAGTCAAGAAATTCTGGATGGTGCACCTGAAATTTAATAAAACACATAACAAAAAAACCCATTCAATTGAATGGGTTTTTATTATGATGATTAGTGAAAAATCTATTGTTTCTTTGCGTACTTATTTTTGAATTTATCAATTCTACCAGCCGTATCAACTAATTTCATTTTACCTGTATAGTAAGGATGAGAATCAGATGAAATTTCCATTTTTATCAATGGATATTCATTACCATCTTCCCACTTGACTGAGTCTTTAGAGTTAGCCGTGGATTTAGTCAAAATAGAAAAACCAGTGGAAATGTCCTGCATGACGACTAATCTGTAATTTTCCGGATGAATATCTTTCTTCATTTTTAAATAATTTGGATTGCAAATATAATCACTTAAACTAAACTGACAAACTCAGGATTTAAATTAAATACTAATTGAGTTGCATTGAACGTTTATTCTATATTTGTACATAGTATGTTTGTAAGAAATCTAGCTATCATAGTTTTTTTTGTTATTACCTTCTCCGCATGCAAAAAAGAGTTTTTTGAGGATAGCGGCCCTGGTCTATTATCCTTTTCCAATGATTCAATTTTATTCGATACTATTTTCGCTAGTGTAGGAAGTGCTACTCAAAAGTTTTTAGTTTATAATCGTAATTCAAACCCTCTAACAGTAGAAAATATACGGCTAGTCAATAACAACCCCAACAACAATTTGTATCGAATTAACATTGACGGTCAGCCCTTAGAAAATAGTCAAAATTTAAAAATCGCCTCTGAAGACAGTATGTTCGTTTTTGTTGAAGTCACCATCAATCCCAATAATGCCAATTTGCCGTTTTTGGTAACTAATCAGCTGGAATTTACAACTAACAATACAAAACAGTCTGTTGAACTAGTGGCGTATGGTCGAAATGCGCATTTCTACACCCCTCAAGAAAATCTATTCATTGGCGAGAAAGACACAGTCAACTTTTCCTATTTTTCAATTAAAGATAATACCACTTGGACAAATGACTTACCTCACGTTATTTACGGCTATGTTATAGTTGAGCCTAATGCTACCCTTACTATTGAAGAAGGAACTAAACTTTATTTTCACGCAAATTCTGGTATTATTGTTGGAAATCCAATTTACGGTTCTTCCAACGATGGCGGAACGCTCATCGTCAATGGAGAGTTAGGCAATGAAGTGGTTTTTCAAGGTGATCGATTAGAACAATGGTATGCCGATGCCCCTGGTCAGTGGAGCCAAATATGGATGACCCAAGGAAGCACAAATAATTCCATTAACTATGCCATCATAAGAAATGCCACAGTAGGTATAAAAGTGGATACTCTTGGTAATTCCACCAACCCCACTCTTTCTATTAGCAATACCATTATTGAAAATATGAGTGACATTGGGCTATTTGCTCAGGGAAGTCAGGTTGTAGGACACAATAACGTTATAAAAAATTGTGGTCGCTACGCCTTGGTTTTAAACATTGGTGGCGACTATGAATTTACACATTGTACTTTTGCTAACTTCTACCCTTACGGCGCAAGAAACACACCATCAATTCTTATAAACAACTATTACGAAGATGTTAATGGAAATATTCAAATCAGAGATTTGAATAGAGCAAACTTTACCAACTGCATCATCGATGGAAATTTAGACCATGAACTCGAACTGCAAAGTAACCCCTCGGGTAATTTCAATTATTTTTTCGAAAATTGTTTACTTCAACTAGGATTAGATTCGTCTATCACTAAATACAATCAAGAAAGTAGTTTGAAAATAGATAATCAAATGACCATTTTTGAAGATGTCAATGAGGGAAATCTCTACCTATCTGACGAATCAGCAGCAGTAGACGCTGGAATTGTAACACCATTTAGCGTAGATATAGAAGGAGAAGCTAGGGATGGTATGCCAGATATCGGCGCCTACGAAAAAGCGAACTAAATCCTTTCCAAAAACGAAAGGGTATCAACGCCATCGGCAAATTCATAAAATTTAGGAAATTGAGTCCGGCCAAATTGCAGGTGGTGACTGCTTACTACGCATTGTATATGTGAGTCGTTTTCGTCTATGTTTTTTAATATTTCATCATAACTTTCGTATGATTCATAGTGTAAAACACTTACAGGCGAATGCCATGAACTATCTTCCTTTACCAATAAAAAACCGTTATCTAAAAA
This sequence comes from Bacteroidota bacterium, assembly GCA_036340235.1. Classification (GTDB taxonomy): domain Bacteria; phylum Bacteroidota; class Bacteroidia; order Flavobacteriales; family UBA7312. The sequence continues at coordinate 48,155 of JAYYZE010000029.1, forward strand.
AGAATGATTGGCTAACAAATACATGGCTTTGTGATAATCATAATTATTAGCGTATTTGTGGTGATTTATTATATCCTTGTAATCAAAAAACGCTTCAAATAAGTTATCAAATTTGTAGTTTATGGGAACAAATATTTTAGTAACACTTCTACATCCCAAACCAAAATACATGAATACGTCTTTTGCTAATGCTTTAAGTTGATCTAAACGTTCGCTACCATCTAGTATGGCAACTGATGTTCTACTTTTCCTCAACAAATTGGGATAGCCCTTAAAATAGGTTTGAAACTGACTAAATGAATGATTACTACCAGTAGCTATTACTGCATCGAAAGGCTTGTTTATTTTTTCAACAAACTTGAATTGATGGGCGTACGTTGAATCAGCCTCCTTTATCAAATCAATAATTATTGGTATTAGAAAACGATCTTTAGACGATAGCTTTACCTGTGCAATATGGCCAGAAATAAAGACACACAGCAAATCATGCAAACCCACCATTGGAATATTACCCGCCATTATAATTGACACTGTTTTTTGTTTATTTTGCACAAAGGAATAATTGGCAAGACAGTGTTGTCGCATTTGGGGGTTTAGCTGTTGGGCATGTGCCAACATAGCGTGTCTAATATTTTCGTCCGTGAACCAAGGATTATCTATGCATGACTGTCTAATTGCTTTTTCCCAATATTCCTCTTCACTAGTTGCTAAACGCTGTACTATCTCTGCAACGCAATTAATTCTGTTTTCAATCATCTTTTCTTGCTATATTTGTACCACAAAATTAACCATTAACTTTTTTTTAAAAAAAATGGCAATAAAAATTACTGACGAATGCATCAACTGTGGGGCTTGTGAGCCAGAATGTCCGAACAATGCTATATATGAAGGTGGCATGGAGTGGCATTTTTCTGATGGGACAACTCTTAATGGTATGATTTCCCCAAAAAGTGGTGGTGAATACGATGCTAATGCTCCGCAAGATCCCAAAGACTTTGACGTTTACTATATAGTAACCGACAAATGCACAGAATGCATGGGTTTCCATGAAGAACCACAGTGCGCTGCTGTATGCCCTGTTGATTGTTGTGTAGCTGATGAAGATAACGTTGAGTCAGAAAGTGAATTGCTTGACAAAAAAGATTTTCTTCATTCATAATCAATAATGTTTTACCTAAAAGTACCCTTTCTCTTAAAGCTGTTACTAGCGTGTACTTTTTTATCAAACAATGTCTTTTCACAAAAAATTAACTTTTTAGATTACGAACGTCGGTTACTTGAGGTAGCACCTTTATTGGCTAATGGCCAAAATGATATTGAAAAACGACAAGCACATGACGACTTTTTAAATCTATGGGATGAAGTTATTGATCATCCTAAATCAATGAAATTTCCTTTCGACTCTCTAAAATTATATGTACCAATTCTTACTAGCAAGAATAAAAAACTACGAATAATAAACTGGTACACACCTCTTGAAAACGGTATTTACAATTATTACGCCATTGTTCAATATTACGATTCCAAAGGCAACTATCAAGTGAAAAGATTAGATCCAATTCAAGGCGAAGTCAAAAATTCAAATTCACTTAAACTCACAGATAACCAGTGGATAGGTGCTCTATATTATCATATGTCAAGCTTTAAAAGAGGAAAAAAAACATACTACTTATTGCTAGGTTGGGATGGTCATAACGAACGTAGTAACAAAAAAATAATGGATGTGTTATCAATATCTAAAACAATTGTTTTCGGTGCTCCCATATTTAGGTACAAAAAACAAAGACTTCATCGTTTTATTTTAGAATATAAGGAAGATGCTGCCGTATCAGTTCGCTTTTCCGAAAAAAAACAATCTATATTCTTCCCTAAACTTATTCCAATTGATGACAATTTTGAAGGGCTTTACGATTATTACGTTCCCGACGGAAGTATTAACGCATTTGAACTTATCAATGGCTCTTTCAAGTTTAAAGAAAATGTAGAGAATCCGTTTAAAGTCACTCTGCCAAAAATCAAAAAAATTGATAAAGGATTGTTTTCAGAATGATAAAAAATACTCATTTTTGCACCTTACCATATTACAAAAGTAATCATGCATAATTTCAGCGCCGGGCCTTGCATATTGCCACAAGAAGTTTTCAGAGAAGCAGCCTCCTCTATTCTTAATTTCAATAACCTTGATTTATCACTTATAGAAATTTCTCATCGTAGCAAAGATTTTGTTACTGTGATGGATGAAGCCATTGAATTAGTAAAAGAACTGTTAGCAATTCCTGAAGGATACTCAGTCCTTTTTTTGCAAGGTGGTGCCAGAATGGAGTTTTTAATGGTGGCCAACAATTTGATGACCATTAATGGAAAAGCTGCCTATCTTGACACTGGCTCATGGTCTTCAAAAGCCATTAAAGAAGCAAAACTGTTTGGAGATACTATTGTTGTGGCAAGCTCTAAAGATAAAAATTACAGCTACATTCCCAAGGACTACACTATTCCTAGCGACATCGACTACTTTCATTGCACTTCCAACAATACCATTTATGGCACCCAAATAAAAGACTTTCCAGCAACTGACTCATTGGTGGTATGCGATATGTCATCTGATATTTTTAGCAGAAAAATTAATGTCTCCGATTTCGACCTGATTTATGCAGGCGCTCAAAAAAATTTAGGTCCTGCTGGTACTACTTTAGTTATTGTTAGAGATGAAATACTGGGGCATACAAATAGGCAGATTCCAACAATGTTAGATTACCAAACGCACATTGACAAAGGTAGCATGTTTAATACGCCACCTGTTTTTTCCATTTATGTTAGCATGCTTACCCTAAGATGGCTAAAAAAGAATGGAGGCATAGACTGGGTTGAAAAAAGAAATATTGAAAAAGCAAATCTAATCTATAACTGTATTGACAAAAGCGCCATTTTCGAAGGTAGCGCAGCTGCAGGAGATCGGTCCAACATGAATGCTACATTTTTGCTAAAAGAACAATTATTGGAAGACACATTCAACAAACGTTGCTTGGAAGAAGGAATTAGTGGTCTAAAAGGCCATCGCTCTGTGGGAGGCTACAGGGCATCTATGTACAATGCAATGCCACTAGAAAGTGTGCACGCATTAGTTGAAATTATGACCGAACTAGAACAATAAATAATTATGAAAACAGTACTCGCTAACGATGGCATTTCTCAGCTAGGTATAGATACTTTGGAATCTGCAGGTTTTGAAGTAATTACTCAAAAAGTAGCACAAGAACAATTACCAAATGTCATCAACGAAAAACAAATTAGTGTGTTGTTGGTTCGTTCAGCCACCAAAGTAAGGAAAGAACTTATTGACGCTTGCCCAAACTTACAACTTATTGGTCGTGGTGGAGTGGGCATGGATAACATAGATGTGGACTATGCCGAAAGTAAAGGCATAGGGGTAATAAATACTCCCGCTGCGTCTTCGGAGTCGGTTGCCGAATTAGTTTTTGCACATCTGTTCAACCTTGTCCGTTTCGTATATGACTCAAATCGACAGATGCCTCTTGAAGGTGATACTAAATTTAAAGATCTCAAAAAAGCCTACGCTAAAGGGCAAGAGCTAAAAGGTAAAAAATTGGGAATCATTGGTTTTGGTCGTATAGGTCAGGAAGTAGCAAAGCGTGCCATTGGACTTGGCATGGAGGTAATAGTAAATGATAAGTTTATAAAAGACAAAGAGATTGAATTAACCTTCTTTGATGGACAAAAGCTAAGCTTTTACCTAAAAACATCTAGCATAGAAACGGTTCTTCAAAATAGCGATTTTATAACACTTCACATTCCAAAACTCTCAGATAAAGCCGTTATTGGTGAAAAAGAAATAAAAATGATGAAAGACAGAGTTGGAATCATCAACGCGGCACGTGGTGGTGTTATCGACGAAGAGGCACTCATAAAAGCCATTGAAAAAGGAAAAGTAATGGCTGCAGGGCTCGATGTGTTTGACAATGAACCCACACCTAGCATCAAACTATTGATGCTTCAAAACGTTTCGCTAACCCCTCACATAGGTGCTGCTACGAACGAAGCACAAAACAGAATCGGAAAAGAATTAGCTGATAAAATCATTTCTCATTTCGAATAATTGGTAATGTAAAATAATGCGATGGCAAACATAGCTCCATTCAAAGCAATTCGCCCCACAAGAGACAAAGCATCTCTTGTTGCCAGTCGCTCTTATATTACTTACAGCAAAGAATGCCTTAGAGATAAACTTGCTAACAATCCGTACACTTTTTTACATATCATTAAACCGGACGCAAATGCTAAAATACAAGCAAACGGTGTTGAGAAATTCAAACTTATAAAATCTAAATTCATAAGCTTCATCAAAAAAGGTGTTTTGAAAAGAGATCTTCAAAAGACGTTTTACATTTATCAGAAAATTAATGACAATGGCTTTGCTTTTACTGGAATTGTAGGTGCAGCCAGCGTGGAAGATTATTTGAACAAAACAATAAAAATACACGAACAAACAATAAAAAAGAGAGAAATTCTTTTTAAAGATTACTTATCGGTTACTGGTTTCAATGCCGAACCGGTCTTACTAGGCTATCCAAACCACTCTGTAATTGATAATATTATTGAAGAATATATAAAGCGAAGAGCAGAATACGAGTTCAGTACCACGGATCGAGACAAACACAGTTTGTGGTTGGTAAACAACAAAGAAGATATAGATAAAATAAGTAACGCTTTTTCGGAAGTTGAGACTATTTATATTGCTGATGGGCATCATCGGTTTGCTTCATCGGCCCTTCTTTACCAAGAAAATACTACAAAAAACAAGCAAAGAAAAGCTCATTGCATGAGCTATCTAATTGGTGAAGATCAAATTCGTTTTTTGAACTTCAACCGTCTGGTAAAAGACCTTAACGGCCTATCACCAAGCGAATTTATTTCCAAAGTAAGTAAGCGATTTATAGTTAAAGCAATGAACTCCATTCATCAGCCAACTCTTGAAGATGAACTATCAATGTATTGCCATGGACAATGGTACTCACTACTTTTAAACGATAATACCGTAAACCGCAACGACCCAGTAGAAAAACTAGATCCAGTGATACTAAATAACACCATTCTAAAACCCATTTTAAATATTACCAATTTACGGACAAACAAACGAATTTCCTTTATTGAAGGAAGCGTATCTTTAACATCAATTCAAGAAACAATTGACCGTCAGGACTACGCTGTTGCCTTTATTTTAAAGCCCATTAACTTTCAACAAGTTATGGCAGTGGCTAATGAAGATAAAACAATGCCACCAAAAAGCACCTATATTCAACCAAAGCTAAGAAGTGGCTTGTTAATTTACGATTTGGAAAGCTAATGAGTATTAACCATCGTCTTTTAAAGATAATAGACAATATTCCATCAAATGTATCTCTAGTAGCTGTTTCCAAAACAAAAAGCTCCGACCAGATTAGACAAGCCTATGAAGCAGGTCAACGTATTTTTGGAGAAAATAAAGTTCAGGAATTAGTAGAAAAAGCCGCTTTACTTCCCAATAATATCCAATGGCACATGATTGGTCATTTACAAACAAATAAGGTTAAATACATTGCTCCTTTTGTGTCATTGATACAAACAGTAGATTCCAAAAAGTTAATGCTAGAAATAAATAAAAGAGCGCAACAAAATAACAGAACAATTTGCTGTTTACTTCAATTAAAAGTTGCTAAAGAAGACAGTAAATACGGCCTTTCAAAAGACGAGTTATTCTATTTAAATTCCATGCCACTTCCACATGTTAAAATAGTTGGAATTATGGGAATGGCCACCAACACCAATAACATTCTAGAGATTCAGTCAGAATTTAAGTATTTAAAGTCCGTGTTTGACCAACTAAACACCATAAATCCGCAGATTACTATATTGTCAATGGGTATGAGTGGAGACTACGAAATCGCTATTGATCAAGGTAGTAATATGATTCGCCTTGGCTCATCAATTTTTGGAAAACGAGCTACTTTGTAGGTTGAATTAATTGCCACATTTTGCCCAAATTAGGATTTTCGGTCCCTCTGTAAACCTGGCCTGTTTCTTCATCAATAAGAATCCACTTTGAGGGGCATTTAGTTATAACTTTCAGTTCTATTGGCTGATTCAATTCTTTGACTTCAACCTTGTTTATGATTCTTGTTTTTTTCATTTTGAATAATAGTTTCAATTTTTCTTATGTCGTCAAGCAAAGTATTCATTTTTGGCATCGGAAAGACTTATAAATACTTCAATTTTTTATAAAAAAATGTAAGTTTTTCATCAATTTCTGTCAACACATCCATTCCTGATGCAGTTATCAAAACATCAATAAATATTTCATATCCTATTTACTAAAAAAAGTCCCAAGCGAGACTTTTTTTTATTTCAAATAACTTAGAATATTCATTTCAACCCTTGAGAGGACATCATTAACATCCTCTTTGACAAATGCATCGCCGGTAATATGCTCAAACAATTCAATGTATCTTTCAGAAACTGATTGACAAAATTCTAGACTCATTTCAGGGATGCTTTGACCATCCTTTCCTTGAAATCCATTTTCAATAAGCCACTGCCTTACGAACTCCTTGGAAAGTTGTTTTTGAGGTAAACCAGCATTAAGTTTTTCCTCATAGCCTTCCATGTAAAAATACCTTGACGAATCTGGTGTATGAATTTCATCAATAAGCGTTATTACGCCATTTTCATCTTTACCAAATTCGTATTTGGTGTCTACTAAAATAAGTCCTTTTTCGTTTGCCATTTGAGTACCTCTTTCAAAAAGAGCTCTGGTGTATTTTTCTAATTGTATGTATTCAGCTTCTGAAACCAACCCTTGAGCTAAGATGTCTTCTTTTGAAATATCTTCATCATGGCCAACTTCGGCTTTGGTAGTTGGAGTAATTATAGGCTGGTCAAATTTTTGGTTTTCAAGCATGCCATCAGGCATTGAAACACCACATAAGCTTCTTTTACCATCTCTATACTCTCGCCAGGCATGTCCAGTCAAATACCCTCTGATTACCATTTCAACCATGTATGGCTGACATTTTTTACCAACAGTTACCGATGGATCAGGACTGGCAACTTTCCAATTAGGAACTATATCAGAAGTAGCATCCAAAAATTTAGCAGCTATTTGATTCAACACTTGTCCCTTGTAAGGAATACCTTGCGGTAATACGTGATCAAAAGCTGATATCCTATCTGAAGCAACCATCACTAATTGATGTTCGCCAATTGAATAAACATCCCTTACTTTTCCTTTGTAAAGATATGTTTGATTTGGAAAATTAAAATTGGTTTCAATTATTACATTACTCATTATTATTATCGTTTTGTTTATAAGCCTTTATTATTTTTCGTACTAACTCATGTCTTATCACGTCTTTATCGTCTAGTTTTATAATCTCAATGCCCTTGACTCCTTTCAAAACTGCCAAGGCGTGCAACAAGCCGGACGGTTGTTTATTTGGAAGATCAACCTGTGTTTTATCTCCTGTAATAATAAATTTAGCAGATTTACCCATTCTTGTCAAAAACATTTTCATTTGCTGTCGCGTAGCATTTTGAGATTCATCCAATATAACAAATGCCTTATCAAGGGTGCGCCCTCTCATGAACGCTAGCGGAGCTATTTCAATGACTTTATTTTCTATGTGTTCTTTGAGTTTTTCAGCTGGTATCATATCCCTTAGAGCATCATACAATGGCTGTAAATACGGATCAATTTTTTCTTTTAAATCGCCTGGCAAAAATCCTAAATTCTCTCCAGCCTCTACGGCAGGTCTAGATAGTATAATACGCTTTACCTCCTTGTTTTTGAGCGCTTTCACTGCAATAGCTACAGCAGTGTATGTTTTACCTGTGCCGGCAGGACCCACTGCGAATAACATGTCGTTTTTTAGTGCAGCATCTACCATTTTACGTTGATTGGCTGTTTGTGCTTTGATACTTTTTCCACTTGTACCATGCACTAACACATCATCATTTCCTTCCAAAACAAGCTTATGATTAAGTATAATTCGTTCGATGTTACTATTTGTAAGACGTTGATATTTGATAAAATGGGCAAGCATGTTTTTAAACTTTAATTCGAAATTGTCAATATCAGCATTCTCTCCTATCACTTTAAGAGAATTTCCACGTGCAACAACTTTTATTTTCGTAAAAAAACTTAATATAAAAGCAAGCTTTTTATTATTGGTACCATAAATATCAATGGGGTTGACGCCACCTAATTCAATTACTTTTTCGCCCATCAATTTAAATTACGAATCATCAAAATATTACTTACTTTTGAGCTGACAAAAATAACAACATTTGCTAGATTTTTCACTAATAATTCTTCAATTTTATGTCAATCATTACACTCACAACTGATTTAGGTTTAACAGATCATTATGTAAGTGCTATAAAGGCCTCCATAATTAGGCAACTTGACAATGTAAAAATAGTGGATATTAGTCACCAAATACCCACTTTCAACATAGCTAGTGCGGCCTTTGTTATGAAAAATGTTTACAAAGAATTTCCACCTAAAACAATACATATAATAGGTGTCAATGACATTGTCAATAGCGACAGGGGGCATCTTGTAGTTTATGCCGATGATCATTACTTTATTGCAGCCGATAATGGTATTTTTTCATTGTTGCTGGATGTTAAACCAGATAAGATTATTCAAATTACTGAATCTCATGAGTCTGACAATGAAAACTTTCCAATGAAGGATGTCTTCGTTAAAGCAGCCTGTCACTTAGCACGTGGTGGAACCATGGAACTCATTGGGTCAATTAAAGAGGATTTTTTTGAAAAACGCTCCAAGCTAAGTGCCTCAAATGACAAAGACACAATTCGCGGAGCAATCACACATATTGATCACTACGGAAATGTCATTGTAAATATTGAAAAACGTTTATTTTTAGATGTTGCCAAAAACAGACGTTATACAATTCATTTTGGAAGAAATGAACATTATATTATTAATACGATTCAAAGAAAATTTAATGATGTGCCATTAGGCGATGCCGTGGCTTTATTTAACTCAACTGGACATTTGACTATTTCCATGAACATGGGAAATGCCGCCTCATTAATGGGGCTTGATATTAACGATACTATCCGTGTTGAATTTCATGATTAAACGCATAGTTAAGCTAGAAATAGACCCCATGAAAAGAGACGAATTCATACGTCTTTTTGAAAAAATTAACAAACAAATTGTTGACTTTGATGGATGTATCTCTGTTGATTTATTAGCAGACATTCATGCCAATCAAATTTTTCTCACTTACAGCACTTGGTTGTCCAAAAAGCACCTTGATAAATACCGAAATTCAACATTTTTCAAAGAAAACTGGAAGAAAGTGAAGCCACTATTTGTTAACAAACCTCTCGCTTGGAGCGTGAGAGAGATTTTATAAATTTGTCAAATGTTACCACTCATAAAAAAAGAAATCACTTCGTTTTTTAGTCATCCTTCAGGAACAATTATTATTTTGTCTTTTCTTTTTGCAAATGGCGGTTTAATGTGGTTATACCCAAGCGATTTAAACATCATAGATTCTGGTTTCGCCCAAATGGATGGTCTTTTTACTCTATCTCCATTTCTTTTTGTAGTTTTTATTCCAGCATTGTGCATGCGCTTGTTTTCTGATGATTACAAAGATGGGACAATTGAAATCTTAAAAACCTTACCCATTTCTACACAAAAAATGGTGTTAGCAAAGTATCTTTCAGCTGTCGCAATTGTATTTTTTGCTATAGTCCCATCTATAATATATGTTGTTAGTATTTTCTTTTTATCAGATCCTTTAGGAAATATCGATATTGCTGGAACAATTAGCTCGTATCTTGGTCTTATTTTATTGTCTGCTATGTTTGTTTCTATAGGTCTTTTTGCATCATCTACAACAAGTAATCAAATAGTATCACTATTAATTGCCATACTTATTTGTTCAATGTTTTATTTTGGGTTTGATCTTTTGGCAAGAGGATTTAGTCATGGTTTTGTTCAACTTTTTATTGAAAACATTGGTGCAGACTACCATTACCGTAGTCTAAGCAAAGGTGTGATTGACAGTAGAGATATCATTTATTTCGTATCGCTTATTGTCATTTTTTTGCAATCTACTATTTTTGTAATAAGAGAAAAATAAATGAAAAAACACCATAAAAAGAATCTTTTCATAAATATATTACTGATTATTTCAATTAATTTAACCGCTTATTTCTTCTACTTTCGATTTGATTTAACTGAAGAGAAAAAATACTCCATAAATCCAACTACAAAGAAATTACTTACATCTTTAGATGACATCACCTACATCAAAGTATATTTAGATGGCGATTTGCCAGCTGGTTTTATCAGACTAAAAAACACTACTATAGATTTACTTGAAGAATACAGAAACCTAAGTCAGTTTATTGAATACGAATTTATCAATCCGAATGAATTAAACACCGACACCGAAAAAAAACAGCTTTATAGAGAACTATCAGAAAACGGTTTAGAAGCTACCAATCTTCAAATCCAAGGTAAAAATAGTAATAGCGAACAACTTATTTTTCCAGGTGCAATAATTTTTTACAAAGGCAAAAGTATCTCTTTAAACCTTCTTCAAAACCAAATTGGTACTGACCCTCAAACGGTATTGAATAACTCCATAGAAAATGCCGAATTCGAATTTACAAATGCTCTGTTCAAACTGACCAAAGATTACAAACCAAAAATTGCTTTTCTACAAGGACACAATGAACTTGACGAACTACAAACGGCCGATATACATCACTCTCTTGGGAATAATCGTGGCTCGTTGTCAGAATATTTTCAGGTAGAACACATCAACATTAGAGATTATGAAGTGTATTCAAATCAAGGCCCTTCTCTTGAAAAGCAATTAAATCGATTAAATCGATACAAAGCATTGATAATTGCTAAACCTAGTCGTTCGTTTTCTGAAGTGGACAAATTTTTAATTGATCAATTCATAATGAATGGTGGCAAAACATTGTGGTTAATTGATGGTGTCGTAATGGATATGGACAGCTTAAAAGGTAAACGTTCATACACCATGGCCATTCCAAATGATTTGAATCTATCAGATATGTTGTTCAGATACGGTGTTCGAATAAACTACGATTTGATAATGGATTTTCAATCTGATAAAATCCCCGTTGTGGTTGGCTATCAAGGCGATATACCGCAGCAACAGCTACTGCCTTGGCTCTATTCTCCCATTGTTATTCCCAAAAATAAGCATACTATTGTAAAAAACATTGACGGCATAAAGAGTATGTTTGCTAGCTCAATGGATACCATTCGTGTAGCCAATGTCAAAAAAACACCACTGCTTTTTTCATCTCCATACTCCAAACTCCCTAAAGCACCACACAGAGTAAGTTTAAATATTTTACAACAAGAACCCTCACTAGATCAGTACAATAATGGTAAAATCCCCTTAGCTTATCTTCTCGAGGGAGAATTTGAATCAGTTTTTAAAAATAGACTTGCACCTTCAGGCGATAATTTTGCAGTAAAAACAAAGAGTAACAGTAACAAAATGATTGTAATTGGTGATGGTGACATTATTAAAAATCATGTCAATTCATCCAATCAAGCATATCCTTTAGGCTACAACCATTATAGCAAAACTCAATATAACGGCAACAAACAGCTTATAATCAACGCATTAAATTACATGCTAGGAAATGAGGGATTGATAGATATTCGATCAAAAGAAATTAGCTTACGCTTATTGAATAAAAAAGAAGCTGTTGAAAACAAGTTAAGATGGCAATTGATAAATCTTATCATTCCTATTTTTTTAGTCAGTTTATCAATTACATTGATTTTACAAATTAGAAAACGAAAATTTGGATGAAAAAATTAGCCTTATTCTTTGGTTTTTTATTACTAATCTTCATTGCCACAAGGTATCAATCTAAAAAAAACACTTTTGACCAGGCATTAAGTGATTTTTCTGTGGAAGACACAGCCTCCATTACCAAAGTATTTTTTGCTGATAAATACAACCATACGGTTACTCTTAACAAAGTTAAAAGCGAATGGCTAGTGGAAGAAAAGTATCCCATACGAAAAGACGCTTTGAAATACCTGTTAAGTACAATCAAAAACTTAAGGGTAAAACATCCTGTAAGTAATAGTTTACATGATAAAATCGTAAAGAACTTGGCCACCTCATCAGTCAAAGTAGAAATATTTACTAAAAACGAAAAAGAAGCATTTAAAACCTACTTCGTGGGTGGCGAGTCGAAGGACATGATTGGCAGCTACATGCTTATGGAAAATTCGAACAGGGCATTTGTTGTGTACTTACCTGGCTTTAATGGTTTTTTAGCACCCCGCTACAATATAGACGGCACCGTCATAAGTTCTGATTTGTGGCGAGATAGAACAATATTTAGTATTTCCAATAACGAGCTAAAATCCGTCAAGGTTATCAATCATGAAGATTCACTGTCATCCTTTCGAATAGAACGTGTGGCCAATCAATTTTTTCTTACAAAGAACAATGAAACAAAAAGCATCTCTGCCAAAAATGGAGTCAAATATTTCAATCTTTTCAAGCAAGTAAACTGTGAGGGCTTCATGAATGATTTTTCGCTCAAAGACTCTATACTCAACTCAAAACCATTTTACACCATTGAAGTTCAAAAAATCGATAATCAATCAGTTATTTTAAAATGTTATCACAAAGAACTTGACCGCATCAACTACAAAGAACTCAACGATAAAGAAGAAACCTATGATACCGACAGACTATACGCTCAATTGAATGACGATTTCATTTTGATACAGTTCTATGTATTTGACAAAATCCTATTGAGAGCACCGAATTTTAGTGTTGAAAAGTAGTTAATAATTTACCCTTGCCAAGAAAGGAAATCAATTATATTTGCTCTCTTTAATGTTTTTTAAACACTGAATATGAAGTTTATTGTTTCAAGCGCCCAGCTGTTAAAACACTTACAAAGCATTAGTGGCGTATTAAATACCACCAACACCCTTCCGATTTTAGATAATTTTCTTTTTGAAATTTCTGATAATACACTTACTATTTCTGCTTCAGATCTAGAAACAACAATGAAGACAAAGGTAAAGAACGCACAAGCCGATAACGACGGTCACATAGCAATACCTGCGAAACTTCTCATTGACACCCTTAAAACATTTTCCGATCAACCACTCACTTTTTTGATTGACGAATCGTCATATGGCATTGAAATAAGCTCTGAAAATGGCAAGTTCAAACTTGCTGGCCAAAATGGTGCTGAGTTTCCAAGCTTACCATCTATGGATTCTTCGTCCCAAACAAGTATGCCTTCCCATGTGCTTTCATCGGCCATCAACAAGACTCTTTTTGCAACTGGAAATGATGAATTAAGACCTATCATGTCAGGTGTGTTTTGTGAACTTTCTTCAGACGGATGTACTTTTGTTGCTACTGATGCCCATAAGCTTGTCAAATACAAGAGAGTCGATACAAAAGCTGAACAAACCGTATCTTTTATATTGCCAAAAAAACCATTAACCCTTCTAAAAAACACTTTACTAAGTGAAGGACAAGTAATTATTGAATACAACGAAACCAATGCTTACTTCAAATTTGATGATATTGAACTTGTTTGTAGGCTGATTGATGGAAAATATCCTAACTATGAAGCAGTTATTCCCAAAGAAAACCCTAACGTGTTGACCATTGACAGAATTGAGTTTTACAATTCCATTCGTAGAGTGGGTATTTTTGCTAGTAAATCGACTCATCAAATTCGCTTAAAAATCGCGGGTTCTGAATTACAAATTTCATCTGAAGATTTAGACTTTTCAAACGAAGCATTTGAACGCTTGAACTGTCAGTATGCTGGAGAGGATATTGAAATAGGCTTCAACTCCCGTTTCCTATTAGAGATGATAAGTAATCTTGAGTCAGAACAAGTCAATTTGGAAATGAGTTCCTCTAACAGGGCTGGTATAATTATTCCACAAGATGGTGTAGAGGAAAATGAAGAAATTCTCATGCTAGTCATGCCAGTAATGTTAAATCAATAATTCTTAACTATATTAGCCAAAAAATACAGTAGTATGAAAAAGATCATTCTTTTAATGCTGATTACCTACAGCACTCAAGTTTATTCTCAATTTGATAAAGGCCAATGGTACATTGGTGCCTCAACTAACAACATTAGCTTTAGTTCAAGTAGTAATTCTGAAAACAAATTAGATGTTGTCTTTACAGGATTTAGCGATACCCTAGTCAACGAAACCGACAGCTTAAATCTAGCTTTTCTCTTTCCTTATTCCTACCAACTCGATCAAGATAAGCTGACCGAAGTCAATATAAATCTGAAAGGGGGTTATTTTATAGCAGATCAATTCATGTTAGGAATAGGTTTTGGGTTTGAAAATGAATCTAGCGTATTTAAAACCAATGCCGATTCAAAGTTAGAAAACGCTAGTTTAGCTGATAGTTTGATGGGTCTATGGTTTGAGGATTTACCAAACGTAAGTGAATATGGGCTTAACTACGAAAATCACTACAACGAGCTTTACTTCCTATTATATGCGTCAGCAGAGAACGACGTAACCATTTCCAAATCTATGATAAGTGTCGCCCCTTTCGCAAGGTATAACTTCAAACTTAGAAAAGGAAACGCTATTTATCTGGATGGTTCTTTTCGATATGCATTCGGTAACGAGGAAGCAAAGTCTGCACTCAGCTCAATATCAACAACTACTGATTACACCGCAACTACCATTAACTTTGGTTTAGGCTTCTGTGCTTTTTTAGCTGGAAATTTCACTCTAGAGCCTCAACTAAACTACTATTTAAACAACACTGAGATTAGCACAACAGAGGAAACGCCCCACCCTATTTTGAGCTATGCTGATATGGGAGAAAGAGAAACAAAGCGAATAACATCTGGTTCAGGTTTTAACTTTTCAGTTGGCTTTTCTTACTATTTTAAATAAACTAGTTTACCTGCCATTGGCTCATATCAAGTTGGCCCGAATCTATACATGCAGAATACCTTCTCTTATCAGCATTAACTGAAAATGTTTCCAGCAAATCAATGTGCCTTAGGAAAAAGTCATTCATACTTTAAGGCAGAATAAACACCGCCATTTTATGTATTTTCTTATGAGCAAAAAAAAACCAATTACCTATGGCACTTAAGATATATAAAACAAAGATTGGTATGAGTAGTTTTTTAGACATACAAGGGAATAAGTCGTCCATCTAAGTAAATAGGAACGACAGACGTTTTATTATGCTCAAGACAATAGTAAACGTCCTTGTCTATTCCAAGATGCTGAAGGCGTCTTCTGTGCTGAGAATTCGATAAGAAATTGTACAAATTATCTTTGGAATTTTCGTAGAGCAATAAGGCGTTTATCGTGGAGTCGTTTTCGTAATAAAATTGTTTAGTTTTCATCAAGCTGTCTGTTAAAGCACCTGCAAAAATGGTATCTTCTAAACAAAAGTCATCTCTCCAACCTGCACAAAGTATAATCACATCTCTCTGTTTAATTTTAAGAAAATCGGTAATGGCCTTAATGTTCAAAAATGAGCCTATCACTACCTCGTGATTATCTTTGGCAATATTAATGGCTTTAGTACCATTTGTGGTGGTAAGAACCAGTGTTTTTCCATTAAAATCGATTGTTCGATAGTTTGTAGGCGAATTTCCTATGTCAAAACCACTTACAATACTACCGTTTCGCTCAGCAGCCAACAAATGATTTTTTTTTCCTTTGTAATCTAAGGCATCTTCAATCATAGAGACAGGCACTATGGATTGAACACCTAAATCAAATGCAGTGCATATAGCCGATGTGGCTCTTAAAACATCTACCACTACCACTATGCTATTCTTATCCGAATAAACCGGAAAAAGAGATGGTGAAAGACAGACTTTTATGTTAAACTTCATGCTTTGTTATTGTTTGTAAAATGGTAAGCTGACGACTTTGGCTTTTATATTTTTATGACGTATTTTAATAAAAAACTCGGTGTTCAGATTGGCGAAATCGATATGTACATAGCCCATGCCTATGGCCTTGTTAAGTGATGGGGACATGGTTCCTGATGTGACTCGACCAATAAAGTTATCATTATCATCTACTATCTCATAATCATTACGAGGAATACCCTTTTCTAATAGTTCAAAGCCAACTCGTTTTTTATTGACTCCCTTGTTTTTTTGAATTAGTAAATCATCACTGTTATTAAAAGGGATGTTAAACTTGCTTATCCAACCTAAACCAGCTTCTATTGGCGAAGTAGTTTCATCAATATCATTTCCGTACAAGCAAAAACCCATTTCTAGCCGAAGTGTATTTCTAGCTGCAAGTCCAATAGGTTTGACTCCAATATCATTAGCAGATTCAAAAATGGCATCCCAAATAGTAATTGCATATTCATTTTTAAAATAAATTTCAAACCCACCTGAGCCAGTGTATCCCGTAGCTGATATAATGACGTCTTTCACTCCAGCAAATTCGCCCACCTCAAAAGTGTAATAGGTCATACTTAACAAATCGATATTGGTTAGTTTTTGAAGTCCGTCTATTGATTTTGGCCCCTGAACGGCCAACAAGGAATAATGATCAGATAAGTTGCTTACATTGGCGCAGAAGGTATTAAAGGATCGTATCCATGCATCATCTTTTTCTATGTTTGACGCATTGACTACTAACATATACTTTTCAGCATTAAAGCGATAGACTAATAAATCATCAACGATACCACCCTCTAAATTAGGCATACATGAGTACTGTACCTGACCATCGTTCAATTTACTGGCGTCATTTGATGTAACTTTTTGAACTAAGTCAAGTGCACGAGGACCTTCTACAAATAGCTCACCCATGTGAGAAACATCAAAAACTCCTACACCTTTTCTAACAGTAAGGTGTTCTTTAATCAAACCATCGTATTGTAAAGGCATGTAATAACCAGCAAAAGGTACCATTTTAGCCCCCAGCTTGATGTGTAAGTCGGTAAGCGCTGTGTGTTTCATATCTTTGAATTAGGTACTAAATATACTTAATTTAAATCCCAACATAGGCCAGCTTATCTCCTTCTTGAAATTGATACTCAAAATTCACGTTTATAAAAATCAAATTATTCTTTCTGTTGATGAGAACTGGTATAAAGTCATCATTGTTTGATTTTAATAGAGACTGAAAATGATTGGTTGAGCTAATCTCAACTTCATTCAAATTAGGGTATTTTCTGATCAGCTCGATTAGCTTTATATAGTCAGTATCTTTTGAGAACAGTATATCTTCTGGCCTAGAAAGCGATTGAAGGGTTATTTCGTTGGCAGTAACCAGTCTAAAAACGTTTTTATCCCCAAAGATGGAGTTAAATTTCCGACATGCAATAATATTGACATCGTTACTAGACGTTAGCGCGATCAGTTGACAAGCATTATCTTCTAAGCCATCAAGCTCATCCGACAGAATGTTACCTTCTATAACTTGTAATCCAGCTGTTTTGGCATTTCTGATATTCTCTTTAGAAAGATCATATAGTGTAGTGGGAATGTTATTTTTTTCTAGATAAGAAGCTATGCTGATAGATCCTTCGTTGGCTCCTACTATGATAACACCATTTTGTTGCTCTTGAATGAGACCTAATAATCTGGCGACTAACTTTGCGCTTAATCCATTGAGAGTAACCGTTCCTAGAATAACCATAAAGGTTAGAGGCACTAATAGCTCTACATCTTGACGTAAAGAAGGAGGCAAAGATATTTTATCAGACATCAAATACAAAGAAAATAATGAAGCAACAGCAGCAGCGACAATTCCTTTAGGGCCAATCCATGCTATGAACAGTTTTTCTTTCCAGTTAAGTTCAGATTTCCAAGCGCTAATCCATACTACTAATGGCCTTAACAAAAAGACAACCAAAAGAAATATGTATAGTGAATTGATTTCCAACAGTTGTAATTGGCTCATTGAAATATTAGAGGACAGAATTATGAATAAAACAGAAATCAAAATAACTGTCAAGCTCTCCTTAAAATCTAAAATCTGTTCAATGTTGGGCGTTTTAATATTGGCCATCAAAATACCCATGACCGTTACCGAAAGCAAACCTGATTCTGCTTGTAAACTATCGGCACCAGCAAAGGCAAATAAGACAAAACCCAACGAAATGACGTTTATTAGAAAGTGCGGAATTAATTCTTTTTTCAAAAGATAGTGCAATGCCCAACCAGAAAACAAACCGAAAAATGACCCCACACAAACGGTAAGAAAAAACGTTCGGAGTGCCACTTGAGTAAGACCCATTGAGTGCTCCCCCCCAACTCCCATGGTTGATACGAAGAATAACTCATATATTAAAACCGCCACCAAAGCCCCAATAGGGTCGATAACGATGCCTTCCCACTTCAATATGGTACTTAAGTTTTTATTTGGCTTGACGCTTCTAAGAATAGGTGCAATTACAGTTGGGCCTGTAACTATTATTAGCGATCCAAATAATAGTCCAACGCGATAATCCATTCCTAAAAAATAATGTGCTATGACAGCCCCACCAATTCCCATTACAATAGGCCCAAAAATGAGTAAGTTTCTAACTACTCCAGCTAATTGCCTAACTTCTTTAAACTTCAATGTTAGTCCACCTTCAAAAAGAATTATACCTACCGAAAGAGAAACAAAGTAATACATGGTATTACCCGCAAAAATATTTTCAGGATTTATCCATTGTTTTTCTAAAAAAAGGGTGGAAAGTGGCCCCATGAATAAGCCCAATAAAATAAGTGGAAAAATAGCAGGTATCTTCATTCTCCAAGC
>JAYYZE010000030.1:0-43400 GCA_036340235.1 Bacteroidota bacterium
TACCTCATCAGTACCTTGACAACCGTTGTCATCTTCAACCACCAAGTAATAACCACCAACAGGAACTTGAACAGAGGAGTCTGTACCAATGACTTGATTAGTTCCAGACGTGAACCAAGTGTATGTGTAACCAGAAGTGATATTACCACCAGAAATAGACATTAAACTAACTTCTCCCGTACTATCGCCATAACAGACAACATCTTTTGATTGAGCAATTACTTGAATATTAGGAGCTGCTGAGCCAACCACAACAGTATCGGAAACCACACATCCTAAGGCATCTTTGACCCTTACATCGTATAAACCTTGAACTAGGCTATTGTAAGAAAAAATCGAGGAATAGGTTTGACCTCCATCGATAGAATATGCTAGAGGCGGAATAGCTGTATTTTGAGGTATTATAACAATAGAACCATCATCATAACCTTGGCAAGTGACTGGATTAACACCAATTTGTAAATCAAAATCATTAGCTGTTGAGACAGGAATCTCGATAATACTACTGCAGCCCAAATCGTCAAAACCTGTAACAAAGTAAGTCACAGAAGAAAGAGCAGAAATCTCTACTGTAGAACCCGTATCAGAGGAAAGGTAAATATTAGGTATCCATTGATAAGTTTCGGCACCAGCAACGCTTACATCTACTGGCAAACCACCACAAATATTTATGTCTTGGGGGGTGAAAGATAATGCTGGCAAAGGTCGTTCCAAGACAGTAATATCAAATGTATCGGTACAGGCATTGTCATCTGTTACTACTAAATTGAAAATGTTTTCTTGACCAACTGTTATTGTTGGATTACTGCCATAGATGCCCCAATCGTATGAAAATGGAGGAGTACCACTTTCGATAACTGGGTCAATTACCAAAGATGCATTTTCACAAAAATAAACTGTATCGGGAAAAAGTATATTTGGTACTGAGTCCGTGTAAACTCTTACTGAATCGGATTGAATTGTACAGCCAAAATCATCGGTGGTTTCAACCCAATAATAGCCCGGAGAAGCTACAATGCTGTTTGTCGTATCGCCAGTATTCCATAAGTAAGTGTAATCATCTGGGTTTTCAACATCAGCAGTCAGCGTAACAGGAACACCACATTCTGAGTAGATATTAGGGGATTGAATGCCAAGACTATTAATGACATCAAGTTCAGGAGAAGAAAAACTACCTGCCTCTAACATTACAAATGAAGAAAGACCTGAATCAGATCCGTCAGCAATGGCTAGCTTAATATGATATAATGCACCACAGGTTACATTGGCTTCGGCAGTAAAAACAGTTGTATAGCCACTAACATTGGTGTTTATCCCATTATCATCTCCTCCAAATTGATTGCTGACAAACAAATCTGAATTGTATTGGGCTTGAACTGAAGACACCGTAATAGGTAACATTACCCCTAAGCTGTTGGCTTCAGTACTTGCAAAGGTGGCAATATTAATACTCCCATCAGGGAAAGCCGGCGGGCTTTCATATGGTCCAGTTATGCCAGGACCAGAAATAAAAAATCCAAACACGTCATTGAATTCGGTATTTTCGTAAGCGAAATATTCTACAGACGCAAAGACATATTTGAATGATAAGAAAGAAGATGCAGGTATAAAATCAAACTCTAAAATTGCAATGTCATTTACAGAAGAAACTTGAAAATTTTGACCAATCAATCCTGGAACAGAGTTTGCCAAGTCTAATAAATCAGGATCATTCACATTGTTAGGTGGAGCTCCACCACCAAAACCATTGGGAATAAGCTCATCAATGTCTCCCGTACATAGTACAATTCCACTATCTATTCCAATGTTGGTGTTTAGACCATTGAAAAAACCAATTTGATCGGCCCCCCCTTGATACTGGTGATTCGTAGCAACAACGCCCTCCCCTAACAATATGCTATCTACCAAAAATTCTGGTGTATCGAAGGGAGCAGCATTGTCAGTAGTGATTTGGGAAATTACCTGATTGAAAATAAATAAATTAAAAAGGAAAAAAAGTGAAAATCGCATAATTCAGTTGCTTTAATTTTGCTAATATACAAAATTATTACCAGATTATTTGAGGTTTAATGTTTAAATTGCAAATCAAGTAAGCGTTTGTATTTTTTATTAAGTTCGATCAACTCTTTGTGAGTCCCCTGCTCTACCAATTGTCCTTTTTCTAAAAGAATAATTTGAGTGGCATTTTGAATAGTTGATAAGCGATGAGCAATTACGATGGAAGTTCTTCCCTTTGTCAGTTTTTCTATTGAATTTTGAATTAACATTTCACTTTCACTATCGATGCTAGATGTGGCCTCATCAAGCACCAGTATTTTTGGCTGACCTACATAAGCTCTCAAAAAAGAAACCAATTGTCTCTGCCCAAGAGAAAGTAAATTTCCCCTTTCCATGACGTTATAATCATAGCCGTTTGGCAAGGACTGAATTAATTCTTCGACCTCGATATCTTTGGCATATTCTTGTACATCTTCAATTGAGATTGAACGATAAAGGGTGATGTTATTGTAAATTGTATCAGAAAACAAAAATACATCTTGCAAAACAACAGCCACGTTTTCACGCAAGGAGTGTAAGTCGTATTTCTTATAATCTATTCCGTCAATTAATATTTGTCCTTTATTTATTTCATAGTTTCTTGTCAACAAATTGATAATAGTTGATTTGCCTGCTCCAGTGGCTCCAATTATTGCAAGTGTATGACCAGCTTCTACTTTAAAACTGACGTCTTTTAGCACCCAATCTTGATCCTTGTAAGCAAACCAAACACCCTTAAACTCTATTACCCCTTGGCAATTATCCAACTGACCAGCCCCATTATTTTCAATAGATTCATTAGTATCTAACACTTTTAATACTCGTTCAGAGGCTACCATACCCATCTGCAAGATGTTAAAGCGGTCGGCCAACTGACGAATGGGACGAAAGAGCATGTGTATGTACAGTATAAAAGCAATCAATTCTCCTAAAGTTATGGTATCCCCTTCTACTGCTTCGATGCCTCCCCACCAAATCATAATACCAATTGATACTGCCGATAAAATCTCGACTACAGGAAAGAAAATAGAATAGTACAGAATGGACTGAATATGGGCTTTTTTGTGCGCCTCATTGATGGCTTTAAACTTTTCAAACTCAATCGCTTGTCTATTAAAAAGCTGAACGATACTCATGCCAACAAGGTGTTCTTGAACAAAAGTATTTAAAGCGGTTACCTGTTTTCTTACTTGTTGGAAAGCTATTTTTATTGACCTTTTGAACCAATAGGTTGCGATCAGCAGCAATGGAATAGAAGCCAGGCAAAAAAGGGTTAACTTCCAATCAGTTACAAACATCACTACTATAACTACCACCAGTTTTAAAATATCAGCTATGATAACTAGTAAACCTTGTGAAAAAATATCGGCTATGGTTTCTATGTCTGAGACTACTCTAGTAACCAATGACCCAATGGGTGTTTTATCAAAATAACTTTGCTTGAAATGTAGGATTTTTTGATAGGTTTCCATTCGAATATCTTTGATTACTGTCTGACCCAATAAATTGGCCCAATAGGTGTAAAAATATTGCGCTATGCTTTCAACAACTAGTAAACTAACCAATAAAAATGAAATATGCAGTAACTTTTGCTGGTTAGGGATCAAAATAAAATTATCTAATGCATATTGGATAAGCATTGGCCTTGAAGGTGATAAAAACGCCAGTAAAATGGCAAAGGATGTCGTTAAATAAAAGAGTTTCTTGTAGGGATTAACATATCTAAATACCCTATTGAACAATTCAAAATCAAAGGTTTTATTGCTGGCCATCAAAGATTGTATTTGGATAACTAATTTTTGACAAATACAAGCCATGAGCTGGTACCGAGACACCCGCTTTTTTCCTGTTTTTACTTTCAATGATTGAAACAAAATCGGTCAAAGATATTTTTTGCTCGCCAACAGCCACCAACGTACCAACAATTGCCCTAACCATGTTTCTAAGGAAACGATTGGCCTCAATAGTAAACACTAACTGTTCATTTTCCTCTTTCCAGCAGGCATATTTCACCCGACAAATGTTGGTTTTAGTTTGCGTATGCAACTTGGAAAAAGAAGTAAAATCCTGAAACTTGGTTAGCAAACTGGCCGCCTCATTCATTAAGCTGACATTTAGTGACTGATAATAACGCCATGATTTATTTTTCAGAAAAGGGTTTTTGTAGAAATGAATGAAATAATTATATGTCCTAGAGATAGCATCAAAACGTGCATGGGCATCTTGGTGGACTTTAATCGATTTAGAAATGCTAATCTCATCTTCTAAGAATGAATTTAACTTGTGGGTCAAACTAACTACATCAATAGTAGTAACGGCATCAAAATGGGCAAACATTTGTTTGGCATGAACGCCCGTATCAGTCCTGCCAGCACCTACCACACTAATATCTTGTTTCAACACAGCGGAAAGAGCCATCTCTATTCTAGATTGTATAGTAGGCGAATTGGGCTGAATTTGCCAACCATGATAGTTTGTACCATCATACATTAAATCCAAAAAAAAACGTTGCTTCATAAGATGGTTGCTAAGATATTTAATTGCTCGCAAACAATGTGCTCTAAAATGCGCATATTTTTTTAGTCTTCTCGTACAATAGAAAAAAAAATACGTCGTTTAAGCTACCAAATTTTGAAATAAAAAATTCTGTCTATACTTTTGCATAACTAAATTTAAAATAAATATGGAAACCGTTTCTAGTCCAGACATAAAAGAACTAAATGAAAAGATAAACAAAGAAAGTGCCTTCATTGACTTGTTGATGATGGAAATGAATAAAGTCATCGTTGGACAAAAACACATGACTGAACGCCTACTTATTGGCCTTCTTTCCAATGGTCACATTTTGCTAGAAGGGGTCCCAGGGCTTGCCAAAACACTTGCTATCAACACATTAGCCAATACAATGGACGCTCATTTTAGCCGCATTCAGTTTACTCCTGATCTACTTCCTGCTGATGTATTAGGCACTCAAATTTACAGCCCCAAAAATGAGCAGTTTTCAGTAAAAAAAGGACCCATATTTGCCAATTTCGTTTTAGCTGATGAAATCAATAGAGCGCCGGCAAAAGTTCAATCAGCATTACTGGAAGCCATGCAAGAAAGGCAAATTACAATAGGCGACGAAAGTTATAAACTGGAAGAACCATTTCTGGTATTAGCCACTCAAAACCCCGTTGAACAAGAAGGCACCTATCCCCTTCCCGAAGCTCAAGTTGACAGGTTTATGCTCAAGGTAGTCATTGACTATCCTAAGAAAGATGAAGAAAAGCTAATCATTCGTCATAATCTAGCCAAATCCTTTCCCAAAGCTAATCAAATCCTGAAAACGAAAGACATCCTTTCAGCGCGCAAGCTTGTCAAAGAAGTTTACATGGACGAGAAAATTGAACAATACATTGTAGATATTGTCTTCGCCACACGCGATCCAGAACAATACGGTCTTTCAAAATTTAAAGACCTTATCAGTTTTGGGGCCTCGCCACGAGCTAGTATAAGTCTTGCGCTAGCATCCAAAGCATACGCTTTTATCCAACGCAGAGGGTATGTCATCCCGGAAGATATTCGTTCCATTTGTTTTGATGTACTTAGACATAGAATTGGCCTCTCCTATGAAGCCGAGGCCGAAAATATTTCCAGTGAAGACATCATAACTGAAATATTAAATACCGTAGAAATTCCATAAATGGAGACTAGCGAATTACTAAAAAAAGTTCGTAAAATAGAGCTCAAAACAAAGGGGCTGTCTAATCATATTTTTGCTGGCGAGTATCACACAGCATTTAAGGGAAGAGGGATGGCATTTAGTGAAGTCAGGGAATATCAGCCGGGCGATGATGTCAGAACCATTGACTGGAATGTCACAGCACGATTCAACCTTCCTTTTGTTAAAGTGTTTGAAGAAGAAAGGGAACTCACCGTGATGCTTATCATCGACGTAAGTGGGTCCAAAGACTTTGGTACGCAAAATCAATTTAAGCAAGAACTTGTCACTGAACTAGCCGCTGTATTGGCCTTTTCTGCAATTCAAAACAACGATAAAATTGGCGTTATTTTTTTCAGCGACAAGGTAGAAAAGTTCATCCCTCCCAAAAAAGGAAAATCACATATTTTAAGAATTATTAGAGAACTCATCGCCTTTGAGCCAGAAAATACAACTACCAAAATTGCAGAAGGACTTAGGTTTTTTAACAATGTGATCAAAAAACGATCCGTCTGTTTTGTCATTTCGGACTTCATGGACAGCGGCTACGATGCCCCTTTAAAAATTGCCAATAAAAAACACGACGTCATTGCTGTAAAGATAAATGATCCCAGAGAAGAAGAATTACCAAATATTGGATTAATTCAACTCAAAGATGCGGAAAGTGGCCAACTTAGATGGGTAGATACGTGCAATCCATTGGTTAGAAAAAGTTATCAATCTTTCTCTCGCAATATGTCACAACAAACCCAAAAACTGTTTAAAAATAGCGGAGTGGATACCATAGCACTGCAAACCGACCAAGATTATATAAAACCGCTGATACGATTTTTTAAAAAACGCAACAGATGAAATTCTTGATTAGCTTAGTTTTTATTCCATTCGTGTCACTATCACAAGTATTCGTTCATTCAGATACTGACAGCATCCTCATTGGCGATCAGTTTCAATTAGTTATTAGTGCTACCGAAAGTAGCGCACTACCAAGTTACAATGATTCCATTGGAGCTTTTGAAATTCTTTCAAAAAGTCACATCGACAGCACCGTCCAAAAAGACAGCACCCTATTTTCTCAAAAATACACCCTAACAGCATGGGAAAGTGGCACCTTCTACATCCCTTCTATGAACATGGGTGATGGTACCAACGATTCTACACCAATAGTAGTAAGTGCTGTAGCTCTGCCTGATTCTGTAAGCCTAAATCAGATAGTGATAAAAGACATCAAAGGCCCAATCAACAGTCCGATTTCTTTTGATGAGCTTAAGCCCTATCTTGTTATTCTAATAATTTTAATAATTCTTGCCATAGTCATACGCAGGGTTTTAAAAAAACGCAAAGAAAAACCTATCGCACAACAATTGGTAGAACAGATAGTGCCAGCTCACGAATTAGCAATCGACAAATTAGAAAAACTAAAGCTACAATCCCTTTGGCAAAAAGGTGAGTTTAAGCGATATTATTCAGAGCTATCCGAAATTATAAGAAACTACATAGAAGATGGTCTGGGAACTCCAGCAATGGAAATCCCTACCAAAGACATCATAGAACAGTTGTACCGAAAAGGGATTGACACAAATGCATTGAAGATACTATTGACTAGGGCTGACTTGGCCAAGTTCGCCAAAGCCAAACCAATTGATATCGAAAACAAAGAGAGTTATGAAATTGCTTTAGACTTTGTACACAAAACGAAACCAACAGAACAAACTAATGATTTGGAATAATTGGTCATATTATAACCCTGAGTTTTTGTATCTTCTGTTGCTATTACCGGCAATTTGGATATGGTACTTTATTTATAATAAGCGACAAATCGCTTCCCTACAATTATCGTCTACTGATGGTGTACCGACTACAAGCTGGAAAGCCATAGGCAGACATATTCCTTTTGTGTTACGCACCCTTGCCATTGGGCTTCTCATAGTGGCTTTCGCTAGGCCACAATCCACCCTATCGTGGGAAAACATGACTACTGAAGGCATAGACATTATCATCTCTATGGATATTTCTGGAAGTATGTTGGCACAGGACTTGAAACCCGATCGACTAGAAGCTTCCAAAAAAGTAGCTATGAACTTCATTTCAGGAAGGGCAAACGACAGGATTGGTTTGGTTATTTTTTCTGGAGAAAGTTTTACACAATGCCCTCTAACTACCGATCACAAAGTACTTCAAAACCTATTTACAGATGTAAAAAGTGGTATGGTAGAAGATGGTACAGCTATAGGGTCGGGACTCGCTACCTCTGTCAATCGACTAAAAGAAAGTGAAGCCATCAGTAAAGTCATCATATTACTAACGGATGGCGTAAACAATCAAGGGTCAGTTGCTCCGCTTACTGCGGCAAAAATTGCTCAAAAATTTGGCATTAGAGTATATACCATTGGGGTGGGAACTGAGGGCTACGCCCCCTACCCTTTCAAAACACCATTTGGAACTACCGTTTACCAAGATGTGGAAGTACAAATTGACGAAAAAACGTTGCAAGACATTGCTTCAACAACCAATGGTAAGTACTTTAGAGCCAATTCCAACAAAGCACTAGAGGCCATCTATCAAGAAATTGACCAACTAGAGCGTTCAAAAATTGAAGTTAAGGAGTATCACAAAAAGAAAGAAGAGTTTTTTATCGTTGCTCTTGCAGCATTTGTATTGCTGATGATTGAATTCGTATTAAAACACAGTATTTTTAGAAGCATAACACAATGTTAAAGTATGAACATAGCGAATACTTGTATTTATTGGTCATCGTTCCAGTAATAATACTACTGTTTATCCTAACCACAAGGTGGCAAAAAAAAGCCATCCAACTATTTGGGCAAACGGAGCTAATTCACAAACTAATGCCAATGGCATCTTTTGCTAAACAACGTATTAAATTCATCATCCTGTGCCTTTCATTCATTGTGTTAATCATAGGCATTGCCAACCCACAAATTGGCTCTAAAATGGAGGAGGTGAAACGAGAGGGCGTTGATTTAATGATTGCTATAGACTTATCAAACAGCATGTTGGCTGAAGATTTACAACCCAATCGCTTGATGCGAGCCAAACAATCCATCTCCAACCTCATTGATCGACTGGATGGTGACAGAATAGGACTAATTGTATTTGCTGGAGACGCATATGTGCAATTACCAATTACCACTGACTATTCTGCAGCCAAATTGTTTCTTTCGACGATTAACACCAATATTATACCCACTCAAGGCACCGCCATTGGCAAAGCCATTGAACTTGCTATCAGAAGCTTTGAAACGCAGGACAACGAACAAAACAAAGCCATCATCATCATCACAGATGGTGAAAACCATGAAGATGATGCCATAGAGAAAGCGCAAGAGGCACAATCACTAGGTATCTTTGTTCACACTATTGGCATGGGATCAGCAGATGGTGGCCCCATTCCTGTTAAAAACAAATACGGAAATGTTACAGACTACCGAAAAGATAAGCAAGGAAACACTATCATTACCAAGCTAAATGAAAGTATGTTGAAAGACATAGCTCAATCGGGAGGTGGCGCATATATACGAGCTAACTCAACTCAAAGTAGTTTGAAAACTCTTTTTGGCGAAATTAACAAAATGGAAAAAAAAGAAATAGGAACTAAAGTATTTACGGACTATAAAGACCGCTTTCAATGGTTTATTGGCATTAGTATCATCCTATTAATTTTTGAAATTCTAATTTCAAACACCAAAAACAAATGGCGTCAAAAAATTAAATTATTTGAAGATAATGAATAATAAAGCGATTGTAACACTCCTTCTTTTGGTACATTCAGTAATAGTGTATGCCCAACATCCCAACCAATTGACCAGGCAAGGAAACAAAGCGTATAAAGACAGTTTGTTCTCTCAAGCAGAGCAACGATACAGAGACGCACTGGTCAAAAATCAAGACGCATACGCTGCGTCATTCAATCTTGCTGATGCTATATACAAACAAGAACAATACGAGGAATCTACTGCTCTGTTTCGTGCACTTGCCGAAAAAACAGATAATAAAATTGACAAATCAAAAAACTACCACAACCTTGGCAATTCGTTGTTAAAAGAACAAAAAATTGACCAGGCCATTGAGGCTTATAAAAACGCGCTGAGAAATAATCCAGACGACCAAGAAACTAAATTTAATTTAACATACGCTCAAAAACTAAAACAACAACAGCAAGAACAACAGCAAGAACAGGAACAAGAACAAGAGCAAGAACAGGAACAAGAGCAAGAACAGGAACAAGAACAAGAGCAGGAACAGGAACAGAAACAAGAGCAGGAACAGGAAGAGGAGCAAAATGAAAATCAGGAAGAATCACAAGAACAATCCAAGGAAGAGCCTAAACAGCCACAAGATCCAAATGAAATGACAGATGAAGAGGCACAACAAATACTCGACGCCCTCCAACAACAAGAAAAAGAACTTCAAGAAGATTTGCAAAAGAAGCAATCTAAAGCAGTAAAAATGAATATTTTAAAAGATTGGTAATGATGAAAAAATTACTAATCATATTGTTAATGCCATACGCACTATTGGGTCAAGAACTAAAACTCGGTGTTAGTAAAAACCCCGTAGCCGTTGGTGAACAATTTACCATAGAATTTAGCTTTGACGGTGATGCCTCAAACTTTATAGGGCCAAACCTAACAGGATTAAGAAAATTAGGTGGTCCTAATAAATCTTCGAGCAGTAGCATGCAGATTATTAATGGAAAAGTCACAAGCTCCAATACAACGTCCTTTTCTTATTATGTAAAAGCCCTCAACGAAGGACAAATTACCATTGGCGAGGCAAGTGTAAAATCTAACGGAAAAACATATCGCTCTAAAGCGGGTACTATAGAAATAGTAAAGTCAAATCCTAAATCAAAACAAGAAAGTTTATCCATCACTGACAACGTCACTCTGAATGCCAGTGTAAATCGTACTTCCGTCTTTCAAGGTGAACAAATTGTGGTTACCTACAAGCTAGTCTCCAAAATAAATTTAGCTGATATTAACCTAACTGCAGTACCCGAGTTCAATGGGTTTTGGAAAGATGAGATTGAATCAAATTCAAACGGTAAAATAGAAGTCATAAATGGACAAAGACATAGGGTTTGGGAAGTCAAACGATACATACTAACGCCACAAAAGAGTGGTACTCTAAAAATCGATCCGATGAAAATCGATGTTACTGTACAAATTCAAAACAGAAGAAGTAATGACCCCTTTAGAGATCCTTTCGGTTTTTTTGGAAGCACTCAAAATGTGATTGAGGAAGTATCGTCCAGACCTATTGCCATCACAGTCGAAGACTTACCTAGCAAAGCACCAGAAAATTTCAGCGGAGCAGTAGGTCAATTTAAAATTGCTTCTTCGGTAGATAAATTATCCTTAGACGCCAATCAAGCTGTCAATTACACCATTGTACTTTCAGGAAAAGGAAACCTACACCTTATTGATAACGTTCCTGTCTCCTTTCCATCTAATTTCGAGACCTACGACCCACAAAAAAAAGATAAAGTATTTACCTCCAAAAGTGGGTATGGAGGAAAAGTAGAATTTGAGCACCTACTTGTGCCTCGCTTCAAAGGAGAATATATTATCCAAAAGCATGATTTTTGCTATTTCGACCCCAAAGCAAAAGACTACAAAACCATTAGCACTGAGCCAATTACCATTAATGTGTTAAAAGGTAAAGAAGATTCTGAAGCTTATTACAGTTCTGAGAAGCTAAGCGAGTCATCATCTCAGAAATTAGAGAATATTTATAATCAAACAAAATTATTTTCAAAGACCGAAAAGAAAAACCACGACACGCTAGTATTTCTTTTGCTTTTGCTACCAATCATTGGTATTTTAGTTTATTTAATTGTGTTATACATACAAGCTAAAAACATGGCAGATCCAATTATGGGCAAATACAAGAAATCACTAAAAATTGCTCAAAAAAGACTTAAAAATGCCAAAAAACACCAAGAAAACGATCAAAAAGAGCTATTTTTTGAAGAAATAGAAAAGTCACTATGGTCCTACTTTTCGAATAAATTTAACGTCAATACTGCCGATTTGTCAAAAGATACCATCAATGACTTTTTCAAAAAAAACAGCATTTCTGAGTCGGTCTCTAACAATTTCACCTCCATTATAGAAAAAAGTGAATTTTGTCGCTTTGCTCCTTCCTCCCTTGACGCAGAGGATATGAATCGGGTCTATGAGTTGGCAACCAAAGTCATTATTGATGTTGAACAATATTTAAAAAAATGAAACAGGTTTTACTAGTAACATGTATTCTTTGGGCCACTTTGGCAATATCTGACACCTACGATTCAGACAGTCAATTTTTAGAAGCCAACGAATTGTATAATAACCAAAACTATGCCCAAGCCATTGATATCTATCAGTCAATATTAGATGCTCAGCTAAGCTCATTTGAATTGTACTACAACTTGGCAAACAGTTATTTTCAATTTGGAAAAATTCCTAAAAGTATATTGTACTATGAAAAAGCCCTTTGCTTAGAACCCCATAACACAAACTGTTTACACAACCTTGGCCTTGCTCAACAACGAATTTCAATCACAGAACCCATGCCCATACTTTTTTACAAAAAGTGGTGGAATGCCGTATCAAGCTATCTATCACCCATCAAATGGTCAGTCGTAGCAATTGTAAGTGTTTGGTGTACCTGCTTATTGTGTTTTTCGTTCATAAAAAATAGAAAACGATGGGTTTTTAGTACATTGCTCACCTTCACCTTTTTATCAGTAATATTCATTACTATACTAATAGATGCTCAACAAAGAGAAAAATTGAATTATGCTATTGTTATGCAAGACGCCACTGTGTCAGCCAATGACAAACCTAATTTGACCGTAACCGCTGGCAATAAAGTGCTAGTAAAAGAAAGTCTCAACAAAAAGAGTTTTATCATTCTGGCAGATGGACAAAGCGGTTGGTTAGAGAACAGCTATTTTACTTACATAAAAAACTAAACCGTTTATTTTTTATTCGATAGATGAAAATAGGGCTACTGTCAGATACACACTCCTTCTTACATCCAAAAGTATTTGAGCACTTTCAAGAATGTAAAGAAATTTGGCATGCTGGCGATATCGGCTCAATAGAGGTGTTAAATCAACTAATGGCCTTCAAACCAACTCGCGCTGTCTATGGAAACGTTGACAACCACATCATTAGAAATAGCTGTCCAAAACACCAACGCTTCCAATTTGAGGGGCTGAACGTTTGGATGACTCATATTGGGGGCTATCCACACAAGTACAACCCTGAAATTAGAAAGAGTCTAGACGCCAACTGTCCAGACCTATTTATCTGTGGCCACTCACACATTTTAAAAGTTATGTACGACAAAAAAAGAGATTTGTTACACATGAACCCTGGTGCCGCTGGTAAATATGGTATCCATCAACGAATTACAATGCTACGCTTTGATGTACACAGAGGCAAAATAAAAAACCTTGAACTTATTGAATTTGACAAACGTTAACGCAACCTGTCAGCAGATTGAACAAGGCGCTCGTCTTTTTTGATAAATCGATTCGCAAGCAATATCAAGATGTATGGGATAATAAAGACAAATAACCCCTCTTTGAGCATCCCATCGCCCTTGGTAAAAAATAAAATAAAAAAAGTAGCTGAAAGAAAAAATTTAGCAATGTTGTTAATCAAAAGTTGTTTTTTTCTATTAGAAAACAAAAAAACAGAGTAAAACAACAAAGCTGCAGAGGCAAGACTAGACAGGTGTGCAAAAATCGATTGATAAATAAAGAATAAATCGCCATTGGATTTTAGTATAACTGGTAAAAAGTAAGTAATTGCCAAAGTAAACAGGATGGCAAACAACATATATACGGACTGAACTCTTTGAATCACAATTTTAAATTTTAAAAACACAAAATTAAATAATAAATGCTTGACTTAATTCAAATATTTGTTATAATTGCAAGCAGATAAACCGTTTTATTTAGGTTTTTTATTCCAACCTTTTCATATCACCTTAAAAAATATTCAATAAAAAAATGATTGATATTCATACCTTAAACAAAAAGCTACTAGCAGAACTCAGAGAAATCGCGAAAGAATTGGGCGTCCCTAGATACCAAAAGTTAAAAAAGAAAGACCTTGTGTATCAAATACTAGATGTACAAGCCAAGGAGCTTTCCATTAAGAAAAAGACAGAAGAAGTAAGAAAAGAAAAGAGTTCTCAAACAAGCCATAACCCTAATCACAATAGACATCACCCAAACAGAGCTCAAGATCACTTTGAGTTTGACAGTATAGTAACGGCCGAAGGCGTATTGGAAATGATGCCTGACGGATTTGGCTTTTTACGATCATCAGACTACAATTACCTAAGCTCTCCTGATGATATTTACGTCTCTAATTCTCAAGTAAGATTATTTGGTCTAAAGACTGGCGACACTGTGCAAGGCACCGTTAGACCACCAAAAAGAGGAGAAAAATATTTCCCACTAATTAAAGTAAAAAAGATAAACGGTAGAGAACCCAACTTTGTAAGAGACAGGGTCCCCTTTGAATTCCTAACGCCGCTATTTCCAGATGAAAAGTTCAAACTAACCGAAAATGGCAAAAGCTCACTTTCTACAAGAATGATTGACTTATTTGCTCCTATCGGTAAAGGACAAAGAGGACTCATCGTTGCTCAGCCAAAAACAGGAAAGACAGTATTATTAAAAGAAGTTGCCAATGCCATAGCTGCCAATCATCCCGAAGCATATCTCATGATACTTCTTATTGACGAACGTCCTGAAGAGGTAACAGACATGGCAAGAAATGTCAATGCCGAAGTGATTGCCTCCACCTTTGACGAACCAGCGGAGCGTCACGTTAGAATTGCTAATATAGTATTAGAAAAAGCCAAGAGATTGGTAGAATGCGGTCACGATGTGGTTATTTTATTAGATTCTATCACTAGACTGGCAAGGGCCTACAACACTGTACAACCTGCCTCTGGAAAAATCCTAACCGGTGGTGTTGATGCGAACGCCCTTCAAAAGCCAAAACGCTTTTTTGGTGCTGCCAGAAAAATTGAAAATGGTGGTTCACTCACTATTCTAGCCACTGCCCTGACCGAAACTGGTAGCAAGATGGACGAAGTCATCTTTGAAGAATTTAAAGGTACTGGAAACATGGAGCTACAACTCGACAGAAAAATTTCCAACCGACGTATTTACCCAGCCATCGATGTCACCTCGTCAAGCACTAGAAGAGAAGATCTATTGCTTGGTAAGGAATTAACTCAAAAAATATGGGTACTCAGAAATCATCTAGCCGACATGACAGCCGTAGAGTCCATCGAATTCATGAGAGATCGCTTGTTACGCACTGAAACAAATGAGGAATTTATCATTACAATGAATAGCTAATTAATCTGAGTAATTAACTTTAATAGTTATCTTTTTACCCACCTGAAGCTCGGATAGTACGGCATGTTTCGTCTTTTTATCAATTAGTTCTATTCGTGTGGTATTATTAGCTTTCTCACCTTCATTCTCCGCTATAATTTCCACCACATTTTCGCCATGTCTCAGTAAATAGCTAATGGTTTTTTTTTTAGAAAACATGGTAGCATTAGACAAGACCTTTTCACCATTGATAATGACCGTCATCCTATCGCCATCCTCAATGGAAGAATCCCACAGTTGCATTTTGAACTTTTTACTTTCCCAATTAATAGTATGCTCGTCACCTGACTGTAAAAATGTAAGTTGATTTTCACTGCGTTTAGTGATAATTTCTTGTACTTTCTGAACTCTTTTTAGTTGCTTTTCTAATTTAGCCTTTTCGGAAAACAAAACCTTTCCACTGGCACAAACCTCCCCATTTAAGTAATAGCCAGTAAAATCACCATGGTATGTTTTTTTATTTTTGCGCTGAGCTTTAAACTCAACAAAGCAAAAGCTAGAAATAGGCTCCTCAGAAATGGTAGAAATAATCTGAAATTCTTTAATTTCTATACTTTTTTTACTGTAATAGCCACTAATCTCGCTTTTAGTTTCAAAATCAGTACCTATTCCCGTGATAGAAAAACCATTTATTTGACCCTTATTATCATCAAAAATCATACGATAGCTTATTGGCCTGACATTCTCCAAAAATAAAAAGCCCATGTAATCATGGCTCTGTGCCATTAGATTACAAGACAACATGACCATTACTACTATCCATTTCATAGCCCCAAAGAACAGAAAAAAAAGAATATGATGGAAATCGTGAAATGATTATCTTTGAATTTGATGAAAAAAAAAATAAATCGAATTTATTTTACAATACTGCTAATAATCCCCATAGTATTACTTATTCTGCCTGCCGATTATTTTGACAAAGGCCAATCTGTTTGTGTATCCGTACTTTTATTTGATAAAAACTGCTATGCTTGCGGAATGACCAGAGCCGTACAACACCTTATTCATCTTGATTTCCAGCAAGCCAGCGAATTCAACAAATTATCTTTTTTGATACTTCCATTGTTGATTGTTTCTTATTACAACACACTAAAAAAAGTATACAAAAAAATTAAGTAATCATTACTTTTCCTATATTGTAGGCATTAACCAAGATTTATAATTATGAAGAAATTTCTATTTATTGCGCTAGCCGTATTGTCGATTAGTGCTGTTTGCTATGCATCCTTTCCTGTGAGCGAACAAGTATCAAATAGTGAAGTAATTGTTTCTAGTGCCGAGGCGGCAGCGCCTCTTGCTGCTGACATCGATTGGACCTTATTCATTATTTGTTGGTTTGCAGGTGCTCTTGGTATTCACCGCTTTATTATTGGCGATGTGACCAACGGAATCTTAATGCTTTTAACCCTTGGTGGTTGCGGTATATGGGTTATCATAGACCTAATCAAAATCGCGCAAGGTAAAATGCGAATGTAATTTTAAAAAACCTCCTTTTTAGGAGGTTTTTTTTATTTTAGCACGATGAAAAACTTATTATATTTCTTGACTACGATGCTCTTGTGTTCGTCCGTTCATGCTGCTTTTCCAATAGCTCCTGAAACACTTGGAACAGCTGTGCAAAAAACAAGCACTGATTTTCATTTTGGCGGCTATTTCATTGGGCTTCTTCTTGGAATTGCAGGAACAATTCTTTGTTATGTTGCGAACAAAAAAGAAATAATTCGTTCGGCCTGGTATGGCTTTGGAACGAGGATTTTTTTAGTTTTTTCGTTGGTAGTAATATTCTTTATTCGATTAAATTCCAATGACGACAATAATAGGCACTATTTTTAGTCCTCCAATAGTGTTAACAGCTTTGCAAAGTCTAGTCCATCAAAATTACCTGAACTCATCATCAACAAATTGGTGTTTTGCCATTCGATGTCTTTTAAGCATTCAACCAAATCATGAGCATTTGTGATGACTTGTAAGTCATTTCTTCCAAAACCTTGGTAAATGTCTGTTGGTGTAATGTCTTCCAGCTTCTTGTGTTTTAATGCTTTCTTACTAAAAAACACAATGGCTATATCGGCCTCATTCATGGTGCCATTATATTCCTTCAAAAAAGACTTATTTAGACTTGAAAAAGTATGAAGTTCCATGCATGCTACCAATTGACGCTTGGGGTATTGTTGCTTCATGGCTTTGGTTGTAGCCATTAGTTTAGAGGGCGAGTGCGCAAAGTCTTTATACAATGCCGAAGATTTGGTTCTCTTAATTAATTCTAGTCGTTTGTTCGCCCCTCTGAAAGTTTGTATTGCCTCATAAAAACAGCTTTTTTCCACGCCTAATGAACTACATACTAGTTGCGCCGCCTGTATATTTTGTAAGTTGTGTTCACCAAATACTTGTAAAGGAATGCGCTTGTTACCATCTACTAAATAGCTAATGTCCTCTTCTATGACATGCTTAGGTGTTTCGTAGGCCTGCACTTGGCATGACAAGCGTCCTTGACAGACAGTTTGTAAAGGCACATCATGAGCATAGTAAAACAGTTTCTCTTTGACGTCATTAGCAAATATTCTAAATTGATCTACGTAATTTTCAAATGTTGGAAACACATTGATGTGATCCCATGCTATGCCACTTAGGACCGCCAGGTGTGGCTTATACCAATGAAATTTTGGCCGCAAATCAATGGGCGATGATAGGTACTCATCGCCTTCCAACACTATGATTGGCGCCTCATTGGTGAGTTTTACCATAGTGTCAAATCCTTTTAACTGCGCACCTACCATATAGTCACAGTCAATATTGGCGTATTTCAACACATGTAAAATAATGGCCGTGATGGAGGTTTTTCCATGACTTCCACCAATCACTACGCGCTTCTTTTGCTTACTTTGCTCATATATATACTCAGGATACGAAAAGATAGGGATACCAAGCGCTTGGGCTTTTTTAAGCTCCGCATTGTCAGCACGAGCATGCATTCCTAATAGTATAGCATCCAATTTAGTATGAATTTTTTCGGGAAACCAACCCATTTCTTTAGGTAGCAAGCCATGATCTTCTAATCGACTTTTGGAAGGTTCAAATATGGCATCATCCGAGCCACTAACCTTAAACCCTTTGTGATGTAGCGCCAGTGCCATATTGTGCATAGCACTTCCTCCAATAGCAATTAAATGTACATTCATGTAAGCCAATTTTTGAAATGTAAAATATCTAATATTAATCGTTTATCTTGATTAAAATATTAATTTTATCAACATGAAAATGTACACAATAGATACAGGCTATTTTAAGCTAGACGGAGGGGCTATGTTTGGCGTAGTGCCAAAAGTGCTTTGGAGCAAAACCAACCCTGCCGACGAAAACAATCTATGCCCTTGGGCCATGCGTTCTTTGCTTATAGAAAATGGCCATCAACTGATTTTGATAGACAATGGTATTGGAAACAAACAAGACGATAAATTTCTCAGACACTATTACTTACACGGTGATGAAAATTTAGAAAAATCGCTTCACAAGCATGGTTATTCAACCGATGATATAACTGATGTTTTTCTTACCCATTTACATTTCGACCATTGCGGAGGAAGTGTCAAATGGAACAAAGACAGAACGGCATTTGAAATGGCCTTTAAAAATGCTACCTACTGGAGCAACGCCGATCATTGGAAATGGGCCACGGAACCAAACAATAGAGAAAAGGCCTCTTTCTTAAAAGAAAATATTATACCTATTGAAGAAAGTGGACAGCTAAAATTTGTTGAAAAAGAGGGCCAATTATTTGACCATTTCTCTACCCTTTTCGTACACGGACATACGGAAGCGCAAATGATTCCTCACATTGACTACAAGGGCCATAAAGTGGTTTTTGCAGCCGATCTATTACCCAGTACAGGACATATTCCGCTACCCTATGTTATGGGCTACGACACCAAGCCATTAGTTACACTTTGTGAAAAGGAAAAATTTTTAAATCTGGCCGCTGAAAATGAGTACGTCATATTCTTACAACACGACAATTACAACGAATGTTGCACGGTACAAAAAACTGACAGAGGGGTCAGACTCAAAGACACTTTCAAATTAAAAGACATATAGATTATTATACCAAGCATATACATATCATCATTACAGAATATATGAATCGTATCCAACCTAAAAAAGGAAAGTTTCTAATTTCAGAACCAAGCATGCAAGACAATAATTTTAAGCGTTCTGTCTTGCTACTCACCGAGCACAATGCAGATGAAAGTATCGGCTTTATTCTCAACCAACCTACTAATTTAATTGTCTCTGACATCATTAAAGATTTTCCTTCGTTTAATGCAAACGTTTACATCGGAGGACCAGTAGAGAGAAATACTTTACATTTTATTCACTCATTAGGTAAGAAAATTGATAATTCCTTACCAATCTCCGACGGTTTGTATTGGAGCGGAAATTTTGACACCCTTAAATCCCTCATAAATAAAGATCAATTGAAAGATTCTGAAATTAAATTTTTCTTAGGGTATTCAGGTTGGAGTAGCGGACAACTAGATTATGAACTAGAAGAGCACGCTTGGATAGTTGTCGATGGTAATTCGTCTCTAGCATTGAAAAAAAACGACAACAAAATGTGGCAAAACATCATAAAAAGCATGGATAAAGATTACGCCATTTGGCATACTATGCCTGATGATCCAGAGCTAAATTAGTGTGTTCAGCAAACTGACAATTTCTATAGACTTATGATTAACATAATGGTCTGAAGTCATAAATTTATTGACCCAACGAATACCCTTGTAATTACAAAGTATAATTTCATCAGCTTCTATGGCATCCTCGACTGTAAACGATTTCTCTTCATGTGAAAAGTGATCCATGAGAAGTGCTCTCATAGTACCATCTACTCCTCCATCGGAAAGTGGAGGTGTATAGAATCGATTTCCTTTGACAATAAAGATGTTGGCATTAGTGACCTCTACAACCTTAGAAAATTGATTGAGTAATATAAGTTCATCAAAGCCTTGCTTTTGTTTTTCAATGGAAGCCATAACATAGGTCAATGCACTAGACGACTTTAAAAATGACAGCGGTTGTGCCATTTTATTAAAGTTAGTACAAAGGCCTAAAGAAATACCATCAGACAAAGCAAAGGACTGTTGACTATTGGCACGCACATTAATTAAGAAAGAAGCCGTTTTGGTAGACGGCGTGTACAGCCCTCCTTCATTTCTAAAAACGCTTAAACGTGCCGAACTAGCTGTCGATAAGTCATTTTTTTGAGCTAATTCTTCCACTTGGTAAACCAAGTCGCTAGCGGAGACATCTAACTCAAGACACAATGCTGATAGACTATCTTGAATTCTTCGAATGTGGTGTTTTTTATTGAAAAGTTGACCATTAAACAAGCACATGGATTCAAAGAAACCGTCACCATACAAAAAAGAACGATTAGTGGGTTCCAAAGCTGGTTTTTGGCTGTAGCTACCATTGAAATTATATAACATAGATAATGTAAACTCAGCAAATAAAATAAATTTAACGTACTTAGAGGTAGTTTTTTTACTTTTGAAAAAGATATGCAACTATTTTATGCACCCCATATTGAATCAGAAACGTATATCCTGAATCTTGACGAAAGTAAACATTGCGTAAGAGTTTTAAGGAAAAAAAAAGGTGATTTTGTTCAATTAGTGGATGGCAAAGGAGGCATTTATACTGCTATTATTTCAGACCCAAATCCTAAACAATGCATTTTAAACATTGAGAGTGTTGAAAAGGTAGAAGATGATATTACCCACCCTGTTCACATAGCCATAGCACCCACTAAAAACAATGTTCGCTTTGAATGGTTTTTAGAAAAAGCCACTGAGATT
This sequence comes from Bacteroidota bacterium, assembly GCA_036340235.1. Classification (GTDB taxonomy): domain Bacteria; phylum Bacteroidota; class Bacteroidia; order Flavobacteriales; family UBA7312. The sequence continues at coordinate 21,029 of JAYYZE010000030.1, forward strand.
GGAGTGAGTACGATTACACCTATTATTTGCAATCATTCTGAAAGAAAAATGTTGAAAACTGATCGATTAAAGAATGTATTAATTAGTGCCATGAAGCAATCAGAAAGGATATATCTACCTAAACTAAATCCAATAATAAAATTTGATGATTTCATAAAGCAAGAATGTAAAGGTCAAGGATTTATTGCCCATTGTCAAAGAAATCAAAAGCCTCATTTAAAAAATAGTATCGACATAGGAGGCAAAGAACTTAGCATTTTAATTGGGCCAGAAGGTGATTTTTCTGCTGACGAAATCTTAAGAGCTGAAAAAATGGGCTACAAATCAGTATCTTTGGGAGAAAGTCGATTAAGAACAGAAACAGCTGCCATAGTGGCCTGTCATACATGCAATTTGATAAATCAATGAAAAAGTATATACTAATCATATTTAGTTTTATTCAGGTAAGTTTCTACTATCCTACTTATAAAATTGCCGTATTGAAATACAATGGTGGTGGAGACTGGTACGCCAATCCAACCGCACTTTCAAATCTCATTACTTTTTGCAACGAAAACCTCAACACCAACATACACAAAGATTACGAGGTAGTAGAGGTTGGTAGTCAAGATATTTATCACTTTCCGTTCTTGCATATGACCGGCCACGGCAATGTTGTTTTTTCACTTCAAGAAAGCGAAAACCTAAGGAGTTATCTCATTGGCGGAGGCTTTCTTCACATTGATGACAATTATGGAATGGATAAGTTTATTCGACCTGAACTAAAAAAGGTGTTTCCAGAAAGTGAATTTGTAGAGCTACCGTTCGACCACCCTATTTACTCATCTCACTTTAAATTTACTAGTGGGTTACCAAAAATTCACGAACACGACGGGCAGCCATCTCAAGGATTTGGTTTGTTTTACAATGGTCGCATGGTCTGTTTTTACTCCTACGAAAGCGATCTTGGCGATGGCTGGGAAGACAGCGAAGTACATAACAATTCGGCAAACACACGATTAAAAGCCTTACAAATGGGAGCGAACATTATTGATTTTGCTTTTTCACACCAAACTAATACATTAGAAAAATGATATTTTCATTTAGAAATACCGTCACTCTTATCTCAATAATCATCAGTCTCATACTTATTTTTTATCTAAAAACAGTCGTTGCCTACCTTGTAGTATCATTGGTTTTAGCATTGATAGGGCGACCGATAATGAAGTGGCTCGATGGACCGAAAATAAAAGGTAAATCCCTGCCTACTTTTCTGAAAAGTGGTATCACTTTGACATTATTACTGTGCTTGTTTTTTGGGGTTTTTTCATTATTCACCCCGTTGGTTGTTGATGAAATTAAAATTTTCTCATCTATTGATTTTGAATCCGTTCTTGTTGAACTTGACGATCCCATCAATGATCTTGACAGTTTTCTTAAAGAAAATCATTTACTAGCACAATCTTCAACTCTAAAAAATGAGCTTTCCAGTCTTGTGAAATTAACAGACATAAAACTGATTTTTAATTCAGCAATTGATATTTTGGGAAATAGTTTAATTGCTTTGTTTTCGATACTATTTATTACCTTTTTCTTTCTAAAGGAAAAAGATATTATCAACAACTTTATTATCAACATTACACCAAAGAAAAATATTGATCAAATACAAAACGCATTAAAAAATGTCAAGAGTTTATTAACTAGGTACTTCATTGGAGTCATCTTACAAATAGCCATTATTACCATTATTGTCAGTATAGGGCTTAGTTTGCTTGGAATAAAAAATGCGGTTTTAATAGGTCTTTTGGCAGGAATCATTAATGTTATCCCATACGTCGGCCCACTAATTGGTGCTAGCTTAGGAATTATTATCGGCATATCAACTAATTTAGACTTAGAGTTTTATACTCAAATGATACCATTAATAATCAAAATTTGCCTTGTATTTGGTACAATGCAATTAGTTGACAACTTTATACTTCAGCCAATTATATTCTCAAATTCAGTTAAAGCGCATCCGCTAGAAGTTTTTTTAGTTGTTATTTCTGCAGGTACCATATGGGGAATTTCTGGTATGGTTATTGCTATTCCCTTTTACACTTTTTTGAGAGTCATTGCCAAAGAGTTTCTATATGAATTTAAAATTATTCAAGAACTGACAAAAAATATTTAATGTCAGACTTTGAAACGAATAAATACTCATTTTTAGAAGATCCACAATGGCAATCTTTTCTCAAAAAGAATCAAGGAAGGTCCGTTGGTGATATTCTTTTTTCATTAAAAAATACGGCTATCGATAGAAAGTTGTTGGGACAACAAATTGTGGGTCTACAAATCATCAATAAAAAAGTTCCGAGTTGGACAAAAACAACTGGTTTAGTTTTTCCACCTAAAATAAATCTTGAACAATCCTCCTCAGAACTTACAGCTAAATACAAAGCTAATATTGTAAAAGGTAAATCATTTATAGATTTAACAGGTGGTATTGGCGTTGACTCTTTTTTTTTAGCAAAATCGTTTCCTTTTGGTATTCATTGTGAAATAAGTAAAGAGCTTCAATATATAGCAAAGCGAAATTTAAATCAATTACAATCACCAATCAAATCATACCACACTGATGGATTTAAATTCCTAAGAAATACCAAAGATACTTTTGACCTAATCTATCTTGACCCCTCAAGAAGAGATAGCAACAACAATAAAGTCATTAAACTGGAGGACTATGAGCCAAATATATTAGACAATCTGAACTTAATACTGTCAAAAGGTAAACGGATACTTTTAAAAACCTCGCCTTTGCTAGAAATTAAAACAAGTGTAACCAAATTACCATATTTGAACGAAATTCATATTGTGGGGGTTAACAACGAATGTAAAGAATTACTGTTTTTATTTGGTCAAAAATCTAAACAAAAGATAGATTTGCACTGCGTTGACCTAAGCAAAGACAATTACTTTAGTTTCGATTATCAGGAAGAAGCACAAAAAAGTGAGCAATCATTACCATTATCTTACCTATACGAGCCCAATGCATGTATTCTAAAAGCAGGTGCGTTTAATACAATTGGAAATCGTTTTAATATTAAAAAACTACACACCAACACACATTTATATACTTCCAATGCTTTGCAAAACCATTTTCCAGGAAGAATATTTAAAATTTCTAATGTATTGCAACTAGATAAAAAACAGATAAGTAATGTCATCAGAAGTCAAAAAGCAAATATCACCAAACGAAACTTTCCAATAAGTGTAAATGAAATTAGAAAAAAGACTGGTATACAAGAAGGAGGCAATGACTACCTTTTTGCTACTACCCTTATGAATGGTGAACTTAGGGTATTGATTTGTGAAAAACTAAAATAATATGTCCTCATCAAGAGAAACAGTTTGAAGAAACAACAAGGCGTTCTTCATATGAATATGCATGATTTGGTCACTGTCAATAAGTGGGACATCATGTCGAAAGGTTTTTAAAAAACTTTGCACAAACTCTGAGGAATGGTTATTTCTAAATGACATAGCTTGTGAGGCAGTCATGAGTTCGATACTCAGAATTCGCTCTGTATTTTCGAGAACTCTGAGTAATTTTGTAGCCGCATTAGCCCCCATGCTTACATGGTCCTCTTGGCCATTAGATGAGGTGATGGTATCAACGGAAGCAGGAGTACACAATTGCTTATTTTGACTGACGATACTTGCCGCCGTGTATTGAGGAATCATGAAACCAGAATGAAGACCCGCCGATGATATTAAATAGATCGGTAATCCACGTTGTCCCGAAATTAGGAGATACGTTCGACGTTCAGAAATACTACCAAGTTCTGAAAGAGCAATAGCCAGAAAGTCCATGGCCAAGGCCAGTGGTTGACCATGAAAGTTACCCGCTGATATAATCATATTTTCTTCAACAAACACATTAGGATTGTCAGTCACTGAGTTAACCTCCGTAATGATAGTGTTACTAAAAAAATTAATTGTGTCTTTAGTGGCACCATGCACCTGAGGAATGCATCTGAAAGAATAAGGATCTTGGACACTATCTTTAAGCTGGGATATTAATTCACTACCAGTCAATATTTCTAAGACATTCTGTACTGTTTTTATTTGACCTTTATGCGGTCTAATTTGATGAACAAGTGTATTGAAGGGATCTAAACGACAATCAAACGCATCCATAGAAATAGCGCCAATTAAGTCAGCCAAATATGAAATTTTTAGAGTTCTAAACAACACATGAAGCGCGTACGCATTCATAAATTGGGTGCCATTGATGAGTGCAAGTCCTTCCTTTGATTTTAGTGATATGGGCTGCCATCCCATCTCCTTTAAAACACTTCTTGAGTTTTGCTTTCGACCATTGTAATACACTTCACCCAATCCCAAAAGAGGAAGAGATAAATGTGCCAATGGGGCTAAATCGCCTGATGCGCCCAATGAACCCTGCTCAAAAATAACTGGTAAAATGTTATTGTTATAAAAATCTATTAAGCGCTGAACCGTTATGAGCTGAACCCCTGAGTGACCATAAGAAAGGGATTGAATTTTGAGAAGTAACATCAACTTCACAATAGAGGACGGTACTTCGTCACCAAAGCCACAGGCATGTGACAAAAGAAGATTTACTTGGAGCTGTTCTAAGTCTTTTTCAGAAATAGTGTTGTTACACATCGAGCCAAAGCCGGTATTAACACCATATATAGCTTCATTGGATAAGGATTTTTTATCTAAAAAAGATCGACACTCAATGATTTTTTTGGAAGCATTTTCGGAAAGTGATAACGATTTTTCCTCATGAACAACGTGATAAAGTTCCGAAAGGGATAAATGGGTGTTATCAATAATAAACATGGCCTCTACTCTTCTACACAGTATTCTTGCAACTTGTTGGCATTTAAATTAAAACCAGTAACCACTTTATGAGCTTTGTTGTAATAAATCTCACGATCACGCAATGTTTTGTATATATAATCTAACAACTCTTCGCCTTCCAGTCCTTCAATTAGTGGTCTAAATTCGGCCGAATTTTGTAATCGTGGAATGAGGGCTTTTGGATGCATATTGATGTATATCGTTCTACCATAATCATTCATCTGCTCCATATTATCGAAATGACAAGGAGTGCCTCCGCCAGTTGAAATGACTGTATTTTCTGAATCAATTACTCTGTGTAGATAAACGCGCTCAAGTTTTCTAAAATAGTCTTCGCCTTCTTGTTCAAAGATTTCTTTAATGGTTCGGTCTTCTTGTTCCTGAATGTATTTATCTAAATCGATGAAGTCGTGTCTGAGATTATATGCAAGTTTCTTGCCAACGGTCGATTTTCCGCTACCCATGTAGCCAACTAAAAATATGGTCATTTAAAAACTGTTAATATGGTTAAAAAGGTGAATTAGGTTCTTTTTTCAAATGGTTAAAAACTAGACGATTTACTAAACTAGGAAAAAATTTATTCAAAAATACGGTAAGTTTTCCATTTATCGTTAATACCAATGAATTTTGTCTGTTTATTGTTGAAGTGTATACTTTTTCTGCCACTTCATCGGCAGACATCATAGTTGCTTCATCTCTTGGACTTTCAGCTTGAACAGTGCCATCTTTCGACAAGGCCTTCTTTCTGATATTGGACGCGGTAAATCCAGGGCAAGCCGTCAGCACATGTAGTCCCTTTTCAAGATTTTCTATTCTTAAAGACTCCAAAAATCCGTGCATAGCGAATTTTGATGCCGAATAGGCACATCTTGCAGGTAGGCCTTTGTATCCAGCAATGGATGATATTCCAATAATACTACCCTTAGTAGTTAAGATGTGAGGCAAGGCGTATTTGGTACAATACACTGTACCAAAAAAATTGACCCGCATCACTTTTTCGAAAACAGATAATTCTAAATCTTCAAGAATTGCCCTCATAGAAACTCCAGCGTTGTTGATTAAGACATCAATCTTTTTGTAGCGATTTAATGTTTCGTGAATAAGACGGCGACAGTCGGACTCTTTGCATACGTCGGCTGCTATGTGAGTTGTATCGTACCCTTTTTCATTTAGTTTGTCAGATATAGACTTTAACGTTTCATGACTTCTTGCAGAAAGTACTACTCTACTTCCTTTACTAGCAAAAAAAGTAGCACATGCTTTTCCTATGCCAGAGGATGCACCCGTAACAACTACAACTTTGTTTTTCATCAAAATTCAGCTTTATTTGCTTGTACAAATAAACATATTTTTAATGACAATTAAGGAAGTTCAAAGTCAAACAGAGAGAAATATTTTCAATCGAATACCATTTGATATTTACAAAGATGACAATAATTGGATTCCCCATTTAGAGAAGGATATTGAAGGTATTTTCTCAAAAAAAGAAAATAAGTTTTTTAGACACGGCGAAGCGGTGCGTTGGATATTAATGAATGAAAATGGCCAATACATAGGAAGAACGGCGGCTTTTATAAATAAGAAAAAGGCTTTTAGCGAAAAGCAACCTACTGGCGGGGTTGGTTTTTTTGAATGCATCAATGATGAGTCAGCCTCCACACTTCTTTTTGATACAGCAAAAAAATGGCTTGAGCAAAGGGAGATGAAAGCCATGGATGGCCCGATTAATTTTGGTGAACGCGATCGATTTTGGGGCTTGTTAGTTGAGGGCTTTGCAAATCCGCCGATTTACGCCAACTCATACCAACCACCATACTATCAAAAATTATTTGAAAACTACGGGTTTAAAACATATTTCGAACAGTACATGTTCTACATGAATGTGGCAGATGATATACCACTAAAAGTAAAGGAGAAATCAAACCGTCTTTTAAGGAATAAAGGGTTTACCTTTAAGCACCTTGAACGCAACAAAATGTACGAATATGCTGAAGATTTTAGAATAATTTATAATACTGCTTGGAAAAAACACGACAATTTTAAGGGTATGCCATCTTCACAAGCGCGTGCTATAATGCGTAAATTAAAACCGATTATGGATGAGCAATTAATTTGGTTTGCTTATTATGAAAGTGAACCCATTGCTTTTTTTATTGCATTGCCAGAGCTTAACCAAATTTTCAAACACCTCAACGGCAAGCTAAACACTGTTGGTAAAATCAAATTTTTATACCACAAATGGATGGGCACCTGTGATACGGCTTTTGGAATTGCTTTTGGTGTATCTCCAAAATTTCAGAAAAAAGGTGTTGAGGCTGCCCTTATTATGGCTATCAAGCGCCAATTTGACAAACGAAAAAAGGATTATAAAAAGCTCATAATTACGTGGGTAGGTGACTTCAATCCAAAAATGTTGAAAGTAATAGAAAATTTAGGAGCCGAAAAATATATGACGCTCAAAACGTATCGAAAGCTCTTTGACCCTAAGGCAAGGTTTGAACGATGTAAAACCATATAATTACCGTCAAAAAAAAATCATTATGTATTGCGGATTGAAATAATGAAACTATATTTGCAAACTCAAAATTGAGATGACCTGGTAGCTCAGTTGGTAGAGCATCTCCCTTTTAAGGAGAGGGTCCTGGGTTCGAGCCCCAGCCAGGTCACATATCAACCCGTACAATGCGGGTTTTTTAGTTTTGCCCAGGTGGTGGAATTGGTAGACACGCAGTCTTGAGGGGGCTGTGCTCTTACGAGCGTATGGGTTCGACTCCCATTCTGGGCACAAAAAAGAAATAGCGTAACTTTGAAACATGAGAATTGATATACTGACTATTCATACCAAATTACTTGAAAGCCCTTTTGCCCACTCTATACTTCAACGAGCTATTGATAAAAAATTAGTAGAAATATACATCCACGACATTCGCAATTTTTCAAACGACAAACACCATAAAGTTGACGATTACCAATTTGGTGGTGGCGCAGGAATGGTATTATGTATTCAACCCATTTCTGACTGTATTAATCACCTCAAAAGTCAACGAAAATACGATGCGGTCATTTACATGACCCCGGACGGAACAACATTCAATCAGTCACTTGCAAATCACTTTTCAACTTTCAAGAACATCATTATTTTGTGCGGGCATTACAAGGGGGTTGATCAACGCATTAGAGACCACTACATTACGCATGAGTTATCTATTGGCGATTATGTGCTTACAGGTGGTGAAATAGCAGCAGCCGTCTTTTGCGACAGTATTATTCGATTAATTCCTGGAGTAATTTCCGATGAAACATCCGCATTAACCGACTCTTTTCAAGACAACTTACTGGCACCGCCTGTTTATACGCGACCTGCTGAATTTAATTCATGGTGTGTTCCAGATGTTCTTTTATCAGGCAATTTTCCGAAAATTGAAGATTGGAGGCATGAACAGGCCTTGGAAATAACCAAAAAGAAACGTCCCGACTTATTGAAATAATTTTCTTGAATTTTTGACCTTTAAACAAAATTAAGTTGTATTATTGCAATCTTTTTTAGGTAGAAAACTTGAGAAATCATGGAACAAATAAAATACATCGAAAACGAATTATTGAGCACTAGTGAAGCTCCCAATTTCTCTGCTGGAGATACCATTACAGTTCATTATAAAATCAAAGAAGGTAACAAGGAGCGTACACAGCTTTTCAAAGGAGTTGTTATACAGCGTAAAGGACATGGCAAAAATGAGACGTTTACTGTCCGTAAAATGTCAAATGGAATCGGTGTTGAGCGTATCTTCCCAATATCCTCACCTTCAGTTGAAAAAATAGAACTTAACAAAGAAGGAGTTGTCCGAAGAGCGCGAATTTTTTACCTCAGATCTCTGACTGGTAAGAAAGCACGAATTAAAGAAAAAAGGAAATAAACAATAACTTCATGTTTTAGAACCTAGCTAGTTGTCAGGTTTTTTTTATTTCTTAACCACGAAAAACTCTGTCCTTCTATTTACAGCCATGTTTTCCTCTTTGGTATTGTCAACAATTGGCTTTTTCTCTCCAAATCCTTTATACGAAAGTCGTTTTTTCGATATACCCATTTCTATCAAATAATCATAAACACTTTTGGCTCTTTTGGTTGATAATTCTAAGTTTGAAATAGAACTTCCTACATTGTCAGTGTGACCATGAATAGACACTTCAATGGTATTATTTAGAGTCATAAAATCAATAAATCCATTTAGTACTTGACGGGCTTGATTGTTAAGCAAATAGGAGTCAGAGTCAAAATAAATATTGTTAATTCTGAATGACTTATCTTCCTCTATAGCTTGCATGTTAAAATCGTGGTTTTGAGCCATGGATGAAATTTCATTGGCACTAAAATAGGTTGAATTAAAAACATAATCCTTACTCTTCACAGTAACCAATACATCCTCATCGTCTTCAACAGTAACAATACCTACATAACTTCCGTTTTCTTGATTGACATTTAGCTGATGAACCTCACTATTGCTTAATGTCTTCACTTCCACCACAGCGTCGTAAAGTTGTTCGCCGTACTCTCCTTTAACATCTCCCCTCAAAAAGAATATTTTCTCTGGACGTGCCTCTTTATAAAGCGGAAACTCGTACAGATCCCATCCACCAAGGCCTTCCAATTTATTGGATGAAAAATAAGCTGTTTTACCATCGTTACTAACAAAAAAAGCCAAATCGTCAAATTCGGTATTTATTGGATAACCAATATTTTTTGGATTGGACCAATTGCCTGAACTATCTTTTTTACAGTAAAAAATATCTAAGCCCCCTATGCCTAAGTGAGTGTCCGATGAAAAGTACAAAGTTTCGCTATCGGGATGCAAAAAGGGTGATTTTTCATCCCCTTCAGTGTTTACTGACAATGACATTAAATTACCCCAATGTCCATTTTCATCTTTGGTAACACTGTACAAATCAGCACCACCAATGCCATCAGGTCTCGAACTACTAAAGATTAAAGTCTTACCATCCGCCGAAATAGTAGGCTGTGATTCCCAGGTTTTAGGCCCATTAACTGGAAATTTTAGCCGCTTTAGTTCTGACCAGGTTTCGTATTTTTTATATGAATAAAAGATATCGCAATTTCGATACCCATTTTCTGTATCACATATAGTAAAGTATAATTCTCGATTGTCTAAAGTAAGACATGGTCCACCTTCATTATCTCTAGCATTGAATGGGTAGGGCATTTTTTGACCACTATCAAAACGACCTTCTCTTTTTATTGAAATAGTAAATTCTTCTACTGTTTTTTCACGTAACATTCCCACTTCTTGCTTTTTATACCGACGCGTAAAATAGCTCGTTTCGTTATCCATAGTCAAGGCGCTCAAATACTCGTCATCGGCTGTGGAAATACCTGCTACGGGTACAGGATCATAAGGCACTGGCTTTGAGTATAAATCGTGAAAAAAGGAAGCCTTCTTGATTTGTTCTCTTGCGAATGTTTTTTGTTCCTCATCGGGGTGTATAAACTTTAAAAAATTTCGATAATATAATACCGCTTTTTGGTAGGATTTATTTTTAAATGAGATATCAGCAAGCGACCAATATACGTTTGGTGAATACATGGGGCAGTATTCTATTGTTTTTTCAAAATTCTTGGCCGCTTCGATATCCTTTCCCTTTTTTTCGTAAATACTTGCAAGAAGATAGTAAGCATCAGAAAAATTGACTTGTTCGTCTATGGCATTATTAAGCGATTCAATCGATTTAGAATAATTATAATCTTGAATATAACGTTTGGCTTTAGTGTAGTGTTTCTTTGCCGTTTTGCTAACTTCTGTGGTACAATTTTCTTGTGCAATTGTACTTGAAAAACATAATAGTAATATGAATAATCTCATTAGCTCATTAATTCTTTGTCGGTGACAGATCGTAGCTGTCCTTCTGTAGATGCAACAACCGTAGCGACAGTAGCGTCACCCGTTACATTTACCACTGTTCGTAACATATCCAATAATCTGTCAACTGCAAAAATCAAAGCAATGCCTTCTGGGTCTATACCTATGGCACTCAACACAATGACTAACATGACCATACCCGCCCCAGGCACTGCCGCCGAACCAATGGACGCTAAGGTAGCTGTTAGAACAATGGTAAGTTGTTGACTAAGATCCAAATCATAGCCAAATGCTTGGGCAATAAATACCGCTGCTACCGATTGATAAAGAGAAGTCCCATCCATGTTAATGGTAGCACCAAGAGGAAGTACAAATGAAGACACCTCCTCAGAAACCCCCAGATGATCTTCACATCGCTCCATAGTAACTGGTAAGGTAGCGGCACTAGAGCTAGTAGAAAAAGCAAGCATTTGAGCAGGAGCAATACCCTTAAAGAAATCAAAATAATTCAACTTGGTGAAACTTCGTAAAATCAATGGATATACTAAACATACCATTAGCGATAAACCTAAAACCACTGTTAATGAATACACGCCCAAAGCTCTAAATAATTCGAATGAAGCACCAAAGTCGACAACCAAACCAGCCAACAAAGCAAAGACCCCATAAGGAGATACAATCATAATAATGTCCACCATTTGTAGTACAATATCATTGACGCCGTCAAAAAAGGACTTAACTGTCTTCACCTTTTCCATTGGAATCATAATCATTGATATCCCAAAAAACAAAGCAAAGAAAATGACTTGCAACATGTTTTTATTATTGGACATGGAATGAATTAAATTTTCAGGTACAATATCAACTAAAAATTGTAAAGGACCCTCACCCTTGACACTTTCTGCCGATTGAATTTTTAAGTTAGCATTATTGGCATATTGAGATTTTAACTCTTGTCTTTTTTCTGCAGAAAATGATAAACCAGGTTGTATGATATTGACCAACACTAAACCAAAAGTAACAGAGATAAGCGTTGTCATTAAATAAACACCTACGGTTTTACCACCAATTCGAGATAGCTTTGAAATATCATTTAAGCTACTAACTCCTTTAATCAATGAGGCAATAATTAGAGGAACTGCAATAAGCTTTAAAAGGTTGATAAATATTGCACCCCACGGCTTTATCCAGTCATTGGTAAAGTCAACCCAGCCCATGTTAGCTGCTACTAGACCATACACAACACCCAAAAACATTCCTATAATAATTTTCCAGTGTAAAGCTAATTGCCTCATATTTTTGACAATTTGTTTAATAAATAAAAATCAGCCATTACGAGTGCGCTCATTGCCTCAACAATAGGAACTGCTCGGGGAACCACACATGGGTCATGTCTCCCTTTGGCATCGATAACAATTTTCTTTCCGTCTATGTTAATAGAATTTTGAGATTGCATAAGCGTGGATACGGGCTTGAAGGCTACTCTAAAATAAATATCCATGCCATTAGAAATACCTCCTTGAACACCACCCGAATGATTGGTTTGAGTAGTACCATCTTCATTGAATAAATCATTGTGTTGACTGCCTAACATCTCTGACGAACAAAAACCGCTTCCAAACTCTACTCCTTTCACTGCATTGATAGACAGTAAAGCACTACCAAGTCTAGAATGAAGTTTATCAAAAATGGGCTCTCCCAAACCTATATCTGCATTTTCAATAACGCCACTTACAATGCCACCTACTGTGTCTCCCTTCTTTTTAACTTCTTCAATGTAACTCATCATTTTGTGGGCCGTATTAGTTTCAGGACATCTTATTGGAAGTAATTCGGTTTTGGAAAAGTCTAGGTTTTTATAATTTTCTTCAATATGTATGGTGCCTACAGAAGACACGTAGGCGTTAAACTTTATATGAGGAATCAACTGTTTTGCAATGGCTCCAGCAACCACCCAGTTTGCTGTTTCGCGCGCTGAAGATCGTCCTCCTCCCCTGTAATCTCTATGACCATACTTTTGAGTATAGGTGTAATCAGAGTGAGAAGGCCTAAACGTGTTTTTTAAATGGGAATAATCCTTTGATTGTTGATCGGTATTTTCGATACTAAAGCCAATTGGTGAGCCTGTTGTTTTTCCTTCGAAAATGCCTGAATGAAAAATAACTTGATCGCCTTCTTTTCTGCTAGTAGTTAAATTAGATTGGCCTGGTCGTCGTCTTTTTAATTCTGACTGTATCAAGTCGAAATCTAATACCAATCCAGCAGGACAGCCTTCTAGCACTCCCCCTATAACAGAACCATGAGATTCACCAAAGGTCGTCAATCGAAATAACCTACCAATAGAATTCATATGTTACAAATATACGTAAATTGAAAGGAGCTATAATTGAGCTATATTTGTATTTTCGCGTCAGCGCAGTAATCATGATAACAATAATAAAAAACATTGCTGAAATAGTTCAGGTGGAACACCAAGCCAAAAAATGGGTTGCTGGCAAAGACATGGCCCACATTGAAACTATAAAAAACGGATTTATAGAAATCACAAATGGTCTTATTTCTAATTTTGGAAGCATGGAAAATTGGAAAGGCATCGAGAACTGGAACAACACTGAAATTATTGATGCTGAAGGTGGTATGGTCTTTCCCAGCTATTGTGACAGTCATTCACATATTGTATTTCATTCTAACAGAGAAAATGAATGGGTGCAACGAATTAAAGGAGCTAGCTACACAGAAATTGCACAAAATGGTGGCGGAATACTAAACTCTGCAAAAAAATTACAAAGTGCTTCCGAAACCGAATTAATACACAGTGCTTTAAATCGGGTCAATGAAGTAGTTAAAATGGGCACTGGTGCCTTGGAGATAAAAAGTGGCTATGGTTTGACTATTGATGCCGAAATCAAAATGCTAAGAATAATCAAAGCCATCAAAGAAAAAACAGACTTGAGTATCAAATCTACTTTTTTGGGAGCACACGCTATACCCAAATTATTCAATGGTAATTCGTCCAAATATCTTGATCATATCATTGAGGATATGTTACCAATTATTGCACAAGAAAAATTAGCAGACTACATAGACATTTTTTGTGAACAAGGGTACTTCACCGTACAAGATACAGAACGATTATTGATCGCTGCAAAGCATCACGGTCTCGTTCCTAAAACACATGTCAACCAGTTTTCAATTTTAGGTGGTGTCAGAAAAAGTGTCGAGCTCGGTGCCCTATCGGTCGACCACTTGGAATTAATAAACGATGATGATATTGACGCTCTTGCGGGCAGCGAATGCATGCCTACCATGTTGCCAGGGTGTTCTTTTTTTCTCGGTATTCCCTATGGACCAGCACGTCAACTCATTGATCAAGGGTTACCCCTAGCACTGGCATCGGATTTTAATCCCGGATCATGCCCCAGTGGCAATATGAATTTAGTGGCCTCCCTTGGATGTATAAAGATGAATATGACACCAGAAGAAGTTATAAATGCTACCACCATAAATACGGCCTATGCCATGGGATTAAGCCACGAAATAGGAAGCATAGCTAAAGGAAAAAAAGCCAATTTATTCATTACCAAACCAATGAGTTCTCACGCCTATTTAGCGTATTCTTTTGGGAGCCACACAATCGACAAGCAAATACTAAACGGAAAAATACAATCCTAAAATGAACAATAAACAACTAATAGAATGTGTACCTAATATTTCTGAAGGAAGGAATAGTGAAAAAATCAATGAAATAGCCTCTGTGGTGGAAACTGTTGAGGGCGTCAAATTATTAAATATTGACCCTGGCAAAGCCACCAACAGAACGGTTATTACCTTTGTTGGCGAACCCAAAAATGTAATCGATGCTGCCTTTTTACTGATACAAAAAGCGCAATCTCTAATTGACATGAGTCAACACCACGGTGAGCATCCAAGAATGGGCGCTACTGATGTATGTCCACTTGTTCCCATTGCAAACATCAGCATGCAAGAAACCGTTAAGTGGGCACACAAATTATCCCAACGAGTAGGTAAAGAACTATCGATTCCGGTATATTGTTATGAAAATGCCGCTCTAGCCGATGAACGAAAAAATTTGGCTAATTGTCGATCTGGAGAATACGAGGGGCTAAAACAAAAACTTGTAGATCCAAATTGGCGGCCTGACTTTGGACCTGCATTATTTGATCAATCGGTAGAAAAGTCTGGCGCAACAGCTATTTCTGCCAGAGATTTTTTAGTGGCCTACAATATAAACCTTAACACAACATCTACAAGAAGAGCCAATGCCATTGCTTTTGATATTAGAGAGGCAGGTCGCTTATTACGCGAAAATAATAACCCGGGCGGGGCGCTTCTTAAGGACGAAAATGGTGATCCTATCAGAAAAAATGGCCTTTTCAAACACGTCAAAGGTATCGGGTGGTATATAGAGGAATATGGTGTGGCTCAGATCTCATATAACTTAACTAACATCAACGTTTCACCGCTACATGAAGTATTTGACAAAACTTGCGAAAGAGCACAAGCTAGAGGGCTCAGAGTGACCGGTTCTGAACTAGTTGGTCTTGTGCCCAAGAAAGTGCTAATACAAGCTGGTATCCATTTCTTAAAAAAACAGCAACGATCCATTGGAATTTCAGAAAAAGAAATCATGAAAATTGCTGTCAAATCGCTAGGACTAGATGAGCTTACTCCTTTTATATTAGAAGAACGAGTGATCGAATACATGTTGGATGATGTAGATGCGAAAGGACTTGTGAATATGAATCTGATTGATTTTGCCAACGAAACCTCCAGTGAAAGTCCCGCTCCAGGCGGTGGCTCTATTTCGGCATACTGTGGTGCCATGGGAGCTGCCTTAGGCACTATGGTAGCCAACCTATCTGCACATAAAAGGGGATGGGACGATCGATGGGAAGAATTTTCAAATTGGGCTGAAAAAGGCATCGGCTACCAAAATGAACTCTTGGCACTAGTTGATGAGGACACCAAGGCATTCAATCAAATAATGGATGCTTATAGATTACCCAAAGAAACCAATGAGCAAAAATCAAAAAGAGATCAGGCCATTCAAGAGGCTACCAAATTGGCCATAAACACCCCCTTCAGGGTAATGGAAGTGGCCTACAACTCTATGCAAGTTATGAAGGCCATGGCAGAAATTGGTAACCCCAACTCGGTGACCGACGCAGCTGTTGGCGCTTTGTGTGCAAGAACAGCTGTTAGAGGGGCTTTTCTAAACGTACAAATTAACTGTGGTGATTGTACTGATAAAGACTTTGTATCTAAGCTAATACAACAAGGAAAGAAACTTATTAAAAAAGCAGCCGATTTAGAGAACGAAATCATCAAAATTACGGAATCTAAAATTTAATTAATTAGCTCAACAATTAATGATCCATACTGTTTCAGCTTATGTCACCGAACACCTTTCTTTTTCATTTCTTGCTCAATTAGTTGCGTCGCATAATAAGGAAAACTACCATCCAAAATGATCAATTTTGCCTCAACTATTTTTAATAGTTCAGCTATTGAAACATAATTAGAAATTTAACAATATTCTACTAAAATTGGCTTGTTTGTTTTCTATCAACAGACAAAACTTTCGCAAAGAATCTCTTAGAGTTTAATCCAAGAATTGGCTCATGGCTAAGTTTTAATAACAAAACACAGTTTTCTTCAAGGTATTTTTCAAAAGAGTGTTTTTCATTGGAAGTAATTGAATAATGGGTAGCATATCCACTCAAATAAAATAGTAGAATTGCGACAACTAAACCATACCACCAAAGACCATTATGGCTTTTGATAAAAAATGAAGAAAAAAATGCACATACAAATAAGCAAGTAGATATCAATATAAGCCCAGTTGATGAAAAGACATCAAAAAAAAGTATGTCCAAAATAAAGGGGAAAATTAATCTAAACAAAGGAAGAGAATTTCAAAAGTTCATGACTTTTTTTTAAAACCATCAATGATTCATTTTGACTATGGCTTGAGCGACGCGTTTTGAAACACCTTGTTGACCCAACAGTTTTAACAAATTTTTGTAATGAGTACTTATAATTTTTCTCCTATTATTTTGTAAAAGTTGCTTCAACTCTCCTTTCAACCGTTCTTTATTAAACTCAGCTTGTATTAATTCTTTGACCACCTCTTGTTCACAAATAATATTTACTAATGAAATATAATTGACCTTAACTAACAATCGTCCTAAACAATACGAAATGAAAGAGGTTTTATAACACACAACTTGTGGAACGTCCAATATAGCCGCCTCAAGAGTAGCAGTTCCAGATGTTACAATAGCTGCTTTTGACTCTTTGAGTAAAGCATGGGTTTTATTTGATACAATAGGTATGTAAGTATTTCCCGTAATTTGCCTGTAGAAAGAATGTTCGATTGATGGTGCACCAGCAATTATAAATTGATAGTTTTTAAAGTCTTCTAATAATTGCATCATAATGGGCAAAGAATGTTTAATCTCTTGTTTTCTACTGCCCGGCAACAATGAAATGATTGGTTTTTCAGTTGTTATTTGATGACTCTCTACTTTGTTTAAGCTATCAATTAGTGGATGGCCATAAAATGAAGATTTAACATTATATTTTTCAAAAAATTCTTTTTCAAATGGCAATATTGGAATTAATAAGTCAGTATGTTTCTTCAAAGACTTTACTCTTGACTTTTTCCACGCCCAAACTTGAGGAGTAATGTAATAAACCACTTTCACACCATTTTTTTTTGCAAAGCTAGCCATACGCATATTAAAACCTGGATAGTCAACTAAAACTAAAATATCTATCTTGTGTTTTATAATATCTTCTTTGGCTTGTTTAAAGTTTTTTAAAATTTGAGGTAAATTGGCTAGCACCTCCCAAAAGCCCATAAACGCCATTTCTTTGTAGTGTTTTGTCAACTCAAAACCCGCCGCAGTCATCTTATCTCCTCCAAACCCCCTAAAAGTGGCGTTTTCTTGCATGCTAGACAACTCCTTAATCAAATTTGATGCGTGTAAGTCTCCAGAAGCTTCCCCTACTATGAAATAGTAATTAGTCAAAATAAAAATTTATTGATGAGAATGAATAAAGCAATCAATATGGTTGACATTAGGACTCCTTGGGCTGGGCGGTCTCTTTTAGTTCTAACAAATACAAAAAAGGGAATTAAATTGACTAAAGCGCAAAGACTCATGACGTGAGTATGTACTTCCAATGTTTTTAATTGTATAAACAATGCTAATAAATCGCCATCCATAGAAATATTAGCATATACTACAAATGCCAAAATAGGTAAAAGAAAACCTAACACAACACCTCTTAAAACAAGCTTTTCAGTTATCATAACTTCCAAGTATTAAGGAATGAAATTGCCTCATAAGAGGTAATGTCATATTTAACAGGAACAACGGAAACATAATCATTTGCTAATGCCCACTCATCAGTATCAGTACCGTTATCATAATTCTGAAAACTACCTGACAACCAAAAATAGGTTCTTCCAGCTGGATCTTTACGTTCATAAAATTCTTCCACCCAATTAGCATCAGCTTGTCTGCAAATTTTATAACCTTTAATTTTATCAAATGGCAGTTTTGGGATATTCACATTCAAGCATACTCCTTTTGGTAATTTTTCTTTGAGCACCATTCTTATGATATCAGCAGCTACATTTTTGGAAGCGGCAAAATCCGCATCAAATGAAAAATCTAGTAAGGAAAAACCAACAGATGGAATACCTTCTAACGCTCCTTCTACAGCAGCAGACATTGTTCCCGAATAAATTACATTAATGGATGAATTAGAGCCGTGATTAATACCTGAAATGCACAAATCAGGCCTTCTATCTAATATTTTATTAACGGCTAATTTAACACAATCAACAGGTGTTCCTGAACACGCATATTCTTTTTGCAAACCACTATCTACGTTAATTTGATCACATCTTAGTGTCGAATTAATTGTTATGGCATGACCCATTCCAGATTGAGGACTATCTGGAGCGACTACCACCACCTCACCAAATTGTTTGGCAACCTCAATCAAAGCTCGTATGCCAGGAGCTGTGATACCATCGTCATTGGAAACTAAAATTAGAGGTTTTTTCATATGATATAGTTTAGTACAAATCTACCAAAAGATTCAATAGGACAGAAGTAATGAAAAAAATTCATTTTTTTTAAAAAAAATTTAGAAATTAAAAAAAAAGATCTATATTTGTTGTTCCCATTAGGGAGTGGTATGTAAGTTTTTTCTTGGATTTTAGGGGATACCCGAATAGAAATATTCGGGTAGCTTTTTTTTACCTTGGTCTATCCTAAAATTAATCATTTATTTATTACATTGCTGGAAAATTCAAACAATGAAAACAATCTTAACAATTACGCTAGTACTGACATCTTTTACTCTTTTTGCTCAAACAGACGCTTTGGTTGGTAAATGGTATAACAACGAAAAAGACGCTGTAATATCAATTTCAAAAACTGAAAAAAACACATTTGACGGACATATTATCTGGATGAAATTTCCGAATGATGAGAATGGGAAACCAAAAGTAGATAATTTAAATCCAAAAAAGTCACTACAAACTCGTCCTCGATTGGGTTTAAAAATCATGTACGATTTCAAATTTGATGGAAATAATAAATGGACAGAAGGTCAAATTTACGACCCTAAAAGCGGAAACACATACAATGGGAGTATAACCTTATCATCAACAAATACACTTGATTTAAGAGGATATGTTGGTTTGCCTATCTTTGGAAGAACAAGTACTTGGACTAGAAAGTTGGATTAGAAAAAGTCAATTTTATACTTTATAAATACCTTATCTTTGTACAAAAATTTGTACATGCTAAACACAATAGAAGAAGCTATTGAAGACATAAAAACTGGTAAAGTTGTCATTGTTGTTGACGACGAAGACAGGGAAAATGAAGGCGATTTTCTAGCAGCAGCTGAACTAGTTACTCCAGAAATGATTAACTTCATGGCCACGCATGGTCGTGGTTTAATTTGTGCCCCTTTAGTTGAAGACCGATGTGATGAACTTGATCTTCAGCTCATGGTTGGTAAGAACACTGCAGAATACGAAACACCTTTTACGGTTTCTGTCGATCTGATTGGTCATGGTTGTACCACAGGTATTTCTGCCAGCGACCGATCAAAAACAATAAAAGCACTCGTTGACCCAAACACTAAGGCTAAAGACCTTGGCAAACCAGGTCATATTTTTCCCTTAAAAGCAAGACGTGGCGGCGTCCTTAGACGGGCTGGACACACAGAAGCAGCCATTGACTTAGCACGGCTAGCGGGCTTGTATCCAGCAGGCGTAATTGTCGAAATTATGAACGAAGATGGTTCTATGGCTCGATTACCTGAACTTAAAAAAATTGCTAACGTCCATAATCTCAAAATTATATCAATCAAAGATCTAATTGCTTACAGAATTAAAAATGAAAGTTTGATCGAAAAATTGATAGATGTTAATTTACCAACACATGTAGGCAACTTTAGTCTTCATGCTTTCAGACAAATAACAAATGATCAAATCCATCTTGCACTTGTTAAAGGACACTGGGAAAAAGATGAATCCATACTCGTCAGAGTACATTCATCCTGTATTACTGGTGATATATTTGGGTCCTGCAGATGTGACTGTGGCCCACAGCTGACAGCCGCCATGCAAATGATAGAACGAAATGGCAAAGGCGTAATCGTGTATATGAATCAAGAAGGAAGAGGTATTGGTTTATTTAACAAGCTGAAAGCATACAAGCTTCAAGAAAACGGGCGAGATACAGTTGAAGCCAATGAGGACTTGGGTTTCAATGCTGATTCACGTGATTATGGAGTGGGAGCTCAAATCCTTAGATTTCTAAATATTCAACGAATTAAACTGTTAAGTAATAATCCTAAAAAAAGAACTGGCTTAATGGGTTATGGACTGGAAATAATTGAAAATATTCCTTTAGAAATAGATTCGAATATTCACAACAAAAACTATCTCAAAACAAAGCGAGACAAACTTGGCCATAGACTATCCAAGCTAGACTAATGAGTAAGCCAACCATTATACTTGGTATCGAATCATCCTGCGATGATACCAGTGCTGCCATCATCAGAGAAAATCGAATACTATCTAACATCGTTAGTAACCAAAAGGTTCATAAAGATTATGGCGGTGTAGTTCCTGAACTAGCTTCAAGAGCCCATTTACAAAATATTATTCCAGTAGTACATCTTGCAATCAAGGAGGCAGGAGTCAATAAAAAAGATATTTCAGCTATTGGTTTTACTAGAGGACCTGGCCTACTTGGATCACTACTAGTAGGAGTTTCTTTTGCCAAATCTTATGCTCTAGCCCAACAAATACCGTTGATAGACGTCAATCATATGCAGGGTCATATACTAGCACATTTTATAAAAGATAAAGACGGCCATGGAAAAGCACCATCTTTTCCTTTTTTATGCTTGACTGTTTCGGGGGGACATACTCAAATCGTGAAAGTTAATGATTATTTGGACTTTGAGTTAATTGGCCAAACACTTGATGATGCTGCTGGCGAAGCATTTGATAAATCGGCCAAAATATTAGGTCTTCCTTATCCTGGAGGCCCTCTTATCGATAAATATGCTCAAAAAGGTAATCCAACAACTTTTAGTTTTGGTGTTCCAAAAGTGAAAAATCTAGATTTCAGCTTTAGTGGGTTAAAAACAAGCATATTGTACTTTATACAAGATAGACTTGAAAAAAATCCTAATTTTATTAGTGAAAATATGAATGATATTTGCGCTTCTATCCAACACAGCATCATTTCTATTTTAATAAAAAAACTTGAAAAGGCCAGTCAACAAACAGGCATAAATGAAATTGCTATTGCAGGAGGTGTGTCTGCAAACACGGGTCTAAGATTAAAGCTCAAACAATTAGAATCTATCAATAAATGGAACACATACATACCACCATTCAGTTACTGCACGGATAATGCAGGAATGATTGCTATTACCGCCTATCACAAATATTTGAATAATCAATTTTGTTCCCAAGACACTGGTGCAAACTCAAGACTAACAATAAACTTTTAGTACCTTAAAAAAGATTTTTTATTATGAAGTCACCTGTTTTAATTTTTTTTCTATTCTCAGCTTTGTTTATTTTTTCTTTTTGTAGCAATTGTAAAGATTGTGGTAGCTGTCCTGAAGAAGTCACTTTAAAATAAACAGAAATTTGTAAAAAAGATCTCGATTCAAAAGATGATTATAAAGATGCCATCGCAGTTATCGAAGCATTTGGATGCAAATGCAATTAATCAAAAGTATTATTGAAAGCTATAGATTTTACACAACCCTTTTAAAAATGAATCAAAAAAAAACCTCACAATATTGTGAGGTTTTTTATGAAATAATTGTTAATTATTGAAGAATAATTTTATGATTGACAACACCATTATTAGCAGTTATTTCCAAGAAGTATACGCCTTTTGGCTGTGTGTTCATGTCAACCACCTTAGTGCACTGACCAACAAAGTCCGTCAATTCTTCAGTATAAATCGCCTCACCTATCATATTGACCACCTTCACGCTGATCGTTTGAGCTTCCTCAGAAGTAAACGTCACATTGAAAATGTCTCTTGATGGGTTTGGATAAACATCTA
>JAYYZE010000031.1:0-7502 GCA_036340235.1 Bacteroidota bacterium
GCTATAGTGTTTACAAGTCCTAAGGCAAGTTTAAAAGCCTTTTTCAACCAAAGAAAACGTTGGGCTGCAAAAAGCTCGTCTTATGTAGATGCTAGTGCCCAGTGGATAAGTACTGTGGTTTTTCTAATCAATTTAATACTCATATTGCTTTTGTTTACAGCTAAATTTAATTTGTTTTTAGTTGTATTCTTCATCAAACTCATTGTTGACTATCTTTTTGTCAAGTCCTTGTCTCGATTTTTCTTTTATGAAAAATACTTATATTACTATTGGTTTATGGCTTTTTTATATCCTTTTTATATTGTTTGGGTAGCAGTCAGTTCACAGTTTAGTTCCTTTGAATGGAAAGAAAGAAAACACCAGCGATGAATAGTTTGTCTCAAATAGCTTGGTCTAAATTTAAAAAAGACGTTTTGGGAGTTACGGCTTTGTGTGCCATTATTATAGCAGTTATGGTAAGTATTTTTGGGTATCATATTTTTCCTGATTCTACGCCTTATGCCAACCAAATGCACTTGGAGCTGTCTAAGCAATCACCCGGCTTTGAAGTTGATATCATTTTATTACCAAAAGATGATGTAGATCAAATTGGTTTTTTTGAAAAAATGATTTTCGGTCAAGAAAACCCTTACAAGGAAATACCTGTTTCTGATTTTAAGGATGTGAATGGTAAATTGTACTATACTGCTTTTGGAACCAATTATGAACAAGTATTAGAGAGTGTGGATTATGGTTTAATAAAACGTAACTATTTACTGGGTACAGATTCTTTTGGTAGAGATTTGCTTAGTCGTATTTTATGTGGTACTCGAGTAAGTCTGTCGGTGGGTTTTATCGCAGTTTTAATCTCTTTAGTGATTGGCATAACCTTAGGAGCTATGGCGGCTTATTTTAGAGGTAAAGTAGATGCCGTTATAATGTGGTTAGTCAATGTCGTCTGGTCAATTCCTACTTTATTGATGGTCATAGCTATTTCTTTAGTTTTAGGCAAAGGTTTTTGGCAAGTCTTTATAGCTGTCGGACTAACTATGTGGGTGGAGGTAGCTCGCATAGTTAGGGGTGAGGTCTTAAGTATCAGAGAGAAAGAATATGTAGAAGCGGCTCAATCCTTAGGCTTCGGACATTTTAGGATAATCTTTAAGCACATTTTACCAAATGTGATGGGTGCAGTAATTGTTATCTCGGCTGCTAATTTTGCTTCTGCTATACTCATAGAATCGGGACTCAGCTTTTTAGGTATTGGGGCGCAACCCCCTGTGCCATCTTGGGGAACAATGATAAAAGACCATTACGCTTATATCGTAATGGGAAAATCATATTTAGCTATTTTTCCAGGTTTAGCTATTATGTATTTGGTATTGTCTTTTGTATTGGTGGGTAATGCCTTAAGAGATGCTCTTGATGTTCGTCATTAGAAGAGTAAAAGACCAATTACAAATATTGAACCCCCAAGCAATAATAATAGTAAACTGTAAGGTAAAATGTCTTTTGCTTTTAAGCCAGTAATTCCTAGCAATGGCAATGCCCAAAACGGTTGTAGCATATTAGTGAGTTGGTCGCCATAAGCTAGTGCCATCACAGCTTTCCAATAGGGTACATTGAGTTGACTAGCGGCTTCAATAATAATGGGGCCCTGCACTCCCCACTGACCACCACCGCTTGGAACAAAAATATTAACTATTCCTGCGCTAATAAAGGTAAACACAGGAAAGGTGGTAGGGTTGGATATACTGACAAAGAAATCTGAAAATACACCAACCAAACCTGAACTATTCATAATGCCCATAATACCAAAGTATAAAGGAAACTGTATGAGTATTCCACTCGCTCCACCAATAGCTTGATTAACACCTGTAAGAAAGTAATTAAAATTATTGTGCAACAGTATGCCTAGGCCCAATAAAAAAAGATTGATGAAGTTTGGGGTGATAAAGGAAAGAGACAGTTGTTGAGGTAAAATTAGGGCTTTGTATATACAGTACATTATTATTATACCTCCAAAGACATAAGCCAGTATTTTAGAATGATCTAAGCGTTCAGCTCCTTGTATTCCTTCTTTTTCCTCTTCAATAGGCGCTGAGTTTAACTTGATGATTTTAGACTTGCTTTTTTTACCGAGCATATACATTAGACTGGGTAAGACAATCAGCAAAACCAGACTTATGCTAATGTTCATAGTTGAAAAAATAGTTTCGGATTGAGAAATAACGCCCATTTTTTCTTCCAAAAAATGACCTTTTTCAGCAATTTTGATAGGTGCAGAACCAGAAATACCGCCATGCCAAACCATTAAGCCAGAATATCCAGCTGCACCAATAAGTGGATAGTTCAGTGGGATATTATTTTTGGTGGCATGTTCTCCGACTTTTCGAGCAAAGATAGCGCCAAACACCAAGCCCAATCCCCAATTGAAAAAGCTAACTAATAAAGTTAGTAAAGTAACCCAAGCTGCGGCCTGAGCCGTATTACTACAAAATAGTGTGACTTTATCTATCCAATGACTTACTGTTTTAGTGAGTGCCAAAACATGACCCAGTACGAGCATGAGCATCATTTGTACTGCAAAAACTAAAAGGGGAGAGTTCCACAATCCCTTTTCCCAATAATTGAGGAGTGATAAAGGCGTTTCTTGATTTGGACTTAGAAAATAGGCTAAAACAAAAGTGACTAAAGTAAGTACTACTGCTATTGTAAACGGTGCAGGTAGTAAAGCCTTAAATACGCGGATTAGCCGAGCAGACATCTTTTAGAATGGTAAGTCGTCTTCTTCAGCGTCAGATGCTTCTAATGGTGCTTGAGGCATACTAGCATCTTCAACAACGGCTGTTGCTGCTCTATTGATTCTCCAAGCGTCGATATTGTGATAATATTTACCATTATACTCTCTAGAAGAAAGATTGAAAGAAACTTCTATTTCAGTACCAGGGTGAATGCCATCTATCATAGCGATTTTATCCTCGCCAAAAAGACTGAAACATACTTCTGGATTATATTGTGCACCAGTGTCAATGACAAAAGATTGTTTTTTCCATTCTTTTCCGGCTTTACTTGTGCCACTTTCTACATCTAATGTTTTGACTAATTTTCCTGTAATTGCTAAACTCATGTTCTATTTAATTTATTGATCAATAATGTTTTCCAAGCCTCACTAATGCGGCCTTTTTTTAATAATTCTTTAGCACGGTAATGCAAAGCTTCTTTAGCTTCTTCATTTTCAGCACTAAAATTTAGTATTTCTTTTTTAGTATAATTTTCTTCTTTATATTTTTCTACTTCATCTATACTTGGTATAGATTCCATATTACCCAACATTCCTAAGTCGTTTCCTGAAAGGATATAGCTGTTTCTAATTCGAGATGGAATGTTATCTATACCAATTCCTAAGTTACGTATAGGCTTCTCTACTTCAAACAGTGCATCCTGTGATGAACGGCAATACCAATTACCACCCATTCGACCTACTAAATCAATTTTTTTAGGGTCAATAGCACCCCTATCGTTGAGTATGTTTTCGTTGATGTGCAACATCTTGATTTCACAAATGACCAAATTTCCTGCTCCTCCTTCTTGTCCTAGAGAGATAATCTCATTGACGATACATTCCATTTGAACAGGTGATTCTTTTACTCTGAACGGCTTTACTAATTCAGATTCGACCGCTGTCAGACCAGATTTAATAAATTCGTTGACGCCAGATTCATATTCTGTGCTTGAAAGTGATGTCTGTTGCACAATTTCGTAAGAAACTACATTGATAACAACTTCTTTGTTGTCTAACACATTTTCTAAGGTATGCTTTGTCGTGTTGTTACGTACTCGTCTTGCTGGAGAAAAGATAGCAATAGGAGGGTTAGCACTAAATACATTGAAAAAACTAAAGGGGCTAAGGTTAGGATTGCCATACTGATCCAGCGTACTTGCTAGTGCAATAGGACGAGGACCAACAGCACCCAAAAGGTATTGGTGCAATTCGCCAACAGGAATATCTTTAGGTTGTATGTGTAACATAATGGTTAAAAATGATTCATAACAAAAGTAATATTTTGATGGTAAAATTAATCAGGATGCAGAATAATTATTTTTAAAAAATTGACTAAAAACTATATATTTGCAATCCATTTTCTGCGGATGTGGTGGAATTGGTAGACACGCTAGACTTAGGATCTAGTGCCGAGAGGCGTGGGGGTTCGACTCCCTTCATCCGCACGCTAAAGCAACTCCAACTGGAGTTGCTTTTTTTGCCCTAGCTCTTCGATGCTTTATGTTATGAAATATATCAAAAATAAAGATGATTTTATAATAAATTCACATATGTAATTTTTATTTAAGATTAAAAAGTGTAGATTTGACACTATAGCAACATATACATTATGAAACCACTTTACACTTTATTAATTGTTTTGATGCCATTTATTGGTTTATCTAAGTCAGAATCTAACACAATTTCTGAGCCAATTTCTGCATCTGTTGTTGTAGATGAGATTAATTCGCTGGACTGCATAGACCCTTCTCTTATTAATCCTGATGCCATTTGTTTTTTTATTTATGACCCTGTTTGTGGTTGTAATAATGTCACTTATTCCAATTCTTGTTTTGCCGAAAATAGTGGTGTATTGAGTTGGGTAAATGGTGAGTGTTCTTCTGCAACTGTATTTGGTTGTACAGATGAAACAGCTACTAATTTTAATGCTAGTGCTACGACTGACGATGGTTCGTGTACTTATCTAGAGCCAGAAGGTTTTAACGTCACATTTTCTATAAATACTGCTAACATAATAGTAGGCCCTAACGGTATGTATATAGGGGGCGGTATGTTTGGTGATGCTATGGCACTACCGCTATCTGATGATGATGGCGATGGCATTTGGACTGGCGTAACTTTTATTAGCAATGGAGCAAGTGGAAACTACACCTTACTAAATAGCCCAAATAATGGTGGTGACTGGGGTGCTAAAGAAAATATAGCTGGTCTTCCTTGCGCTGATGCGGCCAATTGGAACGATAGAATTTTACCTGCTATCAGTTCTGATACAACACTATTACATTGTTTCGAAACTTGCGGTACTGATGGCACATGTCCACTTATCTCAGGTTGTACTGATGAATCTGCTATGAACTACAATCCAGCAGCTTCAGAAGATGATGGTAGTTGTGAGTTTTTAGTTGACGGAGAATCTCCTTACTGTGACACTCAAATTTATCACTTTGCGATTGAGGCTGAAGTAGTATCATCGGTATTCTTGTCTATTGGCAATAATGGTCCAAACTCAATTATTATTCAAGTTGAATCGGCCGATGCTGACCCTGTAGATGATTTGATTATATACAGTTCTACTGCTGGAAATACTCTTGGAGAATTGTCTTCAAATAATGGTATATATAGTAACACTATGACATGGAATTCTGATGTCAATACTGTAGATATTAATGTTTTATGGAGTAAGCAGTCTTTTGGTGGAAACTGGCAATTGAGTCAAAATAATCTGACAATAAATGTTAACGATACTTGCGACATTTCTATTACTCCAAGTATTTCAGGGTGTACCGATGCCACGGCAGTCAATTATAATCCTGATGCTAATTTGGATGATGGTTCTTGCGAGTTTTGTATAGACTCTGACCTCATTGATTCCAATGCTTTTTGTATTGAGATTTACGAGCCTGTTTGTGGCTGCAATAATGTGACTTTTAATAATTCTTGTTATGCAGAAATTAGTGGTGTTGTCAATTGGATTGCTGGCGAATGTTCTTCTTCCAATGTATTTGGCTGTACAGATGAAACAGCCTCTAATTACAATCCTGATGCCATAATGGATGACGGTTCTTGTGTTGCTTGTCAAGAACTTACTACAATTAATTTTAGTGTTGATGCTAGTTACCTTATTTCTGCTGAATATGATAATGTTTTAGTCAATGGTAGTTGGGATGCTTTTGGCGATTCCAATCAGTATTGGGGAGCATGGGGTGTTACTCTTACAGATGATAATATGGACGGTATATATACGGGTTCTTTGTCCTTAGAGCCAGGCTTTTATGAATATGTTCATGCCTTAAGTGGTCCTGCAGATGGTAATTCTGGCTGGGGAATTATCGGTTATGCCCCAGATGATTGTGCTTTAGGAACAAATCCTATTTCAGGAGATGATGCGCCCAATTATTACTTTGATGCTCAATGTGGTCAAGTCATTGATTTGCCAATCATTTGTTTTGGTGAATGTAATGATTGTAGTGTCATAATAACCACTGGTTGTATGGACCCTTCTGCAGATAATTACAACCCTGGAGCTACTGAAGATGACGGCAGTTGTACATATTGTGAAGAATTTCAAGTTTCTATTTTAAGTACTCAAGATGTTTATTTTGAGGGTAGTTCAGATGGATATGTAATTGCAACAGGAGTTAACGGGACTAATGATTATAATATTATAGTTTTTGATTTGAATGGAACTCAACAAAATCCATTTGCATTATCTGCTGGTGTGTATATTGTATCAGTTACAGATATGATTTCAGGTTGTACTTCCGAAGCTCAATTTTCAATTAACGAGTTGTTTTCTAATATACCCGGTTGTACGGACTCATTAGCAAATAATTTTAATCCTGAAGCTAATATTGATAATGGAGATTGTGATTATTGTTTAAATTTTTTAAATTCATTGAATGATATAGTTGACTACTCTTGTGACGATTCTCAAGAATTTGATACTATTAATACAATTATAGAAAATAATCCAAATACAGGAAGTCCACACATAAATTTACCCAATGAAATATGTTATACAATTTCACCTCCATCCTCAGGACCTCATCGTTCTAGCTGGGCAAAATGGGGAGAGTATGAATATTTACCCCCACAAAGATGGCTTCATAATCTTGAACATGGTGGTATAGCATTCTTATATCATCCTTGTGCAGAACAATCAGTCATAGATTCATTACGAAATATTGCATGCAGTATGCCAGATGACGAAACTGGTGCATTTAGATGGGTTTTAACGCCATACCCTAACTTACCTTCAAAAATTTCTATTGTTGCATGGGAGTGGTCATACTCAAAGAATTCAGTAGATAGTGATGAAATATTTACTTTTATTTTAGAACATTACAGGCAAGCCCCAGAAGATTTTCCACATGATGGTAGTTATAACGATTTATATATTGGAAAATGTTCTGAACTAATAGGATGTACTGATCAAGATGCAGAAAATGATAACCCAATTGCTGTTGTTGATGATGGAAGTTGCATTGAAGAACATTATCATGTCTGTGAAAATGAAATTGAAGGTTTATTTGTAAATAATATAATTCACAATAGGGTAGTATTTAACTGGGATAGTCCTGAAGAGAATCCGTCACACTACATGATTCGTTATCGTCCAGTTGGAACATCTTCATGGACTGTTATGTCGGCTGGTCCTGTCAACTCCAACGAGTTTAATGGAACAAGTAGAACACGATATTTTATGCAGCCGGGTACTACTTATGAGTGGAACATTAGAGCT
>JAYYZE010000032.1:0-53549 GCA_036340235.1 Bacteroidota bacterium
AACTGTTTAAAATTAGATTAACATATTTTTTTTAATAAAAATAATGTAGAATTTTTTCTAAAACTGTTAATATTTAGATAATAAGATTTGAATTAATAATAATAAAAGAACAATCAAAACTTATTTAATTTTTTTAAATGAAATTTTGATTTAAAAAATCAATAATAACTTATAAAAATTATTAACTATAATTAACAAAATTTGATGTTGTTTTGTTAATTACTTATTTGAGAAGGTATTTTTTTTAAAAGGATTATCAACAATGAAAGAAACAATAGGAATAGCATGTGATCATGCTGGCTTTGAGTATAAAGAAAAACTTATCAGTCGATTAAAAAAAGAAGGGTACACAGTAAACGATTATGGATGTTTTGATAACCAAAGTGTTGATTATCCAGATTTTGCACATGCTCTTGCAAAATCTATAGAAGAGGGGAAAAATTCGATTGGAATACAATTTTGTGGCAGTGGTAATGGCATCAACATGACAATTAATAAACATCAGTCCATCCGTTCTGCTTTGTGTTGGAACAGTGAAATTGCAGAACAGGCAAGAAAACATAATAATGCAAATGTGTGTACCATGCCAGCTAGGTATATTACATTTGATATGGTGTTAGAAATTACAGAACGATTTTTAAATACAAGCTTTGAAGGTGGCAGACACCTACAAAGAGTTAACAAAATTAACGGTTAACAATGCAAAAAACTCTAATTCTTTTTCTTTTCTTTTTTCTGTGTAATCAAGCTAGTTTTGCTCAATTAGAATCACCAAATCTAAAATACGCAAATAGCATTAAAGTAGAAGATATAAAAAAACACCTTTTGGTACTAGCTAGTGACTCTTTAAAGGGAAGAGAAACTGGAAAAAAAGGTCAAAAGATGGCAGCTAATTATATAGTAAATCATTTCAAAAATATAGGAATACAGCCTTATAGAAAGAATACCTACTTCCAAAAATTTAAAGTGAAAACGGTTAAGCGATATGGTAATTGGAAACGTCAACAAAAAAGTGCACTTGAAAAGCTATTCAAAAAAGATTACATAAAAGGAGAAAACATAATAGGATATATAGAAGGTAGCGATTTAAAAGATGAACTACTAATTATTACTGCTCATTACGATCATCTTGGAATTAAAGATACCCTAATTTATAATGGTGCTGATGATAATGCGTCTGGTACAGCATCTATTATGGAAATAGCTCAAGCCTTCATGATGGCAAAAAAAGATGGAAAAGGGCCCAGAAGAAGTGTATTAATTATGCCTGTTTCAGGAGAAGAAAAGGGATTATTAGGATCTAAATATTATACCGATAATCCAATCTATCCACTTGAAAAAACCGTAGCCAATCTCAACGTCGATATGATTGGTAGAACAGATAAAAAATACGCCAACGATCCTAATTATATCTACTTAATAGGTTCTGATAGATTAAGTATGGATCTTCATAATATTAGTGAAGAAGTAAATAAAAAATACATCAACCTAAGACTGGATTATACATATAATGAAAAGGACGACCCTAACAGATACTATTACCGATCAGATCATTATAATTTTGCCAAAAATAATATACCAGTCATTTTTTATTTTAATGGAACGCATACAGACTATCATCAACCAACGGATACTGCAGAGAAAATAAATTTTGATAAAATAGAAAAAATTAGTCGTTATATTTTTCTTACGGCATGGGAGTTAGCCAACAGAAATGAGCGCCCAAGATTATACTAGTTAATACTCACCAAATACGAACTAGAATCAATAGAAAGGATGTAAAGCCCTTTTGACAACGAACCTATATTTATCTGTTTTTGTCCTTTAGATTGCATAAGTTTTTTACCATCTAATGAAAATATAGCAAAAGAGTAATCTTTATAAAGAATGATTTTGTTTTCGTACACATTAAATAATGTACGATTAATCACATCATCATTAACTGAAGAGCTTTTATTCCAATTTACTAACCCTCCTTCTGTTCCTATCCAATAACCATCATCTCCTTTTTCAAAACACAAAACAGTATTATTAATTAACTCACTATTTTGAGTATTATATACGCTTGTGTTGTGAATACCATCTTGAAAAGAAAACTCAAAAAAACCAGCAGCAATAGTTCCTACGTAAATAAGTTGTTCATCTAACTGAAGAGTGGTTAGACTATTACTAGGCCAATTTGGAAAAAACCCAGTGTTGAATGTTAAAAAACTACCGTTGGTAAGTTGGGCTGTTAAACCGCCATACGGACAACTAATCCATAGGTTTTGGTCTTTCACCAATAAGTCATTAGCAGTATTATCAATTAAGCCGTTAGTGGTATTATACCAACTTATACTATCGTTATACCAGTATCCCAAACCACCATTAACAGTCCCAATACACAGGGAGTCACCTTTAAATGCCAACGCACTAATATTTACAAAATCAGGCTCTAAAGAAGATGAATCTAGTAAAAGAGTTATTAAGTCGTTTTCTTTTTTATATAAACCATTGATTGTTCCAATGAATCCTACATTTGATTGGTCAAAAACAAGCTCATTAATATGACTTGGCAGTGGAGTATTTTGTGGTGTAAGCTGTTCCCAATTACTACCATCGAATATGGTTATTCCGCCTAGTGTGCTGACATATAAATGACCGTTGTTATCCAAAACTAGAGATTGGACTTGATTGTTTGGTAAAAAGGCAGAATAATCGGACCACGTTGTATTATCAAAAGAAAATAACCCCCAGTTGGTACCTACCCATTTGATGCCATCAACAATAAGAATATCATTGATTTGATGATCACTCATTGGGGTATTATCTGTCGTATAGTTAATCCAATTGTCTTGTGCAAAGAGTGTTGAATTAGACCCTATAAGTAAGAAAATCCATGCTATCAGATAAGGGTTATTGTATAACGACTTTTTCAAAAATAGATTGATTGTTAATAGTCAGTTGAATGGTATAAATACCTTTGGACAAGTTCGACCAATCATAAGTTTCACTTATTGCATTAACCTTACCAAAATCGTGTGAATACACAACTTGACCAAGTGGATTAAACAATAACATATTGGTTTTATAGTCCCTGCCATATCTAAGACTTAACGCTACGTTGCCGTTGGTAGGGTTAGGATAAATGGATAAACTAACATTTTCTTTTTTGATAATGCTACTCTCGCAGTCTACTTTTATGGAAACAGGTACCATATGACACTCGTTTAAGCTAGAAACGGACCAATTGTAAAAATAATAATAGTAAGTAGTATAGTCATCACCCACTCCATCAGAGTCTTCTAGGTATCCATCAACAAAAACAGTACTGTTATTAATTGAAACAATATCATCAATAACGTATGGAAAGCTTAACTCTCCACCCTGACCAGTACGTTTCAACTGAGGGTTTTCTCCCCCAAAGTTTTGAATATTTATGCTAGCATCCGTTCCTAAAAGATAGTTGTTACCTTGTGGAATATCAAAGTTTAAAACGACGGTTTGTGGATTATCGTCGGCAAATCCAATAAATTCAGTGTGTTCATCAACAACTATACCAGTATTATCCATTAGAACAAATTTTCTTTCACCAGGTTCATTGGTGAAAACATCGACGCTAAAAAGAGTAAAATTATTCAAAGCGTCGAAGGCCATAAAGCCGATAGCATCACTACCAGAACTATAATTGGAGTTTCCTTGGTGTTGGCTTTCACCAACATTCACTGAATCTGTAATTCCTGCCGAGGCATAATACATAGTGTTATCATATAAAGCTGGAGTAGTATATTCATTTTCAGAAGACACAACATTCATATTTTCATCGTACCAAGTAATTTGGTTTTCACCCGAAACGGCATTAAGAGTGATGCTTTCCCCTTCGCAGATAGTGCTGTCTGGTGTTACGTTTGGAACGTCAATATCAGCAAGTTCAACATTAAACACCTGTTCCACAGTGTTACCAGAGTTACATAAATCAATATTTACAATGTATTCTCCTGAGCTTTCAACAGTTATCGAAGGCGTATTCTCACCGTTTGACCAACTGTAAGCATGGTTAGAGGAGGCTAAGCTTGCAGATAGATTTATGCTTTCACCCGAACAACCTTCAATGGACACGCTTTCTGGTGTTACAATGGAAGAAAAATTATCTTGTTGAGTAAGTGTTATAGGAAACCAGGTATAATTATTGTCTAATCTTGATTCTATCATTACTTGTGGTACCTCTAACACAACGGCATAATCACCATTTGGTGTACACAGCGGAATATTCAAAAACATACCATCTAAATGAGAACCATAGGTGTCATTATACCCCACAGAAATACCCTGAGATATAGGACTACAATCATATGATCCACCACCTAATCCATAGTTAGGAAAATCCTCTTGGCTGAGTAAAGTACCCTCATTATAGGTGGTTTCTTCATCTCGACAGCCAGCATCTGTGCTACTACAATTACCTAAATCCATTACACAAAAACCAACTTTTGCTCCATCGCCCACCATTTCCCATTCAAATGGATTATCCATGTTGTTGGGGTCGGGAATTCGTAATGACATAATGGTCCATTCGTCAAAATGCATGTGTCCATGCGTTGGGTGATATTCCATTGTTCCTACCATGTACTCGTAAAAATCCATCGAGCCATCAGCATTTTTGTGATAAACACGTTGCCATGAAATATGTTTGGGATTAGAACCGTCAGGACAGTAGCTTTGTTCGTCCCACTCAGGATCATACACTGTAAAAGTGTCAGCGACTCCATTTTCATAACACACCATCCAACGATAACCGTCCTTGTCAGCCCCTCTTAAGTTAAGAGGACCAAAACCGATGTTAGGGGTTCTGGCACCTACACGAATTCGACCCATTGTCATTACCTCATCATTAATTTCAAACCAGTTTTCGGGATAATTTATTTCACTATCCTTTAGACCTTCACCTGGAGGATATTCATCAGAATCGTTCATCCCTGTTTGCCAACAAACAGTAATGTCTGGTAGTAAATCACAATCGGTTTGAGTGTTGTCTTCACATTTGCAATCGATAGAGTTGTTAACTGTACATTGAGCAATCACATTAATGTATGAAGCCAATAATAGAAAGAATAACAATTTAGTTTTCATAGTGGATTTATTAATAACAGGTAGGGTGCAAAGGTACCAAAATTAAAGTAATACCTCAAAAGCGGGTAAAATGGAAAAGTTCAGTTAATTGTTTTGAGCACCCTGAGAAATCCATTTTAGAATAATATCTATCTCGTAGGGTGTTAAGGAAGAATTAGGAGGCATAGCATACTTCACATTGTCGTCAGCAACCAACCGATATAAGTAACTAGCTTCTGGGTTGTTGGTATCTATGTACGGAATCCCACCATCGTTAACGCTAAGCCCTTTTATTAAAGACGAATACGCCAAGCTCGAGGGAACAAGATTCATTTGCCCACCATTGGCGTTGTGGCAAGGCATGCATTTTCCCTTATCGTTATTGTAGAAAATGGGGTCATAGATATCGGTCCTAAAACTGACTAAATCTTGACCCATGTTAATGTCCAAGAGTTGATAATATTCTCGATTTTCTCTAATGTAAGGACCTGTAATTTTGCTAGTTTCCAGCACCATTGAAGAATCTTGTTTTATAATAATTTTAAAGGACGTTGTGTCAGAAGAATATAAATATAAGGAGTCGCTACCAATTTCAAAAGTTCCAGAAATAGAATCAATAATTCCACCACTTTTATTTTCCTCGAGAAATGTCTGAATAAAGCTAGAATTCTCATATAATAAAGAAAGGGTATCAGGAGCAGAAATACCAAATATGGTGGTTGATTGTGTAACAACCTCATCACCTTCTAAAAGTCTATATACCAGGGAATCTTTTTTCCAATACTCTACGGGGTATTCTATGGGGGCAATGTCAACAAGCCGGTCCTTGGTGCATCCTAGCCAAAAAAGAGACAATGTAACAGCTAGAAAAAGGTAATGTTTAAACGTTAAAACCACCATACTCTTCTAATATTAAATCCCAGTACAAACTCATAAGGGAACTGATACACATCGTAGGGCTCCATAGTGTAAATGTTGGATTCTCTCA
The DNA here is from genome assembly GCA_036340235.1 of Bacteroidota bacterium. GTDB lineage: Bacteria > Bacteroidota > Bacteroidia > Flavobacteriales > UBA7312. The sequence continues at coordinate 6,077 of JAYYZE010000032.1, forward strand.
AAAAATAACTATTACTCATAAACAGTTGAAAAACATGACCGGCAGTGCCAAATTCAAAACCCAACGAGAACGGGTTGTCTAAGCGGCTTTCTGATCGGTTATTTAGTTTGTAAGCATATTCAAACAAAACGGCACTACCGAAGGAATACTGTATGCGACCACTAAAGGGAATTACAAAAGTAAAATGGTCTTCTTCAAGCCCAACAACCAAGTTTTTATATACCACCGTTGGGCTAATTTGGAGAGAAAGAACATCATTAAATTTTCTTGACACTATTAGTTCAGTGGTATAGCTAAGGCGGTGAGCAAATTTATTTTCAAAAGGCGTAATACTATCTGAAAAAAAGGCGTTAGGGCCATAGTTTGGACTTTCTTCAGTATTTATTCCTGTATTATTAAAGATCGCCAAGCTAAAGGGCATACTATCGTCTATTGTTTGCTTAAGCAATACATACTTTGCTTCAACATCGTACGTTTTACCAATTTTTGTGCGTCCCACCCCAATATACGCCCTGTCGTTTAGTTTATAAGATAAAGAAAAACGAATATTAGCCGGGCTATCAAAACCCAAGAAGTCTTTGTATAGCCTATCGTCTAGGGCTACTTTGCCGAATCGGTGCATGATGGTAAAGTCAAAGCCTTCGGGAATAACGGTTGTTTGGCTATTGATCAATTGTTTGTTTTTGAAAGCCGAAACATATTCTTTCTGTTGCGCCACCGCCCCAAAAAAAAATAAACCATACAAAAAGGTAAAAAAGAACTTCATAAGCTACCCCCTAATGATCGAATATAATTAATTAGTTGCCAACGCTGCTCTTCGCTTAACGAGTGTTTATAAGGCACCATCATACCCTTTCCATTGGACAATTTCCAAAACAATTCCCCATCTGTTTGGTTTTGCACATATATTGAGGCTAAACTTTTGGGTTTTGGCTTAAGACTTTTTCCTGCTGGGCCATCTCCTAACCCTTGTTTACCATGGCATGTCCAACACAGCTTTGAATACAGCTGCTGACCCTTTTGTGCAGCGATTGTATTTCCTTCATAGGGGTTAATTATGGTCTTGGCAGATTCGGGCGCCACCCATTGTTCTTGGGCCAAACACATTAAGGAAGACAACATCATAAGTAAAACAAATACTTTCATAAAAGAGCATGCTTTAAACACAAAGATACGACCTTATTATTTATAAGTCGAACTTAATACCTTGCGCTAACGGCAGCTCATCGGAATAGTTAATCGTGTTGGTTTGTCGCCTCATGTATATTTTCCAGGCATCTGAGCCAGATTCTCGTCCTCCCCCCGTTTCTTTTTCACCTCCAAAAGCACCACCTATCTCAGCGCCAGATGTGCCAATGTTGACATTGGCAATACCGCAATCTGAACCCGAAGATGACAAGAACGCTTCGGCGTCTTTTATGGTTGAGGTCATGATAGCAGAGGACAAGCCTTGTGGCACATCGTTTTGTATGCTGATAGCATTTTCTACATCGCCCCTGTATTTAATCAGATATAGAATTGGGGCAAAAGTTTCGTGTTGAACAATAGAAAAATGATTTTCTGCCTCAACGATAGCTGGCTTGACATAACAGCCGCTTTCGTAGCCTGTACCTTCTAATACGCCTCCTTTAACAAGAATACTACCCCCTTCTTTTTTAGCTTGTTCTAAAGCGGCGCCGTACATGCTTACCGCCTGTTTATCAATTAGTGGGCCAACGTGTTTGCTTTCGTCCAGAGGGTTTCCAATTTTTATTTGTTTGTAAGCCTTTACTACGGCTTCTTTAACAGTGTCATACACAGATTCGTGTATGATAAGCCTTCTGGTTGAGGTGCAGCGTTGCCCGCAGGTGCCTACCGCCCCAAAAACCGCTCCAGGAACTACAATTTTTAAGTCGGCAGAAGGGGTAATAATAATGGCATTATTTCCTCCCAGCTCAAGAAGAGACTTTCCAAATCGTTCGGCTACCTTAGCCCCGACAATGCTTCCCATTCTTGAAGAGCCGGTAGCAGAAATTAAGGGAATTCTCTTATCGTTGGTCATCATTTCTCCAACGTTGTAATCGCCCGTAACGATGCATGAAATACCTTCTGGCAAATCGTTTTCTTCTAATACCTCAGCGATTAGATTTTGACAGGCCACGGAACAAAGAGGAGTTTTTTCGGAACCTTTCCACACACACACATCGCCACAGACCCAAGCCAAAGCGGTGTTCCAACACCAAACAGCAACAGGAAAGTTAAATGCCGAAATTATTCCTACCACGCCCAAGGGGTGGTATTGTTCATACATTCTGTGTCCTGGTCTTTCAGAATGCATGGTAAGCCCATGAAGTTGTCTAGAAAGGCCTACGGCAAAATCGCAAATGTCAATCATCTCTTGAACCTCACCCAAACCCTCTTGGAATGACTTTCCCATTTCGTAAGAAACGAGTTTTCCTAGTGCAATTTTGTGTTTTCTTAATTTTTCACCAAACTGCCTTACCACCTCTCCTCTCTTTGGGGCAGGGATTTTTCGCCAATGGTTAAACGCTTTTGTACAAGCCGCCATTACTCTCTCATAGTCGTCTTTTGTGCTGCTCTTAACGGTTGCTATTAAAGACCCATCTACGGGAGAAAATGACGAGATTGGCTCTCCATTAGAAAAACAATCTTTTCCTGTGGAGCTACCTTCGTTACTTGATTGTAGTCCAAGCTCTTTTAAGGCCTCGCTAATTCCAAATTCAGTGTTCATTTTTTGTTTAATTAAGAAGTTTTAATATATCATTTCCGTTGGCGTAAAGCACCAAACCTAAGAGTAAAATAATACCTATCGTTTGCGCTATTTCAAGTACCTTTTCATGTGGCTTTCGCCCACTTACTACTTCGTACAAAAGAAACATAACGTGACCACCATCCAAAGCGGGTATGGGTAATAAATTGAGGACCGCTAACATAATGGACAAAAAGGCTGTTAGGTTCCAAAAACGCTGCCAATCCCACACAGCAGGAAAGATGTTACCAATGGATATAAACCCACCAACCGACTCAGGGGATTTTTTTATTAGTTTGAATTGTTTTAGGTAGTTTGAGATTTCCGTGTATGTTTTTGATAAGGCTGCCGGGATTACACTAACTAAACTGTATTGGGTTTGTTCAAAGTCGTATAACTGAGAAAAAGGCATTAGTCGCATACCCATTTTACCATCTTCTAAGAATACACCGAAGGATAGTTCTTGCCCATTTCTGTCCACCACAACCAATGCAGAGTCGCCTTTTAGTGTTGGAGTGTAATCAATGACATCACCGGCATAGCTCATATCTACTTGGTTTATGCTAACGATTTTATCTCCTATTTTAGCCCCTGCTGCCTCAAGTACAGAGGCACCATAAAAGGCATCAATAACAAAGGGAATGCTGGGGCTAAATAATGGTGTTTTTGCTAAGATTTGGGTTTTTACTTCCTCCGTAAAAGGAACGTTTGTTCTTTTTCCTTCTCGTAATACGGTCACTTTCCGAGCGTCGTCAAGAATTAACTTTTCTATAATTTCAGGGTGTAGCGAGCCGTTTTCCAAAGCGAAACGCTCCACTCGCTCATCATCAATAGAATAGATTATATCTCCATGTTCAAAGCCAGCAGCTAGGGCCAACGAATCACAATGTATTCCATAGCTAGCTCGTTCACTAGGAAGGTATTTTTCACCCCAAATAATGAGACTAAAAGCGTAAATAACGAATGCTAAAATGACATTGACACTAACACCTCCTATCATGATGATAAGGCGTTGCCAGGCTGGCTTAGAACGAAACTCCCAAGGCTTGGGCGCTTGTTTCATTTGTTCTTTATCCATTGACTCATCTATCATTCCAGAAATTTTAACATACCCTCCTAAGGGTAACCACCCAATACCGTAAACAGTGTCGCCTACTTTTTTTTTAAACAATGAAAACCAAGGGTCGAAAAATAGATAAAACTTCTCCACTCGCGTTTTAAAAAGTTTAGCGGGAATAAAGTGACCCAGTTCATGTAAAATTACCAGAATTGATAAACTTAAAAGAAGCTGACCTGCTTTTATGACTATATCCATTTATTTGATTGATTCATTAGCTATTATCCGACATTCTTCATTTGATGCCACTAAATCATCGTATGTCGGATTTGTTACAAAAGTACTCTTTTCCATACAACTTTCAATAACGTCAGGCATTTCTAAAAACCCAATTTTATCTTTTAAAAAAGCGTCTACAACGACCTCGTTGGCGGCGTTCAATAAGCAGGGCATATTTCCCCCCTTTTGCATGGCTTTGTAGGCCAGCGACAGGTTTCGAAATGTTTTCGTATCTGGCGCCTCAAAGGTTAGCTGAGCGTAGTCGGCAAAGTCAAAACGAGGAAAAGAAGAAGGAATTCGATGAGGGAAACCAAGGGCATATTGTATGGGCAGCTTCATGTCTGGCAAGCCCATTTGGGCTTTCATGGACCCATCTTCAAACTGAACAACAGAATGTAATATAGACTGAGGGTGTACTATGACCTCTATCTGATTCTCTTTAAGTCCAAACAACCATTTGGCCTCAATGACCTCTAGTCCTTTGTTCATAAGTGTAGCAGAGTCAATAGTTATTTTTGCGCCCATCTCCCAGTTAGGGTGTTTTAGAGCTTGTTGTTTGCGGATGTTTTTCAAATTTTTAATTTTCCAACCTCTAAATGGACCACCAGAGGCTGTCAATATAATTTTCTCAATAGGATTATCAAGCTCACCTACCAAACATTGAAAAATAGCCGAATGCTCAGAATCTACAGGAAGTATATGCACACCATTTTCTTGGGCTAAGTTAGTGATAAGAGAGCCAGCCACTACTAGTGTTTCTTTGTTGGCCAAGGCTATGTGTTTTTTAGCCTTTATAGCACTCATTGTTGGCGTTAAACCTGAGTAACCCACTAAAGCAGTCAATACAATGTCTATGGCTTTCATTTCGACAACCTGAGAAAGAGACGCTTGGCCAGCAAAGACTTTTATGTCCTTATCGCTAAGACCCTCACATACGTCCTCGTATTTTTTTTCATCAGCGATTACCACGCAATTAGGATTATAAGTGCGCGCTTGTTCAATTAGCAAATCACTGTTTGACCCTGCAGTTAGTACCTCAACAACGAATAAGTCAGGATTGGCCTTTATAACGTCCAGCGCTTGTGTACCAATTGAGCCTGTTGAACCAAGGATTGCGATATGTTTTTTAGTCATTTGCGTATGGTGTTAGTTTGTCTGCCAGCAGACGATCGTTAGACAATCTTGGGGGTTTGTTTTGGCCGCCTAATTTTCCCCTTTCTTTCATCATTTTGTAAAAACCTCCCTCTACAATACAGCTTATTTTTAATGGGCAAAGAACCTTACCATTAATTAGGTCGTTGTAGTAGGTGTTTTGTGAGCACATAGACTCATTTAGTGTGTTGGCAAAGGCCGCCATATCGTTAGGGGGCGATTTAAACTCTATAAACCACTCGTGATATGGCAATCCGGAGAGCGGGTTTACCTGTGGGGATACGTGAAATTCATTAATGACTACCTGATACTTTTCGGTGGTTTCGTACATAGCCTTTTCCACCTCTTTGCCGATAACGTGTTCGCCAAATGCTGAGGTATAATGCTTGATTCGACCCGTAACAATGATACGATAGGGCGATGTGGAAACAAAGCGAATCGTATCACCCATATTATAACCCCAAAGACCGGCATTGGTATTTAATATAACGACATAATCTTTTCCCATCTCTACTTCAGCCAAAGAGATTCGTGTGGGGTGGTCATTAAAAAAATGCTTCGATTCAATAAACTCAAAGAACATACCATGATTTACACACAACAATAGCCCCTCTTCAGATTGACTATCTTGGTAAGCAATAAACCCTTCAGAAGCAGGGTATGTCTCAATCGAAGGGATGGATTTACCTATCAGCTTTTCAAAGCGTTGTTTGTAAGGCTTGAAGTTTACCCCACCATGTATCATCAACGAAAAATCGGGGAAAACGGTCGAAATAGGCTGATTCGTCCTTTTTTGAATTTTTTCGAAATACATTTGCACCCATGGCGGGATACCACTTATCAGCGTCATATTTTGTGAAAGCGTTTCCTCAATGATAGCATCTACCTTTTGCTCCCAGTCAGAAATGCTGTTAGTGTCAAAACTAGGCAGGTTGTTTCGTTTTAAATACCACGGCAAATGGTGTGCAACAATTCCAGAAAGACGACCTGTAGGGATGCCGTTGGTATCGTCCAATTGTGGACTTCCTTGTATAAATATGGTTTTACCACCTATAAAAGAGGCGTCTTTGGTTTCTTTAATATAACTGAGCATTGCATCCTTAGCACTCTTTAAGTGAAAAGGCATAGACTCTTTAGAAATAGGAATGAATTTAGTACCAGAGGTAGTGCCCGAGGTTTTTGTGAAATACAGAGGTCGTCCTTTCCATAAAACATCTTTTTGACCAGTAATAATTTTATCAATATATGATTTGAGCCCTTCATAGTCTCTCACTGGCACTAAGCGCACAAAATCTTGATAGCTTTTTATATCTTCAAAAGAATGATCTTTTCCAAATAACGTATGCTTGGCTGTTGAGACAAGGCCTTTAAAAACCCTCTCTTGCGATTGAATGGGATTATTGATCCAGTGTTTATTTTTTGCCCCCATCAAATAAGCAAACGGAATACTTAATGCAGAAATAAGACCCATAAACTAAAATATGATGTGATTTTCTGGATTTACAGGCCCGTTGTTGTGCCAGAGTTCAAAATGAAGGTGTGGACCACTTGTAAACTTCCCAGAGTTTCCAATAATTGCAATAGCGTCTCCCAAGCTAACGATTTCGCCTTGTTCTTTTAGCAATACAGAATTGTGTTTATAAATCGATAAAAAATTGTTCTCGTGTTGTATGGCGATTACGTGACCCGTTTCGGAAGTCCACGATGCAAATACCACTACCCCATCAAAGACACACTTTATCAACTCGTTTTCTTTTGAAACAAGATCTATACCATAGTGTTTTTCGTTTCGGTTAAACCCTTGAGTAATTATTCCGTTAATGGGTTTAAAAAATACCATGGACTCTATGCTTGTTTGTTTTTCCGTTTTCTGTGTAAAGTTAAACCGCTCTTCTTCTTCAATTCGCTCCCTTAGCAAGGAATCTTCTGTGCTTCGCGCTACTTGATCTTCTTCAAAAACCACCATACTATCGTTTAAACTGAGGTTGGCTTTTTCAACCGGCACCCCCTTTATGATGTTTCTGATATTTTGCAGGTAGCGCTCGCGACTTTCCAGCTCATAAGACAAAGAGTCCGACAATTGATTTAGGGTAATGATATTGCGACGAATGTCGGTGCTCGTATAGCCGGGTATATACTCTTTCAGGGGGCTATAGGCAATAATTAACGTTGTTCCACCAACCAAAAAAACAAACAAGCAGCAAACAACAAGAAAAACGTTTAGCCTTGAAAGTTTTAAGATTATGCGCTCTTCAAAAGTGTCACTGTTTTGAATAACAAAGCGGTATTTAAATCTCCAACGCTCCCAAAATGATTGCTTGTTGCTATTCTTTGTCATATTACTTGCAAATATCCTAAAAATTTAGGATTACTTAATCAAGATTATTTTATTCAGAAAATTAAAATAATTTTGCTAATTATTAGTTATTGCTTTTATGAATCGCTTTTTTGGCAACGCTGTTTACCTTTTTATATTGGTCCTTATTGTGACTATACTAGGATCTTGTAAAACTACCAAGAACACGTTTTTTAATAGAAACTATCACTCAACAGCCACTCGCTACAACTGGTATTATAATGCTAAGCTAAACTTCCATTCTGGCCAAAACAAATTACAAGAAGAACACAAGGATGACTACAATCAACTATTGACGATATACCCTATTGGTACTAAAAAAGAAGCCCAATCCATAGCGCCTCAAATGGATAAGGCCTTAAAAAAATGCGCAAGCGCCATAAGCAAACATTCCATGTTAATTAAAGGAGAAGAGCGCAATCGATGGATTGATGATTGTTATCTGTTGATAGGAAAGGCCTATTACTACAAGCAAGAATATATTAAAGCCATTGAAGCGTTTCGCTTGGTTGGCAGACAATTCCAAGGCAATATTACTGCCTATGAATCACAAATATGGTTGCTTAGAAGTTTTGTTGAGGAAGGCGACTTAGGCTCAGCCGAATTAGTCATAGAAAACATAGTCATGGACGAGACTTTTCCTGCCTCCTTAAACCAACCACTCTCATTAGCATTAGCGGACTATTACCTAAAATCGAAAGACAAGATCATGGCTATAGAAGAACTGTCGTCCGCCATTAATCTCACCAAGAAAAGAAGAGAAAAAGCTCGTTACCACTTTCTGTTAGCCCAATTACAAGCTGAAGAAGGCAACTATGCTGAGGCCACCAACTTATTTACCAAGGTGATTCGTAGTAGCCCTGACTATGAAATGGTGTTTAACGCCAAAATTAATAGAGCACGATCCTTTGACACCTCTTCGGGAGACACTGAAGAAATTGTTAAGGAATTAAAAAGGATGTTAAAAGACGATAAAAATGCTGAATACTTGGATGCTATTTACTATGGCCTAGCGGAATTAAATAAGCGAGAAGACAAAATGTCCTTAGCCATACAAAACTACACCTTGTCTGTTGCCAAAAGCGTAAAAAATGACGCGCAAAAAGCCCTTTCTAGCAGTGTCTTGGCCGACCTATATTACCAAAAGCAAAACTATCGATTGGCACAGGCCTATTACGACACCGCAGTGGCCTTTATGAACAACAAACACCATCGCTTTCAGATGGCACAATTAAGGCAAAAGAAACTGACCGATTTAATCAACAACCTAGACGTTATTTACGAACAAGACAGTATTCAACGAATAGCTCTTATGCCAGAAGGTGAACGCATGGCTTTTATAGACAACCTTATCAGACAGATAGAGTTAGAAGAAAAAAAGGAAAAAGAACTGGAAAATCAGCGGCGATCTGAAAATAACTTTTTTACCGACCCTTCTCAGCGAATTAATAAGTTTAACAATAATATAGGGGGGCAGTGGTATTTTGAAAACCCCAACACACTGAGCTTTGGCTATTCGGAGTTTAACAGAAAGTGGGGTAAGCGAAAATTAGAAGACGATTGGAGGCGATCGAATAAAAAATCAATAACGGTAGAAGAGGCTCTGGCAGACACCCTTCAAGAGGATTTATTTGACCCCAAAAATAGAGACTCATACCTTAAAGGCTTACCGCTAACCACAGAAGCCATGATAGCGTCGAATCGCAAAATCATAGCGGCCTATTTCGATGCTGGGGTCATTTACAAAGAACAGCTAGAAGACATTCCGCAAGCCATTCAATCCTTCGAAACCCTAAACAAGCGCTTTCCCATCAACGACAACCGCGTTATGGTCTTGTACTTTCTAAACCGACTACATTCAGAAATAAAGGACATTCAGTCCGCCAACAACTATAAAAACACGCTCTTGAAAGAGTTTCCTAATAGCGACTACTCCAAACTTTTAAAAGACCCCGACTATATTAACCAGCTCAGTGACGTAAATACGAGTATCGAGCAGGCCTATGAACGGGCCCTTGCGCTATACAACAATGGCCTGTACAACGACTGTTTACAGAGCTGCAAGGCACAGCTAGCGAAGCACCCAAACCATTATCTCGGACCCCACTTCGATTTACTAAAGACTATGGCAGAAGCCAGCCAAACTAATATACCGATTTACATTGCCAAGCTTGAAGGCATTATTAATAATTACCCCAACCACCATGTAGCCCTCACCGCGCAAGAAATTATTATGCTTTTACAAACTCAAGATAGCCAGACCACTCAAGCTGAACAACAGGATGGGGCGCCATATACCATTAACGCTAAGGCTGCCCACTATTTCATACTCCTGTTTTACGACTACAATTTAGAGCTTGACCTTGCCAAGGCCACCCTTTCCGACTATCATGCCGAGTACTACAGGCTAGACCGCTTGAATATTAGCAATTTACTTTTTGAAGAACACACCCACATGATAACTGTTAGGGAGTTTATCAATCAACAAGCCGCTATGGATTATTACCAAGCATTTCAAGAAGGCGATGTTAGGGGAGTTTTTGGAGATGACTACCAAGCGTTTGTTATTGCGGGGCCCAACTTCCCCTATTTTTTTAAAAACAAAGACACAGAAGGGTATTTAAAAATGTTTAAACAACATTATCAGTAATCAAGAGAGCAGAATTTTATATATTTGCCTTATCAAATAAAAAAAGTATGTTTTCAAACACAAACTCAAACGATAAATCCATGGCAAAACACCTGGAAAACACAGGCGTTGTCAATTTTATAGGCGTTGGCACTAAGATAGACGGTGAAATTTCATCAAATGGCGATATTCGTGTAGATGGCACGTTGAACGGTTCTATTAAAACCAAAGGAAAAGTGGTCATTGGCTCAACCGGCATTGTGGAAGGCAATGTTGACGCTGCCAATGCCGATATCTCTGGCGAATTGAAAGGCGCCATTTCGGTAACCGAATTGTTGGCTTTAAAAGCCACCGCCAAACTAGACGGCGATATAGTGGCCAACAAGTTAGCCATTGAGCCAGGAGCCTCTTTTTCAGGCTCATGCAGCATGGGCGCGGTGATAAAAGACATTAGTCATGCCAACAAAGCAGAAAAACAAGAAAAAACCGCCTAACCGATTTATTGTTCTTATAGCCCTTTCCTCACAGATGGGCATCACTATTTTTCTTGGGGCATACCTTGGTAAACACCTGGATTCTAGATACCTCAACGAAGAACCCTATTTTACTATTGCTCTCACCCTCTTTGCTTTGCTGATATCCTTGTATTCTCTCCTAAAAACGCTTAACAAACTCAATGACAACTACTAGTCCATTTGTCACTTCTTTCTCTTTAAAACTACTGTTAGTGCTTTTGGTCGTAGGCATTGGCCACTACCTTATTTTCGAACTCAACTATATCCATATAAACCCCCAGCTGTGGGCCCTAAGTTACTTTATAAACTTTGTGTTGGCCTTTTTGGCCATTATGCTGATATATAAGTTTAGAATAAGTCACACGCTCATCTTAGGCTATATTTTTCTGGTCACCAGTTTAATAAAGCTATTTAGTTTTCCGCTTTTTGTTCAGCCGGTTTTGTATCTACATTGCCCCAACAAAACCCACGCCTTCTTCTTATTCTTTGTGCCATATTTCACAGCTCTCTGCGCCGAAGTTTGGTTGTTAATAACCCTTCTCAACGACCAATAAAATAGACCCTCTTTCTTCTGTTAAAAAATCCTAAAAATATTTAGTCAATTTATTTTTTGGATTAACATTAATATTTAGTTTTGCACCAAACTCTAAAAACAGCAATTGCTTGCCTATCAATGAGAATAAAATATAGTTTACTAACCCTGCTTTTTGCGCTTTGTTTTGTCAGTGTAGTCCTTGCAAAATCAGAGGATAAAAACAAAAAAGACACCCCCGAAGAGGTGAAAGTGTTTATCAAGCACCACCTAAAAGACGCCCACTACTTTGAGCTATTTCATGGTGCCAAAATGCCTCTCCCCATCATAGTGTGGGACAATGGCCTAACCTATTTCTTATCTTCCGACTTCAAAAAAGTGAAAGTTAAAGAAATAATGAGCGCCGATTCCACCATTACCTTCCAAAAGCTAGGCGCTAACGATACCGTTCCCAAGGAACAACAAGACTACCTTTACGAAGCCCAAAATTCAAAGTATTCCTTGTTTCATGGTAAAATAGTGGCTGCCAAACACGCCGATCTCAAGCTAAAACTCAATTCCGAAGGCAAGAAAAAATTGATTAGTCACCAGGGGCTGCTAGACTTTTCCATTACCAAAACCGTGCTAATGACCATTATTATTAGCATACTCATCTTTTTGGCTTTTACCGGCTTGTCAAAGTCCTATCGCAAGGGACCTATCCCCACGGGCTTTGGCAGATTATTAGAGCCTTTGGTGCTATTTATAAGAGACGACATTGCCATTCCAAACATTGGCCAAACTCATTATAAAAAATACATGAGCTATTTGCTTACGGTCTTTTTCTTTATATGGATTGTTAACCTAGCAGGAATGACACCATTAGGTATTAACATAACGGGCAACATAGCCATTACCCTATCGTTGGCTTTGATTACCTATTTAATCACTCAATTTACCGCCAACAGAAACTATTGGGGGCACATCTTTTGGATGCCTGGCGTACCAGTGCCTATGAAGTTTGTTCTTATGCCCATAGAGCTGTTGGGAACCATCATCAAGCCATTTTCTCTGATGATTCGTTTGTATGCCAACATCACTGCCGGACACGTGGTACTGATGTCTCTCATTGGCTTGGTGTTTTTTGCCTCCAACACCTTTTCGTTTGGGGCTTTTTTTGGACTAACCCTATTTTTAGGAGTAATTGAATTATTGGTGGCTTTTCTACAAGCATATATATTCACTATGCTGACGGCCCTTTATTTTGGTGCTGCGGTAGAAGAACACCATCATGAACATTAATGTATTAACTGAGTATTAACTTTAAATTTTTTATTATGACTATTCCAAATATTGTAGGAGCAGGATTGATTGTTATCGGAGCGGGGCTTGGTATTGGTAAAATCGGTGGTTCTGCCATGGATGCTATTGCCAGACAACCTGAGGCGACTTCAAAGATCCAAACCGCGATGATTATTGCTGCCGCTCTTATTGAAGGGATTGGATTTGCGGCATTATTCGCGGCTTAATCCAAAATTACAGACCAAAGCTGTAAGGGTTGCTTGCAGTTTTGGTTTTAGCATTTTAAAAAGAAAAAGAACAAGATTACATGGACTTATTTAACGATTTTTCACTGGGCTTATTTGTTTGGCAAAGCGTCTTATTTTTAGCCCTATTGTTTTTACTTAGAAAATACGCCTGGAAGCCCATCCTGAGCGCTGTAGAAGAAAGAGAAGAAGGCATTAAGAACGCCTTAGACGCTGCCGAAAATGCTAAACAGGAAATGCAGGCCCTAAACGACGACAACGAGCGCATATTGCAAGAAGCCAAGGCCGAGAGAGACGCCATACTCAAGGACGCTCGTGAAATGAAAGACACTATTATCGCCGAAGCCAAGGCCCAAGCTACTGCTGAGGCCGATAAGGTAATGGCATCAGCCAGAGAGCAGCTAAACAACGAAAAAATGGCGGCCATGACCGATTTAAAAAACCAAGTGGCCACCTTGTCCATAGACATTGCCGAGAAAATACTCAAATCCGAGCTTACCAAGGATCAAAAGCAAAAGAAAATGATGGACAAAGCATTAGAAGAAGCCACCGCCAACTAATATGAGAAACACCAGAGCAACATATCGATACGCCAAATCGCTCTTAGAGCTAGCCCAGGAGCAAGACGCCCTAGAGAACTGCAAGACCGACATGGAACACATCGTAGCCACCTGTCAAGGGTCTCACGACCTTACTCTGTTGTTAAAAAGCCCAGTGGTCAAAACCGACAAGAAGCAAGCCATCTTTAGTCAAGTGTTTGCTGACTGTTCTCTTCTTGTCAAACAGTTTATTCAGTTGATTACCGCGAAAAAAAGAGAGGTATTGCTGGCCGATATTGCTCAGCGCTTTTTGTTAATTTATAAAGAATTAAAAGGTATACATACAGCTCAGCTGACCACCGCCACCCCCATTGATGAAGAGACCAGAAAAAACGTATTGAACTTCATCAAGCAGCAAGGCATTGAAAAGGTGGACCTCAACGAAGTGGTGGACGAAAAACTAATAGGCGGCCTCGTCTTGCGACTCGGCGATAAGCAAATTGACGCTAGTGTGGCCCGACAGATTTACGATTTAAAACAAACCTTTAATAAAAACCTATACATCAAGGATTTTTAACTAATTAACTATGGCAGAAGTAAAACCGGCTGAAGTATCGGCCATTTTAAGACAACAATTATCTGGATTCAAATCCGAAACCGACTTACAAGAGGTAGGCACCGTCTTGCAAGTGGGTGATGGTATTGCTCGTATCTACGGACTGACCAACGTACAGTCGGGAGAGCTTATAGAGTTTGAGACGGGCCTACAGGGCATCGTTTTAAACCTGGAAGAAGACAACATTGGCGCCGTGCTTTTGGGGCCCTCCAAAGGAATTAAAGAGGGCGACGTGGTCAAGCGTACCGATCGCATTGCTTCCATTGATGTGGGCGAAGGCATGCTAGGACGCGTGGTCGACACTCTAGGTAATCCCATTGACGGTAAAGGCCCTATCCAAGGCGACACCTTTGAAATGCCCATCGAGCGAAAGGCACCAGGGGTAATATACCGACAGCCAGTTAATGAGCCCCTACAAACGGGTATCAAGGCCATCGACGCTATGATACCTATTGGAAGAGGACAAAGAGAATTGATTATTGGCGACCGCCAGACAGGTAAGACGGCCGTGGCCATTGACACCATCATCAACCAAAAAGAGTTTTACGATAAGGGAGAGCCTGTATTTTGTATTTATGTGGCTGTCGGACAAAAGGGATCTACCGTAGCGGCCATTACCAAAACACTAGAAGAGGCCGGTGCATTGGCCTACACTGTTATTGTGGCTTCTAATGCCTCTGACCCAGCTCCTATGCAGTTTTACGCCCCTCTAGCGGGCGCCGCCATTGGCGAATACTTTAGAGACACCGGTCGCCCAGCACTAATTGTCTTTGACGATCTTTCTAAGCAAGCCGTGGCTTACCGAGAGGTATCGCTACTGTTAAGAAGACCACCAGGTCGTGAAGCCTACCCTGGCGACGTCTTCTACCTACACTCTAGACTGCTAGAAAGAGCCGCCAAAGTTATCAACGACGATGCCATCGCGGCCCAGATGAATGACCTTCCAGAATCCTTAAAAGGAAAAGTAAAAGGAGGGGGATCCTTAACGGCCTTGCCAATTATAGAAACACAAGCAGGAGACGTATCCGCCTACATTCCCACCAACGTTATTTCCATTACGGATGGACAGATTTTCTTAGATGGGGACTTGTTCAACTCGGGCGTAAGACCAGCCATTAACGTCGGTATTTCGGTATCGCGTGTGGGGGGCTCGGCACAGATTAAGTCCATGAAGAAGATCTCCGGAACGCTGAAGCTAGACCAGGCCCAGTACCGTGAGCTGGAGGCTTTTGCCAAGTTTGGCTCTGACCTAGACGCCGCCACCACTGCCGTTATCGAAAAAGGAAAGCGCAATGTGGAGATACTAAAACAAGGGCAGTACTCACCACTACGTGTGGAAGAGCAAGCGGCCATTATTTTCTGTGGAACCAACGGCCTATTGATGGACGTACCTTCCGACAAGGTTAAGGAGTTTGAGACCGAGTTTATCGCCTTCTTGCACAGTAAGCACCAAGACGTATTGGATGCCTTGGCCGCTGGCAAGCTAAGCGACGACATTACCGACACCCTACGCTCTGTATGTGCCGATTTATCTAAAAAATACGCAGCATAGCCCATGGCCAATTTAAAGGATATACGCGCGCGAATCACCTCTGTAGGATCAACCATGCAGATTACTAGTGCCATGAAAATGGTATCGGCGGCTAAGCTGAAGCGGGCCCAAGACGCCATTACGCAGATGCGGCCTTATGCAAACAAGCTAGGCGACCTATTGGTCAATTTGAGTTCTACATTAGAAGCTACACAAGCAGGGCTCTATTCCCAAAGCCGAGACGTACAGGCCCAACTCTTAGTGGTTATAACCTCGAACAGAGGACTGTGTGGCGCCTTTAACAACAACGTCATAAAACGCGCCAAAGAGTTAGTCAAGGACCACCCTAACACCGCCTTTGTGACCATTGGCAAAAAGGCCAGCGAGCATTTTTCCAAAAACGGCTTTAACGTCTTGTCCACCCATGACGACCTGTACAACGACCTAAACTTTGCCAACACTGTCGCCATAGCCCAAGATCTTATGGCACACTTCGCCCACCAACGCTTCGACAAGGTGGTGCTGGTCTATAACCAATTTAAAAACGCCGCCTCTCAGCATTTGATGGCCGAGCCCTACCTACCTGTAGAGCCCCCACAAGACCAAAGCGAGGTCATTGGCGACTACCTCTTCGAGCCAAACAAAGAAGACATAGTGGCCGACCTCATCCCCAAATCCTTGAAGATACAACTCTTTAAGGCCGTATTGGATTCCCATGCCGCAGAGCACGGCGCCCGGATGACCGCTATGCACAAGGCCACCGATAATGCCGGGGAGCTCAAGCGCGAGCTAACACTCACCTACAACAAGGCCCGACAAGCCGCCATTACCGGCGAAATTCTTGAAATTGTGGGCGGTGCAGAGGCGCTAAACAGCTAAAAACACCTTCCATAGGACCACCAGTTTTTTGCCAAAATACCATTTCGTCCGACATTATTTCTATTTCATCAGAATAAGTTTGACCTCCTTAAATAAATTTTCATTTGCATTTTTTTGTTTATACCTTTTTAACAATTTGACTGCCAAATATCTACACCTACAAATGAGGGTGTTCGGCATCGGGCTGTACGACCTATTAGGTAAACGCCACCACTACCAAGGACTTGGTGAGGTTCAAAGGGTTAGCTTGCCAGTAGGCATGTACCTACCAAAAGCCTACGATGCCCATGGCAATGAAATTGGGTAGTAGAAAGTACTAAAAATGCGTTACTGATTACCCTTTATCATTTGGCCATATATGTCTGCTTGTATTGCACACCTACTCAAGTAAGGCCTTAAGGTCTAATATAAAAAACTATCTTTGTGTTTTAAAGCACAGAATCATGGCATACCAGTACATCACATCCGACCACAGCGAATGGCTAGCGACCATCACCATTCAACGCCCTCAACAGCTCAATGCGTTAAATAAGCTCACCATAGAGGAGCTTAACGACGCCATTATCAAAGCCGATCAGGACCCTAGCGTGCGATGCATCATTATTACGGGTTCTGGCTATAAGGCCTTTGTGGCGGGTGCCGATATCAAGGAGTTCGCCGACTTCAACGCTCAGGAGGGTCAACATCTAGCTACCGATGGGCAATACATGTTGTTTGACCTTTTGGCCTACCTCTCTACCCCAAGCATAGCAGCTATTAACGGCTTTGCCTTGGGTGGCGGACTTGAGCTGGCCATGGCTTGCCACATACGCGTGGCATCCTCCAAAGCCAAAATGGGTTTACCAGAAGTGTCATTAGGGGTTATCCCTGGCTATGGGGGTACTCAACGACTTAGCGAACTGGTAGGTAAAGGCAAGGCCTTAGAAATGATCACAACCGCCGGGATGTTAAATGCCAAAGACGCCTTACAGTGGGGCTTAGTCAATCATGTTTGTGAGCCTGAGGAACTCCTTTCGTTCTGTCAGAAGATAGCTTCAAAAATAGCCAAGAACGCTCCCTTTGCCATCGCTCAAGCCATCAAGTGCGTCAATGCCGCTACTGCTGACGAGGGCTATGAAGTAGAAAAAGCGGCCTTTGGGGCTTGTTTTGCAACCGACGATTTTAAGGAGGGCACAACGGCATTTATGGACAAACGAAAACCCCACTTCACAGGCAATTAATCGGTGAACCCTCTCAAACAACTATTAGGACAGTCGGCCATATATGGGTTAAGCAGCGTCGTTGGGCGCTTGTTAAATTACTTGTTGGTGCCTCTCTACACGCGCGTTTTTAGCACTTTTGAATACGGTGAGGTCAGCGTTCTGTATGCCTACGCTGCCCTTTTGTTGGTCGTGCTTACTTATGGCATGGAAACGGCTTTTTTTCGATTTTCACAAACCCACACTCCTCCAAAGGCCTTTAGTACGGCCCTGTTTTCTTTACTAATTAGTACGTCGGCTTTTTTCTGCCTTTTGGGCTTTGCGTTAGACCCCATAGCTCAAGCCTTATCTTTTGGCCATCATCCAGAGTATATCCAATACGTGGGCCTTATTGTGGGCTTAGACGCTCTTACCTGCATGGCCTTTGCCAAACTTAGGCAGGAACAAAAGGCATGGCGCTTCGCGAGCATACGTCTGGTCAATATTCTTATCAATATTGGTCTAAATCTTTTTTTTATTCTCTATTGCCCATATGTGCTTTCCCAAGGAACGCCAAACGCATTGATTAGCGCAGTGTATAATCCTGAGTTGGGCATTGCATACATCTTTATTGCTAACCTTGTAGCTAGCGCCATCACTTTTGTGATATTATTACCACAGCTGTTGGATGTGGACTGGCGCTTTGACCGCTCACTATGGCTCAAAATGATGCCTTACGCCCTGCCCCTTATGTTTGCGGGTCTGGCAGGCATGGTTAATGAAACCTTAGATAGGGTGCTGCTTAACAGTTTGTTACCATCCGATGTGGCTTCTTCTGAAGTGGGACTCTATAGCGCTTTTTATAAGCTGTCTATTATCATGACATTGTTTATTCAAACATTTCGTTTTGCTGCCGAACCATTCTTTTTTGCTCAAGAGAAAAATAATGCTGCCAAAGCCATTTATGCCAAGGTCATGAAGTACTTTTTTATAGTGACGGCATTTATCTTTTTGTCCGTTTGCATGTATTTTGACCTTGTGAAGCAATTCATTGGCAGCGACTTCCACGACGAGCGTGGGGGGTTAATCGTGCCTATCTTGTTGCTGGCAAACCTCTTTTTGGGCGTTTATTACAACTTGTCGATTTGGTATAAGCTTTCCGAAAAGACCATCTATGGAGCTTGGATGTCACTTTTTGGAGCGGGCATTACCATAGGCCTGAACCTATGGCTTATTCCAATCCTGGGCTTTGTGGGCTCGGCCTGGGCAACACTAAGTTGTTATGCCTTGATGGTTGTTCTTTCTTATTTTTTAGGAAGAAAGCATTATCCCATTCCTTATCCTTTGGCACGTATTACCACTTATTTTGTACTGATGATGGGCTTATATGCCCTCAGCACTTTTTGGCCTTTAGGCATGGCCGCTAATACCTTTTATTTAGTGACTTTTATAAGCTTAGTATGGATTCTTGAAAGACCTAAAAAAACCGTAACTTCATAACCTCAAAATCCCTACCATATGCAGGTAAAAATTATAAACAAGTCAAAGCACCCCTCTCCTAGATACGAAACACCCAGGGCGGCAGGCATGGATGTGCGGGCCAACATAGACCGCCCCATTCATCTGTTGCCTTTGCAACGTACCCTTATTAAGACGGGACTATTTATCGAGATACCCGAGGGATATGAAATTCAAGTGCGCCCCCGCAGCGGCTTGTCTTTCAGGCATGGTGTAACGGTTTTAAATAGCCCAGGCACCATTGACGCAGATTATAGAGGCGAAATAGGCGTTCTATTAGTAAATTTGTCACAAGAACCCTTTGTTATTGAAGACGGTGAGCGCATAGCGCAATTGGTGGTTGCTTCCCACGAGCATGTGGAATGGCATGAAGCGGAAGAGTTAGAAACCTCCGTTCGTGGCCAAGGTGGCTTTGGTAGTACGGGAACAAAATAATAATAATGAGAATACAATTAGTCCTAATCTTGTGTTTGTTGGCCCAGAGCATGGCAGCCCAAGACCATCCTTTTTACTCTTCCGAAGACCCTGTAATTAAGGAAAAGCTGAGTGTGGTAGATCCTGTCGAGTATCAAGGTTACTTTTTCAGTGGCTTGAAATATAAGCTGTTGGGCGATCCTCAAATGGCTTTGCAACAATTTAAGAATTGCATCCGCCTAGATGGTTCAGAGCCTGCGCCTATGTACGAATCGGCCATGATACTCTTTCAGCTTGGACAAATCGATGATGCCTTGTTCTTTATAGAAAGCGCCTGTGAAATAGAGCCAGAGAATAAGTGGTACCTTCATCTATTGGCTACCACTTACCTTGAGTCCTCTAAATACGTCAAATCCATATCGGCTTACAAAAAACTGTTGGAAATAGAGCCCTATAACGAGGATTGGACTTTTGAATTAGCCACGGCATATATTCTTAACAATCAGTATAGAAACGCCATAAAAGCCTATGATCAATTAGAAAAAATAGTGGGCCCCAACGAGCTTCTATTCCAACAAAAAAAACAAATTTACATAGACCTTGGTGATAAGAATAGCGCTATTAATGAAATCGAAAAATGGGCACAATCGGAGCCCAAAAATGTTAAGCCCTACAATCAACTGGCAGAAATGTATCTTCTTTTGGGAAAGCAAGACAAAACCATTGAAACACTAGAAAAAGTACTAGAAATAGATCCAAACAACCCCAACGCCTTCATTATTTTATCTGATTTGTACCGCAACAAAAAAAAGTTTGAAAAGGCCTTTGAATACACCCTGAGAGCCTTTTCCTCAGATGCCCTTAACATCGACGCTAAAATGCGTACCCTATTAAGTTATTACGAATGGACTGACACCGATACGCTGTTGCTGCAAAAGGCCTATCGTTTGATAGACACCCTTGTCGCTACTCATCCAGAAGATGCTAAACCCTATACCATTGCTGGCGATTACTATTATAGAGACGATAGCCTTAAGAAAGCACAGTACTATTTTAGAAAAGCTACCGAGTTAGACCCTAGCAGATACCCTATTTGGCAACAACTAATGATTATATCCTTTGATCTCAAGGACTACGACGAGGTGGTGGTGCTTAGTGAGGCTTCGCAAGAGTTGTTTCCCAGTCAACCCACTAGTTATTATTTTGGGGGCTTAGCCAACCTTCAGCTAAAACAGTTTGCCTCAGCCATTGATCAACTAAACACTGGTAAGCTAATGGTAATTGGCAACGACCCTCTTCTGGCTCAATTTTATGCCTCTTTGGGCGATGCATACAATGCTCTCAAAGAGTTTAGCGATTCCGACAAATCTTACAAGAAGTCCTTAGAGATATCGCCCGACAACACCTATGTGCTTAATAATTATAGTTATTACCTTTCGCTGCGGAAAGAAAAGCTAGAAGAGGCCGAACAAATGATGAAAAAATGCATAGAGCTAGAGCCCAAACAATCGTCATACCTCGACACTTATGCATGGGTTTTTTATCAACAAAAAAAATACCAAAAAGCCCTAGAGTGGTTAGAAAAATCATTAGATAATGGGGGTGCTTCCAGCGCTACCATCGTAGAGCACTATGGCGATGTGTTGTATCAGTTGGGACGTGAAGAAGAGGCTCTCAAAGAATGGAATATTGCTAAAGAGTTAGGCTCAGATTCTGAATGGCTTGACAAAAAAATTAGGGATAAGAAACTCTATGAATAAAGCTCTTGCCTTTTTAGCTCTCGCCTTGATTTCATCGTGTAGCACCACGCAATTAACCAAGAAGTCGGCGCCACTGTCATCCTACACCTTATTAACACAATGCCAACAACACTCAAAACCCATAGAGTGGCTGTCTGCACAGCTAAACGGAACCGCCACTTTCAATCAACAAACTTTGCCGCTTAACGCCCAATTGCGACTTAGAAAAGACAGTGTTTTGTGGCTTTCTTTTCGAGCATTGATGGGTATTGAAGTAGCTAGGCTTTTGCTAAGCCCCGACAGTATTAAACTAATAAACCGACTAAATACGTCTTATTTTGTAGGGCCCATTTCGGAATTGGCCAATACTTACCAGCTGCCTTTTTTGTATGAACAGCTTCAAGATGTGTTGTTGGCACGTTTATCATTTAATCCAAAGGAGTTTAATCGGGTTGTATACGATGAGTATGGATATGCCTTGTACAATTTGAAAGGAGACACATTGCCAGATTATCGCTTAAACACAGACTACTTGCCAACATCTATTTCGCTGGGCCGCGGAGATAGCCATCGCCTTACTATAAGTTATTCCGATTATCAGCAAATCGACTCACTATGGGTGCCAAAAGAACTGTATGTTCAGGCACAGTCCGACACCAATACGATTATGGCCACATTTCGTTTTTCAAAAACGACCATAAACACACCCAAAAAAGTAAAATTCTCTATACCTTCGTCATATGTTCCGATGTAAGTTAGTCGTCGCTTTAAGCCTTTTGTTAGTTTGCCTATCGCCCTTGTGCTACTCTCAAACAAAGGAGGAATTACAAGTCAGAAAAAAAGAAATCCAATCACAAATAAAAGAAACCAACAAACGAATAGGACAAGCCAAAAGAGAAAAAAGCCAGTCATTATCAACTCTTTCGACCATCAATCAACAAATTAGTTCAAGAGAGGAGTTGGTAAGTATGCTTAACCTTGAATTAAGGCTGACTATTCAGGAAATCAAACAGTTACAAACCGAAATTAAAGACACAGAGCTAGACATATACGCCCAAGAGCAACTCATAGATACTCTCAAAAAAGAATATGCTTTTATGATTCAGAGCACCTATTATAACCGAAATGCTTACGATCGTCTAGCGTTTGTATTTACAGCGCAGTCTTATCGACAAGCACTCAACCGCCTTCGTTATTTACAGGAATACAGCCAGTATAGACACAAACAGGTTGAAAAAATTAAAGAACTGGAACAAGAACTAGCCCAAGATTTGTTGCGACTAAAACGTCAAAAGGCCCTGTTGATGGTTGCCAAAAACGAACGACAAATAAACCTAGAGTCAACAAAGCTTGAACTTAGCCTCTTAGAGCAAGAAAAGACGACGCAAAATAATCTTTTAAATTTGTTAAAACGAAAAGAGAAACAACTAAAAAACGAATTGTCTAAACAACAGAAATTAGCTAATAATCTCGATGCCAAGATTAAAAAAATAATAGCCGAAGAAATACGTAATGCCAAAGAAAAAGCGGGCAGCAGTAGCGGTTCGTCTTTCTCGCTCACCCCCGAAGAGCAAGAACTTTCAGATAGTTTCTCTGCCAACAAAGGAAAGTTGCCTTGGCCAGTAGAAAGAGGTGTCATAGTACAGCTTTTTGGCATACAGCCTCATCCAGTATTAAAAGGCATTGAAACACTCAACAACGGTATTAAAATAATTACAGACCAAGGGGCTAGCGTTCGCGCCGTTTTTGAAGGAACGGTATCACGTATTATCGACCTTCCAGGTTCAGGAAAAGCCATTATTCTTAGTCATGGCGACTACTTTAGTGTTTACTCTGGATTGGCTGAGGTCTATGTGAAAAGAGGTCAAAAGGTAGCGCTTAAAGAGAGTATCGCTAAAGTACTCACCAAGATTAGCAGTCAGGAAAGTATTATCGAGTTGCAAATTTGGAAGGGAAGTGAAAAAATGGACCCCTCTAGTTGGCTTTATAACACTTACTAGTAAAAAAACTGTATTTTTGTTTTTATAAAATTTTAAAAAAATGACGCTGTTTATTCTATTCGCAATTGGTTGGCCACAGATAGTGCTAATCGTAGCCATCGTACTCATCCTATTTGGTGGAAAAAAGTTACCTGAA
The DNA here is from genome assembly GCA_036340235.1 of Bacteroidota bacterium. Classification (GTDB taxonomy): domain Bacteria; phylum Bacteroidota; class Bacteroidia; order Flavobacteriales; family UBA7312. The sequence goes on from JAYYZE010000032.1 coordinate 29,422, forward strand.
CTAATGAGAGGCTTGGGTAGGGGCATGAAAGAGTTCAAAGACGCCACCAAAGAAATAGATAACGATAACGAAAAGGAAAAATAATCCCCTCCTCTTCTTATGATTTACCATTCTTTACAGGCAATACAAAACGACCTCAGTGAAGGAAAGATAAGCTGTGTGACTCTTACCAGCGACTACATCCAACGCATTAATGATAATAAAGAGATTAACGCCTTTTTAGAAGTTTTTGAAGAAGAATCACTTCAAAGGGCATCCGAAATAGACCTCAAAATTCAATCTGGAACAGCCGGAAAGTTGGCCGGCATGGTTATTGGCATAAAGGATAATATTTGCTATAAAGCACACCGGCTTTCCGCTTCATCAAAAATACTACAAGGGTTTGAAAGCCAGTTTAGCGCTACAGTAGTCGAACGGCTACTGGCCGAAGACGCAATTATCATAGGACGCCTAAACTGTGATGAATTTGCTATGGGAAGCACTAATGAAAACTCTGCCTTTGGTCCTGTTTTAAACCCCCTTAATAAAGCGTACGTCCCTGGTGGCTCTTCTGGAGGTTCAGCAGCAGCTGTGGCGGCTCATTTCTGCTTGGCAACTCTTGGTAGCGATACTGGAGGTTCCATTCGTCAGCCGGCTAGTTTTTGCGGTTTAGTGGGCTATAAACCAACCTATGGGCGAGTATCTCGATGGGGGCTTATTGCCTACGCCTCTTCTTTTGACCAAATAGGACCATTAACGCATTCCGTAAGCGATGCAGAGCGCATTATGGAAGTCATTTCAGGTTACGACGAACACGACAGTACTTGTTCCAGCAAAGACCCCATGACATTATCACCGCCAACAACTAATAAAGGGACGATTGGGTATTTGAAAAGCACACTAGAATCGCTCGCTTTAGACCCTGAAATAAAAGCTCATCTTTCAGAAAAAATAGCAGAGCTAAAGGCCTTAGGCTACACACTTAAAGAGGTCGACTTTCCACACCTTGACTATCTTGTTCCTACTTACTACATTTTGACAACAGCTGAGGCTTCTTCTAACCTGTCTCGTTATGATGGCGTACACTTTGGCTATAGAAGTGATAATGCAGAAGACATCCCTACCACCTATAGAAAATCTAGGTCAGAAGGCTTTGGAGAAGAGGTCAAACGCCGCATTATGTTGGGAACCTTTGTGTTAAGTGCGGGCTATTATGATGCCTATTATACAAAAGCTCAAAGAGTCCGCCGTCTATTGAGTGAAACCACCACCACCCTTTTTAATTCTTGTGATTTTTTATTGAGTCCCACCTCACCCAGCACGGCTTTGATGCTTGGACAAAATTATGATGACCCTACTCAATTATACTTAGAAGACATCTTTACGGTTTACGCTAATATTGTTGGAATTCCGGCCATTTCTTTACCTACAGGTCATCACTCCAATGGTCTTCCTTTTGGTATTCAGTTTATGGCTCCCGCATTTAAAGATGAAGAATTATTAGCTTTTGCTAATCAGATAATGAACACCTAACCGTTGATAATTATCGCAGAGATTACAATACTTTAACCCTTATTTATTCAATTTTGTGATAATGCAAAGGTTTTTCTTTTTTACACTGTTCGTATCACACCTATTCATTCCTTTTACGATCTATTCGGCACCATCAGACAGCTTAAAAATTGATAGCTTGCCACTGGTACTAGACTATTCATCCCAACTCAGCGCAATGGATTCTATGTGGGTGGAAGAACAGCTCAGATCACAACAGATAATTACTGATACTTCTATTCTCAACATTCGTGGCTATGCCTCTGATAGTCTTCCTCTTTTTTCAGATAGCATATTGCAAGAACGCTTGTCCGTCTTAAATAGTCAAACTCCTTTTGAATTATGCTTTAACTCGGCAGTAAAACACCAAATCAACACATATGCTAACGTCTATCGCCAGCATGTTTCTACTATGCTTGGCAAAGCAAATTATTACTTTCCGCTTTTTGAGTCTTACCTCGATAGCTACGATTTACCGCTTGAGTTTAAGTACTTGGCGATTGTTGAGTCGGCATTGAAGCCTCACGCTAGATCTAGGTCTGCTGCCACCGGGCTTTGGCAGTTTATGTACAATACAGGAAAGATATATAATTTAAAAGTCACTTCCTATTTTGATGAACGCTGTGACCCGATACAATCGACCATCGCGGCCTGTGAATATTTTACCTTTTTATATAAGATGTTTAATGATTGGGAGTTGGTGTTGGCGGCCTATAACGGTGGTCCTGGATACGTTTCCCGAGCCATGCGAAAGCATAATGTCAACGATTATTGGTCTTTGAGACCTTTCTTGAGGAAAGAAACACAGAATTATGTGCCAAAGTTTATCGCTGTCAATTACATTATGAATTTTGCGTCAGAGCATAACATATATCCTACGCCCTATCCATATACCCAGGCACAAACAGACACTATCACCATTGAACAGTCTATTACATTTGAAACACTATCAGAAGTGTTAGCCATAGATGTTGAGGTTTTGAAAGAACTAAACCCCATGTATAAACGAAATCTAATACCGATTACTGAGGATGCCAAAGCCATACTCAAATTACCGACCAAAGAAATGGCATTGTTTGTTTCCAACTCTGATAGCATCTACGCCCTTAGCTTAAAAACACAAAAGGCTGTTGTAAAGATAGATGAACCTATTTTTCATTTTGTTAGAAAAGGGGAATACCTAGGAAAAATAGCCAATCAATACCGCACAACCATAGGCAGAATAAAAAATTGGAATAATTTGTCATCTACAAAGTTAACGATTGGTCAAAAATTGGTGATTTATACTAACCCCGATGATGCTCCAGGAAGCCAAACCCAAACCCAAGTCAACAGTTCCGGTCAGCGCTTGTATACCGTTAAAGCAGGAGACACACTTTGGGACATAGCAAGAAAATACAATGGAGTAACTGTTTCACAAATCGAACAGATAAATAATATTACACACCGCGACTTAAAGCCTGGTATTACACTCAAAATTCCAAAATCTGGTTAGATGTATCGTCTACTATTATTAATCCCACTATTCATCCTTTCGTGCTCTAACTCCCCTGTTCTTCCTCCGTCAACAGGAGCTGTCAACGAAGTATTAATTGTAATGGATGACCATTTATGGCAAGGGCCATCGGGCGATAGTTTGCGTCATTATCTTAGCGCAGACGTTAAGGGGATAGCCTGGAGTGAGCCGCAGTTTAACATCGTTCAAATTCCTCTTACTTCTTACAGTCGTATTTTTCAAACCCACCGAAACACTATAGTTATTCAAGCGGGCGATCTATCAAAAGTGGCCATGAGCGCTCCACCTCAAGCCCAGAATCAGTGGCTGGCTGTTGTTGAGTATGATAATAAGAGTCACCTTCCCATACTCTTGGGTCAATACGCGCCAATCTTTTCTGATCGAATTTTAGAGGAAGAAAGAAAACGGTTTAAGGCTAACAAGCGCTTTAAGCCCGTCCAACAGATTGACGACCTTTTTGGACTGACACTTTCCATACCAGAAAAGTACACTAATGTCTTGGATACAAATCGCTTTGTTTGGTACCAATACTCGCCAAAAGAACTGGAGACAATACAAGGAATTTTAGTTTATGAATTACCTTCTGAAATTTATTTTGGATACCATGCACTAATGGCTGCTCGTGATAGCCTTTTACAGGCCTATGTGCCGGGGCCAACCGCAGGAAGTTATATGACGACTGAATACCTTCATTACCACCCATATGTTACCACCCATCAACAGGGGTATGTCGTTAAAGGGTTATGGCGTTTAGAAAACGCATTTATGGGAGGCCCTTTTATTACTTATTTCATAAAGGATAGTGTTCGTCAAAAAACATTGGCAATAGAAGGCTTTTTGTTTAACCCTGGAGAAAACAAGCGTAATCTTTTACAGGAAATGGAATGGGTAATAGCCGACTTTAAAACTGAGCAATAAGGGTTATAATTATGTTCCGCCCCGGGGCACTTATTCCACTAGAATAGGTTTTATAATGCACATCTAAAAGGTTTTCAATATTTAGCTGGCCGCTTAACTTGTCGTTAATGGGTAGGCTGTAATTCATGTTTAAAGTCCACCACGAAGGATTACCATCTTCGGTAGCTTCCTCGGGGTTGTCGCTTCCATTAGGGCTGTAGTCCTCTATTGGCTTCCAGGCGTTATAGCATACGTAGAAGCCTGCTTTAAACGTTGAATTGATGCTTTGCCAGTCGAGCTGGCTTTTGCCATAAAAGGGCGGAATGTGATCTAGTGGTAGATCTGTTGTTTTATCTCTCCCAAAGGTGTATGAACAGCTGTGCTTTGTTGACCATTGAGTATTAATTTGCCAAAACCCTTGTATAGAATACCCATATATGTATGCCTCTTTAGAGTTCGTGTTGGCATATAAAGGCAACCATTCACCATCATACAATAAGCTATCTTGCCCATTTAGTATGAAAGGCGCTTTTATAATTGCGTCTTGCAATAAAGTATAGTAGTATGTTGCTTCAAGGTAGCTACCATCATTAGTTTTTTTGCCTAAACTAACTTCTATATTTTTAGAAAACTCTGGCGTAAGTTGTTTGTTAGGAACAGTCAGTCGCCCCGATTTAGCGAATACTTTTGTCACATCATCCACATTTGGACTCCTAAAACCTGTGGCAAAAGATAGGTGCCCTTCCCATCCGTTTAATGAGCTAGCAAATAGGCCAATACTTGATGTCACGGCCTCATTATTTAGTTTGATGTTGTTAAACGGAAGGTTGTACGTTTCGGTGTCTTTAAAGGTTGCCCCTAGTTGGCTATTGTTGTACCTAAGCCCACCACTAATAAAGCTGTTGCTATTTAATGGGTGTTTATATTGTGAATAGATAGAAAGTGAGTGTAACTGGCTGCCACCATCGGCATAACGACTGCTACTTCCTGTGGATGCTGTGGATTCAACCATATTGTATTGGATATCGACTCCGTAATTGAGTAGTTTGTACCCCCATTTTTTTATAAAATCGGTGGTGTTTGAATAGACCAAAACGGTTTCCTGTCGTTGAATAAGTTGTTGGTTTGGTTTTTTACTATTTCTACTTTCTACTAATCTTTGAAACGATAAGGTGTTGTTAAAGCTATCAAACAGTGCAGTTTTGTTTTGATATTCTGTGCCAATGGCGACTAGTGCTCTTTTTTGTGGTCCATAATACCATTGTTCGAATTTAACCTCACCATCGCTAATATCATTTAATTGATCAAATCGATTAATATCAGTTGTTGAAGACAATTGAACATTCATATTAATGCTAAGCCTCTTGTTAATATTATAACGAAGTTTTTGAACCAAATCGACTTGCTCATAGGAGGTTCCTAGTTGTTCGTTCCCCTTTGTTATGTGCGCTTCTTTACCCCATTGTTGATATCCGTGCAATCTGTTTTTTCCCATACTCAGGTTGCCAAAGTGTTGAAGGTTAATAGCCTGATAATACCCCCACTTGTTGCCACCCCACTGATGATCGAAATATAAATTGACGCCTTCATTTGCGCTAGCATATCGTTGTAAAAATTTCCCTTTCCAAGGATTATTGGTCTTTGCCTTTTGCGTATGATAATGGACCACTCCGCCCAAGGCATCACTTCCATATTTTACTGACGAGGGGCCAAAAATAACATCTACATTTTCTAGGGTTAATGGGCTTATGCTTATGCTGTTTTGTAAGTGACCTGATCGGTAAATGGCATTGTTAAGTCTTATGCCGTCAACTACCAGTAAAATGCGGTTTGCTTCAAAACCACGAATGATGGGGCTTCCCCCACCAGACTGACTCATTTGTATCATAATATTGCCCTCTTTTTGCAACAAATCAGCCGATGTGTTTGGCGCATATAATTCGATACTTTCTATACTTATTTGGTTTACTCTTGTGGGGGTGAATAAGCGCTCATTTTCATTTTTGTCTTCTGCGAATATAATTTCTGGAATAAATTGACCGAAAAGTGTAGTATCTTGTTCTTGTGCCCATGTTTCTTTGGGCCACAAAAGAAAACAAATGAATATTAGTGGCGTAATTTTTTTCAACTTAAGACGGTTTCAAGTACTGATTTGGAATTGACGCCTTTGAAGCCGTCTATGTGTAGGGCATAATAATCTAATAGGAGGTTGATTACCTCTCTTTTGTTGTTGACTTTTTGACCATTAAAAGCAAGGTATAAATCCATTGTGTTTGCAATGATGTGTGGGTGTCCCTCCTTCTGTTTTGTAAATTGGCCGTTTAGTAAATCAAAGTACTTGTAATTATGGGCGTTACTTAAGTCTGGAAATATGCCTAAATACTTACAAAAGTTGACCATAAACTGGATATGAAATTGACTGTCAAATGGTTTCTGTTCTAAGTTGTTTATGCTGTCAGTAAGAAAATCGAAGAGAGCTACATTTTTTTCTTCTTCTTTGAGGCATTTTTCTAAAACCTCAATGATAAATAAGGCTATGCTACTTTTATAAACATCACTCGGAATGCTAGTAAAAATAGTATTCATTTTTACCTCTTTTATGCGCTGTATTGCTTTTTCTTTCTTGTGTAAAAAGGTAATATCTAATATATTCATTGGTTGATAGTATCCCATCTTTCCTTTTTTCTTTCTTACGCCATTGGCTATAAACGTTTGTGTTCCAATTTCACTTGTATAAATAGTGCTTATAATGCTGCTCTCGCCGTATTTAATGGTTTTCAAAACGATCCCTTTAGTTTCAAGATACATTATTTTATAAATAAAATTTTAGAAACAAATGTTTCGGTACCTATAGAGTTGCTCGTAAATACTAGGTAAACTCCGCTGTTTGGCCTTTCTCCAAACGCATCTTTCCCATCCCAAACAGCTTGCCCGCCAAATGCGCTCAATGACCTTACTAGGTTGCCTGCAATGTCTGTGATTTTCACATCAGCATCATTGGTTATGTTTTTTATAGCTATTGGTCCCGTGTAGCCTTCTCTTATTGGGTTGGGATACACCAAAACATTGCCATGCGCTTCTTGACCATTAGTGGCCTCACCCCTATATGAGATTAGACCTTTGTCGGTAGCAATGAATATCTCTCCAGTTTTACCGTTGATTGAAATATCGTTGATGTTGTTTGAAAATAATGGGCTGTTTTCAGTATCAAAATGGTGAATTTGTTCACTTCCATCAGGTGAATACACAAAAACACCAGAGCTTCTAGTTCCGAACCATTTCCTGTTGGCTCCGTCTACCGCAATAGCAGAGACGCTTTCATTAGCAATAATGGGCTCAACGTATCCGCCTGTCTCTACAAGTACTTGTTGTGCATCCCCATTAATACCAAAGACCTCTTCAGGATTATAAAAAACAGCAGGACCCTTAGTTGTCCCTATCCATATTTCACCATCATTATCTTTTGCTATTGATAAGACTTCATTTGATGGTAGCCCTCCACTTCCTTTATTGACGCTTAGACGTATGTCTTGGTCGTCGGACGGTATTTCTGGGGTGTTGTTGTCATCATATACAATTATACCACCACCTTTAGCGATATAAAACCACTTTCTGCCATAATCGTCAATAACAATATCGCCGAGTTGACTGTTTAACAGGTTGTAGCTATTTACTTTTAATGATTGCCACTCACCTCGAGGATTCATAAACACTAAACTCTTTTCTACTAAGGAATTAGCAGCCCATAGTAGGCCGTTTTCGTCATATTCCATATCCTTTATTCTAATCCATCCATAATTACCAGCGCTAGTGTCGCTCTCAATAGTTTGAAGGCCATTGTTTGTAGTGGTGTGGTTGTGTTGCTTGTAAACTGAATAGTTGCCAATATCTTCATCGTATTTAAGCTGAATAACGCCATCATTCCAGGTTCCTACGAACATATCTCCCTGTGGCGACTCAATAATTTTAGTAATGTCTTTTGCTTCTAGCTCATCATAATCAACATGAAACCATTGGTATCCGTCCGACCAAAACAACCCCTCGTACGTGTTGTTGTTGTTCCATTGAACAGATATTCCGCCTGGTGATACAAAGAGTTTATCGCCAGCGCTGGTTATAGAAAAGGCTTTTTCGCTTTCAGGCCCCCCAGGAGCGTATGTTCGGATAAAATTCTCAGAAGAAATAGACATTAGGCCACGCTGTAGATCGCTTAACCAATACCTGCTGCCGTCTTTAGTCACATCTGTAATGTAATATAAATAGCTATCATCAATGATTAGTTCGAAATCGTTTGTTGTTTTCATGCGCCACAATTGTCGTTGTGAGCCTATGTACAAAGTGTCTTTGATTTCCTTAATAAATTTTAGACGATAGAATGTGCCGACCTCTGAACTGTTACTTCCTAGTCTATATACACTGTTAGAATCATTTATGGTGTAGTATATGCTATTATCAATCACCTCTAAGTCGTTTACATCCAAATAATCACTAGCGACTCGCCAATTGTTGTAATCTAGTACGTTGCTTTGTAGGCATGCTTTATAAATGCCTTCGTTAGTTGCCGCAAATATACTGTCATTGAGCGTACAAATATCGTTTACCCCTAAGCCTCCTTCCAAAAAAACAGTATTTTTTATCTCATAAGTGGTTAAATCTATCTCTACTATACCAAACGAACAAGATAGAAAAGCGCTTTCATCGTGAAAAGAAATGGCGTTTATTCTTTTCAGCCCAATAATGTTTTCCCTTTCCACACCTATTATTGTATAAATATTGTTGTCTTGAATGATATCAATTATAGCGCTTTTGTAGCCAATTACAATAGAATTCGTTTGCTCTGAGTATGACATAGCGCTAATACCAACATCTGAAAGCCCATTTACTTTGCTAAGTCGTTCAATAAGGTTGTTGTTTGTGTCATATACAAATACACTGCTTTCGCATGCGACGTATATTTTGTCATCAGCATGAGCAACGGAAATAGGATTTTTGTATGGCAAATAATCTTTCCATTTACCAATTTCAGTAAGCTGAGAAAATAGGGTCAGTGGAGAAAACAGAATGAATAATAATAGTTGTTTCACAATCGCAAATTACTAAACTTCTAACTATTGCTATTCAATTTTATTGTATGTTCAAAAACTAAATTATCTTTGATCCTAATTTGGCTCCGTAGTTCAACTGGATAGAATATCAGATTTCGGCTCTGAGGGTTGGGGGTTCGAATCCCTCCGGAGTCACAACTTGTTGTAAACCAATAAAATACAACAATAACCCCAGACAGCCCTTCTAATGCGTTTTTTCTTCTTTTAGATGCTTCATTCCCGGGCGGAGTGTTAGGCTCTTAGGCGCTGTCTTTTGTTGTTTTTTTTAGTAAATACATATACTAGGCCTGAAAATTTAATATTGTAGAGCCACGCTTTAAGGTTCGACCAGCTTCCAATGACCATGCCCTTGATAAAGCTATATTGATTTTTGTTTATACTTTCGTTACGTATGCTGATTTAGTATGCGTTAAACTACAATAGTGTAGTTTTGTAAAATTCGAATCCCTCTTCTTTCATCATTCGTTTCGCGCTGTATTCGTTCTGATGAAACAAGTGTCTAGGCACATCCTAGTCGGATCATTTTCATGTAGATGCTTATCTTGTTAGCTAGTCTGTTGGGTGCTGCAATAATCATTCCGTCCCCATACATTACTAGACGATTTCGTGTTTTCATGGCGTGTTGTTTCACGTGGAACCATTGTTCCGTATTGTTTAAAAACTTGCTTTTAGCGGGCCTATCTGCCCATATATACTAATAAAATATTTATATCAGAAGGGGACACGCCACTAATTCTAGAGGCCTGTCCTATTGTTTCGGGTTTCAAGTTACTAAGCTTTTCTCTTGATTCGGCGGAAATTGCCGAAATTTTATTATATTCAAAAGAAGAGGGGATTTTTATGCCTTCTAGTTTATTCGTTTTATGTACTGTTTCTTTCTCACGCTCTATGTATCCCTCGTATTTTATTTGAATTTCGACTTGTTCTAGTGATTCCGAGTCAATAGTTTTTGTTTTAGAGTTGACACTTTCTAGTTCTATCAAATCACTTAGTGTAATTTGCGGTCGGCTTAATATTTTTGAAATTCTTGTTTTCTGTTTTACCTCGCTACTGTTATTACGTTTAAGAACTGGATTAACTTCATCAGGCTCAACATTTTCCTTCTTAAATATTGACAGAGCATGTTGAATATTATTTTTCTTATTTTCAAGCACATCCAACCTTTGCTTGCTCACTAGTCCAATGTCAGCCCCAAGCTTTGTTAGTCTTAGATCAGCGTTGTCTTGTCGTAATAGAATTCTGTATTCAGCCCTAGAGGTAAACATGCGATACGGCTCGTCCGTTCCTTTGGTAACAAGATCATCGATCAATACCCCAATGTATGCCTCAGAACGTTTTAGTACTATTGGTTCTAGTTGATTTATTTTACGATGAGCATTTATTCCGGCCATCAATCCTTGGCAGGCCGCCTCTTCGTATCCAGTTGTTCCATTTATTTGTCCAGCAAAGTATAACCCATCTATTAGCTTTGTTTCCAAGCTACGTTTTAGTTGAGTAGGCGGAAAATAGTCGTATTCAATAGCGTAGCCTGGTCTAAATATTTTGGCATTCTCAAAGCCATTAATTTTTCTAATAGCCTGATATTGAGTGTCTTCAGGAAGAGAGGTGGAGAACCCGTTTACATAAACCTCCACCGTATTCCAGCCTTCTGGCTCTACAAATATTTGATGACGATCACGCTCTGAAAAACGCTCTATCTTGTCTTCAATTGATGGACAATATCTCGGACCTAGCCCCCGAATTCGACCATTGAACATGGGTGATTTTTCAAAGCCATCTTTTAGCGTTTGGTGCACATCAGGATTAGTGTATGTGATGAAGCAACTTCTTTGAGATTCTAGTTTTGGGGTGTCCAAAAAAGAAAATTTGGAAGGCTGTTCATCTCCTTTTTGCTCTTCCATTTTTGAGTAGTTCAAAGAGCGTCCATCTGCTCTAGGGGGGGTGCCTGTTTTCATTCGCCCACTATCAAAGCCTAGCTTGTTGAGACATTCGGTTAGTCCCTCAGCAGCTTTTTCACCACTTCTGCCACCTCCAAATTGCTTTTCACCTATGTGAATTGTGCCATTTAAAAAAGTGCCGTTAGTGAGTATAACAGCGCGTGATTTGATTTTTAAACCCATGTTTGTTATCACCCCAACGACTTTTTCGTTTTCTAACCATATATCAGTGACCATGTCTTGCCAAAAATCGATGTTTGAAATTGACTCTAGTGTTAATCGCCATTCTTCAGCAAACCGCATTCTGTCACTTTGGGCTCTTGGGCTCCACATAGCAGGCCCTTTCGAGCGGTTCAGCATCCTAAATTGAATCATGGTTTTGTCTGTGATAATACCAGAATACCCGCCTAGGGCGTCAATTTCTCTAATGATTTGTCCTTTGGCTACTCCTCCCATGGCTGGGTTACACGACATTTGAGCAATCGTCTGAAGGTTCATGCTTATTAACAAAACGGAAGAACCAAGATTGGCGGCGGCGGCGGCAGCTTCGCAGCCTGAGTGACCCCCTCCTACAACGATGATGTCATATATTGATCTAAACATTCTTTTCGATTAGCAAAATAGCGTTAAATATTGATTTTCTTTTTTAGTCATCATCTCTTTTTCCTTATCTGATTTATCGTTGTAGCCTATGAGGTGCAAAACACCGTGAATCATAACGCGTCTAATTTCTTCGTCAAACGGCACGGCAAAGGTAATAGCATTTTCTTTGACTCTTTCAACACTTATAAAAATATCGCCACAAAGGCCTTCATTTTCTGTATAGTCAAATGTGATAATATCTGTGTATGTGTCGTGATTCAAATATTGTTGATTTTTATTGATTAGGTAGTTGTCGTCGCAAAAAATAAAATGTAATTCATTTACAGGTTTTTTCTCAAGTTGTGCTGTTTGTTTTAACCAAAGAGTGAGTTTTCCTTCGTCTTTGAGTTGAAATGGACAGGTGTAATGAAAGAAAATATTATTACTCATTATCTTTGAAGTAATTTTGCACTTTTTGTTTATAGAATGGTGTTAACGATGGCGGAATAGTTTGTAACAATTCTTCCTGTTTTTGCTTTTCTTTAAGGTAGTCCTCAAAAGGCTCAATTAGACGATTTGACAGATTGTTCATCCATTCGTTGGCTTCTCTTCTTTTATCTTCTTGCCGTTCTATTTCGGCCTTTTCAGCCTCAAGTAATCTAGTCATTATGCTTTCCTGTCTTTTTATGCTTTCTAGTGTAATGTTGTTGTTAATTATGTCTGCTTCGTTTTCTTCCATTTGTTTACTTAGCAGATCAATATTCTTTTTAGCGTCATTGTCACCGCTCATTTCTTTTCTAAGTTCACTCATTCGCTGTCTGACGAGTTCTTGTTGAGCCGCTAATTGTGCTAACTCTTTACTGCTTGGACCGGTCTTTCCAGCCTTTTTATTTTTGAGCATTTCCTTCATTTGCTCTTTGATGCCTTTTTGCATCTGTTTCATGCTTTCGCCATTTGAGTTTGGTTTGTTACACATTTTTGAGCTGGGATTGCTTTGCATGTTGGACATCTCCTTTTGCATTTGTTCTAATGCTTCTGAAAGCAATAACGCTAAGTTGTTGGCCGAGGTCATGGCAAATTGTTGCTTTTCACTGGCTTGTCTAGATCGTCTTTCGGCCATTTCTTCCAGCGCTTTGCTCATATTCGTATATATAGCATTTATTTCTTTGTTAACGACGGATTGTATTTGTGGTTGTCTTTTACTGAGAGCAAACAAACTATCTTCAATAATTTGAGTATCTGATTGTAGTTTGTTTTGTAGTTGCAGGTAGTCTAAATAAAGCGGACTATTAAGGTTTATACTATTGATGGATTCAAGAATGTCTTCTTGATCGATTGATAGGGTAACTAAATTTTCCAGTATTTGTCTTAAAGTTTGCATGTCTTCAGACAGCTGTTCCTTTTGTTGACTATCTAAGGCTGACTGTAACATTTGTCCCATTTCTTCCATTTTTTCAGCGGCATTGTTTTGTTTTTTAGCGGCTTGTTTTTTCATATTTTTTTGAAGCTTATCTAGGCTCTCTTGCATATTTTCTTTTATTTCTTGTTCAGCATCTCTTGTGTCAGAAATGTTTTGTTTAAACTCTAATTCCTCATTAAGCTGTCGCGCTTTTTCTAGTTCTTCTTGGATATTTTCAAAATCACTCTGAATGCGTTCTTGATTCTCAATGTTACCCTCTCTATTATTCTTTTCCGTGTTGTTTGAAAGCTCTTTCTGTTGATTTGCCAAGTCTTTAAGCTTATTGATATTTTTTTCTATCTTTTGCAGAACTTCCATTTGCTTGAACAGCTCTAGAGTCCTGTCTAAGTCCTTTTCTAAATCGTGATCACTTTTTTGCATGCTTTCAAGAAGTTCTTGTAGGTCTTCTTTGTTTATTTCATCCATCATTTCATTAAGCTCCTCAATCATTTGCTCCATTTCTTGATCAAGTAGGTTATCAAAAATGCGTTGAATTTCTTCTTGTTTCTTTAAAAGCTCTTCATTCACAATCTCGTTTTTTCGTTCATTGGTTTTTTGTTGTTCTTCTTGAATTGCCTTTACTTTTTCCTTAAGTTCTTTCTGTTTCTCAAATAGGTTTTTTGTCTTTTGTTTGTCATTCCAGCTAAGATCTTTCTCTTCAAGTAATTGTTCTCGTAACTGCTTAAGTTCGCTTTGAATGTCTTCAGCCAGTTTGATAGATTCATCAATCTCGTTTTTTAGTTGCCTGTTTTTGGCGTCAGCCATTTCTTCTAATTCTTTGCTACTGGCGCTCTTAAAGCTAAAAACACTGGACTTAGTAGATTTTGTTCCGTTAATCGCATCATTGTCCCATACTTCAAAATAGTATTCGATATCTTGATCTTCTGCTAATCCTAGCTGGTCAAAATCATAATTGATTATAAAAACTTGACGATTGCTGTTGGCATCGATAGCTACTTCTTTGCTCAACCACCCCAAGGTGTCTCCAGTTATTTGATAATTAAACGTTAGTTGACTTAACCCATAATCGTCGTCAATCACCCCCTCAAAAAAGCGCTGTTTCAACTGTATGCTATCAGTGTATTCTTCAACTGAAATAAACGGGTATTCATCTTTAACGACATCAATTTTAAAAACCATGCTGTCCCCCACAATAAAGTCATTTTTTGTATAAATGCTGTAGTTAGTGTTTTCATAAAATTGATCTTGGTACTGAAAAACATTAGGCTCAATGGGTTGACACTGATAAACGTCATCAAAATGTATCAAAGCGGATTGGGAGTCTTTTGTGTTAATGATCCACTTTACTATTGTTCCTTGAGGAATTTCTAGGTTTCCAATATTTTTAAATTGTTGATTTTTCTTGTTTACATAAGAAGGAAATTTGAGATTACATTCAAATTGCAAAACAATTGGCACTGGAACAACATTAAGCTCGTATTCGTTTGATGAAAAGCCTCCAGCCAAAAACGAAAAACGAAGGTTATTCTGTGGATTTTTAAACAAGTAGGAAAAGTGCCCAGTTTTTTGGCGTGGCATTTGATATGAATTTCCGTCAACAACAATTTGACTGTTCATTGGAATTTCTTCTCCATCAATTATAATCTCTAATAAAAAATCGTGTCCTTTAGGGGTTTCCAAAGAAGCATTTTTTATAGAAAATTGAAAAGGCGCTACTGGCATAAACGCCTTATTGTATGAGATAATTCTTGTCGAACTATCAACAATAACAGATTGGTTGCCGGTGATAAATAGTCCTAAGATGACCAATATGGGGGCTATGGCATATTTGAGATAGTTCTTATTGGCTTTGAAATCGATGGCTTTGGCAAATGGAATAGGCCTAAGCTGTTCAATCTTTTGTTGAATACTAGCTTCTACAAGCTGGTTGTCTTCTTTTGAAAGCTCTTGTAACTGCAAAAGATTTATTAGCTTGTCTTGCACCGAAGAGAAGTGGCTTCCTATAATGTTCGCGGCTTCAATGTAACTTAAAGTGCTGCCTAGTCTGTACAACCCGATAATTGGTGTTACTATCCATTTCCAAAATACGACACTGTTAAAAACCATAAATACACAAAACAAAATCAATCGACCGAATTTGTTAAATTGACCAAGGTGTTCCGTGAATGATAACAGGATAATTAGCGAAAGAAAGAGAGTAACAAAGTAGATAATCCCACGAATCAGTAAGTTTTTGTAATACTTATTGATGAAATGGTCCAACTTGTTAAGCAATTCACTTCTTTCTTGCATATTACAAAGTTAATACATTTAATGCCATGTCAAAACGATCAATATTGTAGAAAACGTATCTTTGCCAACCTAATATTTGATGAATCAATGAGTAAGGTAAGAGTAAGATTTGCCCCTAGCCCAACAGGACCACTTCATATGGGTGGCGTTCGAACAGCTTTATACAATTATTTATTTGCTAAAAAGCACAAAGGAGAATTTATTTTAAGAATTGAGGATACAGATCAGTCTCGCTATGTTGAAGGAGCTGAAGACTATATAAACGAGTCTCTTTCATGGTGTAATATATTCTTTGACGAAAGCCCCAGCAAAGGGGGGGCTTATGGCCCCTATCGTCAGTCAGAGCGAAAAGCCATGTATCGCCAATACGCTGAGAAATTGTTAGAAAAAGGACATGCCTACTATGCTTTTGACACCCCTGAAGAGCTTGATCAAATGCGCGAACGCATGAAAAAAGCAGGTGTTCCATCACCGCAATACAATGCGGTAGTTAGAGACAGCATGCAAAACTCACTTTCCCTTTCAGAAGATGAGGTCGCTGGCAGATTAAAGCGCGGTGAGCCTTACGTCATCCGAGTAAAAATGCCAAGAAACGAAGAGGTAAGAATTCCGGATGCTATTCGAGGATTAGTTGTTGTAAATACTAACAACCTAGATGATAAAGTTCTTTACAAGTCTGATGGCATGCCCACGTATCATTTGGCCAATGTGGTCGATGACCACCTAATGAAAATTAGTCATGTCATTCGCGGAGAAGAATGGTTGCCTTCGGCACCGCTACATGTTTTGTTGTATCAGTTTTTTGATTGGAAAGCCCCAACGTTTGCCCACCTTCCTCTAATATTGAAGCCAGATGGTAATGGAAAGCTTAGCAAACGAGATGGTGATCGTCTAGGCTTTCCTGTATTCCCAATACAGTGGAATAATCCACAAACCAAAGAGATTTCATCAGGCTACAGAGAGGCGGGCTACTTTTCTCAGGCGTTTACTAATATGCTGGCCTTTTTGGGCTGGAACCCAGGTACTGCTCAAGAGATCTTTTCTATGACTCAGTTGATTGATACATTTTCTTTAGATCGGGTAGGTAAAGCAGGAGCGAAGTTTGACTTTGAGAAAACAAAGTGGTTTAACCAGCAATATCTAAGAAAAAAAACGGGTAAAGAGCTAGCCCATTTGCTTCAAGAAACTACTCCGGAATCTAAAGAGGTTGACCTCTTGTTGTTGTCTAAATCATGCGATTTAATGAAAGAGCGGGCCACCTTTCTAAACGATTTGTGGCTCAACAGTCAATTCTTTTTTGTAACTCCTAAGCGGTACGACGAGAAGGTTGTTCGAAAAAAGTGGAAAGAAAACGCTCCCCAAATTTTACAAGAGTTGATTCAATTACTCAAGGGAATAACCTCCTTTACCTCGTCAAATGTTGAAATTGAGTTCAAGTCATTTTTAGAAAAAAATGATTGGAAACTAGGAATGGTATTGCCCTTGTTTCGACTGGCGGTAACGGGAACGGGCATGGGTCCTTCGATGTTTGAGATATCCCACCTGCTAGGAAAAGACGAGGTAATAGATCGTATAGAAACAGCCATCAAAAAAATAGAATAAATGGGGGTTATAACAGTAAGCGGGATAAGAGTGTTTGCCCATCATGGGTGTATGGCCGAAGAGCGACAAATTGGATCTGATTACATTGTTAATGTTGAGGTGTGTGCCGACCTATCCACTTCGGCAAAGTCAGACAGTTTGGATGACACCGTTGACTACGTGTCAATTAATCAAATAGTAAAGCAACAAATGGCTATTTCTAGTAATTTGCTTGAAAATGTTGTTCAACGAATATTGGACTCTATTGCTTCAAGTCATCCCAATGTTTTGAGAGCAGATGTCGAAGTGTTTAAGATAAACCCGCCTATCAATGGCGACGTTGCTAGTGTTTCTGTTAAACAACGATTTAACAGAACATAAATAAAAAAAAAGATTAAATTTGTTTTCTTTTTAGGTTTCGTGGCCGAGTGGCTAGGCAGTGGTCTGCAAAACCATCTACAGCGGTTCGAATCCGCTCGAAACCTCCAA
The DNA here is from genome assembly GCA_036340235.1 of Bacteroidota bacterium. GTDB lineage: Bacteria > Bacteroidota > Bacteroidia > Flavobacteriales > UBA7312. The sequence goes on from JAYYZE010000032.1 coordinate 46,771, forward strand.
CAACCGCAAAACGTCTTTGCGGTTTTCTTTTTTCATATTAATGTTTGTTAAAAAAGCATTAAATTTGTGATTAAATCTTAACAAGTCTTGCATCATTATTTTTATTTATTGTTTTGTTTGCTTTTTTATCAAACAGCATTTTCTCAAGGCGCAAGTTTTGACGAGGATGAATTAATTACTCGAGTCAACTTTGGCCTCTTGCCTTATGATAGTAGCGACTTGCTTAGTCCATCTGTCGGCACTAGCTCAACACCTTGCGCAGGGTTTAGTGACTTCACCATTGGCAATAGCAACTTTACCGACGGTAATATTTTAGACAATGTTTACACCTTGGGAGTGGCCAAAACATTAACCTATGAACTTGAGATAGAAGGGGGGTATTGTGATACAGAACCTAACATATTAAATGGCACTCGCGGTGTAAAGGTTTACATTGATTATAATGCTAATAATGACTTCACTGACGCTGGCGAACTCGTATACACGTCGCCTTTGTCCAGTAGTACTACTCCTATTTTCAACACATCAATAACGATCCCTGCTAACGCCGCAACAGGTGAAATAGTAATGAGAATTGTTTATGCCAGAGTAGGGGGGATAAGTGGTGCGGGATTCTTTTGGGATTTAGATTGGTTAGACTGGTCTCAATGGTCTTATAATAACGGAGAAACAGAAGATTATTCATTAGTGGTAACGGCTTACATAGATTCTGTTGAAAGTATTAATACAAGTTGTGCTAACACATTGGATGGACAGCTTATCATTAATCCATCGCCATTAGCAGGTCCAGGTATTGAATATTCTATTAATGGTTATGCTGGGCCCTGGACAAACGACTTGCTGTATTCTAACTTGCCATCTGGCACCTATACGGTGGTTGCGCGCGATCCCGCCTTAGCGCCAAACTATGCCTATGAGGAGTACGAAGCGATTATAGAGTCAGGGTCTGAAATAACTCTTAATGCCCAAATCGTCTCTATTTATAATGGATATTCAGTTAGTTGCACTGGGCTGTCTGATGGAGAAGTGAATTTATCCGCTTTTGGTGGAGAAGGTAGTTCTTACACTTACGAATACACAAGCTTATTAAACCCAACACCTACTATTACACCCCCCTTTGCTATTGGATTAGTAGCCGACACATACACCTTTACAGCCTATGACGATTTGGGTTGTTTGTCAAATACCGTAGAAATAACATTAAACGAGCCACCGCCAGTTACTATTTCTAACATAATCAACACAAACCCAATTAGCTGTAATTCACAGTGCGACGGAGAGCTGACTGTCGTAGCTTCTGGAGGAGCCAACCCCCTTAACTACACCGTCGGGGGAGTAGATTTTGGGGTCAACAATGTGGCGACTGGCTTATGTCAAGGTTCTGCAAGTGTATTGGTAGAAGACGCTAACGACTGCAGTTTACAATTTACCACTTTTTTAGGCCAACCAGCCGCTATTGACTTGACGGCTACTTCGGCAACCAATAATTTAGGCTTTGATATAAGTTGTAATAACAATTCAGATGGTATAATTGAGGTGGCTACTTCAGGTGGAACCGGCAATTATCAAATTAGTATTGATGGTGGTTTGACTTTTCCGTTCACCTCATCTGGCTTGGATTCTATTTTTAACCTTTCGGCTGGTAGTTATTCATTAGTTGCTCAAGATGATAACGCTTGCATTTCTTCTCCCTCAGATGTCACCTTAACTGAGCCCTCAGTTTTAACTTTAGACTTGGTTTCCGAAACCTCATCAATTAGCTGTTTCGGTTTTTCAGATGGAGAAATTACTATTCAAGCCTCAGGAGGTGCAGGTTTTTTTTCCTATTCACTTGATGGCGGAATCAGTAGTCAGGCAAGTAATGTATTTTCTAATCTTTCTTCCTCAAATTTAACGATTGACATTATCGATGGCAACGGCTGTGTAGTCACAGGCTCTTATTTCTTGAGCGAACCAAACGAATTGATCATCAACAACGTGAATGTGATTTCTGATTATAACGGCTCTGATATTAGTTGTTTTGGCGCCTCAGATGGGGTGGTAACGGTTGAGACTATTGGTGGAACCGGAAGCTATAACTATTCTTTTATTTCGGATTTTGTTGTAAACAACTTTACCTCTGTTAACCAAATTGCAGATTTGACGGCAGGATTATATACTCTGCAAGTGGTAGACGAAAACCAATGTTATTCTAATTTGTATGATTTTGAAGTATTCTCGCCTTCAGCAATAAATATTGATGACATCAGCTCTACAATGACCAGTTGCTTTTCTTCCTGTGACGCTGAGTTAACCGTTACCGCATCGGGCGGGACGCCTCCTTTGAGCTATGCCGTTTCGGGGGTAAGCTTTGGGTTGAGCAATATAGCCACGAATTTATGTCAAGGCTTAGCCCCCGTAGTGGTTGAAGATGTAAATGGCTGTATCACGCAAACCAACAGCCTTATTAGCTCTCCTCCTTCGATAGATGTTGTAGCTACATCAGCGTCTAACTATCTTGGTTTTGATATTAGTTGCCCTGGGTTTTCGGATGGTGTCGTAGAATATATCTTAAGTGGCGGAACTGGCAATTATCAAATTAGTATTGATGATGGTTCGACCTTTCCGTTCACCTCATCTGGCTTGGATTCTATTTTTAATCTATCGGCTGGAAGTTATTCGTTAGTAGCTAAAGATGACAACGCTTGTCTTTCTTCCCCATTAGAAGTCACCTTAACAGAGCCATCAGTCATAACTTTTGACTTGGTTTCAGAAACTTCGCCAATTAGCTGTTTTGGTTTTTCGGATGGAGAAATTACTATTCAAGCCTCAGGAGGTGCGGGTATTTTTACTTATTCACTAGACGGCGGAATTAGTAGTCAGTCAAGTAATGTGTTTTCTAATCTTCCTTCCTCAAATCATACTATTTACATTATCGATGGTAACGGCTGTGTAGCCACAGGCTCTTATTTCTTGAGTGAACCAAACGAATTGATTATCAATTCTGCAGGTGTAATATCTGACTATAATGGCTCTGATATTAGTTGTTTTGGCGCCTCCGACGGGATAATCGAAGTAAACGCATTCGGAGGTACAGGTAGCTACACCTATTCATTTCTTCCAGCCCCAGCACAAAACCCTCTACCGCCTGGAAATCAGATAAATGGATTGTCGGCGGGTGCTTATTCTTTACAATTATATGATGACAATCAATGTCTTTCCAATCCGCTAATTGTTGAGGTACTATCACCAACAGAACTCACAATTACCGAAGTAACTCCAGTTGATGTCAGTTGTTTTGGGGGGTCTGATGGTCAGCTAGTGATAGAAGGTCAAGGAGGCACAGGTACTTACACGTATTTGGTAGATGCTCAATCGTACATGTCAAATGGACAATCCCCTTTTATTGTTTCAAATCTCTTTTCCAACAACTTTAGTATAACTATTTCTGACGCCAACGGCTGTCAAAGCAGTACTAACCAATTTGTTAGTCAGCCGAGCCCACTGTTTGCCAACCTTTCAGTAACAGATGTGGGTTGTTCTTCGAGTTTAGATGGATCGGCTTCAGTTAACCCAATAGGTGGGGTTCAAAACTACAATGTCTTGTGGTCAACAGGGAATACAGGATTTAATCAAAATCAATTAGGTCCAGGCACTTATTCAGTGAGTATTACTGACGCAAATGGCTGTCAATTGATCGAATCATTTGAAGTAACGGAGCCGATAGTTAATTTGTATACTAATACTATCCAGTGTAGCGGGTCTAACACAGGTCAAATCGAAGCAGTCCTTTTAAATGTCAATCCTTCTTCTGTTTTTACCGCCCTCTGGGATGATGCTAATGCACAAACCACCTTTACAGCTGTTAATTTATTTCCTGGAGTATATTCGATTACACTAACCGACCAATTTGGGTGCGAATTAACTGCAACGGAAACACTTGCTGAACCCGATTCACTTTCAGTTTTTGTTGAACACACACAACCGTGCGTTGAAAAGCCTTTGGCCTCAGCACTTGTTTTAACATCAGGTGGAGCAACCCCGTACTCTTATTTGTGGAGTAATGGCGAAGAAAGTGAGTTGATACAGCTTTCAACCCCTGGAAGTTACACCGTTCAGGTGACTGACTTCAATGGTTGTCAAAAGGACGTTTCGTTTACTATTAATCCAATATCAGCCCTAAATATCGCCTTTTTTACACAAGGTGTTACTTGTACTGACAACATAGATGGCAGCGCTGAAGTGATTGTCAGTGGAGGCTATCCACCATATCGTTTTCTATGGGACAACAACATAGAAACACCTTTAAATGAGGGCCTTTCATCGGGGAACATAGGGTTGACAGTAACGGATAACCAAGGATGTTCTATTTTTCAAGAGGCCAATGTTCCCCCCAGCAATGAGGTTTGTATTAACCCCTTTTCGGCATTCTCGCCTAATGGCGACATGAATAATGATTATTGGCATATTGACAATATCGAATTGTATCCAGATGGCTTAGTAGAGGTGTTCAATCGTTGGGGAGATAGGGTATATGCAACCAAGAAATACATAAATGCTTGGGATGGTGCTTGGGATGGCACCTTTGACAATCAATTGTTGCCATCGGCAACCTATTATTACGTGATAAATTTAAATAATGGAGAAGAACCATTAATTGGAACTGTAACTATTGTCAGATAATCTCTAATCAATGATAACGCGATTTTTTATTTTCTTCTTCTTTTTTTCTTTAGCTGCCAGCGCTCAGCAATTACCTATGTACAGTCAGTACTTTGTTAATGATTTTTCGATTAATCCTGCAGTAGCTGGCTCAAAACCCTACTTTCCGCTTCAATTGAATGTCCGGACACAATGGGCCTCGTTGGGCTCTATAGCACCAAAAACTAATACGTTGAGTTTTCACATGCCAGTAGCATTTAAACAGTTAGGGGTGGGGGCCATTGTAACCCAAGATAAAACAGGCCCCTACAGTCAATTGATGGTTATCGCCTCAATTGCCTATCACCTACAGCTTGATGAAGACAATAAAACACGACTTTCTTTAGGCCTCAGCGGATTGATAAACCAGCACACCTTAAATTTTGATGAGCTGGAATTTAATAACCCAGATCCTGAATTTGAGGGAGGAACCTATTCAAAAGTTATCCCGGATGCAAGTATGGGTGCGTATTTGTACTCAAAGCACTATTTTTTATCGCTATCTTCTCACCAATTGTTCGAATCGACCTTCAAAGAGTCTATAACCTCTATTTTTGGTGACAACACCGAAGTGAGGCACTACTTTGCTAATATGGGATATACTTTCCATATTCATTCCGATTTTCATGTGGAACCATCCGTACTTGTAAAGGCGACTGATTCAGGTCCTTCACAGCTTGATGTCAATACCCGTTTTATCTTTAATAATTCTTATTGGGCGGGGCTATCATTTAGAACCTCCAAATCCCTTGTTTTAGTTGCTGGCCTAGAGTTAGGGAGTTTTCTTTTATCTTATTCTTACGATTATGGAATAAGCTCTATTGCTAGTACTTCTAGCGGTTCACACGAAATTTCTGTTGGCTTTAACATCAACGACGCAAGAAACCGACGTCATTCCTATTATTGGTAATTTTGATTGTTTACCTTTAAGCCCTTATTCTATTTCATGAAACAGGTTGATTTCATTATAGTAGGTCAAGGTATTGCTGGTACTCTGTTAGCGCATGACTTGGATGACCGCCACCAATCCTTAGCCATTATTGACACGCCATTGCCGGCAACCTCAAGTAGGGTAGCGGCAGGCTTAATCAATCCAGTCGGCATGAAACGTTGCATACCTTCCGAAAATGCCGCCACCTATTTGCCTTTTGCTTTCGAGCGTTACTGTGTTTTGCAACAAAAGCTAGGTCAATCGTTTTTTTATCCGATGCCCATTGTTCGTCTTTTTGCCAACGAACAACAAAGGCATCAATGGCAAATAAAGTTTAGTAATTCTAACATGGATCGATACATAAAGGAGATTACTACGGAAGCGGAGTATGCGCCCCTAAATGATAATTTTGGCAGTGCTATAATAAGCCCATCGGCGCGTCTTGACGTTAATAAATGGTTGAGGGTTTCTAGAGACTATTTTACTAATAAGCACCTTGTACTAGAAGAACGGTTTGATTTTTCTCAATGCAATGTGGAGAATGCCAATTACAAAGGTATCAGCGCCAAGCACATTCTATTTTGCGAGGGTCACCATCTAAAGAGCAATCCTTTCTTTAGCCATTTACCATTATCACCCACTAAAGGTGAGGTCATGACAATCTATATACCTTCACTAGAACAGTTTGAAGGAATGGTAAGTAAAGGCGTTTACCTTATACCAAAAGGCTTTCATGAATATCTAGTAGGGGCTACTTACGACCACAGCGATTTTACGGAACGCCTAACAAAGGAAGCTGAACGCTTCCTGGTTCGACAACTAAGACGTATGTTGACTGTGGATTTCGAAATAATTGATCGTAGCGCAGGGGTAAGACCTACCGTAAAACACCGCAAACCATTGGTCGGTTTGCACGCTTTGCATCCAAAAATTGGCGTTTTTAATGGACTAGGAACACGAGGTCTTTTGCAAGGCCCATATTTGTCTGCTAATTTTAGCAGTCAATTGACTAGAATAGAAAAAAACAATAAATAACTGATAATCAATGATTAACAAAAGTTTAGCCGACTGTTATATGCCCTCATTTACCGTGTATTATCAACACAAAGGTGTTAAGAACAAGTTTTTACTTTTTTTTGGTGGTTTTGTATAAAAGTTGCATCTTGCG
>JAYYZE010000033.1:0-34683 GCA_036340235.1 Bacteroidota bacterium
CATACTATGAAAAGTCTTTCTATTTTATTAATCATCATTTTTTCCTTGTCATCGTGCATAACGATTGAAACAATATCTTCTGGTTTTAAAGATGAGATTTACTATTCGGCAGACAAATATGATGAAGTGGCCTCCCAAGAACAAGAATCCAAAAACAGCGTGGCAGAAGACATGCAAGTGGAATCCTATGATTCAGATGGCGAGCAAGATTTTACTGATGAGTATTCATCTGACGATTATTACGATTATCAGTATTCTGCAAGACTAAGGCGTTTTCATGGCCCTAGCTTCGGCTTTAACTATTACAACAATTATTTTACTAATTCTTTTTGGTACTCAAACAACCCCTATCACTGCGGGGTAAGCATTTATTACGGATATAATTTTTGGGATCCTTTTTATTATGATCCATTTTACACGCATTATCATCTGATGTTAAGTCCTTACTATTATTCTAATTGGCATGCCCATCATCATTATTACCATCCCTACAATAATTATTTGTTAGCAGCTCACTATTACCCTACCTACTTCAACTCTTTTGATAACAACAGCATTTATTATGGGCCAAGAATTGATAACAAAAACAAAACTCCAGAACGCTTTGCTAGATTGTATAAGGAAACTGTGAAAAATAATATGCCATCTACTACTTCAAAGTTCTCTAGTGAAAGCGAAGTAAAATCGCCTTCATATTATTCCAAAAATCCTTCCAACACATTTTTCGAAAGGCCTTTAAACGGAAATAAAATCAATTCATCGTCGTCAGCTAAAACAAATACCAATATTTTTTCAAAACCCAATAAAAACAATTCACTAAACAAAGAAAACAACTATTACAAACCTGAGAATAACTCACCTTCCTATTCTCAACCGAAACCTAATAATAGTAAACAAGCTTTCAGCAAACCAAGCTACAATAAGCCCAAGCCTACTAAATTTTACTCAAGACCAAAACAAAATACACAACGAAAACCATCGTATAACAAATCAACGCCTTCGCCATCTAACAATAAATCGTACTCTAACCCCAGTAGAAGCTATACGCCTAGAGGAGGAAGCGGTAAAAGACCAAGATAATTTATATTATGACAAAACGTATATTCTCAATCGCTATTTTATTTTCATGCATTACTCATCTGTTTGCTCAAAGTCATTATGATGCATTTCTTTATTCTGAATCAAATTTATTAGGTACAGCTAGGAGTTCTGGTATGGCTAATGCTTTTGGTGCACTAGGTGCCGATATGTCGGTTTTAAGTATTAATCCGGCAGGTCTTGGAGTATATCAATCTGTCGAATTTTCTTACAGCCTAAGCTTGAGAGGAATTGATAGAACAAGTTATTTCAAAGAAAACAAAATCACCAATAGCATCGGAAGCTTTAATGTTCCGTCAGTTGGATTAGTTGCGCCAGTTAAAACCGATAATAACTCAAACTGGAAGCGTTTCAATATTGGTTTGGCTTACAACACTAATACAATCTTCAGTTCAAATACAATCCAAAGTGGCTATAATGCTAACTCTTCATTGGTTGATGCTTTTTTAAATTCTGCATTTGGTTACCAACTTGCAGAACTTAATCCGTTTTTTGAGTTGGCAGCATTTGATACCGACTTAATAGACTTACAATCAGACTCTAGTGGATGGATTGATGATGGTAATTATTTTAGAGAAGTACAATCAGGACAAGATCAGTTCAAACAAACTGATATTACTGGTTCCTCCGGAGAATTTGTGATTAGCTATGCTGGTTCCTATATGGAGAAGTTATATTTAGGTGCTACTCTTGGATTATCCAATATTAATTACCGTAAAAACTCAAGGTATAATGAACGAAATTTTGTTGACACTAACACGACTGTTCAGTATTTTGATATGTATGAAAATCAATATACCACTGGCTCAGGTGTAAACCTCAAAATTGGTGGTATTTATCGGGCTAACGATAATGTAAGACTTGGTTTAGCCTGGCATTCTCCTACTTTATTTGATATGCATGATGAATGGGAAATGCAACTACGTACTCAACATAAATTTAACGATAGTAGCTACGCATATACTTACACCTCGCCGTACGGAATATACGATTACACTATTTCAACCCCAATGAAATTAATTGGAAGTGGGGCTGTAATTTATAACAATCTAATCATAAGCGCCGATTTAGAATTAGTGGATTATTCCACAATGAAAATGACTGGAGATGACTATGATTATTTTAATGAACAAGAGAATTTAATTATTACTAACTACACTAAAGTGATTAACTCACGTATCGGGGCTGAATTAAATTTATCACCATTTATTTTAAGAGGCGGTTATTCTCACAATCAAATACCATATTTAGTTGATAAATCAGGCAATTCTTTAGATAGCTTTAGTAATGAAAAGACGTCATATTGTATTGGTTTTGGAAAAAGAGCTAAGTATCGATACTTTGATTTGTCGTATATTTTTACTGAATATTCTCAGGGTGATGCTTTGTACAGTACATTCTATGAGCCAGCACATAAGCTAACAACCACAACTTATACTTTGATGTTTACAATGGGTTGGAAATTCTAATTAATCCTCTCCAGACCCGCCTTCGCTTTTTGTTCTATACTTTGTTCGTATAGGTGGTTTTTTAGACCGATAGTAGTTTTAAAGTATTCTTCAGCAAGCTTAAAATCTTTTTTATTTTCGTATATAAGAGCCATTTGGAGTGATGACTTAGCAGCAAAAAAATACTGTTCCTTTGCTCCTTTTACAAACGCTTTGTTGTAATAAACAAGTGCTAAATTCGTTTCATTTAATTGTTCATGCGTTCTTCCCAAACGATAGTAATAATCTAATTCGTCATGCAAATCATTCCATTTGTTTGGGCTTATCTGATTTAATTCGTTGAGGGCTTTTTGGTAATACCCACCGTCAAAATAAAGTCTGGCTTTTAGAAGTGCTTTATTGGGTTTTTGCTTTCTTCTGTAAAAGTTTTGTGCTTCTTTATCAGCGTCAATTTGCATACTACCTACAGAGTTGATTTGTTCCTTGTATGTATAATAAGCAGTTGTATCGTCGTTGATGAAAGCGAACCAACTCATTCTCATAAGTGTTGATTTTTTATAGTTTTTTCCATCAAATTTTGTAAGATATCTATTGAAGTAGAGTAGGCAATCCTTTTTAATTTGATTCAATTTGCCAATACCTAATAAATAATCTAAGTATAAAAAATTATGAATTTCTGAACTTTGTGTTCTGTTTTCAAGTATTTTGATGGCTAAATCATTTTGTGCAGTTTTTGTCGCTAATCGGCTGGCAGCAAAGTTTAGCAAGATGTTCTGACTGTCTTTGATGTCATTTAGTACATTATTGAGGTCTTCCTTATTGTTATCTAAATTCATTTTTAAAAAGGAATACAAGAAGTATGTTTCATCTAGCATGACTGAAAATGCATTGTCTTTTTTCATTCGTTCTATGGTTTGTTCTAGTAAAACAAAGCCATTTTTTAAATCCCCTTGCATGCCAGCAACTGTCAAAATCCACTGATAGCGTTCAGGTACGCTACCCAATAATGAATATAACAATCCTAGACTCTTACCGTTTGGTAAAAAATCAGGATAAAGTACATTATTTTTTTCTAGTAGTTTATAGGCCTTTCTAATTTCGTAGGCAGCTGTAAAGTAATCACCAAACTTTAATCGATTGGCTGACCATTGAAGATGTATCTCAGCTTGGCTATATAATGCCCAGGGTGACTGGGCGTCATCATTAATAATATTTGAAATTCTAGAGTCTTTATATGTTTTAAGTCTTTGAAAATCTGATTCTTCTTCACCAATTTGAATGACCAAATAGTCGATGTAATTTTCAATTAAATAAACTAGTGAGTTCTCAGGGTTTTTTTGTTTTTCAAGCGTAACTAGAAGCTTTGCTTGTTCAAACTTGAGATTGATTGTGGCTGTATAAGCAGACTGACAATTATGATTCCAATCAAATTTGGCACTTGCCGGAAGACAAACGACAACTAAAACAAAAATTGTAAGTAGTTTGTGCATGATAAAGATTCTTAGAGATTGAATCTTTTTCAAAAGTAAAACAAAAAATTAGGCTTTGTCTTTTTCTTTTTCGAACATTTCTGAGTCGACAAGAATACGACCACAATGTTCACAAACAATAATCTTTTTATGAGCTTTTATGTCGAGTTGTCTTTGTGGTGGGATTTTACTGTAACAACCACCGCATGAATCTCTTTCAACTGATACCACTGCTAAGCCATTTCTGGAACTTTTACGTATGCGTTTGTAAGCAGAAAGCAGTCGTTCATCGACTACTTTTTCAGCTTTTTTAGATTGTTCTAATAGTTTTTCTTCGTCCTTTTCGGTTTCTGAAACAATGGTAGCCAATTCTAATTTCTTTTCCTCGAAAATTTCTTTTCTTTCATTCAAAACTTCAGAAGATTCGGCTTTGGTAACTTTTAGTAATTCTATCTTGGCTAGGTTGTCTTTTATTTTTTTGTTGGCTAGTTCTATTTCCAAATTTTGGAATTCAATTTCCTTAGAAAGAGAATCATACTCTCTGTTATTCTTAATATTATTTAGTTGTTCGCTGTACTTCTTAACAAGTTCTTCAGATTCTTTAATCGATAATTTTCTTTTTGTTATGTTATTTTCTTTGTCAGAGATGTCAGAATCAATTTTTTCAATTCTAGTTTCTACTCCTTTCAATTCGTCTTCTAGGTCTTGAACTTCTAAAGGTAGTTCACCTCTGACCGTTTTGATTTTGTCGATTTCAGAATCAATGGTTTGTAATTTATGTAGTGCATGAAGTTTGTCTTCTACTGAAAATTCGATTGAGGTAGATTTCTTTTTTGCCATTATTTCAAATAGTTGATTGGGTTCGTATTTACACGTGATAAATGGGTGGCAAACTTAGTAAATTTTTTCTTAAGTAAATCATAAATTAGCTCTTTAGTAAATTGCTCACTTTCAAAATGGCCAATATCTGCAATTACTATCTTGTTGTTGGCATCGAAAAACTGATGATATTTAAAGTCAGCACTAATAAAAATGTCCGCTTCTTTTGAAATAGCGTCACTAAGAAGAAATGAGCCAGAACCACCACATAACGCAACTTTACTAATGGGTTGGTTTAACATCTTGGTGTGTCTAATAACTTCTGTTTTCATCACTTTCTTTAAGTGCTTTAAAAAGTCCTCAGTATTCATTGGATTAGGCAGATACCCAATCATTCCAGAGCCGATGCCTATGTGATGATTTTCTAGTGTGAAAATATCGTATGACACTTCTTCGTATGGATGTGTCTCTAACATTTTAGTGGTGATATTTCTTTCTAAATAAGCCGGAAAAACCATTTCAATTTTGGACTCTTTCTCGTGATGGAGTTTGTTTTTTTGCCCATAGCTAGGCTGGCTGTCATCGTTTCCACAAAAGGTTCCTACACCATGAGTGTTAAAGCTACATTTGCTGTAATTGCCAATGTTTCCACCACCAGCTTCCCACATACTGTCTTTCACTGATTGTTCAAATTCTGTTGGCACATAAACATTGATTTTTTTCATTTGCCCTTTTTTGTAGCGAAGAACTTTTGTCCTTTCTAGTCCTAGCTTTGAGGCAATGGCGCCATTAACGCCATTGGATACGTTATCCAAGTTGGTATGTATGGCAAAAATGGAAATGTTGTTTTTTATAGCTTTAATGATTGTTTCGTGTATGTAGTTTGAGCGATCAAACGATTTGATTCCAGTGAAAACAATGGGATGATGGGCAATAATTAAGTCGCATTGCCTATTGATTGCCTCGTCCACTACCTCTTGCGTACAGTCAATTGTTATTAATGCTTGATTGACATTCGTTAGGCCATTGTCAACAATCAGCCCCGAATTGTCGTATGATTCTTGTAGTGATTGTGGCGCCACTGACTCCAAGAAACTGGTTATTTCTGTTAATTTCATCAATCAAAAATAGTATATTAATTTTTTTGTTATATTTGTTTTGAACATAAAATTTATTTCCTTAGAAAAATATGCCATTTCTTAAGTTATTTCTTATACCAATTTCTATTCTGTATGGATTAATTGTTTCATTCAGAAATATGTTGTTTGATTTTAACGTTATCAAGTCCAAAAAATATGATGTTCCCATTATTTCAATTGGCAATCTTTGTGTTGGTGGCAGTGGCAAATCCCCAATGGTTGAGTATATTGTTAAACTATTAAGTGATTTCAGCGATGTGGCAGTTCTTAGTAGGGGATATGGTCGTGTAACATCTGGATTTCATTGGGTAAAATTAAGCTCATGTGTAAGAGACGTTGGTGATGAACCCTTACAAATCAAACGAAAGTTTCCAAATGTTTCAGTGGCAGTCTCGGAAAATAGACAAAAAGGCATTAAAAAACTTTTGGTACACAAATGTCAAGTAGTAATTTTGGATGATGGTTATCAACACAGGTGGGTAAAACCAGGACTTAGTATTTTGCTGACTACATATGACAATCTTTTTATTAATGACTATTTATTGCCTTATGGCTCATTGAGGGAGAGTCGCAAAAGAGCTGATAGAGCCGACATTATAGTAGTCACAAAATCACCAAAACCATTGTTGCCACTCGATGAATACCGACTTAAAGAACAAATTGCACCCAGCTTAAATCAAAAATTGTGTTTTTCGTACATTGATTACAAAGCCCCACAAATGATGTTCGATAGTTCTACTACTAACTTAATAAACAAGAAAATTATACTGGTCACAGCAATATCATCTTCAAAGCAAATTGTAGATTATGTGAAAGAAAAGGCCGATTTAGTCAAGCATTTTGAATACAGAGATCATAAATTTTTCAAAAAAAAAGATGTTTTAAAAATTATTAAAAGCTACACTCAAATTAATTCCGAAGAAAAGTTAATTTTGACTACAGAAAAAGATGCCTCAAGATTGGCAGTCTTTGAAAACGAGTTTAAAACAATTTCCTTTGCTTACTTACCCATTGAGGTAAAGTTTCAAGGGAACATTAACTTTAACGAATTAATTATAAATTATGCTGGAAAGAATAAAAACAATCACCAAATTTCTATCACAAAAAATGCCGTATGCTCCTGAAGTTGGCATCATTTTAGGCACTGGTTTGGGTGGTTTGGTAGATAAAATAGAAATTGATTACACCATTTCTTATGAGGCTATTCCTAACTTTCCACTCTCTACTGTTGAAGGACATAAAGGTCGCTTAATTTTTGGCAAACTTTCAGATAAAAAGGTAATTGCTATGCAAGGACGATTTCATTTTTATGAAGGCTATTCCATTCAAGAAGTCACACTGCCAGTCAGAGTAATGAAACTGTTAGGAATCACCCAACTTGTAATATCTAATGCCAGTGGGGGTGTTAATCCACATTACGAAGTAGGGGATTTAATGGTTTTAAACGACCACATAAACTTAATTCCAAGTCCTCTAATAGGACCAAACATGTCATCTTTCGGTCCACGTTTCCCAGACATGAGCGAAACGTATGACAAAAAATTAGTTGATAAGGCCATGGAAATAGGTAGAAAACATGGCTACCGAATTTTTGAAGGGGTATATGCAGCAGTCACTGGTCCATGCTTAGAAACGCCTGCAGAATATAAATATGTTCGAATTATTGGTGCTGACACCGTTGGTATGTCAACCGTTCCTGAAGCCATTGTGGCTAGGCATATGGATCTCCCATGTTTCGCCATATCTGTTATCACTGATTTGGGAGTGGAAGGAAAAATACAAAAGGTAAGCCATGAAGAAATTCAAGAGGTTGCTGAAGTGGCAGAGCCAAAACTCACACAAGTCGTTGAGGAACTAATATCGAATTTGTAAATAATTGTGTTACTAAGAACAATTGTCGTTCTGTTTCCTATTTTAATATATGCTCAGGATTCACAAAACGTAGAATTATTGTTTCATTGGGATGAAGACAGCTTAGTAGGATCTCAAATCTATGACAATACATACAATGAGATTTGGGGGATTGTGCTTAATCAAAAGGAGTACGCTGTCATAGGTTCAACAGCGGGCACTCACTTCTTTGATGTGACTGACAGCCAAGAAATAACCGAGGTGGCATTTGTAGCTGGTAAAGTTCAAGGAACTGAGATCATTCATCGAGATTTTCATGACTATAAAAACTATCTCTACATCGTTGCTGATGAAGGTGAAAGCTCTCTTCAAATAATAGATTTTAGTACGTTACCCGATTCGGTTACTGTAGTATATGACTCGTCAGAACTATTCGAAAGATCTCATAATATTTTTATAGATACAGCTACCGCCAAAATGTTTACAACGAACGGCACCATTTACACCTTGGAAGATCCTGCTAGCCCAAAGTTATTGTATTCCACCACCATATTAAAATGTCATGACTTTTATGTTCAAAATGATACAGCCTACATCAATGGAGGCAACGAAGGGTTTTTTATTGTTGATTTTAGTCAAACTACAGCACAGAATCAAACCCATGAGGTGTTAGCTAGTTTGATTTCATACCCAGATCAGGGGTATAATCATTCAGGTTGGTTAACATCTGATGGTAACTACTACGTAATGGCTGACGAAACTTGGGGTATGAGGATGAAGATGCTAGACATTTCTGATCTTTCAAATATTCAGGTTGTAGCTCTTTTTGGTTCATATGTAGATTCAAATTCTATTCCTCATAACCAATTAATCAACGGTCAATATTTGTATACTGCCTACTATCACGATGGCTTGTATGTTCACGATATATCAAACCCACTGTCGCCAGTTTTAGTTGCGTATTATGATACATTTTTACCAGATCATCATGATAGTTACATGGGTGCTTGGGGAGTGTTTCCCTTTCTGCCATCAGGAAAGATTTTATTGTCTGATATGCAAAGTGGCCTGTTTGTATTTGAAGTTGACTACGACAAACCAATTGTAAATACAAAAGAATACAAATATAAAGAACTGAACATTTTTCCAAATCCAGCTAACAATAAAATCACCATTAAAAACTTCAATCAATCAAGTTTGGGTTTTCAACTATTTGACTGTTTTGGAAGATGTGTCTATCAGTCAATTTTGGAAAATAAACAACACCAAATAGATGTTTCTTATTTGGACAAGGGAGTTTACTTCTTGAAAACTAATAATGAAATGATAAAACTGATCTTGCAATAATCTTTTTAAAATTACTTTGAGAAAATAAAAAAGAGTGTAAATTTGCATTCCTCTTTTAAAATAAATTACGATGAAAAGAACATTTCAGCCGTCAAATAGAAAGCGTAGAAACAAACATGGTTTTCGAGAGCGAATGGAGTCTGCCAATGGTAGAAAAGTGCTAGCAAGTAGAAGATCAAAAGGAAGAAAGAAATTGTCTGTTTCGGACGAGCCAAGACACAAGCGTTAGTCTTTTCAAAAACCTATACAAAAGGTGTTGCATTTGCAACATCTTTTTTTTTGGTTATTTGTTGAAAAATGAATCGGATTGTTAAAATGTTGAAACAGATAATTAGTTAGCGTAAATGATAAACCTCTAAATTAGCAAGCACACATTTTATAGATATGCCAAAAGATACCAGCATTAAATCCATCTTGATAATAGGAAGTGGACCAATTGTCATTGGTCAAGCCTGTGAATTTGATTATTCAGGTTCTCAAGCCGCACGATCTCTCAAAGAAGAAGGTATTGAGGTTTCACTTATTAATTCAAATCCAGCCACTATTATGACTGACCCTGTGGTTGCTGATAATGTCTATTTGAAGCCTTTGACTGTTGAATCTATTGAAGATATATTAAAGGAACGACAAATAGATGCTGTACTTCCTACAATGGGTGGGCAAACGGCTCTAAATTTATGCATTGACGCTGATGAGAAGGGTGTTTGGAAAAAACATGGTGTTCGGATTATTGGGGTTGATATTGACGCCATAAACATTACTGAAGATAGAGAGGAGTTCAAGCAACTTATGGAACGTATTGGCATTTCATGTGCTCCATCTCAGACAGCCACTTCGTATCTCGAGGGGAAAGAAATCGCTCAAAAATTTGGCTTTCCACTATGTATCAGACCATCATTTACCTTAGGCGGTAGTGGGGCTTCTTTCGTTCATGAGGCCAAAGATTTTAACAAACTACTCAAAAGAGGTATGGCCGCATCACCTATTCATGAAGTTATAATTGACAAGGCGCTAGTTGGTTGGAAAGAATATGAACTTGAACTTTTGAGAGATAAGAACGACAATGTAATTATTATATGCTCCATAGAAAATATGGATCCAATGGGGATTCATACTGGCGATTCTATCACTGTAGCACCATCAATGACGCTCTCAGATACAACTTACCAAAAGATGAGAAATATGGCTATTAAAATGATGAGAGCCATTGGTGATTTTGCTGGTGGATGTAACGTTCAATTTGCAGTTTCTCCAGATAAAAACGAAGACATTATAGCCATTGAGATAAACCCCAGAGTGTCTCGTTCATCAGCACTAGCCTCAAAAGCAACTGGCTATCCGATTGCTAAAATAGCTTCCAAATTGGCCATCGGTTACACTTTGAATGAACTCGACAATCAAATCACTAAATCGACATCAGCCTATTTTGAACCAACCTTGGATTATGTCATTGTCAAAATACCAAGATGGAATTTTGAAAAATTCGATGGTGCTGATAAAATTCTAGGTCTTCAAATGAAATCGGTTGGAGAGGTGATGGGTATAGGTCGATCATTTCAGGAAGCTCTTCAAAAGGCCTGTCAGTCTTTAGAAATCAACAGAAATGGCTTGGGAGCAGATGGCAAAAATTGGACAAATCAAGACGATATTCTTCATGCCATGAAATTCGCTAGTAGTGACAGGGTTTTCAGAATATATGATGCTATACGTCTTGGTATTTCTTTAAAAACGGTTCATGACATAACAAAAATGGACTACTGGTTCTTAAAACAAATTGAAGAACTTGTGGCTCTTGAGTTTGAGATAGAGAAATATCACATTGGTAACATACCAAAAGAATTATTATTAGAGTCAAAAATGAAAGGATACGCTGATCGTCAGATCGCTCACCTTCTTAGATGTTTGGAAAGTGAAGTGCATGAAAAGCGAACAGAACTTGGTATTAACAGGGTCTATAAATTAGTTGATACATGTGCTGCTGAGTTTGAAGCAAAAACTCCGTATTACTATTCAACATTTGAGTCAAAAATGCATTTAGAAGGCGGAGAAGTATACTCTGAAAATGAAAGCCATCGTTCCAACAAGAAAAAGATAATGGTACTTGGTTCAGGTCCAAATCGAATAGGTCAAGGAATAGAATTTGATTATTGTTGTGTTCACGGTGTTTTAGCGGCTAAGGAATGCGATTATGAAACTATTATGATTAATTGTAATCCTGAAACGGTTTCAACTGATTTTGACACATCTGATAAGTTATATTTTGAGCCTGTCTTTTGGGAACACATTTACGATATTATCAAACATGAACAACCTGATGGCGTCATCGTTCAGCTTGGAGGGCAGACAGCTCTTAAACTAGCTGAAAAGCTTGATAGACACGATATAAAAATAATTGGAACTAGCTTTGAAGCACTAGATTTGGCCGAAGACAGAGGTCGATTTTCTACTTTATTGAGAGATAATGATGTGCCCTATCCTGAGTTTGGCGTTATAGAAACTGCAGAGGAAGCACTCAATCTTGCCAAACAGTTAAAGTTTCCAATTCTTGTAAGACCATCTTACGTTCTTGGAGGACAGGGTATGAAAATTGTTATCAACGAAATGGAACTTGAGCACCATGTTGTCAACTTGTTGAAGGACATTCCGGGCAATAGAGTGTTACTCGATCATTATTTGGACAATGCCATTGAAGCCGAAGCCGACGCTATTTGCGATGGCGAAAATGTATATATTATTGGTATTATGGAACACATTGAGCCTTGTGGTATTCACTCGGGTGATTCTAATGCTGTACTTCCAACTTTTGACTTGAGTGATCATGTTCGTCAGCAAATGATTGAAATTACCCACAAAATTGCCTTAGCTTTAGAAACAGTTGGTCTCATAAATATCCAATTTGCTATCAAAAACGAAAAAGTATACGTCATAGAGGCTAATCCTCGGGCCTCTAGAACTGTACCATTTATTGCTAAAGCGTACAAAGAACCATATGTTAACTATGCTACTAAAGTGATGTTGGGCGAAAAAAAGATTTCAGATTTTGAATTTAATCCGTATAAGCAAGGATTTGCAATAAAAGTTCCAGTATTTTCGTTTAACAAATTTCCCAACGTCAACAAAGAGTTGGGACCTGAAATGAAATCAACGGGTGAGGCTATTCACTTTATCGATGATTTGAAAGATTCGTTCTTTAAGAAAGTATATTCTGAACGAAGTTTGTATTTAAGCCGCTAAACTATGGGTGGATTAGTAAAAACCATTTTAATATTTCTGATTGTATATTATTCAATACGATTTTTTTTACGTTTACTGGCTCCACTGTTGATTAAGCGTTTTGTTACAAAAGCATCAAGGTATAGTAGCTCACAAAAAAGAAGAAAACAAGAGGGGGAAGTTTCAATAGAAAAAAACAAAAGAAAACAAAAATCATCGACCTCCAAGATAGGAGAATATGTCGAATTTGAAGAAATTGATGACGCTAATAAAACACCCTAATTATGACCAAAATTAATTTGAAAAAGCATTTTCCTCACCTTTATGCTGTACTCATTTTTATATTAATTCCATCAATTTACTTTTCTCCAGTACTTGAAGGCAAACGATTAGAACAACAAGACATCCGTCAATTTTTGGGTATGTCAGAAGAAATAGTACAGCATAGAGCCGAATACAACGAAGAACCTCTCTGGACTAATGCCATGTTTGGCGGTATGCCTGCTTATCAAATTTCGGTATTACATAAAGGCAATTTGATTAGTAATTTTTCTAAACTGTTGAAGTTATACCTTCCTGCACCCATAGGAGTTGTCTTTTTATATCTCTTAGGTTTTTATTTTTTGTTGGTCACACTTTCAATTGACTACAGAATAGCAATTATTGGTGCCATTGCTTTCGCTTTTTCATCCTATTTTTTCATCATAATTGAAGCTGGACACAACACAAAAGCCCATGCCATCGGTTACATGTCACCAGTAATGGCATCTGTTCTAATGGTTTTTAGAGGTCGTGTGTTACTGGGGTCAGCTCTTGCGGCTTTTTTTACTGCCTTGATGCTCAACGCTAACCATTTTCAGATTACCTATTACTTGGTAATGTTGTTAATGATTATCGGAATCGTGACCTTTTTTAAAGCATTGAAAGAGAAGACTATTCCATTATTCTTTAAACAAGTAGGTTTTCTACTAATTGCTGGCATGTTGGGTTCCTTAACTAGCATTAGTAAGCTGACTACGACTATGGAGTATGGTAAAGAAACCATACGTGGTAAATCAGAACTAACAGCTAATCAGAGTAATAAAACATCCGGATTGGATAAAGATTACGCTACCGCATGGAGTTACGGAAAGGCAGAATCGCTGACACTTCTTATTCCTAATTTTCATGGCGGTGCCTCGGGCGGTGCTTTAACCACAGATTCTGAAACCTACAAACTATTTAGAAACAGTGGACAATCAGCACAAGCCAAACAAATAATCAAACAACTTCCTTTATATTGGGGGGCTCAACCATTTACTTCAGGTCCTGTGTATGCTGGAGCAGTGGCTTGTTTTCTTTTTGTATTGAGTTTGTTTTTAATAAAGGGATACATGAGGTGGTGGGCACTCAGCACATTCCTACTAATGCTGGCTTTGGCATGGGGGAAAAACTTTATGCCTCTGACTGATTTCTTTTTAGATTTTATCCCTGGATATAATAAATTTAGAGCAGTCTCTACTACGCTTGTTGTAGTTGAGCTGTTGATTCCATTACTAGGCATAATAGCATTCAACAAACTTTTCAAGGAGGAGGTGTCAAATAAGACAAAAAAGCAAATCAAATACGCATATGGAATTACAGGCGGAATTTGCTTATTCTTTGCCCTTTTGCCTGGCTTATTTTTTGATTTCGTTGGTCTTGGTGATGCAAGCTACAACGAATCATTGACTAATGCTCTACGAGCAGACAGAGAGTCTCTTTTACAATCAGACGCATTTCGTTCGTTTGCGTTTATATCTGTGGCATTTTTAGCTATTTGGCTTTACGTTTCAAAAAAAATAAACCAAATACCATTGATTTTGATTGTCGGTGCTCTCATTCTTTCCGATATGTGGGTTGTAAATAAGAGGTATTTAGACAACGATAATTTCAAGTCAAAAAGAAAAGTGACTTTACCCTATTCGCCATCGATTGCCGACCAACAAATATTGAATGATAAGGACCCTAATTTTAGAGTTTACAACACGACTGTTAGTCCATTTAACGATGCTTCGACATCCTATTTTCATAAATCCATTGGGGGCTATCATGGTGCCAAATTGAGAAAATATCAAGAGTTGATTGAAAACCACATCTCAAAAGGTAACATGCAAGTTCTAAACATGCTTAATACCAAGTACTTTATTGTAAACTCACAAAATGGCCCAATGGCACAGCTGAATAGGGATGCTCTTGGAAATGCTTGGTTCATTGATGATATTATAAAAGTAGAAAATGCGGATAAAGAAATCGCCAAATTGTCTGAGATAAATACGTCTACTCAAGTGGTGGTCGATGAGCGTTATGAAAGCCCATCAGCACTCACAACTGACAGTACAGCCACTATTCAATTGATTAGCTACAAGGCCAATCACTTAATTTACAAATCCAATACACAAATTGATCAGTTTGCTGTATTCTCAGAAATCTACTACGACAAAGGGTGGAATGCCTACATCGATGGCGAGTTAGCGTCATACGTTAGAGCCAACTACGTTTTAAGAGCCATGGCCATTCCTGCTGGCAGTCACACCATAGAGTTTAAGTTTGAGCCAGCCACATACTACACAGGTGAAAGAGTATCGTTGGCGTCTTCCATTGCTTTGCTGTTATTTTTGTTTTTTGCTTTTTATAAAGAGCTAAAGTTATAATGAAGAAAGTGCTCATTATCACTTACTATTGGCCGCCAGGTTCGGGTCCAGGCGTTCAGCGGTTCTTAAAATTTAGTAAATACTTGCGTGATTTTGGATGGGAGCCTATTATTTTAACCGTTAAAAATGGCACTTACCCTAATCAAGACCCAACCCTAGTTGACGATATTCCAAAAGGGGTAAAAGTTTTTAAAACGAAAACGTTTGAGCCCTTTAGTTTGTATTCTACCCTTACAGGAAAGCAATCAAAATCAAAGTTGTCAGGTTCAATTGGTTTATCCAATAAGTCATTAATCCAGCGGATTTTACTGTATATACGAGCCAATTTTTTTGTGCCTGATGCTCGAAAAGGATGGAAATCTTATGCCATCAAAAAAGCTCAACAAATTATACAAGATGAAGGTATCGACGCCATTATTACAACTGGCCCTCCCCATAGCACTCATCTGATTGGCAAACAACTTAAAAAGTGGCACCTTTTACCATGGATAGCTGATTTTAGAGACCCTTGGACAAGTGTATTTTACAATACTATTTTTCCTCGAACAATGGCTACCAAAATAAGGGATAAAAAACTAGAGGATTCTGTTTTAAAGGAAGCCGATGTGGTTACAGTAGTTAGTAAGGGGATGTTCGATGAATTTTCTGATAGAGCAAAATCTATGTGCACTATTTATAATGGCTTTGATGAAGCTGATTTTATAGGTAAACATACAACAAGACCCGAAAAGTTCATCATTTCGTATGTAGGTAATCTTTACGACAGTCAAAACGTGGAATGTTTATGGCGTTGCATAAGAGATCTTAATGAAGAAAATGAACGTTTTAAAAGCCACTTACAATTAAAATTTGTGGGTAATGTTCATAGGGAAGTGATTAACAGCATTGAAACGTTCGGATTATCTAGTTATATTTCTCAATTAGGCTTTCTTTCGCATGATGAGGCGATAGACGAGATGATGAGTTCAGCAACATTATTATTTTTAATCCCTAAGTCAGACAACAACCATTTAATAATTACTGGTAAACTCTTTGAATACTTAGCAAGTTCAAAACCAATATTGGCTATAGGTCCACAAGGAAATGCGTCATCTATTTTGTCAGAATCGAATGGTGATGAAATGATTGATTATGACAATTACAAGGCAATGAAGCAACAGCTAGAGAGCTTCTTTAACGAATGGTCAGAGAATAAAACGCTTACCAAAGACACTCACTTAATAAATCAATTTAGTCGAAAAAAGTTGACCGAGTTATTGGCCAAGCAGTTAGACTCAATTTCAAAGTAGATTTTTCGTTATCATTCCACTATTACAACTGAATTAAAATCTTACATTTGTTTTAATGGGAATTATTCGTAAGCAGAGTATTAAAAATTCAATCAACCTATACCTTGGTGTAGTTATTGGAGCTGTTAATACCATTTTAGTGTTTCCTTTTGTGTTTGAAGACCATCCCGAATATTGGGGGTTGTTACAATTATTAGTGTCCTATTCCGTAGTTGTTTCTTCTTTTTCACACCTTGGCTCACCCCAAATTCTTATTCGATATTTTCCTTTTTTTAAGATTAAAGATAAACTCGTTTCCTTTACGTTAATGCTAACACTTTTAGGTTTCGCATTGTTTCTTCTATTCTTTTTCTCATTTAAAACACTGATACTAGATTCGATAGCAAATCCATTACTTTCTGAATATAACATACTTCTGCTGGTATTAGTCTTTGGTATGGTTTTTTTTGATGTTTTTAATAGTGTTTCTCGCTCTTATTTAGATTCTACAACGCCAATCTTTCTTAATGATGTTTTTTTAAGGGTAATTACCTTAGTATTGTTGGTTTGCTATCATTATTCAATTATTGATTTTAAACAATTCATTTATTTCTATGCATATTCTTATATATTGAAGTTAGTTGTATTGGGTGTCATACAATTTTATAAACAGCGAATTCAATTAGACTTACTTTGGGACAAAGAAAGTAGGGGAGAGTTAATGAGTTATGGACTGTATGTTATTATGGGATCTGGTGCGGCCATTTTAGTTTCAAGAGTTGATATTATAATGATTGAACATTTTTTAGACTTAAAATCTGTAGCTTTTTATGGACTAGCTTTTTTTATAGGAAGTGTTATTAAGGTTCCGGCTAGATCAATAACATCTATTTCAACTCCCTTGATTGCACAAGCGTTCAAAGAAAATAACATTGGGCATGTAAAAGAAATATATCAAAAAACATCCATTAATCTGCTCGTCATTAGTATGTTTATGTTTCTTGTTATTTGGCTAAACATAGACGATATTCTTATGATTCTTCCAGAAAAGTTTCGAGCGGGTAAATTCGTGGTCTTATTTATTGGTTTATCTCAGGTAGTAAATTTAGCTTCAGGCTTGAATGGTCTTATTATCATTAATTCAAATTTTTACAGAACAGATCTTCTATTTAATATAACTTTACTGGTTCTAGTGATTTTAACTAATATACTTCTTATACCTATGTATGGAATTAATGGGGCAGCTTTAGCCAGTTTGATTTCTGTCACCCTACATAACGTTTTGAAGTTGTTATTTATTTATTTCAAAATGAATATTCAGCCATTTAGTATTCAGACCTTAAAGGTTTTGTTACTTTCTAGCATACTATTTGTGTTTTTGAGCTTTTTACCAATCATAGAAAATAACTTTCTAGCCATTGCTATAAGATCCTTGCTTATCCTGTTGACTTATGTTTCTTCAGTGTTGGCATTTAAATTATCGTCTGATATTAACGATTATTACTCACAATTAAAGTCGAAATTCAATGAATTATTACGTTGATGGTAATATTACATTAGAAGACTTTAATTTTAAAAAGGAAGACCAATTGTATTCCTCAGTTTATAGTTCCTCGTTGGATCATTTCAAGATGGTTGAATTGGATGCCCAAGTCCACCAAACAATTGTCCAAAAATCGTTCAAATCTGTAGCATCAGTTTATAATAATTTACATTCAATCTTCTCAAGATTTGAAAGTATTCATCATTTTAATCCCTGGTTTTTAGAGCATTTCCGACTTTATTTTAATTACCGAAATAGTCAATTGAAAATAGCTTGTATTTCACTTTTTTTTAATGAGTTTCCAGATGGAAAAGTGATTACAAGCAACAGAGAGTTAAAACATCAATTTTCTGAAAAAAGATTACTCTTTGTCAAAAAAAGAAAGGTGAAATTTAGTACTTATAAAACTGCTTATTCAGAAATTAAAAAAATACTCTTTTCTAAGAGGCCTTTATTTAAAGATGGCGAAGTGTTAGTTTTTCGCTCCAAACGTTCGTCATTAGGTAAGCTAGAATCAAGTTATCAACTCTTTTCGTCGAGAAATATTTTAGAATCTGCATCTGATGATATAAACCACTATGATTCCGATTTTGTTTTGAAACAATACCTATTGTCATTTAGTTGGATAAAAGATATCAGTCAGCTTATTCAATCTTTTAGAATGTTGGTAGCCCAACTCAGAAGTGTAACTTCTGAATCTCCAGAAAGTAATGACATAATAAATTTATTTATCAGTCAACTAAGTAGTCAATACCTCTATTATTTAAGATTAAAATCCTTTTGTAAATTTTTTCATAAGCACAATATAAAGGCGATTATTTTAAACGATGAAAATAGCCCTCAAATGAGGGTTATTCAATATGCAGCAAAACAAAATGGAGTTAAAGTATATGCTTATCAACATGGAACTATTCACTCCTTACATCCCGCTTATATGTACGGTTTATATAATCACAAGCCGTTGTTAGCAGATACAACCTTTTTATGGGGAGAATATTTTCAGCGTTTATTACTTCAACAAGGGGGGTATTCTATGTCCAATTTATCTCTAAGTGGAAAAATAGTTGACTCTCACAAGCATATGCTGAGTACGGATTTTCCAAGTGAAAAAAAAGTAGTATTATTTGCTACTCAACCCCAAAGAGATCCATTGATGAGAAAGATGCAAATTCAAGATGTAATGCATGCTTTGAAGAGTCATTCTGATACATATCAATTAGTTATACGCCCACATCCAAATGAAATAGATGATGACTACTTTCTGCAAATTGCTAATGAATGTGGTTATAACCATTTGATTATTGATAGACTATCTGATCTTCATTCACATTTTGAAAATTGTTCAGTTATGATTACCAGTTTTTCAACAGTTGGCGCTGAGTTCATTCCTTATTACAAGCCAATGATTGTGCTTGATTATTTACAGCAAGACCTTATTGGATATATTAAACAAGGCGTTGGAATAGGTGTTAGAAATAGAAAGGCTCTTGAAGAAGTGTTTTCAAAAAAAATGGCCATAGACATATCGTCCTACGATGCCTTTATTAAGGACTATTTTTATAAGTTGGATAATAAAGCAGAGCAACGAATTATGGATAAAATTTCTGCTGATTTTATTTCACAAAGTGACTAATAGTTTTCTCCCATAGACCTAATTTATTCAATAGGGTTTCAATAAATATTCTAAATGCACCATCACCACCATTTGTTTTTAAAACAAGATCTACTTTATCTTTAATATAGACCGGTGCATTATTAGGACAGGCAGAAAAACCAACGGATTTTAGCAGGTGGATATCATTGATGTCATCGCCAATAAATGCGACGTTTTCTAGATTAATATTTAGCTCATTACAAAGTGCTTTGGCACAGCTTAGTTTGTCTTTAACTCCTAAAAATACGTGTTTGATATTTAGCTTTTTAGCTCTATTAACAACCATTATATTAGCTTCTCCAGTCATAATTGCTAGAGGGATGTGGTTGTGTTTAAGAAACAATACACCAGCACTATCTGATGTATTAAATTTTTTAGTTTCATTTCCCTGAGAATCGTAATACATACCTCCATCTGTCCAAACACCATCAATATCGGTTATAACTAATTTTATTTTCATACAAGCATATTTGAATAAATGAGTTCATTTTTAGGAATGTCACAATTTACCCTTTGACCTATTAGTTGTTCTTTTTCAGACCATTTGTAGCCATCACCAGGACTCAATAGATGTATATCATTTTCGGTAATAATGTTTCCTTTGTATAATCGTTTATTAGTTGCTATGGACCTTTCTAACTTTAGTCTTGCTAATTTTACATCATCACTTATGAAGATTTCTTTTTTTCCAAATGACATCTCTAGTAACCGTAAGTCTCTTACCATTCTAAAAATACCATCAGGACCCAATGACCCTATTTGGTCTGTGCCTTTCATATTTCTATCAAGAGTAATATGCTTTTCAATAATTTTAGCGCCCATACTTACAGCTGCGGTTGGTACTGCTATTCCAATAGTGTGATCAGAATAACCAATCGTGTAGTCTGAGTATTTTTCTATGAGATATGTGATAGTATTTAGATTTACATTTTTTGGTTCTGTTGGGTATTGAGAAACGCAATGTAATATAGATATATCGTTGTGATATTTTGAAATTACTTCAATTGCTTCATCTAGCTCTTTGTCGCTGGCCATTCCCGTTGAAACAATTATAGG
Organism: Bacteroidota bacterium; assembly: GCA_036340235.1. Classification (GTDB taxonomy): domain Bacteria; phylum Bacteroidota; class Bacteroidia; order Flavobacteriales; family UBA7312. The sequence continues at coordinate 20,578 of JAYYZE010000033.1, forward strand.
AATATTTGTTTCTGCAAGAGCTTGAAGTAGGGGTAAGTTAGTTAAATCTCTACTGGCAACTTTTAGTTTGTCAGGTTGAAATAGTTTTAACATGGACAAACAACTAGGTGCACAAAGCGTTTCTACAAAATCTAAATTTTCGGACTTGGCATAGCTATAAATCTCAAAGTGTTCTTCATCATTTAATTCTAAAAAAGCTCTGTGTTCTCCATATGTTTTTGCAAAAGAGTTTTTGTTAATGTATGGTCTTCGCATTTGAGAATCCGATAATTCGTAGCTTAAATCTCTTTTGGTAAGCTTAACAGCATCCATTTTAGGAAGTTGGATGTCAAATAACTTATCAATTACTGGTTTTGCAACGACATCAATGATTTTTTTTGCAATTTCTACATTACCATTGTGGTTTTGACCAATTTCTCCAATTATTTAAGTCATTTTTTACTGTTTTTTTCAATTGATTCTTTCATCTTTATTATGAAATCTGAATCTATTATTTTAACTAGACTTTCGACCTTCAACCTATCAAAATTATTGAAATAATTTTGATATAGTTTTTTCATTTCTAAAAAATCGTCTTTTGTGTCGACTGTCAATCTGATGTGTTTAGTATTAGTCAAGGTGTCATTAACCTTAATTCTCTTGATAGAAAAGGACTCAGGATGTGAGTAAATGTAATTCGTGACATGTTCTTTATAAAATGGGTCAGTTGTTAGAGCTTGTATCTTTAGTAAGGCATTTAGACTCACGAACTCACAAAAAATACCCCAATGTGTAGTTATAGAAGGTTCATCGTTAATGAAATGACTTGTGTAGTCATCATTTATGTCAGACTTATCAATGATTTCTTTGACAAAGTCAATCATCAAGAATGGATTATCTGAACAAATTCTAATAATGTGTGTTAGTTTATTTTCTTTAGCAGCATTAATAAATCTTGAAAGAACATCATGTTCACTTCCTGCAAAGTAAGCTAAGTGATGTTTTTTAGCTATTTTAACAATTTCTAAATCCTCTCTTTTTTCAGTAGTAGCAATTATTATTGGAAGAGTTAATTGCTTTAAGTTTTTAATTTGGATATCAAGGATATTATCAGAGCCATAAAATGGTTTTAAAATTTTCTTAGGTAATCTTTGAGAACCTGTTCTTGCTTGAATAATTATTCCAATTTTCATAGCCAGGCAGTAGTATTATCTTTTTGTTGTTCCCATTTCCAAGCACTTTTCAATGCGTTTTCTAATGACATTTCAGCTTTCCATTGAAGTTTTTTTGAGCTTAAAGAGATATCTGAATAAATTTGTTCGATATCGCCTTCACGTCGTGGGCCAATTGATACGTTGAGTGTTTGTTGTGTACTTTGTTCAAATGCCTGAATAATTTCTAAAACACTAAGGCCTTTACCTGTTCCTATGTTATAAACGTGTTTTCCGCAATGTTTTGTCAAATAATTGAGTGAATGCACATGGGCATTTGCTAGATCAACAACGTGAATGTAGTCTCGAATACATGTTCCATCTGGAGTATTATAATCATTGCCAAAGACAGTCACTTTTTCTCTTTTTCCAATAGCCGTTTCAGTGATGATTGGTACTAAATTACTGGCTTTATCAAAGGAACAATCGCCTATTAGACCGCTTTCATGCGTACCGATGGGGTTGAAGTACCTTAATGAAACACAATTAATGCTACTTTTTTGCAAGATTTCTTCACAACGTTGTTTACTTTCTCCATACGGTGAGACCGCTTTTTTAAAGGGAGCCGATTCATTTACTGGCAATTTATCAGGAGATCCGTAAACAGTACACGAGGAGGAGAAAATAAGATTATCAACTCCGTGTTTCTGCATAATGTTTAAGAGGGTTTCTAAAGAGCCGATATTATTTTCGAAGTATTTTTTAGGTTCTCGCACTGATTCCTCAACAGATTTATAGGCAGCAAAATGAATAACACCCTCAATACCATCTTCTTGCTCAAAAATCGTATTCATTTGTTTTTCATCACAGCAGTCAATGTTATAAAACGTAAAGCTTGTTTTACAAATTTTTTCAGCTCCTTTTATATTAGATATCGACGAATTAGACAGATTGTCGATAATAATGGGTTGAAACTTATTTTGATGCAGTGCTACTAGGGTATGTGAACCAATGTAGCCAGCACCACCCGTAACTAAAATTTTAATCATAATTAAAATGTTCTTCCGATACCCATAACAAATCGATTGGTTTGAAAGTTGTCATCATCCACGTTTGGTATCGTATTCAAATACATCGGAAAGTCAAGACGAATAGTGAGGGGTTTTACCATTTGTAAATCGCCCCATTTTTTCAGAGTAAGGGCAAAGCCAATACCTGCGTCTGCTCTTACATCAGAAAAGGCATTTCTAATGTTTTTAGAATTAATTTCTGTGGTGTTTATGACTCCAGCATCGGCAAATAAATAGGTGCTGAAATTATTTGAATAGACTGGCAATAAGTTTTGAAATTCTAATTCAAAACTAACAGAAGCGCCGCTTTCGCCTCTGTAAGCCTCAACATATTGTCCGTCTTCGTTAATTTCTGGAACAAGATAGCCCGAAAACCCCCTAAGGTTAAGTCCGCCACCCATTTGAAAATGATTGGTTGACTCTCCATAGCCTAGCCATTCGGTGGGGATGAATCCCGAAGAACGGCTAAATTTATTCTCCATCATTTCTTCTAAGTTAGCACCGGCTAAGTGTAATCTAGATTCGTTGGCCCAATTAGTGCCACTTCCATACTGAGCAAACGCTCTGGAATTGAAATAAAACTGGCCAATTTTGGATTTGTGAACAGAAGAAAATACAATAGAGGAATAGTCATAGTCGCTGCCTATGGCAGAGCTTTTAAGTTCTAAGTTAAGAACACCTTTGCCGTTGACGTAGGTGTATTTGTGTTGCCAGCCGAAAGAGGCGGTATTATTAAACTTATCATTTTGCCAATGATTGTAGTTTGTATATAATAAGTCATAAGAACTTTGTCGGTACATACTTTTGAAATAGGCGTATACTTTATTCTTTTTCGAGTAGTCTGATTTTTCTACATGCAGTTTGTTCAGATTGAGGCCATCAAGAAAGCGACTGTGAAGGGTGATTGATGTGTTTTTACTCCACTTGTCAAGGCCAGTTTTATAATTGAATCGATACGAAAATGCATTGTATTCATTGGCAATGGTGTTGTCTAATTTTTTTTGAAGAAGTCCCGTATTTACCCAGATTGTTGAGTTTATTTGGTGGTGATAGTTCATGTAATCCCCATTAAAGTGCCAGCCCACTTTCATTCCGTCGAAATCATTCCACCACAGTTCTGGTCTATTGTTTAATTCGTACGTTTTCCAGTCGGGCAAATTCCAAATTCTAGCATCAAAACTAACATCAATGGGTGTCTGACTTTTATTGTCTAACATGTATTTATCTGCCAAGCGGTTGGATGGATCAATTTGAACGTAATCGATACCGCTTGGAATATTGAGTTCTGTGGAGTACTGAGGAAATAATTTCCCCCAAGCGTGCCATTTTTTTAGTATGGTGGCATTAGTTTTTTTGGTAAACCAGGTGTTTGATATGTGGAATTTGTATTCTTTACCGTCGTTGGCAAATACACTAAAGTCAATAGGCATATGCATTTCGCCTTTTCGTTCAAAAGTTATACGGTAGTTTTCATTACCAAGGTGATTTATTTTTTTAATACCATAATCAATGGTTTTGCTAGTTTCTAGCCATTGATCAAAAAACCAATTTAAATCAACTTTGGTATACTCAATGATCGATTGTCTGAAATCATCAAAATATGGGTGAGCCATTTTCCATTTTTCGAAATAATATTTCATGGCGTCAAGAAACAACTCTTCGCCCAAAACATATTCTAAATTGTACAACATGGCAGCTGTTTTATAATAAACATGACGGTAGCCACCTCCATGCCCCAAAGCACTATTGAATTCATGTGAATGGGTGTTTAACGGCGGGTCGTTGTATTTAGTGGCATCTCTGATGTATGAATAATAGACTCTGGAATCAATGGCTTTTACCTTTTTTTTGTGTCGTTTTGTGTATTTTGAGCTAGGTTCTTTGGTAACTAGGTACTCGCCATCAATTTTATTTAACGCCCAAGCAGTCAAAAATTGAGTAAAGCCTTCATCGAGTGCTGCTCTGTATGTTTCGTTGGAACCTACCATAGCATAAAACCACTGGTGGCCTATCTCGTGTGCTAGAAGCCCTCTGTATCCAGGATCACTACCTCCATCTAGCGTAATCATGGGGTACTCCATGCCATCACGGGCATCGGCTACAATAATTTTGTTGTACTCATACATGCCTATATCTTCAGAAAATACTTGTATGACTTTGGCTGCGAAATCGGCTGCATTTTGCCATTTGGATGCGTGCGGTTCTTGAACTAATGAGATGGCTCTAATACCATTCCATTCGGCTTCGCCAATACGATATGTGGGGTCGGCAGTAAACGCAAAATCGTGAACATTTTCAGCATGATAAATCCATGTTTTTCTTGAAAGACTATCGTAAGGAATAATAATGCTCGGAGCCGAATTCCAAGGCTTGTCAGCAAAATTTTTAATGTCTAGTTTTTGTCTTAAAGTTTCGGGCATTACCTCATCTTTGTTTTGAAGCATACCAGTGGCCTCAACTACATAGTTTGAAGAGAAAGTTAGTTCGACATCAAAAGTACCGAAATCGCCATAAAACTCCTTGCCAATATGTTGGTCTGTTGTCCAACCAAATTTTTTGTCGTAAACCGAAATTCTTGGATACCACAATACCCCGTCGTAATGGTTGTGTCCAAACGCTTTGAAGGTTTTCATTCTTCGTCTTTGAGTACCTTTATCAAAGTATGTTTTAAAATCCATTTGTATGGTAATGGAATCCCCGCTTGGGAGGGGCTCGTTGAGTTCGACTTTCAGAATGGTATTGTCTAGAATGGTGTTGACCTGCTTGCCATCAATTCTCATATTTTCAACGACTGTTCCAAGCCCTTTTTTTTCATATCGTCCATAGCCTATAGCTTTGTTGTTTTGGCGATGAAGTTCCGAGCAATAGGAGTCAGGAATAAATGCATTTTGATATAAATGAAAGTACAGAACGTTTAGCTCATCCGGAGAGTTATTCCAGTAAACAAGGGTTTGATTGGCGTCTATGATGTCTTTTGTTTCGTCAATATTTGCCTTGATGGTGTAATGAACGTCTTGTTGCCAATAGCCAAGTGGGGCTTTATTTTTCCAATAGTTAGGATTGTCAGCCTGTCTGTAAGTATTGGGTGGGGTATTTGGGTTGTAGTTATTTTGACAAAAACCAATGAAGTAAGTGGTTAAAAACAAACAAAAAAATAGTGACCTCATGAATAATTTTTTTTTAAAATCAATCAGCCAAAGATAGTCAATTCTAAAACGCCATATGAAGTTTTAGATTTATAAGTCGAGAGGTAAGTCTGTTGGGTACTCCGAATTGATTACCACTAATATCCTGAACCCATAGGTACGAAATGGTGTTATCAATGTTTAGCAAGTTAAAAACTTCCATACTTAACCATGTATGCTTGGTAAATTTGAAGGGATTCCATTTTTTTCTAACGCTTTTTTCTTTTTTTAGTGCAGCAGAAAACCCAATGTCAACGCGTTTGTAGTCAGGTAAGTAAAAATCGTGCTGCCCCTTGAAGCTGTTGGGTGGAGTAAGTGGTAGTTTAGAGCCATAAACAAGATTCAGGTGCATTTTAAAGTTTGGATTTTTAGGAAGATAATCTTGAAAAAATAGATTGAAATTGATAAGTTGGTTGGTTGGTCTTTCGTAGTATCCTGGTTCTATGATATTTCCATTAATTTCGTAGTTGTCTCCGATAATATCTGCTTTAGTTTGAAGTATTGAAAGACTAGCCCATGATTCTATATTTTTTACAAATTCACCATTAAGTCTAAAGTCAATACCTGTTGAATAGCCCAGAGCATTATTGTTAGCATAGTATCTAATTCTAATATTTTCTACATCATAGGGTATAAGATTGGTTAAATGCTTGTAATACAGTTCAGTAACTAGCTTGAAAGGGCGTTGCCATAGATTAAAATTGTAATCAAATCCTATAACGTAATGCACTGACTTTTGGGACTTTATATTTCTGTTGATGACACCTTTTAAATCCCTTAATTCTCTATAAAAAGGACTTTGATAGTAGATACCACTTGAAACTCTAAACACTACGTCATTTTGCCATAATGGCTGATAAGAAATGCTGGCTCTTGGGCTAAACAAGTACTCTTCGTTTAGATCCCAATAGGCGGTTCGAATTCCGGAGGTCAAGTCAAATTGCCCTAATGATTGACTAATTTGCATAAAGGCATTGTGTCTTAAGGATTTTAAATTGATAGATGTTCTAAGGGACTCATCTAAGACGAAGGGTTCGGCGTTTTGAATACCTATGCCTATTGAGTCACTAGGGTGTGGTAATGAATAATCAGCTGAATCTATGAGTATCCATTCGTTAATTTCGTCTCTTATCTGTTCTTGTTGTGATTTTATTCCCCATCTGAATTCAAAATTGTCTTTGAAAAAAACACCTTTATGTTCGACATTAATTACGGAAGCTTGAAGGAAATTTCTGGCGTGATTAAGATGAGAACCAACGCCGATATCAAAAGTGGCTTCTCCAAAACTATCGGAACCTAGATTGTTATCTACTTCAGATAGCCAATATTGTCCCAAAATATCAAATGTTTCACTTTCAAAGGTTTGAAAGCCCGAGAGTGTGACATTAAGATTAAGGTTTTTTCGTGGTGTAAATTGTAAATCATATGCACCAAAAAAGGTTTCATATTGATCAATTTCTTGACCTTCAAAATATATCCTTAATTCTAGTGGAATACTTATGGTTCCAAATCGAGTAGTGGCGTTTGAGGGAATATGAAGGTATTTATTGTTAGAATAGTTTAATAACGTGGTCATGGACCATTTAGAACTAGCGGCATAAGTTATCATAGCCTGAACATCAGTAAAGTGGGGTTTGTATTCTCCCTTTGTCTCCAAACTATTTAATAAATATTGGTTGGTTTTGTGTCTCACGCCCAACAAATACGAAATAGAAGAGGTAGAATCATAACCTTGAATGTACGCGTTAGCACCCAATAAGGACATGGTGGCTGATGCGCCAAATTCTCTAGGTCGTTTGTAATTGATGTCCAAAACAGACGACATTTTGTCGCCGTATTGGGCGGCATAACCTCCAGCGGAAAAATTTATGGAAGAAACTAAGTCAGAGTTGACAAAGGAAAGTCCTTCTTGCTGTCCAGAGCGAACAAGAAACGGTCTGTACACCTCAATACCATTGACATAAACAAGGTTTTCGTCAAAATTACCACCCCGAACGGTGTATTGTGAACTCAATTCGCTAGATGAACTAACTCCAGGTAAGGTTTTTATTAGTCCCTCAACACCACTAATTGTACTAGGCAAAACGTTCACATTTTTTACATCTACTGTCTCAAAGGTGTTGGTTCTTGTTTTTTGATCATTAATTTCTACATTGCCAATATCGATTCCCAAAATATTTAAATTCACATTTATTGTGTGTGTTTGTCCTTGTTTAAGCATCGGCACTTTAACTATTTTACTTCTATAGCCAATGAATGAAAATGACAATTTTTGAAATTGATTAGCAGAAAGATTAATACTATAAAACCCATTCTTGTCGGATGAAGTGCCAATTTTTTCTCCCACTACGGAAACGTTCACTTTATCTAATAAGTTTCCGTTTTCATCTCGAATGTAACCTTCAACCGTTTGACCGAAAACCTCTAATGAAACACAGCACAATACTAATATGTAAAGATAATTCAGCATGCGGTGTCAAATGTATTAATATTCAATAAATTTAAACTAAATAAAAGTGTAATAATGATTTGACTTTGTTACTTAGAATAACATAAAATTTTCTAAAATAGTATTCATGAAAAAAATTTTGATTTTATGTACTGGTAACTCTTGTCGATCACAAATGGTAGAGGCCTGTTTGAGGTCTTTGATTGTCGACAGTAAGTATACTATTTTTAGCGCTGGTTTGGAGGCTCATGGCATCAATCCATACATGAAAAAAGCCATGGAAAAAGTAGGCTATTCTTTAGAAGGTCATACTTCCAATCAAATGGTTGAATATAAAGACATAATGTTTGATGTAGTTATCACAGTTTGTGATCATGCTAATGAGCATTGTCCTTACTTTAAGAACACCCACAATCGCATTCATCATTCCTTTGAGGACCCTGCAAAAGCACAAGGCACTGATGAAGAAAAAATAGTGGTTTATGAAAGAGTACGAGACGAAATTATTGACTATTGCGCCAAACTCACTTTGGATTTATAATATCCCCAATTTTACTTGTAAAAGATCGCTTCGTATTCTGACGTATTACCTAAATTATCCTCAACAACAAGTGTGAATTTGTGTGTGCCCTCAGAAAGGCTTTTCCTAAAGCGGTGAGTTAACCTATTTTTTTTGGGTTCATATTCCATAAGTACCCATTCCATGTCTATATATGCATTGTATGACTTAATGCCACTTTCAGCGTCTTTGATGGTCATTTTTAGTGTTGGACCTTCTATTTTCTTGCCATTATGTATGTTTAAACCCTTTATACTGGGTGCAATGGTATCTACGGCGACGGAATAGTCTCCAAATGTTTTGATTGTTGCGGAAATGGTGCCTTTATCAAATGTTCCTCCAACAAAGCTAATGGCTTTTTCATTTTTAATTTTACACACAAATGCCTTGTCAGATAAATGGCTTGGTACCGTTGTTACAAATTCTACTTTGAAAGGGTAGTGGAGTGGTGTGTGTGCCGAATGTATTTGGTGAATAGGAGCATAAAAACTAGAGAAGGTATCATTAACCATGTTGTAATCAAAATAAATGGTGTCGTATAGAGACTTAGCGGGGATGCTTAAGCTAATGGAATCGTTCTTAAAAAAATTTCTTTGGTTGAATGGGAAAACTGGAGAATCGTAACGCCCAACATTTAGCGCTTTAGTTGGCACTTTTTGCTTATTGTCTATCCAAAATGTAAGGCTAGAGGAGTTTCCATAAACGTCATCTACGAAAAACTCAATAAACTGATTAGTCCTTGGGCTTATGGTTCCGTTGTTCAACATGTAATTATAAATACTTAGGGGATTATTGGAAGATTTAAAACATTTGTGAAACTTTTTGTTGTTCTTCTTGTGCTCCATGTAGTCCTTGTGGGTATTTATATACTTTGTTTCTTGAAAAGAAAACGCTTCCATTTCGTGCGAATAAACCATCAAGGAATCGACAAATAAATTAATGGCGTAGACACCATTTTTATTGTTGGCGCCATTAAGCACATCATGTGTGCTGATACCTATGGAGTAGGGGCCTGAAATATCTACCTTCTGATCAATAAAAAAAGTACCATTATTACCTTTGACTTTTACTTTCAAGCTTTCGTTTTTTCCATTTATAAGTGTGTAATACGTCTGGGGATAAAACTTTACTTCTTTAATAATGGGAGGTAAGTTATCTTTTACATCAAAGTTGAAATGTAGTACATTTTGAGGCTCTTGGTTGTTACTTTTTCTTATTTCAAAATGAAGGTGTGGAGCAAAGGAACTACCAGTATTTCCCGAAAGTCCAATGACCTGCCCTTTTTTTACTAAAAATTCACCTTCTTTGGGAAACAATTCAATGCTGTAGGATTGTTCTATGTATTGATTTTTGATTACAAAATCTTGAATCTTTCTATGATATTTCATCAGATGAGCATAGACTGAAGTATAACCATTAGGATGCGTAATATAAATGGCTTTGCCATATCCCCAAGGCGAAACTTTAATCCTAGAGACATAGCCATCTTCAATTGCGTAAACATTTAGCCCCGAACGTCCTTGGGTTTTTATGTCTATACCAGCATGAAAGTGATTAGACCTTAATTCACCGAACGTTCCAGATAAAAGCAAAGGTATGTCTAGTGGTGGATGAAAATTTGTTGACTGATTCTGACCAAATAGAAAACTGTTGATGAATAAAAACAGCAATGAAATCTTAATTTTCAACATAGGTTGACAGTACATTTAACAAATTATAAATCACAAAAATAATACTAAAAAAAGTATGTCAATACTTTGAATTTACGCTATGCAATATTAACTTTGTTAGTTCAAATCTGTTGTTGTTTATTTTTATGAAAGCAATTATTGAACGTCTAAGTAACAAAATTAACACTTTGGTAGCTCAGTACGACGAATTGAAATATAAACATCAAAAGTCCCTTTCAAAAGTTGACGATCTATCTTTAGAATTGGATAAATGCTCAACAACTATACAACAACTAGAAGAGAAAATTAACATCTTGAAACTTTCGACCTCTATTAAGACCGAATTAGGGGGTAATAAAGTAGCTAGAAAACAAATAAATGAGTTAGTGCGGAAGATAGACAAATGTATTGCATTATTAAACAAATGATTGTTTCTGCTTATGCAAAAGCTAAAAATAAAGGTAAAAATTGCTAACAGAGTATTTCCTTTGACAATTTCTAGAAATGAAGAAGAGGGTATTCGTAAGGCAGTCAAGGCCATAGAGGATAGACTAAAGATTTACGAATCACGGTTCGAGGCAAAAGATACTCAAGATTTGCTAAGTATGTGTCTTTTGGAAATGTCTGTCAATCTTTTAGGAGATGAGCAAAAGCTCAAAGTAGATAGCGATTTAGAAGATAAGTTACTAGCGATGGAGTCTGTCATTGACCATCATTTATAACAAACGTTCTTTAACAAAACATCCGCATCGATTATTCCAGTTTTTAAACTCAACGTGATATATTCTGGGGAATGACTTATGCTTTCAAAAACCGGCCTCAACCCAAGTGGTTTCTTTTAAGGACAGTGGACTTTTGCGATAGTGTAGCAACCTCATTAATTTTTTTAGGAGTTTAATAGCTCACTAATTGATGCGGGTTTTTTAAAAATAAAACAAACAATGACAGAATATATTTTAATAATTATTTCAAGTGTACTCTTTGGTGCCACTATGAGCTATTTGTTTACAATCTCAAAAAATAAAAATAAATCCAATGCTATTATCAAAGAAGCTCATCAAAAAGCTAAGCAAATTCATAAAGAAAAAATACTACAAGCCAAAGAGAAGTTTATTGAACTTAAATCTGAGCACGAAAAAATAATCAACCAACGAAATCAAAAAGTTTCACAGGCCGAATCAAGAATTAAGGAAAAGGAAAGTCGGGTGGCACAAAAATTGAATTCTCTAAAAAATAAAGAATCCCATTTAGAGAAAAATCGACAAAACGTTGAAAAACAATTATATGCTATCAAAGAAAAAGAAGTAAAATGCGATAAGTTGTTACAAAAGCAAGTGGAAGCTTTAGAGACTATTTCTTCATACTCGGCAGAAGATGCCAAAAAAGAATTGATACAAACTCTCAAAGATGAGGCCAAAACAAAATCCATGGCTTATGTACAAGAGATTGTAGAAGAGGCCAAGCTTACAGCCACAAGAGATGCAAAAAAAATAGTGATTCAGACTATTCAACGAACGGCCACTGAACATGCTATAGAAAATTCTGTTTCTGTTTTTAATATTGAGGGTGATGAGGTGAAAGGTCGAATTATTGGTAGAGAGGGTCGTAATATCAGATCGCTAGAATCTGCCACAGGTGTAGAAATAATTGTTGATGATACCCCTGATGCAATATTGCTTTCTTGTTTTGATCCTATTCGTAGAGAAATAGCTCGATTGGCTTTGCATAAATTGGTAACAGATGGCCGTATTCATCCTGCTCGAATTGAAGAGGTGGTTAAAAAGACAACCAAACAAATTGAAGAGGAAATTATTGACACGGGCAAAAAAACTTCAATTGATCTTGGAATACACGGATTACATCCAGAAATGATACGTATGATAGGTAGAATGAAGTATCGTTCATCTTATGGTCAAAACTTATTACAACACTCACGCGAGGTTGCTAATATGTGTGCTACCATGGCATCTGAGTTGGATTTGGACGTAAAGGCAGCAAAACGTGCAGGGCTACTACACGATATTGGTAAGGTGCCTGATGATGAACCTGAATTACCTCACGCAATTTTGGGTATGAAGTTAGCACAGAAGTTTGGTGAAAAACCTCATGTATGTAATGCCATCGGCGCTCATCACGACGAAATAGAAATGAACTCAATGATATCGCCCATCGTTCAGGTTTGTGACGCCATTTCAGGAGCTAGACCAGGGGCGCGTCGTGAAATTGTAGAAGCGTATATAAAGCGAATCAAAGAGCTAGAAAACACGGCTCTAGCATACCCAGGCGTTATTAAATCCTATGCTATACAAGCGGGTAGGGAGTTGAGGGTAATCGTTGAAAGTGAAAAAATTTCTGACACTGAAGCCCAAAAATTATCTTTTGATTTATCTCAAAAGATAGAAACCGAAATGACTTACCCCGGACAAGTCAAGGTAACAGTTATTAGAGAAACCAGAGCAGTGAATTATGCTAAATAATTAATACTGCTTGAATAATTCAAGCAGCTTAATTACCTCCTTGCTTTTTTGTTTATTTCCTTGAAAGGTATAAGAATACAATAGGTTACTAAGCATTCGTTTAGCAATTTCTACGTGGCCACATGGAGCAAAGTATTTGCTCTTTTCTTTTATATTTTCTTTTTTTAGAAAAAAGGATAAATCCTGACGACTTAAGATGCTGCCCTTTCTGTAGGGATTGATATAGAACTTGACAGGGTCACCCATGAGTTCGTTTTCGTAGCCAACAATAAAATGTCTTGGCATGTTAATCCCGCAAATGGGTAATCCAATGTGTTTTGATAAATACATATAAATTAAACTCAATGATAATGGATTGCCTTTCCTACTGTCCATCACAAAGTTGAGACACGAATTATTTGGAGAGTGATAGTTTTTTAGATTTCCTTTAAATCCATTTACATGAAATAGGAAATGATTGAAAGCGGCAATTTTTTCATAATCACCATTTATTAACTGAATTGATTTTCTAGCTTCTGTAGCTAGTTTATATAGGCGTTTGGTGTAGGCTGTTCGATTAAAATTAGGGAATTGTAATTGTGTTGTAAATACCCAAAATTCTAATAAGTCTTTTTGGGAAGAATTTACCCAATGTTGTAAACGATAAAAAAGACTCTTAAACTGTATTTGTTGAATAATTTCCTCAGCTCGTGATTGAATCAGATTTTTGTCATTTTCTTGCCATTCATGTTCTAATTTTGGTATAACAGTTGACCCAAATTCCAACAGTTTATCCTTCACTTTATCATAGACATCTTTATCTGGATCATCCAAAAGTTGAATTAGTGAATTTATGGTGGATTCTGACATATCTAATACAAGTTGCCTAAAGCTGTTTCTATCATATTGTTGATAGATTTTTTATAGTTGGTAGATTTTTTATTGGTAGCTCTGTTGGCTAAAATGGTGCATATGGTCAGGCAACGATGCCCCATCAATTTTCCTAAACCATACAATGCGGAAGTCTCCATTTCGAAGTTGGTAATTTTGTGGTGCTTATAATCAAACGAACGGAGTTGATCGTGCAGGTTTTCTATACTTACAGGCAAACATACTTGGCGACCCTGTGGGGCGTAAAAGCCAGGAGCCGTGACTGTAATGCCTTGCCTATGATTTGAAAACTTTTCTAAGAGATATTTGTCAGCGGCATATATATACGGTTTTGAAAGACTGCCGGGCCAAATAATTTGTTCTTCAATAGCTCTTTGTAATTCACTATCAAATTGGTTGTTTGCATAGAAGTACATGAGGTTGTCAATGCCTAGCCCATGAGATGACACTACCAAAGAGTCGACTTCAATTTCTTTTCGTATTGTTCCAGAAGTACCTAATCGAATTAGGTTGAGACTACTTTTCTTTTTTAATGGAATGTTGGTCTGCAAGTCTGTGTTAAAGAGAGCATCTAATTCGTTTAGAGTAATGTCTATGTTGTCGGTTCCAATACCTGTGGACAAGGCACTGACACGTTCTTTGCCAATGTAACCAGTATGGGTAGTAAACTCTCGATTTGACACTTGGTGTTCTATG
>JAYYZE010000034.1:0-36744 GCA_036340235.1 Bacteroidota bacterium
GGGGGGGGGGGGGGGGGGGGGGTGGTTTTTCTTCTCTAAAGGTATTTTCTATTTCTTCTTCAAATTCAGCCTCCAAAACCAGATCTCCCAGATCAGAAATTAGCTTTTCGTAAGTTCTATACTCAAACGCACCAAGCACAATGAGTAACGTAATTGCCAATCCTATTTGGAAAAATAGACCTCGTTTTTTTTCAAGGTCTGCTTTAGGATGTTTTTTTGGTTCCATATTCTATCAATTACTTAGCAAATTTAACTTTTTTTAAAGAAGTAAGGTCGGAATGAAGGAAATTTTCTAATAATTAACACCGCCATGATTACGCCCACACAATCAGCTAGCCAATCGAACATATCCATGGAACGTGATATAAAAAAATATTCTTGACAACATTCCAAAAATAGCCCATAGATTGTTAAAAAGGCGATTATATAACGCTGGTGTTGTTGGTAATATTGTAGGGTGAATAATCTAGTGATTAAAAAAAAAGCAAAGGTAAAAAGGAAAACGTGTACCCACTTATCGAAATGAAGAAAATCTAAAAAAGAATAGGTAGGTAAATCTGAGCCGGGAATGGCATGTAAGAAGGCAATTATTAATATCCAAACAACTGCAAAAAAAAACGACATTACGCTATCAAATCACGGTAGGCATCGGCAGACAATAAACCTTCAATTTCTGAAGTATCTGAAAATTTAATTTGAATCATCCATCCTTTACTGTAAGGATCACTATTAACTAGTTCGGGCGTATCGTCAAGTTCCGAGTTGTATGCCGTAATTTCGCCAGAAAGGGGCATGAACAAATCAGATACGGTTTTGACAGCTTCAACACTCCCAAAGACGTCTTCTTGATCAATGGTTTCGCCTTTTGTTTCTATTTCTACAAACACAATGTCTCCTAGCTCGCTTTGGGCAAAATCAGTAATACCTACAGTGGCTTCGTCGCCTTCTATTCTTACCCATTCATGGTCTTTAGTATATTTTAGCTCAGATGGAATATTCATTTTTTCAATAATTTAGAATGCAAAATTACAAAATATTTGTTGTAAAACGAGCTATTGAGCCAGTGTAAATCTAACGCTAAATCCACCGTTAGTTACAGCAGAGGGAAAACTAGAAGACACGTAGGGATTGGTCATGACTTTATCAAAAAACAGTCGCAAGTTAAAGCGGCTACTAACGACATAATCGGCAGTAAATTTTAGGGTTAAGACACTATTTCCACCTGTTATCTCTTCAACATTTTCTTCCAGTTTTCTAATAACCACTTTATTGGACCTTATTGAAAAGTCAAGCTTGAGGTCCAAGTCAGAGCTTATTTCTCGGCGCTTACCAGCTGCTTTCACATTGAAAGACAGTTCTTTTATTCGGTATCCCGTTCCTATTACCACCTCATTCGACGCTCTATCTGTCAATTGATTGTTGCTTAGACCTAAACTTAATGTTCGTTCTTTTTTGAGCTCGAAACGTGCCATTAAACTGTTTTTAAAAGTCATGTCAACTTTTATAAGTGGGTTTAGGCTCTCACGTAAAGACACTTGGTTAATTTCGTATTTATCAAAGTAGTTAAGTGTTGCGTCGTTGATTAAGCTAGGCCATTGCTCAAAACCCTCTTGGTAATCCAAACTCGTCACATAGCTTCCAACACTGTATGTTGACTTGTAAGAATGGTTTAATGATATAGTATTGAGGTATTTCTTAATCCATCTAATATTTCTGAGCCCATCATAAGTTATGCGCCAATTGGGGAGTGGAATATTGGGAAACTTACTTAGTTTTACCGTAGCGGGATTTTTGCCTGCGTAGGCCGCTATAAATGCGGGAATTAACACTTCTTGCGATGTGCTTTGATAGCCAAGAGGAAAGCCAGTACTATCTACCACAGGATTATCGTATGGGTTTTCATTTGCTAGTCGGTTAGCTATAATGGATCTATTATTTCTAAAATCTTGAAAAGTCTGGTTAGAGTGATTTGTAGCATCGCTTATAAAGGCCGTATTCCAGCTAATGAATGAAATACTGTGACTACCGTTTTCTACAACATTAAATGAGTTGTAATCGTTAAGCTCATCATCGAACCTAAAGATTTCCTGTGTATTGTTCGTTTTTGTTCTATTGGCCGTGAGCTCAACTCTAAATCCTTTAACAGGTTCAAGTGTTCCTCGTAAATTAACTGTTTCGTTGTTTGTGAGTTTAAAAAATTGATTCAACTGGGTATTATTTGTTAGCCATCCTCCTTGGGAGCTAAGCACTCTTATATCTACATTTTGGCTCCCCAATGCAAACGGAATACCGGGTGCCATAAATTGCCAGTCTTGTCCAAAAAATTGTGGTTTTTTATTAAAACCAGGCATAATAATTCCTTGATTTTGACTGTATGAAATTGAAACATTTTTAACCAATAATGTGGTTCTGAGTATGTTATTGGCAATTTCTTTGAACGATATTTTAACAGTGTCGGAGGCTTCACTTGGTAATCGAAATGTCTCACGTGACTTAGCTCTATTCGAGCCATTATTTTTACCGCTTGTATTTAACTTTTTAAGAAAAGGTACTTTGTTATAAAGTTGGGAGAAGTTGAAGGTCGTATTTATTTGTTTGTTGTTACTGTTTTGTATGGTATTCCCAAGCTGTTGAATACTTAGTGGAGCAGCCAACCAGTCGTAATTACCCGTGTATTTAGCGTTCATGTTTATCCACGAAGTCAGCGGGAATTTGTTTAAGGGTAAATTGTAGGTAGCATTAACAGAGTGGTGGTATAAGGTAGGTCGACCAAAGTTTAAAACATTATTCCATATAGTGTCTCTCTTTTGGGTGTATAATGGGTCTGACCTATCCAATTCCCCAATGGGTTCATCAATACTAGCTGTGTTTCTGACTTTGAATTCGGTTTTTAGAGTTCGGGTCAAATCGTATTTAATAGCGTAATTCCTGTTCCACATGAACGACTTATTGTAATACGGAGGCAACAAGAAATCGGGATTGTTTAAATTTCTGAATTGTGTTTTATTAAAATATCTATCAAAGTCTGATTGAAAGGTGATGGACTTTGGCAGTGTGTAAAAGTTAAAGTCCCTGATAAGTGCAAAGTATTTATTTTTGAACAACTTGACCTTTTTAAAAGGTTTAATATTCTTTGGTTTTGAGCTGTAATTGTAGTTAAACGATAGTTTTGAATTGACTGTCGTTCTTTCTTTAAGATTAGGGTTTCTGTTAAAGGTTTCATTTCTAGAGTAGGTGGCCGAGAAGTTCTCTACATCATAAATTTTAGCTTTTTTGCCAGAAGTGGTGGATTTGTTTTTTCTAACATTGGTAAAATTAATGGATTTGCGCTTGGTAAAATCTTGTGCAATTTCTTTGAGTTCTTGTTTTTCTTCTTGATTTTGGAGCTCATCCAATGAGGCTTTCAGAGTAATATCTGGATCTAAGGGATTGAACTGTGGATTTTGTATCGCTTCTGAATAGCCTACATACATTGGTATTTTTAGATTAGCTTTTTTACCGAAAAAATTTCCCAATGCCATTGACGAAGAAAAGTCGTATTGATAGGCGTCGTATTTTTGGCGTGATGTCAAACTTTGTTCTATTGTACCAAAACCAATGGTACTCATACTACCCGTTAGATTAACATTTGCAAAATCTGCCAAGCGGGCATTGATACGTCCGTTCGCGGCAAAGCCCCCTCTTTGGTCAAAATCGGTTAGGCGTAATTCGTTAAGCCATATTTCTCCACATTTGGGCAAACCATCGTCGTTGAGACTTGAATTTGGCGATCCTTTTTTGGGATTTTTTATCCCTAGCATGATGGTCTTTACTTGACTAAGGTTTGGATTACCTATAACACTTATGCGTGGATTAG
The DNA here is from genome assembly GCA_036340235.1 of Bacteroidota bacterium. Lineage (GTDB taxonomy): Bacteria > Bacteroidota > Bacteroidia > Flavobacteriales > UBA7312. The sequence goes on from JAYYZE010000034.1 coordinate 3,857, forward strand.
ACCCCGTAAAAGGATCAGTGTTACTGGTGTGATTACCATCTCTAACTGCTAAGTTACGTTCTTTTTTGGCCGTGAGTAATTCTTCAAACGCAAGATTAAGTTCATTGGCTGTGGGCCATATTAGGTCATCTTCGGAACTTGACACGTTCCAGGGTGTTAGCTTTAGAGGTATTTCATATTCGTAGTAATTATCATTGAAATCGGTACCCAAGCGTATGAAAACGGATAAATCATCGTCATTTAAGTCGCTTTCATTTTCACCAGAAGATTCGGCGTGAACGTACATCTTAAGTCGTTTATACGTTCTAAAATCATTATTGAAAGTTTTATAAGCGGCTCTTGAATCACCATCATCTAGCTCACACACTTTCAAAACTAGGGATTGTTCATTTTGTTTTCTAACGTATGTCGTGGTATTGTCTAGTTCCTGCTCAATGCCAGGAGGAAGAACGTAAGGAACAGGAGTTTTTTCACCGTTTTCTTCAATATTCACTACGGATACATCGAAAGTTGTATTGGATGAATTGTCGTTGGGTACATATTCTCCCTCGGCTTTTAGGTCAAAGTTGTATCTACGCCATTCACCACGCACCAATTCCAGAGTGGCAAAACGCAGCACCAGCGGTTCTTCAAAATCTTTCAATAGCATACGTATGAATCGTATAGACTTAAAATCACGAATAGATCCAATTATTTTATCGGCTTGTTGAACAGGGACCTTAAACTGATACCATTTGATTGTTCTGTCGCCATTTGGGGTTTTGGCGGTTGATTCTTGTATGTCGGTAATGTAGCTTTGGCCGACCTGCATGTTAGGAAATATGGGGATTTCGTAGTGATAATAACTCTCTGATTCGTTAAGAGTATTGTCAAAATTTATGTCTTCAGTGTTTGGTATAGTAGTTGACATTGTTGGCGTCGGATTTGGTATAGCTGAGTTACCATCGACCCCTGAAAAGAACTTATACCTATTCAGAATAGAAGCGCTTTGCGCATCCAACTGATCACCTAGAAAATAGCGGTAATTATCTGAAGAAGGGTCATTGACAGCTAAGCTGTAAGCCGCACTGTTTGTTCCATATATATCACCAACCTTTTGAATATAAGCGGTATCGAAAAAAAGGCGCTCATCAATATCTCTCAGTCCATCCAAACCCACATCTTGAAATTCTCTAGACTCTGCATTTACGTCAAACGAATTAGTTAACGCAAAGGTGGTGGGCATTCGACCCCACACGCTGCTAGTTTCGTCAACGTTATCTAATATGTTAGAAGTAGGCAACCCGTTTTCAAAACTCTTGAAGCCGTCTTTTAGTACGTCTTCCGACACATTTCCAAGATGTAACATTATCGTACCACCATTTTGGTTGAGAGCGTCCTCGTTGAATGGATCCATAAGCCAAAACTCCACAAATTCTATGTTTTGGGTTTCAAAATCCGTAGTTTCTAGCTTTCGCATGATCCCGCCCCAGCGTTGTTCCGGATTTAGAAGAACACCTGATGTACTTATATTATCATAATCGTAGTTGTATGGTCCGCGTTGGTTAGGGTCAAACTGTATGTTAAATAGGGCTAAGTTTGAAACCTGTGTAGCATACTCTGGATCTTTATTGGGAAAGACTTCTTTTTCCAACACCTCTCTAACATTGTGATTAGACAATTGGTTATCGTCATTGGCGATATGCGAGGGTGTCGTACTAGAGTTTCGGTAAAAAGTGGGATCAATATTGTACCACGACATGAGCGCTCTATTAGCGCCTGTTTTCAAATTACCCAATCGTGGTGACTGATTTTCTAGCGTAGTCTCAGGAAATAGGAATGGGTCGTTGGGCAAACTGGCCAAAAACCACGAGCCAGGATTTTTAATATCGATACCGGTGCTACTGGACTCAAAGTCGTCAATGTATGCGGTACCTTCTTTTCCGATAGCTCGTTGATGTCCTGGGATTAGGTGGGCAAACTCTCCTTGGGCCGTAAAGGTTGACTTTTCTTTAGTTTCCAAAAGTGGTAAAAAATCCACTATTTTGGTGAGTAAGCTGGATTCCCTTCGAAATGTTCCATCCAAACCCCAAATGGTATTTGAAATAGGTTCGTCACCAGTATTTACTTTTTTTGAGTAAGGTCTCTCAGTCAGATTCAATACTGTTCCTCCAAGCAGAAAGTCGTCTGAAATTCGATAGTCAATATGAGAACCCAACAAGGTTTTTGTTTGTAACCCTATGGTGTTGCTTTCTACTGTAATGCGTATGGGTGTACCTGAAAGTAAAATACCTTCGTTGATAATATTAACTTTTCCCATAGAATAGTTGACGGTAAAGTCTTTTCCTTCCTCTAGTCTAAGGCCACCAGCAGTAACGACGACAGATCCTTGCTCAACAGAAAAGACACCTAGGTAGATTTCTGCGCCAGATTCGGATTGGTAACTTCCTTTGATTCTGAATTTGTTGAACTCCGGAAATTGTTGTGCAATAGTTAGGGTAGAATCGTACAATTCGTCGTAAACGTAATTGTTAGCTATGTCGTTGTTTTCAAATTGTTGCCTGAGAAAATCACCGAAGGGCTCCAAAACGGGGAAAATAATTTTTCCATTGGAGGTAATGATATTGATGCCTGGTAAAAAGTCAAAAATTCCGTCGGAACGTTGATTTTGCTGAGCATCCAGTTGATCCAAGCGTAAAAGATTGATTATGGGCTTGTTGATGAGGCCTTCCTCTGGGATATAATTGGTTATGGTGCCATTGTCACGCGTGTTTTCATACACCACATCTAGGTAAAATTCCGTTTGACTTATATTAAAGGCATTGAGCGAATAGATATTTTTCATCATCAAGTCCCAGTTGGGAAGCTGAGGCGAAAAATTTAGATTTTTAAGAAGTTTTACATAAAGCGAACTTGGTGCGGCTGGCCCATTGGAGGTGAACTCTCCGACTTGGTAGAGGTCATTGCCAATGCTGTATTGATAAGCCACTGCCAATACTTCATCAGGGCCAATAGCGCTGTTCAAAGACACGTATCCCAATTGGGGATGAAAGGTGTATTCGTTTGGCGAAAGCAGACGGGCCCTTTCTAATTTTTCATAGTCTTGCGAGCCAATAAAATTAGGATAACTTCCAGCACTCAATACGCTGTTAACTTGGTTGATATTTCGCAAGGCATCTCCTTCAGAAAGCATTTGTTGGTAAAGGGTATTGTTATCATTATTGGGATAAGAGAAATCGGCATTGTCAGAAAACAAAGTGGTATTGTACATGTCGTCAAAAGACTCACCCAGGTCCAAAAATGCTAATATGTTTCTATTATTTTCGACTGTGCCTGTTTTATTGGTTACCCACACCTCTATTTTGGTAATGTTGACCGAAGAACTAATAAATGGTAAATTGGCCATGGCCTGGTCGTAGTTTTTCTTAAAGTAGTGAGATAAGAAAAAATGCTTATTGGCTTCGTACTGGTCGGCATATATGTCAAAATCGGTGGTTTGGGCTCCACCTTCTACGTCTATAACTTTAGAATTACTTTTCTGTTGCGAAATAATGGTGGTAATGGTTGCTCTTCCAAATTGTAATTGGGTCTTTAGCCCCAACAAGGACTGACTACCAGTTATAAGGGTACCATTTAGGGGTAAACCAACGTTACCTATTTCTATCTTTTTAATGATTTCGTCCTCTTCGCCTTCGTATTCTAGTTTTATCTTATTATCAAAGTCAAAAATGGCCTCCGTATTGTAATTAGTATTAAGCTGGAGTTTGTCACCAATTTTTCCGATGACGTTCATTTGTATTTTTTGCTTGAAATCAAAACTAGTATTGCTTTGTTTATCAATAGGCAGAGCGTTATTTTCGGTTTTGTTGTGCTTGACCGAAAAAATCAATTCAGCTGATCCTTGTGGACGAATATCTACTGTACTGTTACCAAATATTTTATCAAATACTTTACCACCTATGTCAATACTCAAGGGGCCTTTGTTCTGCTTTTCATTACTTAGAAAAGGGTTGGCTGTTTTTTCTTTCCAATAGTCTTTAAGAGATTGATTGACATTGTAGTCAGTGTATTCTTCAAAAGTCATATAGGTGGGATTGCTCAATCTAAAGCCATTATTGGATTGTTCGACACTATACAGTTTGGACTCTGGGTCGTATTCTATGGTGGGTTCTAGAAAGGATGGCTCTGACAAATAAAAACCACTTGAAGTAGATTGCAATGGAGATTGCCAACTTTGTGAGCTGGGAATATCAAAAATTAAGCTGTCAGCAGTAAACTGAGCCTCAACTACTTGACTCAATGATACTAACCAACAAAAACAAAGGAATGTCTTGATTTTAATACCCTCTTTGAATATCACTATTACGATGCCATTTTTTGAGCGCCAAAAATATTATATTTTTTTTAGCACTTTCTTTACTACTTCCTCTACTAACTGGCTGGGATTCTCTTGTAATTCTTTATCGATTATTTTTTCAATACTTCCTTTGGAAAAACCAAGCATAGTTAATGCCGATAACGCTTCTTCTTTGGTTGTATTGTACGAAACCTCATGATTTGTTGAAAGATCAAGCTTCATAATTTTGTCTTTAAGGTCTAGAATAATACGCTGTGCCGTCTTTCCACCAATGCCTTTGACGCTTTGTAGAAGTCCAACATTGTTTGACGATATGGCCTGCTGAATGTCATGTGGCGTTAATGAGGATAATATCATTTGAGCCGTGTTGGGGCCTACGCCAGAGACAGAAATCAACTGACTAAACAATTGACGCTCGTCTTGGTCAGCAAAGCCATAAAGGGTATGGGCATCTTCCTTGATGGATAAATAGGTAAACAAACGACAGTGCTCTTCGTTTGACAACTTGGAATACGTTTGTAGGGAAATACGTAACAAATAGCCCACACCTTGGCAATCAATCACCACGTATGAGGGGTTTTTTTCAACTAGTTTTCCGTGAATATGTGTTATCATTTGTAACGTGTTTTTTGATTCCCAAAAAGTAAACAAATTATTTCAATTGGACTCACTAAGTAATCACAAAAAAAACCGACTAATACCGGTTTTTATATGATGGATTGTACCACTATTTTATAAAGCCACTATCTGTTGACCACTAACCGTTTAATTGCTTTAATATCGTTATTGACATAAATATTTGCAAAGTATAAACCATTGGGTGTGTTATTCAAGTCAAAAATCAAAGTACCTTCGGCTTTATCAATTAGTTGGTGTGTAATAGTGTTACCGAGCATGTCAGTAAGTACCACCCTGGCCACTTGACCAGATTGCAATTGATAATCCAAGCTAGTAGTCGAAGCTGTTGGATTTGGGTGGAAATATGAAAATCCATTGGCTGATAAGGATTCCTCAAGCGACACCGTTAGGGCGTTAAAAGTCACATTGACACAAGCCGAATCGGCCATATTATTGTTGTCGTAGGCACAGTATTTGATAGTCACTGAGCCCAACACCTGATTAGGCAAATAATGCACTGAAAGGGTGCTGTCGTTGGTTTGGTTGGCCTCAAAAGTAATGGGCGCTGTGGAAACAGATACTTGAGGGGTGTAGCAGGCTGTCCAACAAAAGTAATTTTCCGTTCCAGGAAGGCCATTTAGCACTTCTCTTGAAACCATAATGTCTTTGGTTTCGTCAGAAATATTTTGAACCGTAATTTCTGTGCTGATGTCAGTAAATGGACTAGTAATAGACGCATTCACTGGATTGGTATGAGGGGTAAGTTGTATGCTTTGTGCCAACACTAAATGGCAAGACAACATTAGTATGGCAATTATTACTTTGCTCATATTCATAATTTTTAGTTGTTAGGTTAAGTAACTTCAAAGATAGTAAATAGAATAAACACATGCTATTAATAAAGTTAAAATTAATGATTGTTTATATTTTTTGCTACTTTTGTTTGACTTAACAAAATCACATTATGAAACATACAATACTACTATTTTCAATGCTTTTATTAGTATTTTCTTTTAACACTAGTGCACAGGTGTTATTTGAAGAAAACTTTGACAATGGCATTCCAAACACATTTAACTTAATTGACGTTGATGGCGCTACAGCAAACGAAAACGTAGCTCAATACCAAGGCTCTTTTTCAGCCGGAAACCTTGGCGGCCAAGACTGTGCTGTAAGTACCTCATGGCTAAATCCGGTCGGCGTTACTGACGACTGGATGGTTACTCCAGCTATTACGATGACTAATGGTATCATTTACTTAACTTTTAACGCTTATGCTCCAGACCCGAGCTATGCGGATGGAGTGGAGGTCTATGTTTCTACTTCCGGACAAGATGTAGCAGACTTTGGTGGACAAGCCCTTTACAACTCTACCTCGACTGGTGAAGCCGATCAATGGACATTACGAAGTGTCGATTTATCTAATTACAGTGGGCAAACTATTTACATTGCTTTCAGAAACAACTCCGATGACGACTACTTACTAGGTATTGATGATATTAAAGTCAAAGTACTAGGAGAAAATGACGCGCAGTTATCTAACGCTACTATTGATAGCCCACTAGAGGGTAACAGAACCGTAGAGGTTGAAGTAACTAACGGTGGCTCAAACTCTATTACATCTTTTGATGTTGAATGGACTTTTGACGGCTCCAGCTACACTGAAAACGTTACAAACGAAAACTTAGAAACTGGACAATCGACCAATGTTCAGCTTAGCTTAGGTGACTTGGTAGAAGGATCTTACAACTTTAGCGCTGAAGTTACTAATGTTAATGCTGGCACAGATCCTGATATGAGTGACAACTCTTTGCTTGACCAAACCATCAACATTACCGTTCCTGTGCCTGACTTTAGTCTCACAGATACCGACGGTAACGCTTGGAAGTTATATGACCAGCTAGCTAGTGGCAAAATGGTAGTACTTGACTTCTTTGCCTCATGGTGCGGCCCATGTCAATCATCTACACCTGAGCTTAACACATTTTTTGTTGCAAATTCCGACAACGTTGACGTCTTTGGTATCACCATTGAACAAGGCGACAATGATGCCGTAGTAAACGGTTTAGGATGGGGCGCTACTTATCCTAAGTTCTCATTCTCAAATGAGGGCTACGCTCAATACGACCATTATGCTAGAGTTATGGGCAATAACACCCAAGGGTCTATCCCATTTTTCATCATGATTTGCCCAAATCAAGCTAATCTAGCTTACAGTGAAGTTGTGGCTAGTGAGGTGGGCTTTGGATCAGGTATGTTTAATACCACCTTCTTCCCCGAAATTGCCCAATGTAGTGGTGTGTCGGTAGATGAAATATTGAGATCAGACCTCAGCGTATACCCTAATCCTGTACAATCCAATGCCACTATCGACTTCAATCTAAATGAAGCATCAGATGTACGTCTAGACGTCGTTAACGTATTGGGTCAAACGCTAATTAGTAACAACTACAACGCTAATTCTGGCAATAATTCCATAGACATTAACGTTGATAAACTAACTAACGGCATCTACTTTGCAAACCTCATTGCAAAAGGTGAAGTAAAAACCATTAAGATGACTGTTAGCAAATAATAGGATAATTTGCTTAAAACAAAAAAGGTCAGTAGATTAGCCAAACTAATTACTGGCCTTTTTTTATTTAATAACTAAACAACAACACACTATGAAAAATTTGCTTTTTGTTTCGGCTTTAGCACTGTTTACCTTCACTAACGCCTTGTCGCAAAACCGAGCACTTCCCAATGTGTTTCTAAAGACATTGGACAATGCCACTATCAGCTCTTCCGAATTTGATAACGATGGCCAACCAATTATCATCAGTTTCTGGGCCACTTGGTGCAAACCATGTATTAAAGAGCTATCCAATATTACCGAAGTGTATGAAGATTGGCAAAATGAAACAGGTGTTAAACTCATTGCTATTTCTATTGATGACGCTAGAAACATTGCCAAAGTAAAACCAAAAGTTAACTCAGAACTTTGGGAATACGAAGTCTATTGCGACCCCAACGGTGACTTCAAACGCGCCATGGGTGTAAGCACCGTACCTCACACCTTTTTACTTAATGGTAAAAAAGAAATCGTGTACCAACACACAGGCTACAAAGATGGCGACGAATACGACTTATTTGAAAAAGTTAAAAAATACGCCAAGTAAACAATGAAGTATTTTTTCTTACTAGCATTATGTTGCTGCCCGTTTTTGACGTTTGCACAAGACAACAATCCGGGCACCATTCAAGGCGACTTTAACCTTAACGTCCAGACCTATTACGAAGATTCGACCATCAATGCCGCAGCAGTCGATGAGTTTATGCTGATGAATGGCTATGCCAATATTCTTTTCAACAAGGGAAATTTTACGGCTGGTGTGCGCTATGAAAACTACTCGAATGCTCTTTTAGGCTTTAATGCTGACTACAATGGTCATGGTATCCCCTACCGTTTTGCACAATATACCATTCACGGCTTAGATATTACCGTCGGTAATTTTTACGAACAATTTGGCAATGGCCTCATATTTAGAAGTTACGAAGAAAGAAACCTTGGAATCGACAATGTAATGGATGGTTTTCGTTTAAAATATTTACCCCTCAGAGGACTTATTTTAAAAGGGTTTATTGCTAAGCAGCGATTGTTTTGGGAACATGGGCCTGGTATTGTTAGGGGTATCGATGGTGAACTGAACCTCAACCAAGCCATTACATTTCTGAAAAGTAGTAAAACAAACGCCGTCATAGGCGGAAGTTTTGTTAGCCGCTTTCAGGAAGATAACAACCCCGTTTATAACCTTCCAAAAAACGTAGCGGCCTATGCCCTAAGAACCAGTATTAATAGAGGCAAAATCTCTTTTAACTCTGAATACGCTTATAAGTATAACGACCCCAAGGGAGGTATTGCTTCCAACAATTACGCTCCTGGCATGGCCCTAACCTCTCACCTTAGCTACTCTCAAAGAGGGTTAGGTATACTTTTGGAGGCCCACAGAGTAGATAATATGGACTATCGGTCCAAGCGAGGTGCCTCGCTAAACGATCTAACACTTAGCTATATTCCCGCCATTAGCAAACAACACGTTTACACCCTAGCGGCATTCTACCCATTTGCAACTCAGCCAATGGGCGAGTTAGGCTTTCAAGGACAAATAAACTATACCTTCAAGAAGAAAAGCAAAATCGGCGGTAAATACGGCACTCAAGTTGCCCTAAACTACTCTAGAATCAACGGCTTAAATGGCGGTCATTCTGTACTCACTGAAAGTGGTAGTCATACGCCCATATTTTTTAGCATAAAGGGTGAAGACCTATATTTTAGAGACTTTAATGTTGATGTAAAAAAGAAAATCAGTAAGAAAGTGAAGATAATGGCCAATTACGTTGACCTCATTTACAATAAAGACGTCATTGAAGGAAAAAATAATGGTAAGGACGTGCACGCCCGAATTGGTATTATGGAGGTTAATTACAAGATTAAACCCAAACACACCATTCGAAGCGAATTTCAATACCTCAATGTAGATAAAAAGGACACCTATTACCAAGACCAAGGCGACTGGCTGATGGGCTTGGTAGAATACACCATCTCTCCCCATTGGTTTTTTGCCATTATGGACCAATACAATGGGGGCTATACCAGCGAAAGCAAACGCTATGACGCCGTACACTATTTGAATCTTAGCTGCGGCTATTCCAAAGGTACCAATCGCTTTGAATTGGGATATGGGAAAAAAAGAGCAGGTATCTTTTGCGTTGGTGGTGTGTGTAGAGAGGTTCCCTCTTCAAATGGCTTCACTCTTAGTATAACCTCTAGCTTTTAAATTATGAAAACAACGATTCCAATTATACTCATCGTTATGGCCTTCCTTGTAGCCTGCGACACTATTGAGCAGGACGATTTTTTGCAAAGTGGTAATAGCGGAGGAATAGATAGCACTACCATTATCAAAAAAGTGCTTATTGAAGACTTTACGGGCTTTAGATGCAAAAATTGCCCAGAAGCAGCTACCGAGCTTCATGCCATTGAAGGGCTGTATGAAGGAAAAATTGTAGGTATAGGTATTCATGTGGGCTATTTTGCCACTCCTGCGGGTAGTTTTTCCACTGACTTTAGAACGGATGCCGGCGAAGAACTTGATGCGTTTTTTAGTGCCTCCCTTTCTGGATTACCCATAGGCTTGGTCAACCGAATTGGCTTCCCCAACGCGCTAAGCCAACACACCGACTGGGCTAGTATGGTCCCTGACATAATCAACCAAGAAGCCACGGTGGCAATTTCCATAACAGACAATGGCAGCAATCAAATTACGGTTCAAGCAAAAGAGCTAAGCAATGTCAGTGGCAACCTAAAGCTGGTAGTATGTATCACCGAAGATGGTATTATTGACAATCAAATTGTTGGTAACGATGTGGTGGAAAACTACGAACACAATCATGTGCTGAGAACACACCTCAACGGCACTTGGGGTACAAATGTTAGTCTCAGCAGTGAATACACCTCATACGATTTTAGCTATGACCTTGACGCTAGCTGGCAAAGGAACAACTGCAATGCTATTGCTTACATTTATAATGACAGCAACAAGGAGGTCTTGCAAGTGGAGAAGATACACCTAACAAATTAAGAATTCGTTTATGAGAAAAATCACCTTAACAATGTTATTAGTCACTGGCTTTGCCTTGCACTCATCAAGCCAAGTGACTTTAGAAAGTAGTGAGGATGCTAAGGCCTTTTTGGGTAGTTACTTTTCTCCCTTTTCAGAAACCCTAGGTGCCGGCTTAAATAATGGGTGGTACAACACCGCCAAGCCCCACAAATTAGGTGGTTTTGATGTGAGTCTAACAGTCAATCTTGTTGGTATTTCAGATGAAAACAAAACATTTAATGTCAAGGAACTGGATAATTTTGATGTGCCGCCTGAAATGCCAAGCAACACACCGAGCATACTAGGCAGTGGACAAGGGTCACAAATTACCTATGACAATGGAGAAGGCATTAGCGGTACATTTACAATGCCCGAACAAGATTTTGACATTCCGTTTGTGCCTGTTCCGACACTCAATGCCGGATTTGGGCTTATCAAAGGTACCGAAGTCAATGTGCGTTACATTCCAAACTATGCCTTTGATATTGGTCTGATAGGCCAAGGGTCAATAGGTTTATATGGCGGTGGCTTAAAGCATGATATCCTCCAATGGATTCCGCTAGCCAAAAAATTACCCTTTGACTTGTCAGTACAAGCGGCGTTTAACCAACTGAACACCTCGTTTGAGATAGAAAGCCAAAGCGTTAATCAGGAGGTAAAGATGACCATTAACTCTAGCACCTACAACCTCATCATCTCAAAAAAATTAGCCCTGTTGACAGCCTACGCCAGTGCGGGAATCAGTAGCACTAGCTCCCAATTTGAAGGAAATACCACTTTCCAATTAGGAAGTACCGAGGTGATTACATTTAATGTTCCTCTAGATATCGACTTTGAAAAGGAAAGCTACTTCCAAGCGTCGGCTGGTGTTCGTATAAAGCTGGCTATTTTTACCATTACTGCTAGTCAGACATTTTCGGAATACCCCACCACATCGGCAGGTATAGGCATTAGTTTTAGATGATTCGCCTAGTTGTAGTTCTTTTTTTGACCCTGTGGTCCGTAGTGGGCGTTTCTCAAAACTTTAAAGCAGGACTGCTAGTAGGGCCAAGCACCTCACAAGTGTCGGGCGATCAGCTCGGAGGGTTTAACAAAATAGGACTCAAAGTGGGGGGCTCTGTTAATCACCCCATTAACCCAGCCACTAGAGGACAACTGGAAATATACTACATAGACAAAGGTAGCAATGATCAAAATAGCGACTTTGGCATTGACCTGTCGTACATAGAAACGTCCTGGTCTGTGCAAAAAACCGCCAAAGGATTTATCTATGAAGGCGGGCTTCTTCTTGGCGTACTCATCGATGGCAAGACCAAAGATATTTATGGCTACGAAGACCCCACTAAAGGCGACTTTTATAATTACGACATTGGTGGCAAGATAGGCGTCGGAATGAACATCCGACCAAAATGGCAACTGTTTTGGGAATTATCCAATACTCTGCCTCTATTCCCAGTTCAAGACCATCCAGGTGGTGCCACCTACGGCCTAAACAAAGGAAAATATAATTCCGTATTAAGTTTTTCTTTCCGATATTTGTTCTCTAAATGAGCAAGACACATAAAATAGTGGTATCGGTGAGTGGCGCCAGTGGCGCTGTCTATGCTAAAGTACTGTTTGACAGACTACAAGCGCTGTCGGACCAAATTGATGACGTGGGCGTGCTCATGTCCGAAAACGCCAAATACGTGTGGCAAACCGAATTGGGAAATGACGATTACAAGAGATTGCCCTTTACCTTTTACACCCCGCAAGACTTTAATGCGCCCTTTGCATCGGGCTCGGCGCGCTACGAGAGTATGATTATTTGTCCTTGCTCCATGGGCACACTCGCCAGGATAGCTCAAGGGATTTCTAACGACCTGACCACCAGGGCCGCCGATGTTATTTTAAAAGAACGACGTAAGCTCGTTTTGGTGGCTCGCGACACTCCAATTAGTCTCATACACATCAACAACATGAAAACGGTCACTGAAGCCGGTGGCATCATTTGCCCAGCTTCCCCGTCTTTCTACAGCCATCCTGCGACTTTTGAAGAACTTGCCGCCACAGTAGTCGATAGGGTCATACAACTGGTCGGTTTAGACAACGACTCTTATCAATGGGGCAATGACTAACTGTTAGAACTTTTTTTATAAATTTCCTTAAAATTAACGCCCATGAATGCTTCCCAACTTCACCGAAGTTACACCATACACCGATTTTTTGGTTTCAAGAAAAGAGCCTCCACATGCGTACTGAGCCATCGACTAAATGTATCGCGTGCAACACTATTTAGAGACTTGGAAGTGCTCAAGGACATTGGCGCTACCCTAGACTAATGTGCGTTTAGCAGAAAACGCTAATACCACACCCATTTTCAGATGTTGTTTGAAGAATTTTTTTAAAAAGTTGCTTAGTGTCTCATCAAATGAGACGCTAAGCGCCTTACTTTGTGTATTATTTATCATATAAAGCCCTCAAAACAAAACTGATTGGGCAATAATTAACATCATTGAAGCGTTTTAAAAATAAAATTTCATTATGCTTCAATTTTGTAAGACGATTCTAAAAAATGTATCATTTGACAAACAATTGTTCAAAAAGGAGTTGTATAAATCTTTGGGCTTTCTAGAAAAGAGCGAGCAGATGGTGTTAAAAGTATGGTGTCTTAGTTCTTTTGCCGCCTACAAAGACGTCATCGTAGATGTTTTTGAAAGAAATGCTATCTAAGAAAATCCAGATTTCGTTTCAGACCCTTGTATTTAGTTCTCTTTAATGCCGATTGTTTGAATACCTTGGCAAAGGTTTCTTCGGTCAGTTCTTGCCAGTCGGAATGGCTCATTGCCAACACTTCAGGCTGTGGGTCAAAGCGTTTTTCTTGGTGTGGAGTGGAAAAGCGGTTCCATGGACAGACATCCTGACAAACGTCACAGCCAAACATCCAATCATTCATTTTGCCCTTCATTTCAGTGGGTATGGCGTCCTTTAGCTCAATTGTAAAGTATGAGATACACTTGCTCCCATCGATTTGATAAGGGGCCACCAATGCCTCGGTGGGGCAGGCGTCAATGCATGCCGTACAACTGCCACAATGATCGAGTACTGGCCGATCCGCTTCCACTTCCAAATCGATAATCAGTTCGGCTATAAAGAAAAAAGACCCATTTTTCTTGTTAATTATGTTGGTGTTTTTGCCCATCCACCCAAGACCGCTTCTTTTGGCCCAGGCCTTATCCATTACGGGTGCGCTATCCACAAAAACACGACCATTGACTTCACCAATTTCATCCCTTACAAATCGCAGTAGGTCTTTGAGCTTATCCTTTAGCACATAGTGGTAGTCTTCTCCATAGGCGTATTTGGAGAGCTTGGGGGCCCCTGCCGCTTGCTTTTGATCTGTATAGTAGTTAAACAATAAAGAAACAACTGTTTTGGCACCGTCGACCAACAAGCGCGGGTCAAGGCGTTTATCAAAATTATTGGCCATGTATCCCATTTGGCCATGGTGATTTTGATTAATCCATTGTTCTAGTCGAGGCGCTTCCTCTTCTAAAAATTCAGCCTTGGAAAAGCCACAATGAGAAAACCCCAGTCTTAGGGCTTCCGCTTTGATTAGGGATTTGTAGGAATTAGTCGAAGAGCCCACCGATTTGCGATGATGGATTTAGTCCTAAATGTTGATAGGCCTTGTCAGTTGCCTGTCTGCCGCGTGGCGTTCGCATTAGGTAGCCCTCTTGTATGAGAAAGGGTTCATAGACCTCTTCTATGGTGCCGCTTTGCTCGCCCACAGCAGTGGCTATAGTAGTAAGTCCCACTGGACCACCCTTAAACTTTTCAATAATGGCCGTTAGGATTCGGTTGTCCATATCGTCCAAGCCATGTGCATCAACGTTAAGGGCTTCGAGAGCCAAATGGGTGATGTCTAGTGTGATGCTGCCATCGCCTTTGACTTGTGCAAAATCTCTTACTCGACGTAGTAGGGCGTTGGCTATACGTGGGGTGCCGCGACTTCGACCGGCGACTTCTTTAGCAGCAGATTTAGATATGGAGATGTCTAGTATACTTGACGATCGATTGACGATGTCTGACAGTGTGTCAACATTGTAATATTCCAAACGGGAGTTGATACCAAAACGGGCTCTTAAGGGCGCTGTGAGTAGTCCAGAGCGGGTAGTAGCACCAATGAGTGTAAATGGATTAAGTTCAATCTGAACCGCTCGTGCATTAGGTCCTGACTCTATCATAATATCTATTTTAAAATCTTCCATGGCAGAATATAAATACTCTTCTACTATGGGACTCAAACGATGTATTTCGTCGATAAACAGTATATCGCCTTCTTCTAGATTAGTGAGCAGTCCTGCCAAATCACCAGGCTTGTCAAGTACAGGGCCAGAACTAATTTTTATGCCCACTCCCATTTCGTTGGCAATGATATTGGACAAAGTGGTTTTGCCTAAACCTGGGGGGCCATGCAGTAGTACGTGGTCAAGGGCTTCCTCACGCATTTTAGCGGCGCTAACAAATACGTTTAGGTTCTCGACTACCTTTGGTTGACCTGCAAAGTCATCGAACTGCTTGGGACGTAATGCCTTGTCAAGTTCGAGGTCCACTTTCGAAAGGGACTCGCGTTCCGGATTTAAATTGTCGTTCATCACTAACAAAGATAAACTAAAAACATATGCATTTTGAGAGTAAGAAAAACCTCATACATCAGTACGGGGGTGTATATTTTTTGAGATTATTGAGAACGCTAATGCTCTTCCTCGCCCTCTTTCAGTGGTACTATCTGTGAAACGAAATCTTCTTCAGCACTTGGTTTACTGTAATCATAAGCCCAACGATGAACCGTAGGAATATCGCCTGGCCAGTTACCATGAATTCTATCATGGGTAGGGGTGGTCCACTCCAAAGTGTTAGAACGCCAGGGGTTTTGAGGTGCATTCTTTCCTCTATAAATACTATAGAAGAAGTTGAAGAAGAAGAAGACTTGAGCTAAAGCACCCGTGATGGCAAATACGGTAACTAATTCGTTGATTTCCACCAGCCCGTCAAACATGGGGAAGGCCGTATTTGAATAATACCTTCTTGGCACGCCTGCCATACCGATAAAATGCATGGGATAAAAAACGCCATAGGCCGAAATGAATGTGATCCAAAAATGGACGTATCCAAGGTTTTTGTTCATCATCTTTCCATACATTTTAGGGAACCAATGATAAATACCAGCAAACATCCCAAAAATAGCCGATAACCCCATTACAATATGAAAGTGTGCTACCACAAAATAGGTGTCGTGAACATTGATATCTAAGGCACTATCACCCAAAATGAGGCCCGTTAGTCCACCAGAAATAAAGGTAGAGACCAAACCAATAGAGAATAACATAGCTGGTGTAAATTGAATATTTCCTTTCCATAGGGTAGTTAGATAATTAAATACTTTGACTGCCGATGGTATCGCAATTAGTAGAGTAGTAAAGGTGAATACGGAACCCAAAAACGGATTCATTCCTGTCATAAACATATGGTGCCCCCACACGATAAAGGATAGAAAACCAATGGCTAAAATAGAACCTACCATGGCTCTATATCCAAAAATAGGTTTTCTTGAGTTGGTCGAAACAACTTCAGAGGTAATTCCCAAAGCAGGCAACAATACAATGTACACCTCCGGATGGCCCAAGAACCAAAAAAGGTGTTGGAACAAAACTGGCGACCCCCCCGTTTGAGTAAGCATTTCACCCTGTATCATAATTTCGGACAAGAAAAAGGCCGTTCCAAAACTCCTATCGAATATCAACAACAAGGCGGCTGATAGTAATACTGGGAAAGAAAGCACACCCAAAATAGCAGTGACTAAGAAAGCCCACATGGTAAGTGGTAGTCGGGTCATAGACATGCCTTTTGTTCTTAGGTTTAAAATGGTAACAATGTAGTTTAGACCGCCAAGTAATGCTGAGACTATGAATAAGGCCATACTAACGAGCCATAGGGTCATTCCTAGGCCAGAGCCAGGCATGGCTTGTGGCAAGGCACTCAAAGGCGGATAAATGGTCCAACCAGCCGCCGCAGGACCGGAGGTAACGAACAAAGAAATGACCATGACCACTGAGGAAACGAAAAAGAACCAATAAGATAGCATATTAATGAAGCCTGAAGCCATATCTCTAGCGCCTATCTGGAACGGAATTAGTAAATTAAAGAACGTACCACTCAGCCCCCCCGTTAATACAAAAAAGACCATAATAGTACCATGAATAGTGACCAGTGCTAAATACATATTTGGATCCATAACGCCATCAGGCGCCCATTTACCCAAAAAGGTTTCCAAAATAGGATATCCTTCAGCTGGCCATGCCAATTGAAGGCGGAAGAAGACGGACATCATAATGGCTATCACTCCCATGACCATGGCGGTTATTAAAAACTGCTTGGCAATCATTTTGTGGTCCGTACTAAAGACGTACTTTGTGATAAATGTTTCTTCGTGATGGTGGTGTTCGTTGTGATCTGACATAATCTTATCTAAAATCTAAAAATTAGTTGGCGCTTACTAACGTTTTGAAACTTTTCTGTTCTTTCAACCAAGCGTCGTATTCTTCTTGTGTTTCTACAATGACTTTAATTTGCATGTTGTAGTGCGCTGATCCGCAAATTTTATTACAAAGCAAAACGTAATCAAATTCAACATGATCATCACCTCGTTTAGCGCGTGCCTCATTGATGTATTGCATGCGCTCAATCATTTCGGGATCTTCTCTCATCTCCTTAGTCGTTTTGGTAGGAGTAAAAGCAAATTGTGTGCTCATTCCTGGAACACAATTCATTTGAACATTGAAGTGAGGCATGTAGGCAGAATGAATCACATCTTGTGATCTGAACTTCATCAACACCTGCTGATTGACAGGTAAGTGAATTTCTCTTACAATGATGTCATCATGTGATAAACTATCGTTAATATCCACACCAAGTGTGTTAACGCCACCGATTAGGGTGTAATGGGCCTTTCCTAACTGATTGTCATCGCCAGCATAACGCACTGTCCAATTAAATTGTTGTGCATATACTTCCATGACCTTCGCCTCAGATATATCAGGCACCATGGTTTTATTCCAAGTGTTTAAACCGAATACTATCAAAGCGGTCAAAACTATGGCAGGTACTGAAGTCCATAACAATTCTAATTTGTTGTTGTGAGTCTGGAATAAGGCAGTGTTGCCTTTTTTACCTCTGTACTTATAGGTAAATACAAATAGGAGAGTCTGAGTAATAAAAAAGGTAATAAGGATAAGTACCATAGTAGTATCCCACAGTAGTTTGATGCCTTCGCCATGTACACTAGCGGGTTCCGGAAGAACTAAATGCCCCCACAACTTGAATGAATAGGCCACAAAGGCCGTGAATCCCAATCCAACAATTAGCATAGTTAGTGCATTGTAATGATTGTCTTGATCATTGGTAATTTCTTCTTGAACGCCTTTTAACTTAGTGGCAATTTCAATAATACGTACAATCTGTACAATACCGATTATCGTAAGAGCAAGGATTAAAAAACTTAAAAAAGTGGTCATATTTGCTTATTCGTTTGTGTTGTTATCAAATATTTTTTAAATGTGGTGATGTATACTTTCATCTGCATATGGGTGATTCTTCACAAATAACGGAGCCTTTGTTAATGCCTTGTTTACGATTAATAAAAACAAGCCTAAGAAACCAGCAAACATGCCTATTTCGGTGAATCCTATGTGCCAATGGTCTTTCAAAACACCAGGTACTATCATTAAATATACGTTAAACCAGTGGCCAATAAGTACAATGACACCCACAGTCATTATGTAACCAAAATGGCGTTTGCTATCTCGGCTCATTAATATCAATAATGGAAAAATAAAATTGATAACTGAGGTTATCCAAAACAGAAAGTTATAATTGTCCCAACGTGCCATATAGTATGTTACCTCTTCCGGAATGTTTGAATACCAAATCAACATAAATTGAGAAAACCACATATATGTCCACAAAATACTAAATGCAAAGATCCATTTACCTAAATCATGAATGTGATTTTCGTTTACGTGCTCTAAGTATCCCTTTCTTTTGAGTAGGATAGCCGTCATGGCGATGATAGTAAATCCAGTTACTCCCATGGAAGAGAAAACAAACCACCCAAAGAGCGTGCTAAACCAGTGAGTGTCTATTGACATAATCCAATCCCACGCCATCATGGAAGATGTATATCCAAAAAAGGCAATAAAAACGGCTGAGACTACGATGCTTTTTTTGTGACTATTTAACCCTCCCTCTACGTCTTCTTTTCTAGAAAGAGCAATGAGTCGCTTTGAAGCGTACCACCATCCAAAAATATAGAGTGCTGCTCTCAAAAAGAAGAAAGGAAAATTTAGGTAGGCCTCTTTGCCTGCAATGATGGCGTCGTAATGCGAATCGTTGGGATCCATGATGCCATCAGCCATCCAATGCCAAATGTGATTCCAATGTAATTTACCAGCCACAATGATTAACAACATAATGACACCACCAACTATGAAATAAGATGTTATGCCTTCAGCTACACGCTTAAATGGTGTGGCCCATGCGGCTTCTGACACATACTGAAGAGCGATAAAAAAGATAGCAAAAGCAGAGATGGCTAAGAAAAAATAATTGTTGACCATGAGACTTGGCCAGGCTCTGTGCGCATCGTTTATAAATCCTAAAGCAACAGCTAAAAGACCAACAGCAATTAGGACATAGGATATTATTTTTGTGTTTTTGGAGACTGTATACATATTGAACAGTTTTTTATAAATCGTATTCTTTAGTTTTCTTGTTGCTGTAACTCTTGCACATACATTGTGATTAACCACCTTTCCTTGTCGTTCACTTGTGAATTATGAGGGCCCATGGCGTTTAGTCCGTGATATATGGCATGATAAATATTTCCTGCTTTTAGTTCGCTCATCGTTTTACCTGTACGGCGAATCATCACTTTATCAGAATAGGCTGGAATAGCACCATAAACTGGATGGCTGATACTTCCTTTACCATCACCATTTTTACCATGACAATGGGCGCAAAACATACCATATAATTGCTTGCCATCGACAAGGTTTTCTTCGTTTGTAGCGTAAGGGTTTTCTAATTCGTTTCCTGCTAACAAGTAATCCTCTACTGTGTTTTCGTAATCGAAACCCACAAATCCTCTTGCATAGGTTCCTTCAACAGGCTTTCGAGCGTTTAAACTGTCCGAAAAGTAGGTGTTGGATCCATATATTTCTAATGATGGTGAGCGATACATGTCAGGCATAAATTCATAGCCCGTCTTATCATCAGCATTATTGGAGCATGAACTAAATGCCAGCAAAAATACTAGCGGTATAATAAAAGGTAGTGTGGTCTTAGCTTGTTTCATTTTAAGCAAGGTCTTTAACATTAATTTCGGTAGCGCCAGTTTTTTTCAACAAATCACTTACCGTTGATTCATCTTCTGATTCGATTTCTATCAAAAACTTATCATCTGTTGTTCGTGGATCGGGGTTGGACGATGTTTGACCAGGGAACAATTTCGATTTGAAAAAATAAGTAATGACCATTAGATGAGCCGAGAACAATACAGTCATTTCAAAAATAATTGGAACGAAAGCAGGCATGTTTAGGTAGTAGGCAAAGCTGGGCTTTCCTCCAATATTTTGTGGCCAATCCAATATCATGATATAATACGTCATCGCGATGGCTGCTAAGCAACCAATGACGCCATAGATAAAGGCCGCAACGGCTAAGCGTGTTCTTTCCAAGCCTAGTATGTGATCTAATCCATGAACAGGGAATGGCGTGTAAACTTCTTTTATGGAAATATCATTTGACCGAACTTCTTTTACGCTCTTAAGAAGCACTTCTTCATCATCAAATATTCCGTAAATGACTTTTTTACTCATGTCTTTTACTTTTTATATTGTTCACTAGACGATTTAACAATTGTTTTTAATTCTGCTTGCGCTATGACTGGGAATGTTCTTGAATACAATAAAAACAGTACAAAGAAAAACCCAATGGATCCCACAAAGATTCCAATGTCCACAAAGGTGGGTGAGAACATGCTCCAACTTGAGGGCAGATAATCTCTGTGCAGGGATGTGACGATAATAACAAAACGCTCAAACCACATTCCAATATTTACAAACAATGCCAAGATGAAAGTAAATACAATATTGGTTCTTAATTTCTTAAACCACATAAGCTGAGGGGAGATGACATTACAGGTCATCATACTCCAATAGGCCCACCAGTAAGGTCCCGTAGCCCGATTCAAAAAGGCATATTGTTCAAACTCTACACCTGAATACCACGCCATAAACAGCTCAGTCAAATAGGCAATTCCTACTAAGTTACCGGTCAACATAATAACAATATTCATGTACTCAACGTGTTTTACGGTAATGTAAGCTTCCAAACCAACCACTTTTCGCATCACTAGTAATAGGGTTTGTACCATGGCAAAGCCCGAAAATACAGCTCCTGCCACAAAGTAGGGCGGAAATATGGTTGTGTGCCAACCTGGTATAACCGAAGTAGCAAAGTCAAAGGAAACGATGGAGTGTACTGAAAATACTAACGGGGTGGCTAAGCCAGCGAGCACAAGGGATACTTCCTCAAAGCGTTGCCAATCTTTGGCGCGTCCACTCCAACCAAACGATAGTGTGCTGTATATCTTCTTTCGCAGTGGCCAATACTTTTCATTGATTTTATCTCTTATCATGGCAAAGTCAGGAATTAGACCAACATACCAAAATACTAATGATACCGAAAAGTAGGTTGAAATCGCAAACACATCCCAAAGTAATGGAGAGTTAAAGTTTACCCATAGTGAGCCAAAGGTGTTTGGAATAGGAAAAACAAAATAACCCAACCATGGTCGACCCATGTGTATAAGCGGAAACATAGCCGCTTGTACCACAGCAAAAATGGTCATTGCCTCAGCAGAGCGGTTGATAGATAACCTCCACTTTTGTCTAAATAATAGTAACACGGCCGAGATGAGCGTTCCAGCATGACCAATACCTACCCACCACACAAAGTTGGTAATGTCCCATGCCCAACCGACAGTTTTGTTGAGACCCCAAACGCCAATCCCTGTACCTATAGTGTAACCGACCGAAAGAATCCACCAAATAAACAAAACGACTGAAATTCCAAAAACAATCCACCACAACCTATTGGCTTTGGCTAGAACTGGTTTGGCCACATCGACTGTTATGTCATGATAACTTTTGTTACCTAAGATTAAGGGTTCCCTTATGGGGCTTTCTTTTTGCATAACTTATAAATTAAGCTTTTCTATTTCTAATTTTTGTTTGATAGAATACAGAAGGAGCAGTGTTTAATTCTTCAAGTAAATAATATTGTCTTTCGTCTTCTTTCAATTTTCTTACCTCGCTATTTTCGTCATTTACATCACCAAATACAAGGGCATTGGTAGAACAGGCAATAGAACATGCGGTTTGTGCGTCCTTGTCGCGTACTTTTCGTCCTTCGCGCTTAGCATCTAGCTTGGTTTTTTGAATCATTTGTATGCACATACTACACTTTTCCATCACACCACGAACTCTAACGGTAACATCAGGGTTGAGCACCATTTTACCTAGATCATCGTTCATGTTGTAGTCAAAGGCGTCGTTTTCTGCATAGTTAAACCAATTGAATCGACGCACCTTATAAGGGCAGTTGTTGGCACAGTATCGCGTACCAACGCATCGGTTATAAGCCATATGATTTTGCCCTTCAGCACTGTGCGAAGTAGCCGCAACTGGACATACCGTTTCGCATGGGGCATGATTACAGTGCTGACACATCACCGGCTGAAAGGCAACATCAGGATTTTCTGATGGCACCTCCATTGCTTTGTATTTAGATACAGAACCTATACCCTGTTCTTCAGCAATCTCTTCGGTCATATCACTGGAGTAGTATCTATCGATTCGTAGCCAGTGCATGTCGCGACTTTTGCGTATCTCTTCTTTCCCAACAACAGGGACATTGTTTTCGGAATGGCAAGCCACCACGCAAGCGTTACAACCTGTACAGGAGGTTAAGTCTATTGATAAATTCCAAAAATGACCCGTTTCATGATCAAATTCTTTCCAAAGACTCACTTCGTCGGCAAATAGCTTTCCTTTGTGAGTGTCAAACGTGATATCCGGGTTTCCTGCTTTAGGGTTTTTGATGTAATCAGAAAGGGTGGTTTCTTTAATGAGCGATCTACCCATCATGGTATGGTGCAACTGAACAGATGCAAAACCATGCTCTCCTTCCATTTTTTCTATCTTCACATTGGATGCTACTAAGTCATTATTAGTAATAAGAGGGTAGGCATTTACCCCAACACCATCACCGACTTTTCCTGAAGATGTTCGTCCGTATCCAAGAGCTAAACCAATAGTCCCACTGGCCTGGCCTGGTTGAATCAGCACAGGCACATTCTCAATAGTCGTATCGCCTACTGTTAATCGAACGACATTACCATCCATAGAACCGTCCGAATTGTTCCAGTTGCTTAATCCATTCTCTCTTGCCGTAGATGCTGAGATGGTGATATAGTTATCCCAACACGCTCTTGTTATGGGGTCGGGCAATTCTTGTAACCATGGGTTATTAGCTTGTGTGCCATCACCCAATGAATTTGATTGGTATAATGCTAACTCTAAATCGCTTGACTTATTGTAAATAGACTCTACATTGCCAGCAAATGGTGTGGTAGATATAGTTTTATCAGAGATAGAGGCCATGCCGTCATGCAGAGCTTTAGTCCACGAGGTTTTTGCTCTCCAATATTGTTTCAAATAGCTGTAATAATCGTTATCGCTGGCTGTCCATTTGAGCATGGAGTCTTGAAACTGACGACTATCGAATAATGGCTGAATGGTGGGCTGTACGAATGAAACCTGGCCTTTATTGATTTGTGCATCGCCCCAACTTTCTAGAAAGTGTCTGTCAGGACAAATATACTCCACATGTTGTGAAGTTTCATCCATAGTCATAGATGTTGAAACGCATAGCGCAACCTTTTTTAGCCCGTTGTTAAATTCTGTTGCGTTTGACAAGGTGTATGATGGGTTAACACCACTCATAATAAGCGCGCTAACATTGCCTGAGTTCATATCTTTGACTAACTGGTCAACGGATTTGTCGTCTCCAGATTTGATATAGCAAGGTGTTTCTATGTCTATGGTATTGCCATAATTAGAAAGCTTATCGTTTATGGCGTTGACCATAATTTGAACATTTTTATCATTGCTGTCGCAAATAACTAATGAACTTCCTTTGGCATCCATTAATTCGCCATGTAACAACTCTATCTTTGAGTCAGGTCTAGCATTACCCACTATAGACTTATAAAGGCTTTCAAGTAGTCGTAACTTCTCAGATGGTTTTACAGGTATTCTAACATCAGCATTTGAGCCGCTTAGACTCATATTTGTTTCAATTTGAAAGTGACGAGACATACTTCCACTTTTGGGGTTTCTGTTAGCTGCATATTGCTTGTCAAAACCTAGGTTTAGCCAACTACCTAAAAAATCAGCTCCAAAAGAGGCAATGACAGCAGCTTTGTCAAAATGATAGCTTGGCAATGCTCTTACCGAGAATGAAGCTTGGTTTGCGTCTAACATACCTTGGTATGAAATGGCGTCATATTGGATATGCTTGGCGCTATACTTATCACAAAAACCATTGATTATGTCTTGTGTCGTTGGGCTAATTATCGTGTTAGTTAGTACGACTACTTGTCCATCTGTGCTTTCCAGTTTAGCAAGGATTTCTTGGTCTATCTGAGACCAAGAGACTGGCTGGCCACTTTTCATAGCACCCTTTAATCGGTATGAATCGTACAATGACAATACTGAAGATATGACTCTAGCGTTTGGGCCATTGTGAGAGAGGTCGTTTGCTTTGATAAAGATTGGTCGTCCTTCACGTGTTTTTACTAATACATTAGCAAAATCGTTTCCATCATAATAGGTTGATGAATACCAATTAGCAACACCAGGTGTTATCTCTTCAGGTTTTACAACGTATGGAATCGATTTAACTACTGGTGTTTCGCAAGCCGCCAAGGTAGCAGCAGCAGTACTAAAACCTAAAAACTTAAGGAAGTCTCTACGAGATGTGGTCGACTCTGATAGCGTTTTTTCATCTCCCAAAAATTCTTCAGTAGGAATTTCCTCTGCAAATTCATTATGTTTGAGGTTTTCGACAAGCGGATCGTTAGCGAGTTCAGCTAATCCTTTCCAGTATTTTTTTTGCTTAGTCATATTCTTATTACTAAATTATGTTCTTGGCTAGTAGTGACACTTTCCACATTCTAAACCGCCAATAGCTTCTACATTAAAGGTTTCTCCAGGATGATTTTCCTTGAACCTAGCGTGCATTTCTTGATAGTAGTCGTTGTCGGCTGCTTGGACTTCTGTTTGTCGGTGACAGTCTATACACCATCCCATTGTCAAGCTAGCATGTTGTTCTAAAACTTCCATTTCTTCTACTGGCCCATGACATTCTTGACATTCTAAGCCCCCCGCCACCACGTGCTGAGCGTGGTTGAAATACGCTAGGTCTGGCAAGTTGTGAATACGTACCCATTTTATTGGTTTTTCTTCATAACCTTCAATATATCTTCCTTTTTCTGGGTCGAAACCTACAGCATCGTATATTTTTTGAATTTCTGCCTTACCAGATGGCCCTTCATTGATGTATGTATGGCAGTTCATACATACGTTTGCAGAGGGTATAGCAGCAGATTTACCGTGTCGCGCAGAATGGTGGCAATAGTTACAATCAACACCATTGATGCCAGCGTGTAATTCATGAGAAAAAGCAATAGGTTGTTCGGGCTTGTATCCTTGGGTAACACCAACATTGGTCATTAAATTCCAGGCAGAGTTAGCTCCAAAAATAGCTATTACTACAACTGTCAAAACGACAAGGGGCTTACGATCAAGATAAGCGTTTATGAGTCCTATTACCGAAGTAAAGAAATCTTCGGGATTCTCTCCAGAAACATGTTTAAGCGTGTTTTTCACTTTCCACAAGCCAGCTACAACTAGTAATAGAATAATAGCTATGGATAGTATAATGTAGTCCTTAGTTTTAGAGTCATCGACATCAAGCACAAGACCATCTGCTGAGGCTACAGCAACAGGTGCCGCTTTTTGTGGTGCTTCTTCAATGTATGCCAAAATATTTCGCACATCGTCGTCAGAAAAGTAAGGAAAGGCCGTCATCGGAGATTTATTATATTCTTCGTAGATGGCAATAGCATCAGGATCTCCTGAAGCAATCATTTCTGCTGAATTTTTGATCCATTTGATTAGCCAGTCTTCCGAATACTTATCACTTACGCCCCTCAGCGCAGGGCCAATTAGCTTGTTATCGATTTGGTGACAAGCGGTACAATTTGCTTTATATAATTTTTCACCATCTTCTATATTTTGCGTGAGAGCAATTTTAGAAAAAGAAAAAAGAATAACAACAACTACTAGAGAGGTAAGGAAATTTTGGAGTCTAATAAATTTAGCCATGTTTTAAAATAATCGTCATCAAAATGTAACTACAACAAATGTAAACTATTCCACTATTTTTAACATAAGTAATAATAAAATTTCGCAACAATTTATACTGGTTCTAAATAATGTTTTTTCAGTCAAATTAAGCGCATCAATGAGGCCAACAAGTAACTTGTTGAAAAATAGTATCTTTGCTATATGAAATTTGTTGTTTCTTTGATAGCATTTATGTTGGTTTCTGACTGTTCATACTCTCAAAATATTACCTTTAATGAATTGAATGATGAACGAATTGACAGTTTGTTAGACAGAAGCGTAAAAATTAACCGCTTAGAAAATGGAGTGGCTGGCTATAGAGTACAGATTCATCATAACCAAAGTCAGAGCAGAGATGATTCACAAAAGTTTCGGGCCAAGTTCGCTAACGACTTTCCTATTTATAAGACGTATCTTGAATATAAAGCTCCGTATTATAAAATTCAGATTGGAAATTTTATCACTAAACTAGAGGCCTTCAGAGTTCAAAGAGAAATTAGCAAAAAATACAGAGGGTCTTATATTGTTCCAACATTCGTTCAGTATGAGGCGTTAAGTGATCTATCAGAGTGATTTTTTTACTTCTACTTCTTCATACCCCTCTACAACATCTCCAACTTTTATATCATTGTAATTACTGATGCTTAGGCCGCATTCGTACCCTGAAGATACTTCTTTCACGTCGTCCTTGAATCGCTTAAGTGTAGCCAAACTTCCAGAGTAAATAACGATACCATCACGTATCAATCTAATTTTGGTATTTCTTGTAACTTTACCATCTAATACATAACAGCCAGCAATAGTGCCTACTTTGGATATCTTAAATGTTTCGCGAATTTCGATATTACAGACAACCTTTTCTTCAATATCGGGCGACAGCATGCCTTCCATTGCTTTTTCTAATTCTTCAATGGCGTTGTATATAACAGAATATAGACGTATGTCTATTTGTTCTTTTTCTGCCAATTTTCTAGCATTAACTGACGGCCTTACCTGGAAGCCAATTATGATGGCGTCGGATGCCGTGGCCAACATAACGTCAGATTCAGAAATTTGACCAACGGACTTATGTATAATATTTACAGCTATCTGATCGGTAGAAAGTTTTTGCAGGGAATCAGACAGGGCTTCTATGGAACCATCGACATCCCCTTTGATGATGATATTTAGTTCTTTGAAGTCACCGAGCGCTAGCCGTCTTCCGATTTCGTCCAAGGTGATGTGCTTTTGTGTTCTTACTCCTTGCTCTCTTTGCAACTGCATTCGCTTGGCAGCAATATTTTTGGCTTCACGTTCGTCGTCCATAACATTAAACTTATCGCCTGCTTGGGCAGCACCATTCAATCCTAACAGAACGGCGGGCGATGATGGACCGGCATTTTCTTTTTTGTTTTCTCTTTCGTCTAATAACGCTTTAACTTTTCCAGAGAAACAGCCAGCTAAAACATAGTCTCCGACTTTAAGAGTACCAGATTGTACGAGTATGGTTGTTAGGTATCCTTTGCCTTTGTCGAGGGATGCTTCAATGACCGTTCCAATGGCATTTTTATTTGGGTTTGCCTTAAGCTCCTGAAGCTCTGCCTCTAATAATACTTTTTCTAGTAGTTCAGAAATTCCTTGTCCTGTTTTGGCAGATATTTCCTGTGACTGGTATTTTCCTCCCCAGTCTTCTAATAGTATGTTTTCGTTGGCCAATTGTTCCTTTATCTTGTCAGGATTAGCGGTTTCTCTATCAATTTTGTTAATAGCGAATACCATTGGTACACCGGCTGCTTGAGCGTGACTTATGGCTTCTTTAGTTTGAGGCATCACTTGGTCATCAGCAGCAACCACTATTACAACGACGTCAGTAACTTGAGCACCCCGAGCTCTCATAGCTGTGAAAGCCTCGTGTCCAGGTGTATCTAGAAAAGTAATCTTTTTATCGTTTAAACTTACCTCATATGCTCCAACGTGTTGGGTGATTCCTCCAGCTTCACCGCTTATTACATTAGCGTCTCTTATATAATCAAGAAGAGACGTTTTCCCGTGATCTACGTGTCCCATAACAGTCACTATAGGAGCGCGCGGTTCTAAATTTTCTTCTGTATCTACTTCTTGCTGTATGGATTCTTGTACTTCAGCCCCTACAAATTCAACAGTGAATCCAAACTCTTCGGAAAGTATTGATATGGTTTCAGCGTCCAAACGTTGGTTTTGTGTGACCATCATTCCTAATGAAAAACAAGCTGAGATTATTTGATTGGGCTGTATGCTCATCAATTGTGCTAGCTCTGCTGTAGTTACAAATTCTGTAACTTGTATGGTTTTGCTTTGCTCTTCGTTTTTAATTTGATCTATCTCTTCCTGCTCTTTTCTAGCCAGTCGTTTTTCTCTTCTAATTTTTGCTGCTTTATTTTTTCCACCACCCTGAAGCTTTGCTAGATTTTCTCTTACTTGTTTTTGAATTTCTTCAGCGTTTAGCTCTAGCTTGTTAGGCGTTCTTGGTGTTGACTTTTTACTTTGATTGCTCTCTTTTATTACTCGTCTTCTTTTTTTCTTTGTCTCTACCTTGGATGAGGAGGACGCAATGGGTGTTTTCTTTTTGGGCTTATCAAACTTAGATAAGTCAATTTTTTCAGAATTGACTATAGTTGGCCCCTCTATTTTTTTGGCTTTTGCTCTGATTATTGTTGATGAGGTTTGTTCTTGGGGGGAGGTGGTGGTTACCTCTGATTTTGGGCTAGCATGCTGACTAGCTGCGTCATCTGACGGCTCTGTTTTTTCGGTTTTTAGTTCCGACTTACTATCTTTAGTTTTGGACTGACCACTAGTTGCTTGAAGTTCGTCAACACCCAATTTAGAAACAATTTTTAACCCTTCAATTTTTGCAGATGATCTAACGATTGATTCTGATTCTTCTTTAGGTTGTTCATTTGATTCTGACTCCGCTTTTTTTAGCTCTTTTGCCTCGGCCTTAACCTTTTTGTCCGGCTGATACTCCTCAACTAAAACATCGTACGTTTTAGGTGATATTTTTGAATTACGGTTCAAATTATCAACTCCCTTGGTTTCCAAAAATTCTAATATGGTATCAACACCAACATTAAACTCCTTGGCCACTTTAGATATCCTTTGAGGTACTCCTGACATAGTTTACATTTTATTCTAATTCTTCTTTTAAGATTGATAGCACTTCAGCGACTGTTTCTTCTTCTAAATCGGTTCGTTTTACAAGGTCAGTCTTATCAAGCTTTATAACGTCTCTAGCCGTATCACATCCGATAGACTTTAATTCATCAATAATCCAGCCTTCTATTTCGTCACTAAACTCTGAAAGCTCAACATCGTCTTCTGTTTCATCAACATTTCTGTAGACATCTATTTCGTATTCGGTCAACATACTTGCTAATCGAATATTAAAACCACCTTTACCAATGGCTAGTGAAACTTGATCAGGATGGAGATAAACATCAGCTTTTTTGGTTTCTTCGTCGTATTGGATGGAGGTAATTTTTGCCGGGTTCAGTGCTCTTGTTATGTATAATTGAGTATTTTCTGTGTAGTTAATCACATCAATATTTTCGTTTCGCAGCTCTCTGACGATTCCATGAATTCGCGCCCCTCTCATTCCTACACATGCACCAACAGGGTCAATTCGTTCGTCGTAAGATTCAACAGCTACTTTTGCGCGCTCACCTGGCACTCTTACAATCTTTTTAATGGTTATTAGACCATCGAATACTTCAGGAACTTCTTGTTCGAATAGGCGTGCCAGAAACTCTGGAGCAGTTCGCGAAAGAATAATCAATGGGTTGTGATTTCTCATTTCTACACTTTTAACCACTGCCCGTACGGTATCTCCCTTCTTAAAATAATCGCTTGGAATAGCTTCGTTTTTAGGCAGGATAAGTTCGTTTTCTTCTCCATCCAATATAAGAATTTCATTCCTCCACACTTGATAAACCTCACCGTTTATAATTTCGCCTACTCGATCCTCATACCTGTCAAATACTTCTTTTTTCTCTAGGTCTAAAATACGAGAGCTAAGAGTTTGCCTTAGCGAAAGTACTTGTCGCCTTCCAAAGTCTTTAAGAAATACTTGCTCAGACACTTCTTCGCCTATTTCGAAATCAGGTTCGATTTTTATGGCGTCGCTGTAGGCTATTTCTAAATTTGGATCTTCCAAGTCATCATCAGCAACAATTTCTCTATTTCTCCAGATTTCCAAATCGCCCTTGTCAATATTAATAATAACATCAATGTTTTCGTCAGTACCATATTGCTTTAGCATGACTCCTCTAAACACGTCTTCTAAAACGTTCATCATTGTTTCTCGGTCTATGTTTTTAAATTCCTTAAATTCCGAAAATGATTCGATTAAATTTGTTGCATTCATTTTGTTAAATTTTAATCACGAGTTTGGTTTTATCAATTTGGTCAAAACTAATAGTATGTGTTTCAACAATGTTGGCTTTCTTCTTACCCTTTTTAGTATGATTAACAGTCTCTAAAACAATCCCCTTGTTTTCCTCGGAGCTGAGTATCTTTCCTGAGTATTTTTTACCTTCCTTAAGAAAAACATTAACGTGTTTTCCTTTGTTTTTCTCATATTGCCTGTACACTTTGAATGGCTGACTGAGTCCAGCACTTGAAACTATTAATGAAAAGTCTTTTTTTTCTCTATCTAGACTTCCTTCTATGTGACGACTTAATGCGATACAATTTTCCATACTAACGTAATCGTTAGCGTCAATTAAAACTTCTATATTATTACTAGGGGAAATTTTTAATGACACTATAAATATGGATTCATTTTCAGTAATGAATTCATCAACGAGATGTAATATGTATTCTTTGGTTAACATACCTTAAAAAAAGAAGGGGGCAATCTGCCCCCTCACCTATTTCACTTGCAAATGTAATATTTTTTGTAAAACAACATCGTTGAAATTAACCTTTTGTGCTTTATTGAAGGATAAGTCGCCTAGTAAACGTTGCATTATCACTCAATATTTTCACAATGTAAACCCCTTTAGAGTAGCTTGAAAGATCAATAACAAATTGATTATTCACCATTTCTGAAGCAATTTGCTCTCTGTATACCTCTTTTCCGTAGGCGTCTACAATGAGTAGCTGACGGTCCGCCTTTTGTTCATCTACGAAGGAAATAGTCACCTTGCCAGAGGTGGGATTTGGATAAACTTCAAATTCTTGAGATTCCATTTGTGCAATTTTTCCACCTGATACGGTAGTATAAACATCGGATGCCCAAGAGGAGACAAAGTTATTGTCAATATCACAATGCGCTCTCAAGTAAATATAGATCGTAGACCCGACTGGCACATTAGAAATGGTTATTTCGGATTCAGTTGGATAGGCATATGTCCAACCACTACCATAGTTGTAAATCAACCAATATTCTGGAGCATTGCCTTCCCAGTCAATAGACAAATCTGTATCCTCATTAACAAAAGTAATATTAGACGGCTCATCACAACTTACTGTGAAAGACTGCAAATCAGACCATTCTGATTCTAAACCACCAATACAGATTGTTCTAACATAAAAATCATATGAGCTAGCAGCACCCATTTCTATAGTGATAGAGTTAGATGTTGCAGAAACAGTCTCATAGCCATTTCCAAAGTTATACAGCACTTCATATGAGTCTGCAAAAGGATTTTCGTCCCAGCTTATGGTCGCTGAACTAGTGGTATTGTTGACCGAAATGTTAGTCGGGCTTAGACACTCAATTTCAGTAATGAACTGAGCGCTATACGACTCGGATTTACAACCAAATGACACGGCACTTATGAGAACGTCGTAGGTTGTGTTTGGTGATAAACTTGACAGGTTAATGGATGAACCTTGAACTTCTTCATAAGTTGACCAAGTATTACCTCCATCTGAACTAAACTCAAACTCATACATTCCAGAAAGTGAGGTGTTATCCCAATCAATAGAAACGTATGAAGTTGATAGATTATTGAATTCCACAACACTAACAGGGTCAATAATTATCTCTGAAACATCAATTACTGGCGATGAGGTAATACAACCAATATCATTAGATACTGTTAAAGAATATTGACCACTTTCTGATGCTTCAAAAACGGCTGTAGTGGCGCCATCAATCGGAACACCGTTTAAATACCATTGGTAGGTTGCAAAGTTTGATGAAGCACTTAGTTCGATACTTTCACCAAAACAGAAAGAGGTTGATTCAGAGATAATAGACACATCAATATCACAATCAGGTAACTCAATAGAATAAAGATTTGAATAAGACGATGTGATACCAACACCACAACTGGAACGAACGTAGAAGTAAGCGTAACCACCCTCTCCGAAATGAGATACCGTCACAAACGTATCCGTTACCGTTTCACTAACCCAACCCGTTGAGGGTACGTAATACACTAATTTGTATGAGGTTGCTCCTAGAACAGCATCCCAAGAAAGCGTTACCTCATCAGCTGTAGTTGACAAAGAAATGTTAGACGGTGGCACACAATCTACAAGAGTCGTAAAGTTAGCTGCGTAGGTTTCACAAGAATAGGTTACAGACGTAATCAATATATCGTAGGTAGTAAATGGCAATAAATTAGTTAAAGTGACTTCAGTACCTTCATAATTATCAGACAATGATGTGTAAGTAACCCCACCATCAGTACTATAGCTTATAGTGTACTCCTCAATTTCTGAAACATTATCCCATTCTAAGTCGACAGAACT
>JAYYZE010000035.1:0-4794 GCA_036340235.1 Bacteroidota bacterium
TATCCTAATGCCAATTCTACTATGCGTTTGACTTACGGACAAGTTGGCGATTATACACCGGGTGATGCTATGCACTACGACTTCATCACTACTTTTGATGGTTTGATGGAAAAGATGGACAATTCGGACGATGAGTTTATAGTGCCTGAACGTTTGCAAGAACTATACAAGGCTAAAGACTACGGTAGATATGCCGATGAAGACGGGAACCTTATCATTAACTTCATTAGTGGAAACGACATAACAGGTGGTAACTCTGGTAGCCCTGTACTGAACGCATATGGCGAATTGATAGGTACAGCCTTTGATGGCAACTGGGAAGCTATGAGTGGCGATATAGCTTTTGAAAACGATATACAACGTGCCATTTCGGTAGATACACGATACATTTTGTTCATCATAGATAAGTTTGCTGGTGCTTCTCACCTAATTGACGAGATGACTATTGCCCCAAACCGACCACGACCATTAAGCGCTGAAGAACAAGCGGCTAAAGATGCTGATGAAGCTATGAACGACCCTCTAACAATAGTAAATAAACTCAGCACAATTAATTATCTGGGTCAGGAAATTCCAGTCATTGAAATGCACTCATTTGGCTCTGCATTTGATTTAGCAGTCGATCAATTTGGCAGTGATTCCAGCACCTTATTTTATTGGAGGGGTACGGTTTATACTACTGAAAAAAAATAAATTAACTAATTAATATATTAAAAAGCCCAACCGTATTGTTTGGGCGTTTTTATTCTCTATAAACTGCTCAAGATTGACTCACGTAATTTATAAGAAGAAAATAAAGCAATCTTTTCATTGCAATACTAAATTTAAAAACCAAACAAAATGATTTTGGCTGATCCTTCTTTATGTATTGATTGAGCTAATATTTAGCCGAGTTTACTCAAACGTTATAATCAACTTGTTGAAAAAAGTTTTAAAACAGATATCCACAACTTGAAGATATCTCTCTTCACTTTATTAATACTGATAAAGAAAAATGCTTCATGCCTTAATTTAATTTGAAGACCACTTACTAAAGCCAAAAAAGTCCAATTTTATATTTGGGATCTATCAAAGGTTTAGTTTTTAATAAGCCCTTTCGTTTTTACCTTCTATGTAGTTAATAAAAGACTTGTTAACAACTCTATTGCCTCCAGGAGTTGGGTAGTTGCCAGTAAAGTACCAATCACCTTTGTGGTCAGGGCAAGAGGCGTGCAAATCACTAATATTTTGATAAATGATATTGACTTTAGCGTTAATATTGTTGGGGGTCAATAGTTGGGCTATTTTCTTGGATATCTGAACAGCACTAAAGGGAGCATAGATTGCTTGTACGTAATTTTCTAGTTGCTCATCATTATCGTAGTTATTCAAACAACTTTGATAAACTTCATCTATAATGTGCTCTTGCCCACTTTCTTTTAGTAACATAATGGCGGCTTGAAAGGCAATGAAATCACCCAACTTTGCCATATCTATGCCGTAACAATCGGGATAACGTATTTGTGGAGCAGATGATACAATGATGATTTGAATAGGATTGAGCCTATCTAAAATACGTAAAATACTTTGTTTAAGGGTAGTTCCTCTGACAATACTGTCGTCAATCATAACAAGATTATCAGTGGGCTTAACCGTGCCATAGGTTATGTCATAAACATGAGCCACCAAATCGTCTCTACTATCGTCTTGTGTAATGAAAGTACGGAGTTTTGCATCTTTAATAGCAATTTTTTCAGCACGAATACTGGATGACATAATCCTTGTAATGTCCTCCTGACTGGCATTGTCTAAGGCTAATATTTCCTTAGTTTTTTCCACATTCAACGCTTCATTAATGCCCTTCATCATACCATAAAAGGAAACTTCTGCCGTATTAGGTATAAAAGAAAATACGGTATTTTTTAAGTCGTTATTTATGGTTTTAAGTATAGTAGGACATAGGCGTTTTCCCAGGTTCATTCGTTCTTGATAAATGTCTTTATCGTTTCCTCTAGAAAAATAGATGCGCTCGAAAGAACATGCCTTACGCTCTAATTGTGGCTTAACAGAAACCATGTCATAAGTGCCGTCTTTTTTAACTACTAGAGCATGACCACGTTTTATCTCTTTTATACTATCTGCTGCTACATTAAATGCTGTTTGTATTACGGGTCTTTCAGAAGTGGCTACTATTATTTCATCATCTACATAATAATAGGCTGGTCGTATTCCTGCTGGGTCTCTCAACACGAAAGCATCGCCATGGCCAAACATTCCACACATGACATACCCGCCATCCCAATGCTTAGCAGAATTGGTTAATACCTGTTGAATATTAAGTTTTTTCGCAATTACTTTAGAAATTTCCTTTTTGCTATATTTATCACGTTTTTCATAATATATCTTATCGTTTTCTTCATCCAAAAAATGACCCAAATTCTCAAGAATAGTTACAGTATCAGCCTTTTCTTTTGGATGTTGTCCAATATCTGCTAACTGCTTAAAAAGTTCATCTACATTGGTCATGTTAAAATTTCCTGCTAATACTAAAGAGCGTGTTCGCCAGTTATTTTGACGTAAAAAAGGATGGCACTGCTCAATGCCGTTTCCTCCGTAAGTACCATATCGTAAATGCCCCAAAAGTAATTCCCCAGTAAATGCCATATTTTCTTGTAACCATTTAATGTCACTGAACTTTTGTGGATCGTTACTCATCAAATCTGAGAAGCGTTTATTAACATATTCAAAGAGGTCTTGAATTGGTTTATTTGCATTTGATCGGTGTCGGCTAATGTAACGGACACCTAAAGGAACATTGAGCTTGATCGTAGCTAATCCTGCTCCATCTTGACCTCTATTGTGTTGCTTTTCCATAAGCAAACACATTTTGTTAATTCCGTAAAGGGGGGTGCCATATTTTTCAGCGTAGTACTCAAGAGGCTTTCTCAGCCTCAAAAAAGCTATTCCACATTCGTGCTTAATGGCATCACTCATAGAGATACATAATTGAATAACAAATGTAAGTCATTTCTTACAATAAATTTGATTTTTTAATACCCAACCAATCTAGTACATTTTTACACCAAATATCTTGTCCCTCTTGTTCACTTAACACTCCAATCTCAACGGCATAATCCAAAACTCTACCAGGATATGAAGTTCCTACTCCTTCCATTTCTCCTAAAGGGTAAGGGTCGTCTAAACCCATCATAATTTGACTAGCCCCTACTCTTTTTTTAAGTAAGTCAAGGGTGTAAGAATCGTGGACTAAAGTATCAAAAAATAAATTTTTATGTCCCAATGTTTTTCTAGGGTCTTCCAATTCTTCAAAGATGTCAGGACGTCCATCAAAGCCTTGTATCCTTCTACCATAATTAGCAATTCCTAACATTCCTCCGTGAGCAAAACTAGTACGTATATTGGGGTATTTATTAGGCAAGTCTCTAAGTGTAAAAAGATGTAATGTGTCAGCACATTGTGCCATCATCCAAACCAAATGAAAGCGCCAATATTGATTTTTTAATGCTATCATTTTCTCACCATCGTAAGGATGTATTTGAACCGCTAATCTATATTTATCGGCCAATTCGTATATTAGATCAATATCAGATTCGGCAGTAGATAACCACTCGCCTTTAGCATTTAGAAAATGGGTAGGTAAACAGAGTACTTTTAAGCCCAATTGTACACAACGCTCAATTTCCTTAAGCGCAAAGTCCATATATAGAGGCTGAACTACAAAACCGCAAGTAAACAAATTTGGGTGGTCAGCTTGTACTGAAGCGTTAAAATCATTTTGAAAACGGATAGCATCGAAACAGTCTTGCTCATCCCAACCATTACAATAAAGTTGGGATAAACACAACATAACGCCATGATCTATTTGGTATTGATGCATCCATTCTATTTTCTCTTTGATAAAAAAACTAGGGTCACTAATTGGTCTAGACCAATCTCCTTGCCTCATAAACTTTTTGTCTTCATCAATCCAAAATAGTTTTTTGTCCTTCATAAATTTTGGAATCTGATAAGGCTCAGGTAATATGTGTCCGTGTCCATTAATTCGCATACTAAATATACCTTTTGTCTACTTCCATCACTTCACCAGTAACTGGACATGTTCTAAGCTTATCATTTGAGTAAAAGCGTTTAAACACAGGTAAAAAATCTTTTTCAATATTTGTCAAATGAAAGTACTCCTCGTATAAAAGATGGTTGGCAGTTTCAGAAAACCACATTAAACCGTCCTTATCATTTTCGCCTCTTTTTCGTTCAATAACTAAACCTATAGAACCTTCCGACCTAATAGGAGAATGTGGAATTTTAGCCGGCAAAAGAAACATTTCTCCCTCCTTAATTGGAATTTCAACCGCTTTTCCCTCGTGTTGAATTTTAACGATAATATCCCCTTCAATTTGATAAAACAATTCTTCTGTTTCGTTGTAATGGTAATCTTTTCTAGCGTTTGGGCCTCCGACTACCATAACAATAAAGTCTCCGGCTTCTACATATAGGTTTTTATTTCCTACTGGTGGTTTGAGTAAATCTCTGTTATCTTCAATCCATTGATGTAGGTTAAAGGGTGCTTTGAATGACATGAGTAATTATTTTGTTTGTTCAGCAATTTACACAAATTTGGCTATTTTTGGTGTTATGGATTTAGACTTATTAGGCAAAAATGCCTTGGTTTGTGGTAGCACTCAAGGAATTGGAAAAGCCACTGCTCAAGCTCTAGCTAAAATGGGCGCAACAGTATTTCTTCTAGCGAGGAATGAAGAAAAACTTAAAAAAATAAAAAGTCGGCTCGACAATAGT
>JAYYZE010000036.1:0-184841 GCA_036340235.1 Bacteroidota bacterium
GAAGGTCCCAAGGGTTGGGCTGTTCGCCCATTAAAGTGGCACGCGAGCTGGGTTCAGAACGTCGCGAGACAGTTCGGTCTCTATCTGTTGTGGGCGTTAGAAATTTGCGAGAACCTGACTCTAGTACGAGAGGACCGAGTCGGACAGACCTCTAGTGTATCTGTTGTGACGCCAGTTGCATCGCAGAGTAGCTATGTCTGGATGAGATAAGCGCTGAAAGCATCTAAGCACGAAACTCATCTCAAGATTAGATTTCTTTTAAGGGTCGTTATAGACGATGACGTTGATAGGTCATAGGTGTAAAGGCAGAGATGCCATAGCCGAGTGATACTAATTACCCTTTAGCTTTTTGGAGTTGATTTACGACAACTAAATTGTTTTCTTTTTACAATATATCATATTCGTATACACGATTTTATGGTGGCTATTGCAGTGGTGTTCCACCTCTTCCCATTCCGAACAGAGAAGTTAAGCCCACTAGCGCAGATGGTACTAGGTTAATCCCTGGAAGAGTATGTCGCCGCCAACCTCTTTAAAAGCTCCGTTTCTTTTGATTCGGGGCTTTTTTTATTTAATTTGCTGTATGAAAAAATGGCTTTTTTTGTTAGTAGTGCTTTCGCACCATTGCATGGCTCAATCCATTGATTCTGTCTCTTTTCCTAACAAGTATTATTTCATTGGCTTTCTGAACCCTTCACCAAAGGAATTTGACATAGATACGGCTGACTTAGGCTATTCTACCCTTCAGTATCATTCCTTTTCAACTAATGGTCAGATGATTAAAGTCACACATAATCAATCGTTTACCGAGTTCTTAGATTTTAAATTGGATTTAACAAAATTCTCTCATGAAGGAAACTTTATAAGAGAATATCTTAAATTGTATGATGTCAACACCTATTTATCATTTTCAAATAAAGAACAATCGTACAATGCCAAGCTCATGTTAACCTATCAAAAAATAACAATGGATGAAAATGGGGGACTATTTAATACGAATTCTATTAATATGGATGATCCATTATTAAACCCTGTTAAATTAGCCACTGCTCAGAATGTTTCCAAAAATAGATACCATTCATTTAACCACCAATACCGTCTCAGTGAACAAATCAGTATTTTTAATTCGCTGTCCGTACTAAAAAGACATAAAACATATACAGATAGCTCACCAAATTCAGGATTTTATCAAAACGTATTTATAGATAGTACAAAAACAAATGATTCAATTAAGTATAATTATGTTTATTCTCGTTTGGGTTTAAAGTACAAGTATTTTACCATATCACATCTTTTGAATAGACGACAGATGTCTTACTACATCTCAGACTCAACTGATATTGATAACGGTTTGGCTGTTAGTTATACCCCCTCAAATACTGAATTTAACCTTAGTCTGTCATATTTTCAGACAGGTCAGTACCGCATAGATGTTGAGAAGATGTTTGGTAAAAACAAACAGCATCGCCTTTTACTACTCGCCGCCCGTCAAAGGGTGCCTATCAATTACAATAATTATATTTCCAATAATTTTCGATTTCAAACCAATTACGAAGGGCAAAACACCCAGTCTGTCTCATACACCTTTAAATCAAAGTCTGTGGTTCGACTCAAATCCAAGCTTAAGCACTACACTAATTACCTTTATTTTGATAAGTTTTCACAGTTGCGGCAGTATTCATCTTCCATTTTTTACACAACTAATGAACTTTCTCTTTTTTGGGTATTGGGCAATTTTAAAGGCGCCCATAGCGTACATCACCAATGGACTGATCGATCCATTATATTTCGTGTTCCCGACTTAAGTACCAGTGCTTCAATTTGGTTTGAAAAAACATTATTTAATGCCTCATTATTGTTGAAAATGGGTCTCAAAGGACACTATTTTACTCCTTTTAAAGCAAATACTTACAATCCTTCCTTGGCCGAATTTTATCTTCAAGAACTTACAGAAATTGGTGGTGTTCCACTCGTGGATGCCTTTGTTAATTTTCAAATCGGTAGTATGAACGCTAACATTCAATGCCAAAATTTAGTATATCAGTTGACTTCTAATCCACATTATTTTATTCCTGACTATCTCAGTCAAGTAGGCCTCATAAAGTTTTCGCTAATTTGGAAGCTATCAAATGTCTAAACTCAGGTTAAATTTTCGACGAAATTGGAAAAACGCTGATGAAATCATGTTGATTAGTAACCTTAGAGCTGAAGTTTACATCGATAGGTAAATCAAATTTAGGTTTTCTGTTTTCTCTTTTTAGCAGCAGGAAAGAGAACATTATTCAAAATTAATCGATAGCCAGGCGAATTGGGGTGTAATTCAAGTTCGGTTTTAGGGTCGCCCACTCTGTGTTGATAATCCTCGGGGTCATGGCCTCCATAAAAGGTCCATGTTCCTTTTCCGTACTCACCGTGTATGTACCTTGCCTCGTTAACCGAAGAGGTTTCGCCCATTATTAATACATTAGATTTGATATGTTCTTTTTTGAAAGCCGTTGTTTGACCCATGAAGCCTTTAATAACTTGTTCGTGGTTTTGACATAGCATACTAGGAACAGGGTCCCACTTGGCAGAAAACTCAAACAAAGTGAAAAAGTCAAGGTTTTTTTTGAGTTTTCTAGTGCGTGTTGCATCTATTGTAGAATACTCGTATTGATTGGGGTTTTTCTCTAGCGTGAAATCTTTGAAAGCAAAAGTATTATCAAAATTTAGTTTTTTTTGTGCGTTTGGATCTGCACCATCGCCATCAAACATCGGTTCGCAAATATCTACATCTTGAGCAGCCAAGGCTATGTCATAGCTGTCTGTGGCTGAGCACATCGCAAATAAAAAGCCACCGCCTGCGGTGAAGTCTCTAATTTTGAGAACAACGGCACGTTTAGCTTCAGAAACTTTATTAAAGCCTAAGCGTTTAGCGGATGCTTCAAAGTCTTCTTTTTGTTTTCTATACCACTGGGCATTTTTGTAACTAGCATAAAACTTTCCGTACTGTCCCGTAAAATCCTCATGATGTAAATGTAACCAATCGTAGGTAGGTAATAAACCTTGCAGAACTTCATCATCATACACTAAATTGTATGGTATTTCAGCGTAAGAAAGAGCCAGAGTTACAGCATCATCCCAAGGTAATTTGCTTTTTGGAGAGTAAACAGCAATTTTTGGTGCCTTTTCTAACTTGACAACATCTTGATTGACTTCTGGACTGGCGACCTGCCTGAGAATGTTAGAAGATTGAATATCAGCAATTACTTTGTAAGATACCCCTCTAATTTTACACTCTTTTTCAAAAAGTGGTTGATATTTGAACATAAAACTCCCCCCTTGGTAGTTTAACAACCAATCAACAGAATTATTTTGCTCTAGCACCCAATAGGCCACACCGTAAGCTTTCAGATGATTGCTTTGTTTTTCGTCCATAGGGATAAAAATATACGATGCGAAAAGTGGTGTTTTTAGCAATAAAAACCAAAAAATAAAGAGTGTTTTCATACGAATCAAAATGGCGCTTCGTTGTTCATACTAGATGGAAGGACATCATTATTGCTAATTCCAAATGAATCAAGATCTGTGAATTTGGCTAAATGAGCAATAAAACGCAAACGTATATTTTCTAAGGATCCATTTCTGTGTTTGGCGATGATTACCTCACCTTGACCTTGGCAATCTGGATCTTGTCCTGGGCTAGTGTCGGGCCATTCTGTAAAGCCGTAGTAGTCAGGCCTGTATATAAAGCATACAATATCAGCATCTTGTTCAATTGCGCCCGACTCCCGAAGATCGGAGAGCATTGGTCGCTTGTCGCCTCCCCGTGTTTCTACGGCTCTGCTCAATTGTGATAGTGCAATTATGGGTATATTTAATTCTTTGGCAATGCTTTTTAGTGAACGCGAAATTGTGCTGATTTCTTGTTCTCTGTTGCCACTTTTATTAGAATTTCCCGAATGCATAAGTTGCAAATAGTCAATGATAACTAGCTCAACACCGTTGTTTCTAACAAGTCGTCTACATTTAGCCCTTAGTTCAAAAACAGTGAGGGCAGGAGTATCATCAATAAACAATGGCGCTTCGGATAATGAAGATATCTGTTGATTTAGCTGTATCCACTCATGTTCTTCAAGATTTCCTTTTCTAAGTTTTTCTGCAGGAATGGCTGATTCACTTGAAATTAAACGATTGACAAGTTGTACGGAAGACATTTCCAAAGAAAATATGGCAGTGGGTTTTTGGAAGTTTACGGAAGTATTTCTGGCCATAGAAAGGACAAATGCTGTTTTTCCCATACCTGGTCGTGCAGCTATGACAATTAGGTCAGATGGTTGCCAACCTGAGGTGACACGATCAAGATCAGTAAAGCCAGATGGAACACCACTTAAGCCATCTTGTTTGTTTTTTACATCTTCTATTTTTTCGAGTGCTTGACGTATAAGCGTACTCATTTTATCATAATTCTTTCGGATGTTGCCCTCAGAAATTTCAAATAATCCTTGTTCAGCGTTATTAAGTAAGTCGAACACATCAGTTGTATCTTCGTATGCATCTTTTATGGTGTTTGAAGAAATTCTGATGAGTTCACGCTGAATGAATTTTTGGGCTATTATTCTAGCATGTGTTTCAATATTTGCAGCAGAGGCTACTCGCTCTGTAAGTTTTGAAACAAAGGCGGCTCCACCAACCTCCTTTAAATCACCTTTTTGTTTCAGAAGGTTAGTAACTGTAA
Organism: Bacteroidota bacterium; assembly: GCA_036340235.1. Taxonomy (GTDB): domain Bacteria; phylum Bacteroidota; class Bacteroidia; order Flavobacteriales; family UBA7312. The sequence continues at coordinate 4,718 of JAYYZE010000036.1, forward strand.
GTATGTCAATTCGTTCAGTATTGTTAAACAAATCTTCAATAGCTGAGAATATTTTTTGGTGCTCTGGCTGGTAAAAACTTTCTGGTTTAAGTAGTTCAATAGCGTTTGATAAAGCGTCGTTGTCAATCATCAAAGCGCCTAGAACTGCCTGTTCCAAATCTAATGCTTGAGGCGGAAGTTTACCATCTGAAGATGGTTGTACTTTTGGTTTTAAAACTGTCTTTTTGCTCATTATCTATTCCTTAAAAATACCCATGTTACTAAATTTTTCTATGCGTTTATTTATTCTACTTTCAGCACTCTGCTTTTGTAGTTCCTTGTTCAACTTAAGAATCGTTTGCTTAACTGTTTTGCAAATTGCATCAGTATCTCTATGAGCACCATCAATTGGTTCTTTGATAATGCCATCGATTAGTTCGTTTTTAAGCATATCGTTGGCTGTCAGTTTCAAAGCGTCAGCGGCCAGTTTTTTGTTGTCCCAATTTCTCCACAATATGGATGAGCAGGATTCGGGAGAAATGACTGAATACCAGGTGTTTTCGAGCATCATTACTTTGTCACCAATGCCAATTCCAAGAGCACCGCCTGATGCCCCTTCTCCTATGATTATACATATAATGGGCACTTTTAGTTGAATCATTTCAATTAGGTTTCTAGCAATAGCTTCACCTTGTCCTCTTTCTTCTGCTTCCAATCCTGGATATGCTCCAGGTGTATCAATAAATGTAACTACCGGTCTATTAAATTTTTCGGCCATCTTCATTAGTCGCAATGCTTTTCTATATCCTTCGGGATTAGCCATTCCAAAATTACGAAATTGACGCATTTTTGTGTTTTTACCTTTTTGTTGACCGATTAGCATAAAGGTTTGATCATCGATTTTTGCCCAACCGCCAACCATTGCCTTATCATCTTTAACGGTTCTGTCACCATGTAACTCAATGAATTCGTCACTAATTTTTGAAATGTAATCAAGTGTATATGGTCGATTCGGATGGCGTGAAATCTGAACTCTTTGCCAGGCCGTTAGCTTGGAATAAATTTCTTTCTTTTTTTTGGTTAGCTTTTTCTTTAGATCGGTTACTGTTTGCTTTACTTCAATACCATCCCTACCTAATTCTTCAGCTTGCTGTAAATTATTGACTAAATCTTCAATGGGCTTTTCAAAGTCAAGGTACTCAATTTTTGTCATGTTTAAATTTAATAAAGTTCAAAATAAATAAAAAGAAATTCAAGTTTAGAAAATTTATGTCATTACATTTGCTTTTGTTAACAACTAATTTCAAAACAGTTGATACTTTTTCCAAACGCAAAAATAAACATTGGCCTCAATATAGTCAATAAACGGGAGGATGGATACCACAATCTTGAAACCTTATTTTTTCCAATAAATTGGAAAGATGTTTTAGAAATAATACCTGCAAAGCAATTTACTTTTTCATCTTCTGGAATAACAATTAATCCAGAACGTAATAGTTGTAAAAAGGCTTTTGATCTACTAAAAAATAACTACGATATTCCAAATGTTCACGTTCATTTACACAAAAATATACCAATTGGGGCTGGTCTTGGAGGGGGATCATCGGATGCTAGTTTTACTTTAATGGCCTTAGATAAGTTGTTCGATTTGCGCCTCCCGAAAAAAAAACTAATGGAGTATGCTCTTCAATGCGGTGCAGATTGTCCGTTTTTTATAGAAAACAGACCATCACTAGCACAAGGAGTTGGAGAACAATTGACTTCCGTATCTTTTGATTTGTCTGGTTATCACCTTGTTGTGGTTTACCCTTCAATCTTTGTTTCTACCAAAGAAGCATTTTCCAAGATAGTACCGAAACAGCCAAACTATCCTATTCTAGAAGAAATTAAAAAACCCATTAGTGAATGGCGTTTATCTAATGATTTTGAAGACGGAGTGTTTGAAAAACACCCAAACATAGCCAATATAAAACAACAACTTGATGGTGCAGGCGCCATTTATTCTTCATTAAGCGGTAGTGGTTCTTCAGTTTATGCATTTTTTACAAATAAGCCATCTTTTAAGTTTAATGAGTACTTAATTTTTCATCAGTTATTGTAGATTTTTTAAAACACATCAATATTGAGTGTCATTTCAGATTTTTTTTTAATTTTGCATCCCCTTGTGCGTAAGAAGGGACAAGGAATCAACTAGTTATTAAAATGCTTTCACGGATTTATTCGCTGTATATCCCTTCATTAATTTTGTGAAATACAAATAGAAGACATCATTATGTCAGAAAAGAAGAAGCCAACGGCTAAAAAAACTGAAAAAAAAACAACAAAGGCTACCTCAAAGAAAACAAAAGCTACTCCAAAAACTAAATCAGAGAATACAATTGAAGAAGTTTCAACAGATGAAGTTGTTGAACAGTCTGCTACTAAAAGTGAGGTTTCTAAAGAATCGGTTGTTGAGGACTCTCCAAAGGAAGAAACAGTTGATCAAGCAATAGATGAAAAAGAAAAAGAAATAACTTCTGATTCACAAGAAGAAGCTACTTCTCATGAAAACACCGTTGAATCAGAGGAAACTACTTTTGATGATTCGCTAGCAGCTACTACACCTAATAGTCAGGAAGAAGATGTTGATTTTGATTGGGAGTCCTTTGAAAAAGGAGATGAGGAGTATACTACTTCTGAGCGTGAAGTACTAGAGAAAGACTACTTGTCAACGTTAAATACCATTGAGTCTGATCAAGTAATAGACGGTAGAGTAGTGTCAATTACTGATAGAGAAGTCATAGTTAACATTAACTATAAGTCGGATGGTATCATTTCCAGAAATGAGTTTAGATATAAAGAAGATTTCCAAGTTGGAGACACAGTAGAAGTACTTGTTGAAAAGAAAGAAGATAAAAAAGGTCAACTAATACTTTCTCACAAGAAGGCACGTGTATTCCGTTCTTGGGAAAAAGTCAATGAAGCGTTTGACAAAGATATCGTAGTTGAAGGGTTAATTAAGTGTAGAACTAAGGGCGGTATGATTGTTGAAGTGCTTGGATTAGAGGCCTTCTTACCCGGCTCTCAAATTGATATTAAGCCTATCAGAGATTATGATGAATATGTTGGAAAGAAAATGGAATTCAAAGTTGTAAAAATTAACCACGAATTCAGAAATGTAGTTGTTTCTCACAAGGCCTTAATTGAAGCTGATCTTGAAGAGCAGAAAAAAGAAATTATGACCAAGTTGGAAGTTGGTCAAGTACTTGAAGGAACGGTCAAAAATATCACTTCTTACGGTGTGTTTATTGATTTAGGAGGAATAGACGGTCTTATTCATATCACCGATTTATCTTGGGGAAGAGTTAATCATCCTGATGAAATTGTTGAATTGGATTCAACTATTAATGTTGTTATTCTTGAGTTTGATGACGATAAGAAGCGAATCCAACTAGGATTGAAGCAATTAACATCGCATCCTTGGGATGCCTTGGAAGAAAACATTGCTGTTGGCGATACCATTAATGGTAAAGTAGTAGTAGTAGCGGACTATGGCGCTTTTGTTGAGGTTAAGCCAGGAGTTGAAGCTTTAGTTCACGTTTCCGAAATGTCTTGGTCTACCCATCTTAGAAGTGCCAGTGACTTCCTAAAGGTTGGTCAAGAGATTGAAGCCCAAATTCTTACTCTTGACAGAGAAGAACGCAAGATGTCTCTGGGAATGAAGCAATTACAACCAGACCCATGGAATGCAATAGTTGAGAAATTCCCTGCAGGTAGTGAGCATAAAGTCCTTGTAAGAAACTTTACCAATTTTGGTATTTTCGTTGAGTTAGAAGAAGGTGTTGATGGTCTCATTCATATTTCAGATCTTTCTTGGGAGAAGAAAATAAAGCATCCATCAGAATTTACGAAAGTAGGGTCTGAAATCCAAGCTAAGGTCTTGGAATTGGATATGGAGTCAAGAAAGATTAGTCTTGGAGTGAAGCAACTACAAGACAATCCTTGGGATGGCTATGAAAGTACTTTCTTTGAAGGGTCAGAGCACGAAGGTGAAGTTGGCGATGTTACCAAAAATGGTGCCACTATTACCCTCACACATGGCGTTGAGGCCTTTGCTCCTAAAAGACACCTTGCGAAGGAGGATGGTAGCAAAGTGGAGAAAGGTGAAAAACTTCAGTTTCGAGTACTTGAATTTTTGAAAGATTCTCAAAAGATTGTTGTGTCACATTCTGTTATTTTCAAACAGATGAAAAATGACCAAGAGAAACGAACAAAAGAAAAGGTAAAACGAGTTCAAAATTCCCAACAAAAGAGCACCCTAGGGGATATGGACGAATTGATTGCTTTGAAAGAAAGCATGAATAAAAAAGAAAAGAAATAATCTATTTTCCTTGAATAAAAGAAAGACCTTATGATTTCATAGGGTCTTTTTTTTGAAAAAAAATAAAGATATATATTTGCATTCTGAAATGAGCAAGCCCAGAAACATACTTGATCAACAACATCTTCAAATAACAATCCATCGATTGTGTCAACAATTAATTGAAAATCACGATAATTTTTCGGAATCTGTTCTTATTGGTTTACAGCCTAGGGGTGTTAAATTATGTTCTAAAATAAAAAGTATTTTAGAAGACAAATTCACTACTTCCAAGTTAGCTTTCGGCTCATTAGATATTTCATTTTATCGTGATGATTTCAGAAGGCGAGACAATCCACTGACAGTCAACTCTACAGAGTTGAATGTGTCAACGGAAGGTAAAAAAGTGGTTCTCATAGATGATGTGTTATTTACAGGTCGATCGGTTCGTGCCGCAATGGATGCCCTTTATGATTATGGTAGGCCGAAATCGGTGGAGTTGTTAGTACTAATAGATAGACGCCTAAGTCGTCACGTTCCAATACAACCAAATTATGTCGGATTGACTATCGATGTAGTGGCTGATGAAAGAGTCTCTGTAGAGTGGGGAGACAATGAAAGAGTAATTTTAAAAAGTTCATGAGTGAGTTAAGTGTCAAACATTTATTGGGGATAAAGAATCTTCAGCTCAAAGATATAGAGCTCATTTTTAAGTTGGCCGATAATTTCAAAGAAGTCATCAACCGACCAATAAGAAAAGTCCCTTCGCTAAGAGACATGACTATTGCCAATTTATTTTTTGAAAACTCTACACGAACAAAACTTTCATTTGAGTTAGCTGAAAAGCGACTATCTGCCGACATTTTAAACTTTTCGGCTTCCTCATCTTCTGTTAAAAAGGGTGAAACATTGTTAGATACCGTCAACAACATTTTGGCAATGAAGGTTGATATGATAGTTTTGCGTCATCCAAACGTTGGGGCAGCGTCTTTTTTGTCAAGACACATTGACATTCCAATAATAAACGCAGGTGATGGTGCTCACGAGCATCCCACACAAGCCTTGCTTGACGCTTATTCAATAAGAGAAAAGCTAGGAAATGTAAAAGGTAAGAAAGTTGTCATAATTGGTGATATTTTACATTCAAGAGTAGCGCTATCAAACATTTATTGTTTGAAAATTCTTGGCGCCGGAGTTAAAGTTTGTGGTCCTTCAACGCTTATGCCTAAATACATAGAATCTCTAGGTGTTAGTTACGAGCCTAATCTTATGAAGGCTTTGGAATGGTGTGATGTGGCCAATATGCTTAGAATTCAGTTAGAACGTCAAGACATCAACTTCTTTCCTTCCAACAAGGAATATTCGTCTTTATATGGGCTAAATAAGGAGCGATTAGACTCGCTTTCTAATCAAATAACCGTTATGCATCCAGGTCCTATAAATCGTGGTGTTGAAATTACCTCTGATGTGGCTGACTCTAAGCAGTCCATCATTCTTCATCAAGTGGAAAATGGTGTGGCCATAAGAATGGCAGTCTTGTATCTATTAGCAAACTCAATAAAAAAATAAATGTACTCATCGACAATTGAAAACGAATGTTTGGTGGTTAAACTTATTGGTCAGATTGATAACCTAAGTTTTATTAGCGCACTGTACAATGAAAAGGCCTCTCATTTAATTCTAAATTTATTGGAATTCGATTGCTCAGATATACATTTGTTTACAAAGTTTGCTAAATTTGGAAAAAAACTTGTTGGGGATAATTCTTTTGTCATAGTATCCACAGAACACACCAATTCAGATTGGATGCCTGTGCCGACGCTTCAAGAAGCATTTGATATAGTAGAACTTGAGAATATTGAACGACAGCTTAATCAATAAATACAACTATGAAACAGTTACTACTTATCACATTTTTATTTTTTGGAATTCATTCCTTTTCGCAAATCAATCCCTGCGTACCCGATGTAATTTTACAAGATTCAACCTTTGGTTTGTGGCCCGATACTATTGAAAATCTGCCCTTGGCTGTCAAAGATGTTTATTATGAAGAACACATTCAGATTAAGACTCCAGGAACCGTAGGAGAAGTTATGGGTGAAAACTATCAAATTGATGTATTTGGGGTTCCAGTTAATATTTCTCAACTTGGTATTTCAGAAATTAAATTAGTCGAAATTAACGGCTTACCTGATATTATGTCAACATACATTTCTAATTCGGATTCAATATATGTGGGTGATGATATCGGATGCGTAACATTGTTTGGTACCCCAAGTGTAAATGAATTAGGTGAACACAACATAGAAATTCTTATTGATGGAACAGTCAACGTACCAGGATTGGGCTCCACTACCTTATACGAACAGCTAAATCAATATGAAGTAATTGATGGATATAAATTGATAGTTCAAAACTCAGTATCTGTTGACAACGAATTGAATAATGATTTTGATATTACCCAAAATACACCAAACCCTTTTTCTGATTTTTCCGTCTTCGAACTTTACTCAACTAATCAATATTCATACCAATTTGTGATAGTTGATTTGATGGGAAGAACTATTCATGATGAGCAGTTACAAGCTTTAGCTGGACTCAATACCATAAAAATTGATGCCAATTCGTATACGTCAGGAATCTATTTTTATAGTGTTTCTGATGGTCAAAGTGTACTAACTAAAAAATTAATAATTACTGATAAATAATGCCATTTCAACTTACTATCCTTGGATGTAATTCGGCCGTGCCGACGAATCACAGGAAACCAACCGCTCAATTGCTGAACGTGGTTGGTAAATACTTTTTAATAGATTGCGGTGAAGGTACTCAACTCCAACTCCGAAAGTATAAGCTAAGAATGCAAAATATTAGCCATGTTTTTATATCACATCTTCATGGAGATCATTATTTTGGACTTATAGGTTTTATTTCAAGCATGCATTTAATGGGTCGTGAGAAAGAGTTACACATTCATGGTCCTTCTCAACTTAAAGAAATAATATTTGTCCAATTAGAAGCATCAAAAACTGAACTGTGTTATCCGTTATTTTTTCATGATTTTGATTTCAAAAAGCCTGAACTAATCATGGAAAACAAAGATGTTACTGTACACACTATTCCTCTTAACCATTCATTACCCTGCTGTGGCTTTCTTTTTAAAGAAAAGCAAAAACCTCGCCGCATGAGAAGAGAGAAAATTGAAGAATACGCTATTCCAGCAAGTAAAATACCAGATATTAAGTCTGGTGGTGATTTCCTTAGTACAGACGGGCAGATAATACCGCATTTGGAATTAACCCGTCCAGCACAAAAATCACGTTCATTTGCTTTTTGCTCCGACACCACATATTTCGAATCTATTGTTCCACAAATACATGGAGTTGATATTTTATACCATGAGGCCACCTTTTTAGATGAGATGAAAGAACGGGCAAAGATTACCATGCATTCAACGGCAAAGGAGGCAGCGACTATTGCTAAAAAAGCACAAGTTGGACTATTAATTATTGGCCATTATTCCCAACGATATTTTGATTTAAAACCACTTTTAGAAGAAGCGTGTTCGGTATTTCCCAATTCCTTACTAGCGCATGAAGGAGAAGCGTATCAAGTAATTCGAACCTATGATATTGATAGCTGAAAGTGGTAGCACAAAAACCGATTGGCGATTAATACATAATGATGAATCCATCACTTCAATTCGTACCATTGGACTAAATCCATTTATTGTCAATCAACAAACTATTATTGACACTCTTAAAAGCATTAAAATACCGTTTGAGGAAGTCAGTCATCTTTATTTCTATGGAGCCGGTTGTGATGGCAAAGAAAAAACAGGCTGGTTAGCCAATATTTTAGCAATCTTTTTTGTTAACACAAACATACACGTACATTCTGATTTATTGGCTTCGGCCCGAGCTCTATTAGGAACTTCAAAAGGGGTAATAGGTATTCTGGGGACGGGATCAAATGTGGCTTATTTTGATGGTACTAATATAAAACCATATACGACCAGTTTAGGATATTTATTAGGCGATGAGGGAAGTGGAAATTTTTTGGGTAAAATTTTTTTAACTCATTATATGACCGATAAACTAGATGATGAGATCGTGGCTGCAGTAGATGCCGACAAGCGAACCATTTTGAATGAGCTTTATTCCCATTCATTTCCAAATAGGTACCTTGCTTCTTATTCAAAAATTATTTACGGCCATAAGGAACACCCTCAAATAAAATCCATTATTCGTGAAAACTTTGAAGCATTTATAGCTACCAGTTTATTGCCGTTTTCCATAAATTCTATTTCGTTTACAGGCTCGGTAGCTCATTTTTTTTCTGATGAGTTGAAATACTGTTGCGCGAGGCATAATGTTAGTGTAGTGAATGTTATAGAAAAGCCCATTTCTCAGTTATGTAATTTTCACATAGAAAATAAATAGAAAATAGTATATTTGAAATATGAAAAAACGTCTTTTAATTCTGCTAGTAGGTTGCTTTCATTTAGTTTGTTTTTCTCAAACAGCCACCATGTCGTTAAATTTTAACCAGTCGAACCTAATCGCTGGTTCAGACACTTTTAAGTGTGTTGGTCTCTACACCTATCTTAGCGTAAGTGTTAGTCCTGCTGATTTTCCGTATAATGTTTTACTAATTAAAAATGGTCAAATTTTTGATCAAAATACATATACTCCTGATGTGATTCAAAACCCAGGAGTTTTTAGTTTAGATTCCCTCTTATACGCTGGCAACTATCAATTAAGAATTGTTACTAGTTCAAATGATACAGTAGAAGAGTCGTTTTCGTTTTTTGATCCTATTCCGCTCTCTTTTGATTATGGTGTTGATAATCTAGAGTCGTGTGAAGAATTTGGAGAAATATCGATTCAAAATATAATGGGTGGTTATCCGCCATACAACTTGGGTGTGATAACTAATGGTAGTTTTGATACAATTTACGCTTCCAGTTTACATGCTGATAACTTCACCATTGATAGTGTCAATGTAGGTTTGTATTCAGTAACCATACAAGATTCTCTTTCATGTCTTTTTACTGTTGGACATACTAATCCTATTACTGTGGTTCAAGTCAGTACTCCACTAGTTATTTCATCCCTTACACAAGAAGATTCCCTCATTGTATGCGTGGAAGGAGGTCTAGCTCCATTTGGTTTTATTTTAAACAGCACTGATACTATTTTTAGTGTAGATAGTTGCATAGCTTATGCGTTGTGTCCTGGAACTTATGACATACATGTGTTTGATGCTGTAACGTCAAGACAATGTATTGATTCATCTCAGGTTACTATTACTCCTGTAGAAGGTGAAATCAATCAAGAAAGTTCCACACTTTTAGTAGAAAGTGGGGGTGTTCGTCCCTTTAGTTATTCATGGAAACTTAATAATGAGTTGCAAGATGGACAAACTGATTCAGTCTATACTGACGGTTTGTGTCCTGGAGACTACACTTGTACTATTTTGGATAAATTTGGCTGTTTATATTCATTTGAGATAACCATTGATGAGCTAAACTCAGATATGGTGGATGAAGTGGATTGTTTTGAGGAAGATTTTAGCTCAATAGACGCTTCGATAAGTGGGGGTACAGCTCCCTATCAATATCTTTGGAATACGGGGGAAATGACAGAAGTGATTGAAAATCTCTCCCCACAATTGTATACACTAAACGTAATAGACAATAACGGCTGTGAGTTTAGTGACCAGTTGGAGGTACCAGCACTCATCGACAGTTGCTTATACAATGCGTTTAGTCCAAATGGTGATCAGATTAATGATACATGGAATATAAATAATTCTTTTATTTATGATGATACTCGAGTAATTATTTACAATAGATGGGGTGTTAAAGTATTTGAGTCGGAGGGGTATCAATTGGCATGGGATGGTAAAAGCAAAAATGGCGTTTATGTCAAGGAGGGTGTTTATTTTTATTCAATAATACTAAAAAATGGACATCAAAAATTAAGAGGGACACTATCCGTTTTTTACTAAAAATAATTAAACCCATTCAAGGGGGTATTTCTTTAGCCATGTAATTTGTCTTTTGGCATAGCGTCTGCTATTTCTTTTTATAAGATCGACAGCGTCGTTTAGATTGGTTTCATTGTTTAAATAGGCAAATAGCTCTTTGTATCCGACGGTTTGTAGAGCGTTGTGATGTTTAAACGGAATTAACTGTTCTACTTCATCCAATAAGCCCAAATCCATCATCTCATCCACTCGTTTATTAATTCTATCGTAAAGCGTGTCTCTATCCAATTGAATGGACTTAAACAATAAGTCAAATGGTTTGTCTTTCTTTTTTTTATTAAGAAAATTGCTGAATGGCTGTCCACTTTGTATGCATACCTCTAAACACCTCAGAAGTCTTTGGTGGTTATTTCTGTCTGCATTTTTTAAAAAAATGGGATCAAGTTTGCCAACTTCATTTTGAAGCCATATTTTTCCTTTTAGTGAATACTCATTTCTCAACGATTGCCTAATAGCAGGCTCAATTTCAGGAAATTTATCTAAGCCATAACACAGGGCGTCTATGTAAAGTCCTGATCCGCCAACTAATATTAAAGTATTGTGTTTTTCAAACAGGGAATAAATTAGTTTACTAGCTTGAGCTTCAAAAATGCCTACGTTGTAGTCGTCATGTATACTAATATGTTGAATAAAATGGTGTTTTACACTCTCCAGTTCACTTTTGCTAGGCACGGCTGTCCCAATACGCATTTCTTTAAAAAATTGGCGCGAATCGGCAGATATGATTTCTGTATTGTACTGTTTGGCTAGCTTGATAGCTAGACTGGTTTTTCCACTCGCTGTTGGTCCGTATATAACGATGAGTTTTTTTTTAATACCCTTCATAATTTTCAAACTCATTAAACTCGTCAAAACCGTCGTCATAAAGGTCGTCCTCCTCTAAAAAGTTATCGCTATCAGAAATGAATTGTATGTTAGGTGATTCTTTGGGCAAAGTGCCAAAAGACAAGACTGTCACAGGTTGTTTTATTATGTTCTTATCATCAACCTCTGTAACCTCTATCATAAAACGCCACATGAGTAAAAAATTATTTACGTACAATAAACGTTGCTCGGTTGTAAATATATCACATAAAAAAAAGTCTTTCATTTCTTTTTCATTTTTTCGCATTGATACTAGTGGTATTTCTTGTCCTTGTTCCCAATCATCATCAGTGTGGTAAAACGCAGCCATTTCATTTTTCTCTAAATTAAATATTTCGACAATGTATTTGTGTAGTGTAAATAATGTCGAATCAGAACATATATTAATTTCTCTAAAAATATCAATTTTATTATCGAGAACAATGCTTAGTTTAATGGTCATAATTTATGTGTTTATTGTTTTGGATTAAGGCCCATTTCTTTGGCCTTTTCTAATAAAAAACGTTTCGCTTCTTCTTTGTTGTTAGAAATGTGTCCATCCAAAATAGCGTTTTTAATTGCTGATTTTAGTATGCCGACTTCTTTGCTAGGTTTTATATCAAATAATTCTATTATTTCTTCACCCCTTATTGGTGGTTGCATATTCCGAATTTGATCCTTTTCTTCAACGTCTTTTATTTTTTTTCGTACAATTTGAAAATTGTTCAAATATCGCTTAACTCGGGCAGGGTTTTTTGATGTTATATCGGCATCGCACAAGATCATTAAGTCATCAATATCATCACCAGCGTCAAATAATAGTCTTCTAACTGCTGAGTCAGTGACGATTTCTTGGGCTAAAACAATAGGTCGTAGGTGTAATCGAACGAGCTTTTGAACGTATTTCATTTTTTCGTTGAGGGGCAGTTTCAGTGATTTGAAAATTTTTGGAACCATTTTTGATCCAATAAATTCATGACCATGAAATGTCCAGCCCACTGATTCCTCAAATCGCTTGGTGTCTGGTTTAGCAATATCGTGTAAAATAGCGGCCCATCTAAGCCAAAGGTTATTGGTGTGTTGGCTGATGTTGTCAAGTACTTCTAAGGTATGAAAGAAGTTGTCTTTGTGACTTTTGTTGTCGATTGTTTCTATCCCATGTAGGGCCACAAGTTTTGGAAAAAAATAATGTAGCAATCCTGTTTCAAAGAGGAGTTTAAATCCTTGAGATGGTTTAGAACATAGTATGATTTTATTGAGCTCATCGGTTATTCGTTCTTGGGAAATAATAGTTATTCGATCACGATTTTTTTTTATTGATAGTAAAGATTCTTCACAAATTCTAAAATCTAGTTGACATGAAAATCGAATAGCCCTCATCATACGAAGTGGATCATCCGAGTATGTGGTGTCAGCAAAAGTTGGGGTTTTTAGCACCTTATTGTTTAAGTCATTCAAACCGTTAAAAGAGTCTAAAAGTTGTCCAAAGTGCGACTTATTTAAACTAATTGCTAGTGCATTGATGGTGAAATCTCTTCGATTTTGATCATCCTCCAAAGTGCCATCTTCTACTATAGGCTTTCTAGATTCTTTTCTGTAAGATTCTTTTCTTGCACCTACAAATTCTAAATCGAATTGATCATACTTCAGCATAGCGGTACCAAAATTTTTAAAAATTTGAATCGGGTAGTTGCTTCCTATCAATGATTGTACTTGTTTTGCCAATTCGATACCACTACCAACACACACAAAGTCAATATCTTTGGGTTGATTTCTTTTCATCAACAAATCTCTTACAAAGCCGCCTATCACATACGTCTCGTAACCCAAATCATCAGCTGCTTTTGAAACAATACTAAAAATAGGATGAGTAATTTGATCTTTTAAGTTCACTTTTATCTTATAATTTTAACTGCTCCACCTTTACTCAATTTAATTATGTTTGAGGCCTTATTTTTGGTTTGATTATTTTGCCCGAAATTTACAATGAAATTTACGCCATTCAAAACACGGTTATCAATTTCAGTAAATGTTCGTGGGCTGGTAGCGCCACTTACATTAGCAGAGGTTGAAATAATCGGTTTTCCGAATTGATTAATTAACTTTTGACAAAACCCCTGCTTTACTAGTCGTACTCCACACGATCCATCTTGTGCTTTAGCATTGTTCGAGATGGTGTTCACTTCATCATAAATGATAGTTAAAGGATTAATGGACTGACCGATCAAATCCCAGGCAATGTAAGGCATGTCAACTACTATTTTTTCTAGCATACGTTCTGATCCTACTAGAGTGATTAATGCTTTGCTAGCAGCTCTGCCTTTCAGTTTATATATGTTTTGAATTGCTTTGGCATTAGTCGCATCACAACCTATTCCCCAAATAGTATCCGTCGGATAGAGTATTAGGCCACCATTTTTTAGTACATCAATGCATTGTTTGATTTCGTTTTTCATAACATATTTTGATATATGGAAAATAGACGTTTGGCGATGTTTTGGTCGGTGAAATTGTTAGCGTATTTTTTACCTGATTCTATCATCAAATTTCGTCGTTCAACATTGTTACTTATGTCTATAATTTCATGCTTTAACTGTTCTATATCGCTTGGATTAATGTATGAGCTGTTTGGTCCGCCGGCCTCTGAAAAACAACCGCCCATTGTTGTTATAACTGGTATTTCTGAAAAAAGGGCTTCCAAAATAGGAATGCCAAAACCTTCAAAAAAAGAAGGGTATATCATTAAGTGTGCCTGACGATATACAGCCGCCATTTCATCCAGTGATAAGTGACTTAAAAAAATGATTTGCTTTTGCATATTGTTGGCTTCTATGTATTTCAGGCATTGTGTCTTGTACGCCTTTCCGTTTCCAATAACTACTAATTGATAATCTGGAAGTTGCTTTACAGTTTTTAGTAAGCTCATTAGGTTTTTTCGCTCTTCAATGGTGCCAACATACAAAAGGTATTTCTCAGGAAGGTGATACCTTATTCTAACTTCTTTTAGAATTGAGTCGGTTATATTCTTTTGAAAAACCGAATTACATCCTTGGTAAACGACTTCAATTTTTCTTTCATCAATTTCAAAAAAACGAATGATATCCTCTTTAGTCTGTTGACTAACTGCAATTATTTTATCAGCAATTTGACAAGCGTATCGGCTTTTTTTAACGTATGAATATCGATCTAAAGCACTAAAAAACTGAGGAAAACGAATAGCAATTAAATCGTGAACACTGACTACTGTTTTAGTTTTTTTACGTTGAACACCAATAGGCAACTCATGACTTAAACCATGATAAATATCTAAATTATACTTTTCAATTTCATGTGTTAGTGAAAGTGACCGCCACAAGGATGGTATGCTTTTATGCAAAATTCTTTGTGGTGTATGAACCTTTATATTTGGTTGACTTTGGATAAAGTCTAGCCGTTTGTTTTTAACTGCTTTGGGTGTGAACAAATGGTAGTGATTTGACGGGTAAAAATTGGATAAAATACGAATAGTATCTCTAGAGTAATTGCCTAATCCAGTATTATTTAGGTAGGCCCGTTTCGCATCAAAACCGATATTCATCACACAGCCACATTATAATCTCTTAGCGCGTTGTTAAGAGATGTCTTTTTGTCAGTACTTTCTTTTCGTTTTCCAATTATTAGAGCGCAAGGAACTCCAAATTTTCCAGCACTAAACTTTTTATCATACGTTCCAGGAATGACGACCGAACGCTCTGGAATTTCTCTTTTATACTCTACGGTATTATTAGCAGAAACATCAATAATTTTTGTTGATGATGTAAGAACTACATTGGCACCAAGAACAGCTTCTTTTCCTACTTTAACGCCTTCTACAACAATGCATCGTGAGCCAATAAATGCATTATCTTCAATTATTACAGGTGAGGCCTGAATAGGCTCTAACACGCCACCTATTCCAACACCACCGCTTAGGTGAACGTTTTTTCCAATTTGAGCGCATGAACCTACTGTTGCCCATGTGTCTATCATAGTATTAGAGTCTACATATGCTCCAATATTGACGTATGAAGGCATCATTATAACACCTTTGGCCAAAAATGCACCGTATCGTGCCACGGCATGTGGCACTACTCGAACCCCGAGTTGACTATAATTTGTTTTTAACTTCATTTTGTCGTGAAACTCCAAAGGACCGGCTTCTAAAGTTTTCATTTCTTGAATAGGGAAGTATAAAATAACGGCTTTTTTTATCCATTCATTTACTGTCCATTTGCCATTTTTCTCTTCACTAATCCGCCATATTCCTTTGTCTAGTTTATCAATAACATCTCTTATGACTTCTTGAGTTTTGTCCTCGTGTAAAAGTTGACGGTTTTGCCAGGCGTTTTCTATACAATTTTTTAAATCTTGATTCATTCAACAAAGATAGTTATTTGCTTTATTTTTGTGCTATGTCAAGATTGTTAGCGATAGACTATGGTCGTAAACGTGTAGGAATAGCTGTTACAGATACGGAGCAACTCATTGCCAGTGGTTTGACTACCGTTCATTCAAATGATATTTTTTCATTTTTGAAAGAATATCTTGCTAGGGAAAATGTGAGTTGCTTTATTGTGGGTCAAGCCAAAAAATTAGATAATACTCCTTCTGAAAGTGCTCAATACATTGAACCATTTGTTCAAAAGCTTAGTCGATTGTTTCCACACATTATCGTAGAAAGAATAGACGAACGATTTACTTCAAAAATGGCTTTTCAAAGTATGATTGACGCAGGTTTAAACAAAAAAGCAAGGCGAAATAAGGCGTTGGTCGATCAAATCAGTGCAACCATTATTTTACAATCCTTTTTAGATGCTAGAACATAGTTTTTGTCTAATGAATGGAGCTGTGTAGGAAGTTTCAGATTTAGCTAGCTTTTCTGGTGTTCCTTGAAAAACGAGCTGTCCGCCTTGTTGACCACCTTCTGGCCCTAGTTCAATAACCCAATCGGCACATTTTATCACATCATGATTATGTTCAACACAGACAATGGAATGCCCTTTTTCAATTAAAGCATCAAAAGACTTAAGTAATTTTTCGATGTCGTGAAAATGAAGGCCAGTTGTGGGTTCATCAAAAATGAATAGTGTTTTTTCACTTTTTGCCCCTTTGCTTAGGAAGTAGGCTAGCTTAATTCTTTGTGCTTCACCACCGCTAAGAGTGTTGGACGATTGACCAAGTTGTATGTAGCCAAGTCCAACCTTTTGAAGAGGTAGCAGTTTTTCAACAATCTTTTCTTGTTTATTTTTATTAAAAAAGTCAATGGCTTCATCAATGGTCATTTCCAGAACGTCCGCTATGGTTTTTTCTGAAAATGTAATATCGAGTGTTTCTTTTTTATAACGCTTCCCTTTACACTCTTCGCAAGGCAATAAAATATCGGCCATGAATTGCATTTCGATGGTAATTTCTCCTTCACCAGCGCAATGCTCACATCTTCCACCTGGAACGTTGAAAGAAAACTGCCCACTTTTATATTTCCTCGTTTTGGCCAATGGTTGTCTAGCAAAAAGTGTTCTAATCTCGTCAAATGCTTTTAGGTATGTGACTGGGTTCGACCTTGAAGATCGACCAATAGGATTCTGATTGATGAATTCGATATGTTCAATATTATTGAAATCGCCTTCTAAGCTTTTGTGAGCGCCAATGTTTGAGCTGTAACCTTGAATTTTTTTTTGAACGGCTTGAAATAAAATTTGTTGAACTAGTGTGCTCTTTCCAGATCCACTAACACCACAAACCACAGTTAAGGCTTCTAAAGGAAATTTAACATTAATCCCTTTGAGATTGTTTTCACGAGCACCTAGTATTTCTATCGATTTGCTAAATTTCCTACGACTGGATGGTGTGCTTATCTTTTTTTTGTGTGTTAAATAATCACAGGTTAAACTAATACTTTTGTCATTTTGTTGATTTAGATTTCCTTGAAAGACAATTTCTCCTCCGTTTTTGCCGGCAAGCGGGCCAATATCTATTATCTCATCGGCTTCAAGCATAATTTCTTCATCGTGCTCAACCACAATAACGGTGTTTCCAATATCCCTCAGAGATTTTAATATTTTTATGAGCCGTTTGGTGTCTCTAGAGTGAAGACCTATACTAGGTTCGTCCAAAACATACATGGAACCGACCAGGCTACTTGCCAAAGAGGTAGCTAGATTAATTCTTTGAGACTCTCCTCCAGAAAGTGTAGACGAAAGTCTATTGAGTGTCAGATACCCCAAGCCTACCTCAGTTAAAAAAACCAGTCTATCGATAATCTCTTTTAAAATTCTTTCAGAAATGAGTTTGTCACTTTTACTTAATGGTAAATTAAGAATGAATGATAATAAATTATCTAGTGGTTGGTTTACAATGTCATTAATTGTCTTGCCTCCCACTTGAACATAAAGGGCTTCTTTTTTCAATCTACTACCAAAGCATTCAGGACAGCTATTTTTTCCTCTATATCTAGCAAGGATAACTCTATTTTGAACTTTATAGTTTTCTTTTTTGATAAGGTAAAAAAATTGTCTAATACCCTTGACGCCTTTTGCTCCATCCCAAAGCAATTTTTTTTCTTCTTCGTTGAGATCTAAATAAGGGCGATGAACGGGAAAATTATAGTTTGCTGAATGTAAAATAAATCGATCTTTCCATCTTCGTAATTTTTCACCTTTCCAGCAACTAACGGCTCCCTCATATACCGAAAGAGTCATGTTTGGGATTACTTTTTGCTCATCAATTCCAAGTACAGTGCCAAACCCCTCACACCTGCTACATGCTCCATACGGATTATTGAAGCTGAAAAGGTGTTCAGTAGGTTCTATGAATTTTATGCCGTCTCTCTCAAACAGATTTGAAAAATGAACTAATTCACCGCTTTCTATTTCTAGAGAACATTTTCCATTGCCTTCGCTGAATGCTATTTCTACACTATCGGCCAGCCGACTTAAGTTATCGGGTTGTTTGTTGGTGGTTAAACGATCAATAATTATCCATATATTTTCAATAGTCTGATTACTTATGTCTAAAGTATTAATATCGTTTATCTTGGAGATAGTATCACCTATTTTTACTCTTGAAAATCCTTTTAAAGAAATTTTTTGTAGAGCGTCCTCTACAGTGGTTTCAACATTAACTTTTGTCATTATCATGACTCTCAAGCCTTCCTTTTTTGAAGAGAAGTAATTGACCACATCATTAACTTGATGTTTTTTGACCTCTTTATTTGAAATTGGCGAAATGGTTTTTCCAATTTTAGTATACAGTAATTTTATATAATCATATATTTCGGTTGTTGTGCCTACAGTAGAACGAGGATTTTGAGTGTTTACTTTTTGCTTAATGGCAATAGCAGGAGACAAACCACTAATACTTTCGACTTCAGGTTTTTGTAATTTGCCCAAAAATTGTCTGGCATAAGCTGATAAACTTTCAATGTATCGGCGTTGACCCTCTGCGAAAAGCGTATCGAAAGCCAAAGAAGATTTTCCTGAACCAGAAACACCTGTTATGACAATTAGCTTTTTTTTAGGTATTTCAATGTCAACATTTTTTAAATTGTGCATACGCGCTCCTTTGACGCTTATAAAGTCGGGCATATTAGCATTATTTGTTGACATAATTTAAGTGTGTGTTCAAGAGGAAATGCAAATTTAATCAATTATAATTTGGTTTTTTGGTAAAACCTATCTATATTTGTACCAAAGGCCAGTGTTTATTTCATGCACCGACCACTAACTAAAATCACTTCGCTTATAGAACATATCTATTCTTTTTAGTATTAATTAAATTGTTTAGATATGTTATTACACACCTTTTCCGACAAAGATTTAGTGTCTGCTTACCTTAAAGGAAAACCGACGGCTCTAGATGTGCTAGTTAAAAGACACGAAACCAAAGTCATGAACTTTATCTTTTCAAAGATTAAGAATCAGCAGCTATCAGAAGACATTTTTCAGGAAGCTTTTTTAAAAGTTATGAAATCATTAAAATCGAATAAATACAATGAAGAGGGTAAGTTTTTACCTTGGTTGATGCGTATTTCACACAATTTAGTGATTGATCATTTTAGAAAAACCAATAGGCAACCTAGAATGGCTGATACTAAATCTTTCAATGACTTTGATATATTCGATGTAATTGGAAATGGTGAAATTTCCAGGGAACATGAGCTTATCAAAGAGGAGCAAATGTCATTACTTAAAAAATTGATAGATGACTTGCCAGTCGAGCAAAGAGAAGTTTTGCTAATGCGACATTACGAAGACATGAGCTTCAAAGAAATTGCTGAAAAATCAGGCGTTAGCATTAACACAGCTTTAGGTAGAATGCGTTACGCTCTCATTAATATCAGAAAATTGATGAAGGAACAAAACGTGAGTTTGTCAATTAATTAGTTTTGGTGCAATAATTTGTTTTGGGAGGCGTTTTATTTATAATTTAATGCTTTACCATATGAACAAAACCTTTACCCAAAACGATATCATACGATTTATTTACGGGGAAATGAATAAAGAAGAATCTATGCTATTTGAGTGTTCTTTAAAGTCTGACTCACAGTTAGAAAAGTCTTATCTTTCATTGAAAAGTTCAATGGAAATGATTGATGGGTTAATAGCCCCTGAAAGTGTTTCAGAGTTTACTATTCTTAAATTAAAATCGTTTGCTCGAGCATATTCTTCTGCCCCTTCAAAGATTATAGATCGAATCGATTTCATTCTTAATTAGTTAGTAACGTTTTTTTTGTAAACCCTTCTTTTAATTAAGAGGGGTTTTTTTACATTTGGAAATGGATAAAAAAACACGCTATCGTCAATTCGTTGATTATTTTGAACGATATATGCCGGTTGCTGAAACCGAGTTAAACTATACCAATGGGTTTGAATTACTTGTAGCTGTTATTCTTTCGGCACAATGTACCGATAAAAGAGTCAATCAAGTTACACCTTCTTTATTTGAGGCATTTCCAAACCCAAAAAAAATGTCAAAAACAACCAAAGAAGCTATTTTTGATAAAATACGTTCGGTAAGTTATCCAAACAATAAATCTAGTCACTTACTCAATATGGCTATTATGCTGGTTAGTGAGTTTGGTGGTGAGATTCCTAAAACAGTTGATGATTTGCAAAAATTACCAGGTGTAGGACGAAAAACAGCTAATGTCGTTGCCTCCGTTTTGTTTGGTGTTCCTACTATGCCAGTAGATACGCATGTTTTTAGAGTGTCTAAAAGAATTGGTCTTGTCTCCAAAGTGAAAACACCCTTAGACTGCGAAAAACAGTTAGTTAAGAATTTTCCAAAATCAAAACTGACCATTGCCCATCACTGGCTTATTTTACACGGAAGATATGTTTGTCAAGCAAGGAAACCCAAGTGTGATGAATGTGGAATAAATCATTTTTGCTCCTATTTTAAAAAGAATACCTGATTTGTTAATAATTCGTAAGCCTGCTTTTTGCTTATAACTAGTTATTTTAGGTACTTTGTACTGTTAAATTTACTTTAAGATGACTAATTTAAAAGAAGGTGATAAAGCGCCAAATTTCAAAGTTGTAAATCAAAATGACCAACTGCTAACATTGGCCGATTTCAAAGGTAAAAAGCTTGTGTTATTTTTTTACCCGAAGGACAACACACCAGGCTGTACTGCTGAAAGTTGTAATTTAAGAGATAACTACACAGAGTTAAAATCTATGGGTTTTGAAATTTTAGGCGTGAGTGCCGATAGTGTGCAATCTCATCAAAAATTTATTTCCAAATTTGATTTGCCATTTGATCTACTTGCCGATACAAGCATAGAAATCATTCAATCTTATGGCGTTTGGGGCCCTAAGAAGTTTATGGGAAAAGAGTACGAAGGTATTCATAGAACAACTTTTATAATTGATGAAAATGGATTTATAGAAAAGGTCATAACAAAAGTTAAGACCAAAGAGCATTCACAACAAATAATAGAATTATACAAATAGCAATTGATATGAGTGATAAAGAAAAAAACGCCAAGTTAAAAGCACTTCAACTAACGCTGGATAAAATGGATAAATCTTATGGCAAGGGAACCGTCATGAGATTGGGTGACAAACCAGTTGAAAATATTGACGCCATACCAACAGGATCGCTAGGTTTAGATTTAGCTTTAGGAATTGGAGGTTATCCACGTGGTAGAATCATTGAGATATATGGTCCTGAATCGTCTGGAAAAACCACCATCGCTATACATGCTATTGCCCAAGCACAGCAGCAAGGAGGTATCGCAGCATTTATAGATGCTGAGCATGCATTCGATCAAGTATATGCTGCCAATCTAGGTGTCAACGTTGATGAGCTATTAATATCTCAGCCCGATAATGGGGAACAAGCTCTCGAAATCGCCGATAATTTGATACGCTCTGGTGCGGTAGATATTCTAGTAATTGATTCGGTAGCCGCTCTCACTCCTAAAAGTGAAATTGAAGGAGAAATGGGGGATTCCTCCGTAGGACTTCATGCACGTCTAATGTCTAAGGCTTTGAGAAAATTAACTGGTACTATCAGCAAAACTGGCTGTACGTGTGTCTTTATTAATCAGCTTCGCGAAAAAATAGGTGTGATGTTTGGAAACCCTGAAACTACCACTGGAGGGAATGCCCTCAAATTTTATGCGTCTATACGTTTAGATGTAAGAAAAAGTACGGCAATAAAAGATGCCGATGGAGCTATTGGAAACAAAACCAGAGTAAAAGTCGTCAAAAACAAAGTTGCACCACCATTCAAAACCGTTGAATTTGATATCATGTACGGACAAGGAATTTCAAAATCAGGCGAAATCCTAGATAAAGCTGTTGATCTTGATGTAATACAAAAAAGCGGTTCATGGTTCAGTTACCAGGGTGATAAGTTGGGACAAGGACGAGACGCCGTAAAAATAATTTTGCAAGACAATCCTGAACTTTCAGAGGAGTTAGAACAAAAAATTATTGATACAATAAATAGCGCTAAGAATTAATCTTCATGCCTAAGGTTTTTTCTACTCTAATTGTTCTATTTTTTTTTTCTCAATGTAGTTTCAAAGACGATTCTTCCACAAAGAAGTTGACCATAGAAGAAGTCAGCAAAGAATTGTTGAAAACTCCAAAAGACTCGCTACTTCTCAAAATACGCCGAGATCTTTTTTTAGAAACCCGTAACTGGTCGGGAGCTATATTGGATCAAGAGCAACTTTTTTATTTGGACACTCTAAATCAAAAAAGACGTTATGATTTAGCTAAGCTATATCTTGATTTTTCAGACAGCAATTCATCTTATTTTTTAAAAAGTTATTCTTTGTTAAATGAATTGAATATTAATTTTGCGCCTCTTTTTTTGCTAAGAGGGAAACAAAATTATATAGTACAAAATTATCAGCAGTCGTTTGTAGAATTAAAATCATACCTGAGACAAGTTCCCAATGATTTTGAAGCATATTACTACAAAGGGTTAGTTTACAAGGAGGTAGGCGATATTCAAATGGCGAAATCGCAATTTCAAACTGCCGTAGAGCAAAATCCCAATCATATTCAATCATACATCGAATTAGGGCATATTTACTCAAGTCTCAACGATACACTTGCTCAATATTATTTTGAAAACGCTGTTAGAGAAGATTCCTCTAACATAATATCGTTGTATAATTTGGCTATGTATTTTCAAAAACATGAAAAATATTCACTATCTGTAGACGTATATAACCAAATATTAGAAATTGATTCGAATGATATTGATGCCAATTACAACTTAGGATACATCTATCTCTTGGAACGTAATTTTGAACTGGCTTTAAACTATTTCGAAATAGTTGCTTCAACTAGTACGAATAATTCCTCTGCCTATTTTGCAATGGGCTTAACTTGTAAGCTACTAGAAAAGAATGAACAGGCCAAGTTGTATTTCAAAAAAACCTTAGAGATAGATCCTAATTTTAAAGAGGCCAAAAGAGAACTTGAAGATCTAAAATAAAAAAAGGGCTCAATAAAATTGAGCCCTTTAAGTTAGAGTGTAATTGTGTTTATGCTAATTTCACATTGACAGCGTTCAGCCCCTTACGGCCTTCCTCCAAGTCAAATGTTACCTTGTCATTTTCACTAATTTTGTCGATTACTCCTGACACGTGTACAAAGTATTCGTTGTCGGTTTCATCTTCTTTAATAAAACCGTATCCTTTGGTTTCGTTAAAGAACTTTACTGTTCCAGTATTCATTATAATTTATTTAAAAGTTGTGCCAAAGGTAACAAAAATGAGTTACTAATAGCTTGTAAATATGAATAATCTATAATAAAAAGGTTACTTATTTACCTTATCAACTATAACTTTGAACGCTTCAGGGTGATTCATTGCTAAATCGGCTAACACCTTTCTGTTTAGTTCAATACCTTCTTTAGCAATAGCTCCCATAAAGGTTGAATAATTCATTCCGTGTTCTTTGGCACCAGCGCTAATTCGTTGTATCCAAAGAGAACGGAAATTTCTTTTCTTTTGTTTACGTCCAATATAAGCGTACTGCATGGCTTTTTCAACCGCATTCTTTGCTACTGTATGAACGTTTTTTCTTCTGCCGAAATACCCCTTTGCGGCTTTCAATACTTTTTTTCTACGAGCTTTTGCAGCTACTGAGTTTACCGATCTTGGCATAATATTGTGTTTTTGGTAGTTAGCGCCTCTTAGTAGAGAACTTAAAACAGCTAATTACCTGGTTAATAAAAATTACAAACAAAGTTGTTGTTTGATATTCTTTTCATCTGAGCTATGAACTAATGTTGATTGAGTCAGATTACGCTTTTGCTTTGTTTCTTTCTTAGTAAGAATATGACTTTTAAAAGCGTGTTTTCTTTTGATTTTACCAGTACCAGTAAGTTGGAATCTTTTTTTGGCACTCGATTTTGTTTTCATTTTAGGCATAAAATCTGTCTTTAATTATTTACTTTTCTTTTTTGGTGCAATGAACATAGTCATTCGTTTTCCTTCTAGTTTAGGCATCTGTTCTACTATTCCGTAATCTTCCAGCGCTTGTGCAAACTTTAGAAGAAGTATTTCTCCCTTTTCTTTGAAAACGATGCTTCTGCCTCTAAAAAATACGAATGCTTTTACTTTTGATCCTTCTTCCAAAAATTTCAAAGCATGTTTAGTTTTAAAATTTAAATCGTGTTCTTCGGTATTGGGACCAAAACGAATTTCTTTTATTACGGTTTTACTCGCATTTGCTTTTATTAGCTTTTGCTTTTTTTTCTGATCGTATAAGAACTTTTTGTAGTCTATTATTTTACAAACGGGTGGGTTTGCCTTTGGCGATATTTCTACTAAGTCGAGACCCATTTGATTTGCCAAATCAAGGGCTTGAGATAAAGTGAATATTCCCGTTTCTATATTTTCCCCAACTAGTCTAAGCTCCGGCACTGTGATAGATTTATTTATTCTATGCTCACTTTCTTTTCTAGTTCGTTTGTAATTATTATTTCTTCTTCTTATAGCGATGTTCTGTTATATTTAGTGTTATTCAAAATTTTCTAATAAAGCATCAATTTCTTTATTTACTAAATCAATGAAGGACTGAACTCCCATGCTTCCTAAATCTTGTCCCCCATGTTTTCTGACTGATACTTGATGTTTCAGTTGTTCTTTCTCACCAACAATCAACATAAATGGTGTTTTGCTTATTTCGGCATCTCTAATCTTGCGACCTGCCTTTTCAGCCCTATCGTCAATGTGGGCGCGAATATCGTTATTTTTTAACAGATTTAAAATATTTTCTGCGTATTCGTGATATTTTTCACTGATTGGTAATATTATTACTTGGTCAGGTGTTAGCCAAAGGGGGAAATATCCTCCGCAATGTTCCATTAAAACTGCTACAAAGCGTTCCATTGAACCAAATGGAGCTCGATGTATCATTACCGGTCTGTGTGATTTATTGTCAGATCCTATGTATTCTAGTTCAAAGCGCTCTGGTAAATTGTAATCAACTTGTATTGTTCCCAGTTGCCAGTTTCTGCCTAAAGCATCTTTTACCATGAAATCTAATTTTGGTCCATAGAAAGCAGCTTCACCATGTTCTATAACTGTGTTTATTCCTTTTTCATTGGTTGCTTCGATAATAGCGTTTTCAGCTTTTTCCCAGTTTGCTTTTGATCCTATGTATTTTTCATGATTTTCTAAATCTCTCAAAGAAATTTGAGCTGTAAATTGGTCAAAATTTAATGTTTTGAAAATGTAAAGAACTAAATCAATTACTTTGATAAATTCATCTTTGAGTTGATCCTGAGTGCAAAATATATGAGCGTCATCTTGAGTAAAACTTCTTACTCTGGATAGTCCATGAAGCTCACCTGATTGTTCGTAACGGTAAACAGTCCCAAATTCTGCATATCGAAGTGGTAAGTCTTTGTACGATCGTGGTTTGGTTTTATATATTTCGCAATGATGAGGGCAATTCATTGGTTTCAACAAAAATTCTTCATTATCGGCGGGTGTTTGAATGGGTTGAAAGGAGTCGCCTCCATACTTTTCGTAGTGGCCAGAGCAAACATATAATTCTTTGCTACCAATATGGGGTGTGATAACTTGTTCGTAACCTGCTTTTTTTTGTGCCTTTTTAAGAAAGTTCTCAAGTCGTTCCCTAAGAGCGGCACCTTTAGGAAGCCAAAGCGGGAGGCCTTGACCTACTGTTTGTGAAAATGCAAATAATTCTAGTTCTTTCCCTAATTTTCTATGGTCTCTTTTCTTTGCTTCTTCTAATAATTCGAGGTATTCTGTTAGTTCTTTTTGCTTTGGAAAGCTAATACCATAAATTCTTGTAAGTTGTTTGTTTTCTTCGCTACCTCTCCAATAAGCCCCTGCTATATTTAAAAGCTTTACAGACTTGATAAACGAGGTATTTGGAATATGAGGTCCTTTACACAAATCAGTGAATTGACCTTGGGAATAAAAAGTAATCTTACCATCAGCAAGTCCATCAATAAGTTCCAGTTTATATTTGTCTTTTTTTTCTTTGAAATAAGCCGTGGCTTCTTGTTTTGATATGCATGTTCTTATAAATTCATTCTTTTGTCGAGCCAGCTCCAGCATCTTCGCTTCGATTTTTCCAAAGTCGTCAGAAGAAACAGTGTATTCACCAAAATCAATATCGTAATAAAATCCATTTTCAATAGCTGGACCTATACCTAATTTAATTCCTGGAAAAATGGCTTCCAATGCTTCTGCTAACAGATGAGCTGATGAATGCCACATAGTTTGTTTTCCTTGAGTGTCGGCCCATGTGAGTAGGGTTAAACGACAATCGCTTTCAAGTGGACGGTTGGCATCCCAGACTTCATCGTCCACCAAACAGGCTAGCACGTTTCTGGCCAGTCCTTCGCTAATATCTTTGGCAATATGCATTGCACTGACACCTTTTTCGACCTGTTTAATGGTTCCGTCAGGTAATGTTATTTGTAGCATTAATTTTATATTGACTAATTGTGCAAATATAATTATTTGAGGTTTAAAGCTTGAACTTGAGAAATGATAATCTAAACTTGTATGATTCCTGGGTTGTATGGCTTTGAAATTGGAGCGTTGTTAGCTGCCTCAATTCCCATTGATATGACTTTTCTTGTTTCGGTAGGGTCAATGATAGCATCGACCCACAATCTTGAAGCCGCATAGTAGGGAGATGTTTGATTGTCGTACCTTTCTGTGATGGTTTTTAGAAGCTTTTCTTCTTGTTCCTTAGTAATGGTCTTGCCTTTACGTTTCAATGATGACTTTTCTATTTGTAATAACACTTTGGCAGCTTGTTCACCACCCATTACAGCAATTTTTGCTGACGGCCAAGCAACTATCAATCTTGGATCATAAGCTTTCCCACACATAGCGTAATTCCCAGCACCATAGGAATTTCCCATTATAACGGTAAATTTTGGAACAACAGAATTACTCATAGCGTTGACTAATTTTGCCCCATCTTTGATTATGCCTGAGTGCTCTGATCGAGAACCTACCATAAAACCAGTCACGTCTTGTAAAAATACTAATGGAATTTTTTTCTGATTACAGTTAGCTATAAAGCGTGTGGCTTTGTCGGCTGAGTCGGAATAAATTACGCCTCCAAATTGCATTTCTCCTTTTTTATTTTTCACTAATTTTCTTTGATTAGCTACTAGACCAACGGCCCATCCATCAATTCGAGCATAGCCACACAAAATAGTTGCTCCGTACCCTTTCTTATATTCTTTGAATTCTGAACTGTCTACAAGGCAATTTATTATCTCTATTGTGTCGTATGAGTTTTCCCTACTGTGTGGAAGTATTTTCAGAATTTCTTCTGTTTTCTGTTTGGGACTAATGCTTTCTACTCGATTAAATCCAGATTGTTCAAAATCGCCAATTTTACAGATAATGGATTTTATAGTGTTTAAACAGTCTTGGTCATCATCAGATTTGTAATCGGTAACACCAGAAATTTCACAATGCGTTTCTGCTCCCCCAAGTGTTTCGTTGTCAATATCTTCTCCAATGGCTGCTTTGACAAGATAGCTTCCTGCTAAAAAGATAGTTCCTGTTTTGTTGACTATCAAAGCTTCGTCACTCATTATAGGTAGGTATGCGCCACCAGCAACACAAGAACCCATGACTGCCGATATTTGGGTAATGCCCATGGACGACATTTTTGCATTGTTTCTAAAAATTCTGCCAAAATGTTCTTTATCGGGAAAAATTTCATCTTGCAAGGGTAAGAAAACACCTGCACTGTCAACCAAGTAAATGATAGGTATTCTATTTTCCATAGCTATTTCTTGTGCTCTTAAGTTCTTTTTGGCTGTTATGGGAAACCAAGCACCGGCTTTGACAGTAGCATCATTAGCCACTATAACACATTGTTTTTTACTTACATAGCCAATTACGACTACTACCCCAGCAGACGGGCACCCACCGTATTCCTTATACATATTGTCTCCAGCAAATGCACCTATTTCTATGTAATCACTATTATCATCTATCAAGTATTCAATGCGTTGTCTGGCTGTTAACTTTCCTTGTTCGTTATGTTTTTCAAGTTTTTGCTTGCCACCACCGAGTTTTATTTTTTCTAACCTCTGATTCATCTCAGAAATTAATAACTTCATTTTATCCTCGTTTTTGTTTTTTTCTAAGTTCATAGATAGTTGTGTTAAAGTTGGATAGATTCTAAGTATGCTTTGGAATTTTTACCTTCATTTAAGAAAAGATCCAAGATACTCAAGTTTGCTAAAAAACCGTGTTTATTTTCAAATACTTGTTCGTATTGATTTAATCGTTCTTGTTCAAATGTATGATTTCTGAGATCAATAAATGAACTTGTTGCCTCATATTTTTCACTTACTATCAATTTTTTAGTTAGTCCTAAATTAGAACAAATAAATTGGCTGACTTCCAAATTCAAATCAATTAAAAATTGGTATTTTGTATGTATTAGACAGTATAGTTCATCTTCATAATACTCAAAATAGGGAGATGCCCTGTAGGCACTTACTATACTTTGCCAGTGTTCTTTTTGCCAATTCCAGTCGTATGAGATTCTTAAATCTTTGAAAATGGTTTTTGAGCTATTTTTTCTAATCTTCGGCACAGTCAGAAGTAGTGTGCCGTTAGCACCATAAATACGACATCTATTGCGTATGCTTTGTTTTGTGAAATAATCGCAAACTTCTATGCAACATTCTTTTTGAGCTATGTGAGCAAAGTAACCAATTGGGCCAAAGTAGGCACATGGGATTAGGTATTTGCTAGTGAATAGCATTGAATAATCTGTTCCATCTAATTTTGTTGATACCTTTTTTGTTTTTATCCCAACTCATCCATATAAATAGGGCTTTTCCAACAACGTGATCTTCAGGGACAAACCCCCAGTATCTTGAGTCAAGGGAATTATGTCTGTTGTCACCCATCATCCAATAATAGTCCATGTTGAAGGTGTAACTACTGGCGGGAATGTCATTGATGAAGATTTTATCGTCAATAATTTCTAGCTTATTATTTTCGTAGGTTTCGATAATTCGGCGATACAATGCTATTGTTTTAGTATTTATGTCTACTGATGTGCCTTTTTTAGGAATTTTAACAGGACCAAAGTTGTCTAAATTCCAATTGAATTGATCTTCTGGAAAAATAAGTTCTGGTGATTTGATTTTGACACCTTTCTTTGCGACTATTTTTTCTACTTTTTCAATATATGTGAATCGTTTAATTGCTTCTAAACTATTTTCGTTTAGCATTAATTCATAATCGCCATCTCTGGATAGCATTTGACCTTCGTATATATTGTATTTTTTTAGGGTTCTTTCACTAAATAAAGTGCCATCAGTTTTGACGTAATATCTAAACTGATTTTTCATTTTATCATTAATTTGCTGAGGTTCGCCATTGACATATAAATCCGTATTTTTTATTTCTATGATATCTCCAGGAATTCCTACGCATCGTTTTATGTAATTTTCTTTTTTATCAACGGGACGTTCGGGATAGAGTGCATCGTCGGCGGGATAGTTGAAAACCACACAGTCGTTTCTCTCAATATTTCCTAGACCTTTCATTCGGTGATAATCAAGTTGGATCCATTTAAGATAGGCTGGTGTATTTTTGGTCAGTGGAAGTGTATGATGAACAAGCGGGAATGATAGGGGGGTTATGGGTACTCTTGGGCCATAACTTACCTTACTTACAAATAAAAAGTCGCCAATAAGCAGAGATTTTTCCATTGAAGAGGTTGGGATGGTATAGGCCTCAATTAGGAATGTTCTTAATATAGTGGCAGCAACAACGGCAAATAAAATAGCATTGAACCAGCTTTTTAATTCGTTTTTTGCTTTCTTTTTCTTTTTTTCTTTCTTTTTCCAAAATTGCCAACTAATGGTTTCCCAAAACAAAATATCTCCAACTATTAGTGGTAAAAAGTACAACCATTCTCCGTCAATTAGATAAACGAACAAGGACCATAGGACCGTGAAAATAATAAACATGATGACCTTGAAGGATTTTCCTAAAGTCTGTTTTAACTTATTCATATTGATGGATTTAAATTTAGAATGTCTTTCATTGAAAATATCCCTTTTTTATTGGCAATCCACTCTGCAGCCAAGATTGCCCCTTGTGCAAAGCCATTTCTGTTGTGTGCCTCATGGCGTATGCTAATGGTATCTATTTGTGATGTGTAGCTAACGGAATGCGTGCCGATTATATTGTTTATTCGTTGGCTTTTGATAGTTGCCTTTTGTTCTAGTTGGGATTGTAAGCTAAGGGCTGTTCCACTTGGAATATCTAATTTTTCGGTGTGATGTATTTCTTCAATGTTTGCTGAGTAGTCGGTCTGTAGCTTCATAATTTTGTTCAACACCTGATTAATTTCAAAGAATATATTGACCCCAATGCTAAAGTTAGAGGCGTGTAGAAATGAGGTGTCATTATCCATTGCCATTTGGTGTATCTCGTTTATCTTTTCAGTCCATCCAGTTGTTCCGCTCACTACTGGTATGTTGTTTTTTAGGGCGGTGGCAATGTTTTCAAAAGCAGAATCCGGTGTGCTGAAATCAATAGCTACGTCCACGTTTTTGAAGTCTAAGGATTGAATGTCAGAACTAGAGTTAGCAATTCCTGTAATATTGTGTCCTTTTTTTGTGGCCAATTGCTTAACAAGCTGTCCCATTTTACCAAAACCAAGCAATGCAATATTCATATTTCAAAGTTAAAAATTCATTTTTAATGAAAACAATGTTTTATTTCCATAAGTATCTACATAAATAGTAGGTTGCCACTCTAAGCTTAAGTCTTCATTTACATCATAATGGAATAGGTGGGCATCAACACTTGCATCTACAATATTAAGAACATATATGGCAGCGGTAATGATGTATGAAACATCTCTGTTGCGTTCATAGTAATCCATAATGGTAATTAATTGACTTTCATTGTAAACGTCGTAATAGTCATCAATTTCACCATTAGAACGACTTAAAAACGCGTTTTTGTAGGTGTTATATTTTTGTTGATTGTCATTTATAAAATAAATACCAGTAGCAAAACTGGCGTATATAATAGGAACTTTCCAGTATTTTTTGTTGTAAACTTGACCTGCGCCAGGAACAATGGCTGAGAGAATGGAAGCCTTTCTTGGTGAATGAAATTTTGTAGTGTCGGTTTGTTGACAGAATGTTTCTGTAGAAAGAGCTACTAGAATTATTAATAATACGGTTTTCAATTATTTTTTGAGTTGGTCTATAAGTTCATCCATTTCTTCTTTTGAATGGAATAGTATTTCCACTCGACCCTTGCCTGTTTTCTGTACTTTGAGTTTGACCTCTTTATTTAGTGAGTTTGACAAATCATTAGCTATTTTTTGATGTTCAAATCGTGGAATGCTTGTTGTTTTTTTTATTTTAGATGTGTAATTAGAATGGCCAAAGTCTTTCACTATTTGTTCAATTTCTCTAACGGTGAATTGATGGCTAATGGCGTCTCTGAAAATGTGTATTTGAGTAGCAGGGTTGTCAATGTTTATGAGGGCTCTTGCATGCCCCATAGAAATGTCTTCTTTTTTTAGTGCTGATAAAATTTCTGCTGGTAGTTTCAAAAGTCTCAGGTAATTCGTTATGGTGGAGCGTTTTTTTCCCACCCTTGAGCTCATTTTTTCTTGAGTGAGTTTGCATTCTTCGATCAATCTTTGGTAGCTTAGTGCAATTTCAACTGGGTTAAGTTGCTCTCTTTGTATGTTCTCGACAAGTGCCATTTCAAGCATTTCTTGGTCGTTAGCAATTCGTATGTAGGATGGTACAGTCATTAGTCCAGCTAATTTAGATGCCCTAAATCGTCTTTCACCAGAAATGAGTTGGTATTTGTCGTAGCCCAACTTCCTAACCGTTAGTGGCTGTATAATTCCAAGTTCTTGTATGGAAATAGTCAACTCCTGTAAAGCCTCATTATCAAAATCTGTTCTGGGCTGAAATGGATTTTCTTCAATCTGATTTAGTGGTAGCTCACTAACAGAGCCAACTGTCTGGCTAAAATTGTCAATATCTTGATTGCTTGTAATATCTGTACTTGGGTTTTTTAGAAGTGCTGACAGCCCTTTACCTAGTGCTTTTTTCTTGTCTGCCATGATTAGATTGTTTGTAATTCGCTTTTAATATTTTTTTGAATAATCTCTTTGGCTAGGTTTAGGTAGTTAATGGCTCCTTTACTGTTGGCATCGTGCATTATGATGGTTTCTCCAAAGCTGGGGGCCTCACTTAATCGAACATTTCGCTGAATGATGGTGTTAAAAACCATTTCCTGAAAGTGTGTTTTTACTTCTTCTACCACTTGGTTAGATAGTCTTAGACGAGTATCGTACATGGTTAAAAGCAACCCTTCTATATCCAATGATTTGTTTAGTCTGCTTTGCACAATTTTAATAGTGTTTAGTAGTTTCCCAAGTCCTTCCAAGGCAAAGTATTCGCATTGTATAGGAATGATAATAGAATTGGCTGCAGTGAGTGAATTTGTAGTAACAATTCCTAGAGAGGGAGCGCAATCAATAATTACGTAGTCATATTGTTTTTCAATTCTTTCTAAAATAGTTTTTAAAATAAATTCTCGATTGGGTTGATTAATTAACTCTAGTTCAGCTCCTACCAAATCTATATTGGTAGGAAGTAAATCAAGATTAGGACTTTTTGTTTGAACGATTGCTTGGTTGGGGTTAATGTTATCAATGAGGCATTCATAAAGCCCAGTTTTTATTTCTCTTGAGTCGAAACCAACACCAGAAGTAGAATTGGCTTGTGGATCAGCATCAACTAGGAGAACATTATTTTCAAGAACGCCTAAGCAAGCGGACAGGTTAATAGCGGTAGTTGTTTTTCCAACACCGCCCTTTTGGTTAGCAATAACAATTATTTTACTCATACAGGTATTTTTAATAAGCTTTAAGTGCCTTGTTGACCAAATTCATGGTACAATATTTTTTGTTTACTTTTGGCACTAAAATAAATTTTTTTGCATTTTGACTAACTAAAAAATGGTTTGTTTTTTTAACATTTTGATGAAAATGTTAATAGTGCCCAAAATTAAAAACAATGTTTCTATTATCTTCAATTTTTCAGGTATTTGTTCAGCATTATGCAGAGCTTTTTTTACAATCTGTCAGTGTTTTATTTTTAGCCATATTGTTTTTGCAATCTGGTATAGACAAGGTAGTTGATAGAAGTGAGAATCTAATTTGGCTAAAATCGCATTTTTCTAATTCTCCACTAAGTAATATGGTACCGCTTCTTTTTTTGTCTATCACCATTGTTGAGTTATTGGCTGGATTGGCCTGTATATTAGGTGTTGTAAACATTATTTTATATGCTAATACTGTTTATGCTGTTGTTGGGGTAGCATTATCAATGTTGGCTATATTGATGCTTTTTTTTGGTCAACGAATGGCAAAAGATTATGCTGGCGCTCAGTCTTTAGTGGCCTATTTTGTGCTGTCTATAATTACTTTCATTTTATTGACTGGTGGATTCTAAATATCCTCAAATTCTATGTCAGTAAAACTAGAGTTCTCATCATTTTTTTGTGATGATGACTCGTCTTGTTTTTCATTTCTTTCGTTGTTTTCACCAATAAATTTAATAGTATCTAAGTAGGCGTCTTTGAATTTTTCAAAGTCTTCTTTATACAAAAAGATTTTGTGTTTTTTAAAGCTATGATTGCCTTCCTCGTCAAACACTTTTTTACTTTCAGTAATAGTCAAATAGTACTCATTGGATTTTGTTGATCTTACATCAAAGAAATAAGTTCTTTTACCAGCTCTAACTTTATTTGAGTATATTTCCTCTTGGTCGTCTCTGTAGCTGTTCATTATTTATATAGTTTAAGATATCAAATCTAAATATATTAATTAAAAAATCAAATACTCGCTGGTGTCGATTTTTGTTGTTGATACATATCGTAATAAATACTTTCGTTTTTGATGAGCTGATTATGAGTGCCTTGTTCAGCAACTTTTCCTTTATCTAATACTATTATTTCATCAGCAAACGAAAGCGAGCTAAGTTTGTGGCTTATTAATATAATCGTCTTTTTCCCTTTGTACTTCATTATTTCTTGCATAATTTTTTGTTCGGTTTCATTATCGACAGCTGAAAGACAATCATCCAAAATTAGGATTGAGGAAGGTTTAAGAAAAGCACGGGCAATTGAAATTCGTTGTTTTTGACCACCCGACAAGGTCACTCCACGTTCACCAATTGTTGTAGAATATCCCATTGGGAAATCAATTATATTATTATGAATATCGGCTTTTTTTGAAACGTCTTCAATCTCTTGTTGCCCAATTATGTTTTTGGTGCCAAAGGCGATATTATTGGCAATGGTATCGGAAAATAATAAAGCTTCTTGAGGTGCTATACTAATTGACTCCCTTAGTGTTTTGAGGTTAATCTTGTCAATAGCTTGTCCATCAATTTCAATAACTCCCTTACTGGCATCGTACATTCGTGTTAATAATTGAACAATGGTTGATTTTCCTGATCCCGTTTTTCCAACTATGGCTATGAATTGATGTTTTTTTAAATCAAGGCTAATGTCGGTAAGTGCTTTAACATCATTCTCGGGATAGGTAAAACTAACGTTTTTGAAAGTAATTTGACCCTCTATGCAATTTGTGGCATTAGGGTTAGGAGATAGCTTAGAGCTAGTATTTAAAAATTCGTTTATTCTTTTTTGGGAAGCCGCCGCTCTTTGGATGATGGCGGTAACCCAGCCAATAGAGGCCATAGGCCACGTAAGCATATTAACATAAATGATAAATTCCGCAATATTTCCAGTAGTGATATTTCCGGCAATGGCCTCTTTACCACCTACATAAATGGTAAGCAAAGTGCTAAGTCCTATTAACAGAAGCATAAAAGGGAAGAAGGCTGCATTTGTTTTTGATAATGAGACATTTCTCTTTAGGTATTCGTTCGTTTCATTAGAAAATGTGTTCACAGTAACAGATTCGCTAGCAAATGATTTCAAAATTCGAATTCCCGAAAAGGATTCTTGAGAAAGTGTGGATAATAATGATAATTGTTGCTGCACTTTTTCACTCTTGGAATGAATAATTTTACTGATGTAAAAAATACTAAGGGACATCACAGGCAGAGGTGCCAATACATATAAGCTTAGTGTGACATTAATGCTGAACATATTGTACATCACCAAACAAAAGAGTGAAATCATGTTGATAGGATACATAGTTGCCGGACCTAAAAACATCCTTACTCGGCTGACGTCTTCACTAATGCGAGCCATTAAGTCACCGGTTCTATTTTGTTTGTAAAAACTTATATCTAGGTTTTGATAATGGGTATATATTTCATTTTTTAGATCAAATTCAATCTTTCTAGACATGACTATGATTGTCTGTCTCATAAAGAACATAAATACTCCTTTTAATAGCGCAAAGAGAATAAGCATCAGTCCAAAATACAACAGGGTAGAAGTGAGTTCAGAAAAATCTACTGTTGAATTGCTTTGAGCATCCTCAATGGCACTCTTGGCTGTATCAAATGCTTTTCGAGTAAAAATAGCTGGGTAAAGAGCAAAAATATTAGAAACTACTACAAACAATATACCTGCTAAAAAACGCCATTTATACTTTTTATAAAATTTGAATAAATAGGTTAATTCTGACATAAATTATACGTTCTTTAATTTGTTGAAACAAATAAAATTGTAGTTTTGCGAACTCGAAAAAATCGTTGTCTCATTAACGGCAATTTACAGCAAAGGTAACTAACTTTCTATTGATTATGATTGTTAATTCAAAAACAAAAAACGACGCCATTTTGTCAAGTGAAGAAAACAATGTTTTGGGGTTAATGGGCGCCATGGATCATGAGCAAGTAGTTTATTGTAATGATAAGGAAACGGGGCTGAAGGCTATTATCGCTATTCATGATTCGACTTTAGGCCCTGCACTTGGAGGCACCAGAATGTGGCATTACAGCAACGAAAGAGAAGCCCTTATAGATGTGCTCAGACTTTCTAGAGGAATGACTTATAAAGCTGCAATTACTGGCTTGAATTTAGGTGGTGGGAAAGCGGTGATTATAGGAAATCCTTTCAAACAGAAAACGCAAAAGCTAATGCGTA
Source organism: Bacteroidota bacterium (assembly GCA_036340235.1). Classification (GTDB taxonomy): domain Bacteria; phylum Bacteroidota; class Bacteroidia; order Flavobacteriales; family UBA7312. The sequence continues at coordinate 41,062 of JAYYZE010000036.1, forward strand.
AGTTTGGCGAGTTTGTCAATAGCTTAGGTGGAAAATACATCACAGCGGAAGACGTAGGAATGAGTGCTCAAGACATGAAATATGTCAAAATGGAAACCGATTTTGTGACCGGAATTCCAATAGAAATGGGTGGTAGTGGCGATCCATCACCAGTGACGGCTTTTGGGGTTTATATGGGTATCAAAGCTGCTGCTAAATACAAATGGGGTAATGACGATTTAAGAAACAAGAAAGTAGTGGTGCAAGGTGTCGGACATGTTGGTGAAAATGTGGTTAAACATTTGACTGAGGATGGAGCACACGTGTATATCAATGACATAAACAATGACCTTCTTAAGCAAGTTGCCTATAAATACGAGGCACAAATTATTGATGCAAATACTGTTTATAGCATGTCAGCCGATATCTATTCTCCATGCGCTTTAGGAGCTACGATAAATGACCAAAGCATTAAAATGTTTAAGTTTGAAATTATTGCCGGAGCGGCAAATAATCAGCTTAAAGACGAGATTAAGCATGCTCATATGCTTAATGACAAAGGTATTCTATACGCTCCTGACTTCCTTATCAACGCTGGTGGACTAATCAATGTTTATTCTGAGCTAAATGGATATGACAGAGGAAAAGCCCTTGATAAAACTCGAAATATATACACTACCACATTAGAAATCTTTGGCATAGCACAAGAAGAGGGGATTACTACTCATGAGGCGGCATTAAAGCTAGCAAAAGAAAAAATTCTTCAAGCTAAAAATAAGTTTTAAACTTTATGTTGAACAGAAGACATTTAAGAGTTCGTGTTTTGCAATTTGTGTATTCATGGAATAGGACAAAAAATATGGACCTCATGGTTTTTGAAAAGCAATTTTTAAAATCATTGTATAAGGTCGAGGAATTATATCTTTATCTCCTTTTGATGATTGTTGAGTTACGCGATTTTGCTATCCATTACCAAGTTGAAGCCAAAAATAAACAATTACCCACATCAGAAGATTTAAATCCTAACCCAAAATTCATTAATAATACTTTCATTTTGAAATTAAAAGATGAATCTAGCTTACTGCTGAAATGTAAGCAGAACAAAATTTCTTTTTCTGATAATCAGTCACTTATTAGATCTTTATATTTTGAAATGAAGGAATCAAAAAGCTACAAAGCGTATTCTAATTCAAGTATCTCGAGCTTCCAAGAAGATAAAAAGTTTACACTTCATATTTTTAGTAAGTGGCTAGTAAATATGGATTCTATTCAAGACTTTTTTAATGAAAAAAATATGTTTTGGGATGATGATCTACCTTTTATTTCAAGTATGGTTGTGAAAACAATAAAAGATGCAACTGAAACAGACATGTCTTTATTGCCACTATTTAAAAATAATGATGATAGACAATTTGCTATTAATTTACTCCGACTATCAATAATCAATGAGGCTGATTTTTCTGAGCTAATTTCCAATAAGACACAAAACTGGGAAATTGAACGAGTAGCCCAAATGGATTTGATATTAATGCAAATGGCTCTTGCAGAGTTACTTAAAATGCCAAAAATACCAGTTAAAGTTACTATAAACGAATATTTAGAGTTGGCCAAATATTATAGCACTTCCAATAGTAAAAGCTTCGTAAACGGAATATTGGATAATCTTCTGATTGAGCTCAGAGAAAAAGGGAAGATTAAGAAATCGGGAAGAGGACTAATTGAATAATTAGTATTTTTGCTGAACAATAATATAACAAGCATGTATAAAATTACAATAATTCTTTCTTTTTTGGCATTAGTTTCGTGCAATGATTTAGTAAACAAAGTAGATTCGCAAAAGCAAGCTAATTCTAAAAACCAAACCAATAATTCGGTCGAAAATAAACCAACATTAAGCACTGAGCTTGTTAGTAATTCTAACACAGCCCAAAAAATTGCCAATAAAAAGATAGGACCCCAGTTTTCATTCGATAGTGAGTTGCACGATTTTGGTCAACTTGTTGATGGTGAAAAGGTCTCTTACTCTTTTAAATTTACTAACTCTGGAGATGAACCCCTAATAATATCCAATGCCAAAGGATCATGTGGATGCACCGTTCCTAACTGGCCAAAAGATCCTATCCAACCAGGTGAGCATGGAACGATAGACGTTACTTTCAATAGCTCTGGGAGGTCTGGTAAACAAAAGAAAGCCATTACTCTAACCGCAAATACTAACCCAAGCAGAAAAGTGATAAATATCACTTCTGAAGTAATCTCAAACTAATGAACTTATTATTTTTTTTACTACAAGACCAAAGTGGGGGTAATCCTCTAATATTTTTCGTACTTGTTTTTGGTGTTTTTTGGTTCTTTATGATAAGACCTCAAATTAAAAAACAAAAACAAGAAAGAAAATTTAGAGAACAAATTAAAAAAGGAGACAAGGTAGTAACTAATGGAGGAATTCATGGAAAAGTCACTGATGTCTCCGAAAAGACGGTTAATATAGACATAGGCAATACTATTGTTAAGTGCGAAAAAAGTTGCCTTTCCGTTGAATTCTCTAAACCAAAAGAATAAATAGGGTAAACTCCCTTTATGTTGAGTAAACTTACCAATCTTTTATATCAGGTCATTTCGTTATTGAAAATTGACAAAAAGCATTTGCCAGTCTTTTCCTTTCTATTGGCTCTTTCTACTATGTTTTGGATTCTTACCGTCATGTCTAAAGAGTACACTACAACTGTGCGATACGATGTGAAATTTGTAGATGTGCCAGCTGATAAACTGCTATTAGATGAGCGAAAAGTGAGCTTACATTTACAAGTTATTGCACCAGGATTTACGATTTTGGCATATCGTTTCAGATTTAAAAAAGAACTTCCAATATCTATTTCTACATTTATACCAAAGAGAAAAGGTGACTATTGGAACTACTTTTTGCTTGGTGAACAATCATTGTCTCAACTTCAAGAGTACTTACCATCTAACATGCAATTGTTACATGTACAGCCAAATAGAATAGATGTGTTACTTGATGAGAAATCAGAACGACTCGTGCCTGTAAGATTAAAGTCAGAGTTGAGTTTCAAAGACTTATTTAGACTAAAAGAAGAAGTCCTTTTAGAGCCTTCAAATATTACTATTTCAGGACCAAAAGCTGTAGTGGATGTATTCGATGAAATAAATACTAAGCTATTGAAACTAGAAAATATAGAGTCAGATATCACAGGAGAAATTGACATTGAACCTCTCAACCATTCAGAAATAAACTATTCAAAACAAACAGTCGGTTTTCAAATTAAGGTAGAACAATTTACAGAAGGGAAATTGTTATTACCTGTACAAGTCACAAATGTTCCTAAAAATTTTGATGTTAAGTTCTTTCCTCAAGAGGTTAGCGTCAGTTTTTTAGTATCTCTCGACAAATTTGAATTGGTAACCCCTCAAATGTTTGAGTTGAGTGTTGAACTTGATTTAAATAACAGACGGCAAACCGTAAAATTAACAAAGCAAGCCGATTTCGTTGAAAATGTACGCATATACCCACAAAAAATAGAATATTTTCTAATTAAAAAATAGAATGAAAAAAGTTGGGCTAACTGGAAATATTGGAAGTGGAAAGACAACGATTAGTCACGTTTTTAAATCACTGGGTGTTCCAGTTTTTCATTCAGATGAGCAAGCCAAAATAATTATGATGAGTGAGCCGCTTAGAAGTCAATTAATTGATTGTTTTGGCAAAAAAGTTTTCAAAGACGATGTTCTAAATAGATATTTTTTATCCCAAATAGTATTCAATGATCCTGAAAAATTAGCTCTCTTAAATAGTATAGTACATCCCCAGATTAATACTCATTTTCAGCATTGGTGCCAATCACAAAACTCAACTTATATAATTAAAGAAGCAGCTATACTTTTTGAAAGTGGTAGCAACAGAACATTAGACGCTGTTATATGTGTTACTTGCCCTAAGGACATTAGAATACAGCGTATTTTAGAAAGAGACGAACATCTCACTATTGCTAATATCGAACAACGAATTAGTCAACAATGGGAGGAACACAAACTTGTAAAACTTTCAGATTTTGTTTTGGACAATAGTGGACAAGAGTTAACCGTTCCACAAGTGTTGAATATTCATAAACAACTAAAGTAGCTTTTCGATGTTGCCAAGCCCTTCTCTTAAAACTACCATTTCACCACTGGAGTAGTCAATGACTGTTGATGGAGTCAATTTACCCAATCCGCCATCAATCACTAAATCTACTTTGTTTTTGAAACGCTCATAAATTAATGAGGCGTCAGTACTATACTCCTGTATGCTATCCTTATCATGTACAGAGGATGAGAGAATAGGGTTCCCTAACATATTGACTAATTCAATGGGGATATTGTGATCTGGGATTCGTATTCCAACAGTCTTTTTTTTACTTTTGAACAACTTAGGAACGGTGCTCTTTGCTTTAAAGATAAAGGTGAAAGGGCCAGGAAATGCCCTTCTAACCACTTTATATGCCTGACGATTAATTGGTAAAGAGTAATCTGATAATTGACCTAAGTCAGAACATATAAATGAGAAATTTTGTTTTTTTATATTAATGTGTTTAATCTGAGCAATGCGTTCCACTGACCTTTGTTGAAATATATCGCATCCAATAGTATATACCGTATCAGTAGGGTAGATTATGATGCCACCATCTTTAAGGCATTCGACGGCAGTGGCGATTCCTCTAGGATTAGGATTGTCAGGGTGTATGGAAAGTATCATTTGGTATTGATCTTGGCATAATCAGTTAAAAACTGCTTTAGACCATTGCTAGTTAATGGATGAGGTATCAGTTGTTTGATTGCTTTTAAGGGGGCAGTCACCACATGAGCACCGATTCGTGCACAATCCTCAATGTGTTTTTTGTTTCGTATAGAAGCGGCTAATACCTTCGTATTGTAGGACTGCTTTTCAAACATGTTAATAATATTCTCCGTTATTTGAATACCATTTTCACCATTGTCTTCCAGCCTTCCAATAAAGGGTGAAACATACGTGGCGCCAGCATGTGCAGCTAACAAGGCTTGTCCAAGTGAAAAAATTAGTGTGCAATTGGTTTTTATGTTTTTGTCAGATAAGAAACGAATGGCTTTTATACCATCTTCAATCATAGGTATTTTTACTACAATCTGAGGATCTAATTCAGCCAATTCTTGGCCCTCACTTATCATGCCTTCAAAATCTGTAGATATTACTTCTGCACTGACATCTCCGTCGACTATTTTACAAATAGTTTTGTAATGGTTTAAAATGTTTTCTTTTCCATTAATTCCCTCAAGTGCCATCAAAGAAGGATTGGTAGTAACACCATTTAGAATACCCATATTTTGAGTATCTTTGATATGGTTTAAATTAGCAGTGTCAATAAAGAATTTCATTGATGTAATATGTGGAGTTTTGAGTAAATTAAGAAAAATGGGCAAGCTACTTACATCACACCGCTCAACCACCTACCCTTGCTACCTTCCAGTCCTGGGGGAGTTCAGCAGGAGCTGGTTGTGTAAGACTTGCCCATTGCAAATATAGACTAATTCCTTTCATGCCTGTCATTCTGCCAAGCTAAAAGGCTCAAAAATTTGTATATATTTGTGTAATTGTTAAAAATATGAAAGATTACATCCTAAGTAGTGGCCTTTATCTAGGCTTACTCCAAATATTGTTGTTGGTTTTTTCCTACGTCATGGGAGTAGAATTTTCTTTGAATGAGGCTTGGTCTCTTATCAATGCTTTCCTTCCCTACATTTTACTTGTCTATTTTGTTATTAAATACAAAAAAATGGTTGGTGGATATGTTTCTTTTAAAGAAACCTTTTCGTTAACCTTAGGAACTTTAGTAGCCGGTGCATTTATTGGTACATTTTTTTCTATTCTAATGTATAACTTTATTGCTCCTGATTTTGCTGCAATGCTAAAACAAGCCACGCTCGACAAACTATTTGTACAGATGGAACAATTGCCAGAAGATAACGCTATGTATGGTGTTATGGAAACTCTCATTGAACAAACTGAAGCGGAAGACATATATTCACCCTCGAACCAACTAAAGGCCTTTTTTTATGGACTATTAGTTCAAATTATTTTTTCCTTAATTATTGCAGCATTTGTCAAAAAAGATAAACCTATAGAAATTTCTGAGTAATGGATATTTCTGTTGTTATTCCCTCTTTTAATGAGTCCGAATCTTTACCTGAGCTCTTTGAATGGGTTGATAGGGTTATGAACAAGCATCAGTTTGACTATGAGCTAATCGTTGTTGATGATGGAAGCACCGATGATTCGTGGTCAGTTATTCAAAATCAAAAAGAAAAATACAACACAATTAGTGGTATCAAGTTTAGGAGAAATTATGGAAAATCGGCTGCTCTAAACGTTGCTTTTCAAAGAGCCAAAGGTAATGTGGTAATTACAATGGATGCCGACTTACAAGATAGTCCAGATGAAATTCCTGAGTTGTATGATTTGATTACTAATCAAGGTTATGATTTAGTTTCTGGTTGGAAGAAAAAACGCTATGACCCAATTACAAAAACTATTCCAACAAAGCTCTATAATTGGGCTGCCCGCAAAGCATCAGGTATTTACTTGCACGACTTTAATTGTGGTTTAAAATCCTATCGTTTGGATGTAGTCAAGAGCATTGAGGTCTATGGTGAAATGCATCGTTATATTCCAATGTTAGCTAAACGTGTAGGCTATGAAAAAATTACTGAAAAAGTAGTTATTCATCAGCCTAGAAAATTTGGTGTGTCAAAATTTGGTATAGAACGGTTTGTCAATGGATTTCTGGACTTAATGACCGTCACTTTTGTTTCTAGATTTGGAAAAAAACCCATGCATTTTTTCGGAGTACTTGGCACTGTCATGTTTTTACTAGGTTTTTTATTATTTGCATACATAGGCGGAGAGAAGTTAATATTCATACTAAAAGGAATTGAAGCAACTAATATTGCATTGAAAAGTGGTTTTTATCTTGCACTTACTTCAATGATTATGGGTTTGCAATTATTTTTGGCTGGTTTTTTGGGCGAAATGATTTCAAGAAATGCCCATGATAGGGACGTCTATCACATTGATAAAGAACTGTAGTTCATTTTAACAAAGTCCTTAAGTCGTTTAATGAATCAATTGAAAAGTGACTAGCAGATTTACCAATAAATATTCCAAACATTTGTGCTCTATCAGCAAATACCATATCACTATGTGAGTCACCAACCATGATGCTTTTTTGAAATTCAATGTTTGGAAATTGCTCTTTAGCAACGCAGGCCATACCCAAATTTGGTTTGCGCATGAGCGAATTCTCTGAAGCAAGCTGTGGGGCGAAGTAGATTGCATCTATACGTCCGCCATTGGATTCCACTTCTTTTACAAGGTGTTGGTGTATTTTATGTAAATCGTTTTCTGACATCAGTTGTTTACCAATTCCTTGTTGATTCGTAACGACTATAATTTTGTAAAAAATCTTTGAAAAGTAGGCCAGTGATTTTAGCACATTAGGAAAGATTTCAAATTCTTCAATTGATTTTACATACCCCCCTTCTATTTTTTTATTTATGACGCCATCTCTGTCTAAAAAAAGAGACCAGCTATTATCTATTTTAGGTAAGGTTTTCATCAACTTGATTATGAAAAAATTTGTTTTTCAACAATTTCACAAATTGTGTGACCAATAATCATATGAGATTCTTGTATTCTTGCAGTATCTATTGAAGGTACTTTTATTAAATAATCGCAATAATTATCCATTTGACTTATTGCTTGGCCAGTGAATCCAACAGTTATGATGCCCTTTTCTTTAGCATGTGACATGGCATTGACGACATTTTTTGAATTTCCTGATGTAGATAGACCAATTAGAATATCGCCTTTGGCACCAATGGCTTCGATCATTCTTGAGTATACGTCATCAAAAGAAAAGTCGTTCGCCACAGCTGTCAAAAATGAAGTGTCCGTATGAAGTGCTATGGCTTTAAGCGGTGGTCTGTCAAAATAGTATCTTCCAGAAAACTCTGCAGCTAGGTGTTGAGAATCAGCGGCACTGCCACCATTTCCACAAAGCATCAATTGTTGCTTTAATTTGAATGCCTTTATGATAAGATTAGAAATGGTGTCAATGCTATTTAAAATGTCTTGTTGTTCAATTAGACTTTGTTTGACGGCTATTGACTCATTTATGTTTTTTAAAAAAAGTTCTTTTGTGTTCATTGTCAATTTTATCGGTTAATGAAAATATATTCTCAACAAAGATAGACCAGCTATACGCTTTCTTAATATTAACGATTTCGGTTTTCATGTGAGATTCTACGTCGTTTGTGTAAAATTTAGTAATGGCATCTGAAATCTCATTTTCGTTTGGTTCCACAACATAGCCAGCTTTACCATTTGGACACATTTCTTTTAGTCCACCCACATTGGTAACGATCATTGGCTTTTCAAAATGATATGCAATTTGAGTTACACCACTCTGTGTGGCTGTTTTGTAGGGTTGGACTACCAAATCACAAGCACTGAAAAAAGTAGCCACTTGATCATTAGGAATGTAGCTATCAAATATGATTATTTTGTGTTTTATGTTAAGTTCATCAATAAGTTGTTGATAGTATGCTTTGTTAGAATAAAATTCGCCCGCTATTATTAGTTTCAACTTCTTGATTTTAACCATTGCCATGGCTTTAATTAACAAATCCAATCCTTTGTAGTCTCTCACAAGGCCAAAAAACAAAAGATAGTTGTTGTCAGTTGATAAATTAAGTCTAGACTGGGCCATGTTTTTTTCAAATAATGTTCCATAGTCGTCGTAGATGGGGTGAGGGGTCAAATTAATGGGCTTGTTTGTGCCCAAAATCCGTAAATCATCTTTAACTTTTTGAGTCATTGCAATAAACCCATGCATGGCACTAATAAAATACTTAGTAAACCACTTGTCACCAAAGCGAGATTCGTGAGGAATTGCATTATGAACAATACTAATCACTTTTGTTGTTTTATTTTGCTTGACAATTCGTCCTATTGTTGCCAATGACGGCCCCATTAATGGTAGCCAAAAAGGGATAATTACTAGTTCGTAGTTTTCTTTTTTTATTCTGTTACCAACTAATAACCAATTCAATGGGTTGATTGAGTTGATGGACCGTTCTATTTCTAGTCCCGAAGGTTTTTCATCATCAGAAAGCTGAGTTTTGCCAGGGAATAGAATTTTAGGATATTGAATTGTAAAATTTATTATTTTGATGGGGTGTCCTAGCGATACCAATTCTTTTGATAAGCGTTCATTGAAATGTGCGATGCCACCTCTGAAGGGATGAGCGGTTCCTATGATGGCTATTTTCATTTAATTTTTCTAATTTTAATTTTAAAAATGGCAAACAAAATAGTCATTAATGGACTTAAAAGATTGAAAAAACAGTAGGGTAGGTAGCTCATAGAAGCTACACCAAGTATGGCAGATTGAGTGGCACCGCATGTATTCCAGGGTACTAATACAGATGTAACAGTTCCCGCATCTTCCAATGTTCTACTCAGATTTTCTGGTGCTAAATCCTTTTCTTTATAGGTGTCAGCGTACATTCTTCCAGGAACTACAATGCTAAGATATTGATCACTAGCTGTTAGGTTAAAAAATAGACATGTACCAGCTGTTGAGGCAATAATAGAACTAGTACTATTTGCATATTCAATGATTGATGAACTTATTTTGTGTAATGCACCGGTAGTTTCCATTACGCCACCAAAACACATGGCACATATTATTAGCCAAATGGTGTTTAGCATACCAAACATTCCTCCAGTTGACAGCAAGTCGTTAATGATAGAATTTGACGATTCTATATTGACTTCATTCCCCATGGCGTTAAACACTGCTATGTAGCCTGATTTTAAATTATTATCATATATTCCCGAAATATCATTAATCAGATTTGGTTGGAATATAATTGCAAATAGTCCACCTAACAAAGTTCCAATTAGAAGTGAAGGAAGAGCGGGAACTTTCTTAATAATTAATAATAATACAGAAATTGGAACTAAAAACAACCATGGGGAAATATAAAAAAGGCTATCAATGGCATTTAATAAGTTAGAAACATTTTCAGTGTTTTGGTGATTGCTAAAATTTAATCCAATGATGAAAAATAGCACTATGGTAATTAAAAAAGAAGGAAAGGTAGTGTACATCATATACCTAATGTGTGTAAATAACTGGGTGCCAGCCATTGCTGGGGCTAAGTTGGTGGTATCTGATAGCGGAGACATTTTATCACCGAAATAGGCTCCTGAAATAATGGCACCAGCAACTAGTCCCTCAGAAATTTCTAAGGCATTACCAATTCCCAACAAGGCAATTCCAACAGTAGCAATGGTTGACCAAGAACTACCAGATGCTAATGAAACGACGGCACAAATTAAACAACTTGCAATAAGAAAATATTGAGGATTTAATAATGTAAGGCCATAATAAATCATACTTGGAACGACCCCACTAATAAGCCAAGTGCCAGCTAAGGCTCCGATTAGCAACAAAATCAATATGGCAGGGGTAGTAGTTGAAATGCTCTTACTAACACCATTTAAAATAGTAGGCCATTTAATTCCATTTTTAATACCTAATATGGCAGCCAGACCAGCTGCCAATAAAAGTGCTAGTTGGTTAGCTCCATCCAATGAGGCGCTCCCATACACTGTGACATTGATAGTCAACAGAATTATTAAACCAATGATTGGGGTAAGTGCACTAAAAAGCGATAGATGTTTCATGTAGTGAAATTAGATGTAAATATAATAATACTACACTATTCATCAATTATCGATTTTTTAGACTATTATTTGGTGCTTTTTTAGGCATTTTTTAATCGCATTGAATGTGCGTTCAATGTCATTATCTAGGCCCACAGACATTCTAATCATTCCTTCGGAAATACCCATTTTACTTTGTTCCTCCTCTGAAATTTCTGAGGATGTACTTGCGCCAGGTGCCGAAAATAATGTTTTGTAAAAGCCTAAACTAACGGCTAAGTACCCAACATTATTTTTTTGCATATCTTCCATTAGTTTATAGGCATTTTGCATGGAATTTACATCTAACACTAGCATACCCCCAAATCCAAATTCGTTGTTCATACTTTCTTTCATCAATTGATGCTGTGGGTGACTTTCTAAACCCGGGTAATATACCTTCAGACCTAAATCTTGAAATTTCTGTGCTAAAAAACTTGCGTTTTGGCTGTGTTGCTTCATTCTAACTGCTAATGTTCTTACATTTTTTAAAATACCATTGGCTCGAAGTCCATCCATTGAAGGACCCAACAACATTGCTGCTCCATTATTAACATCAATCAGTTGACTAATAAATTCTTTATTAGAACAAATAACTCCACCTAATGTGTCGCTGGCTCCGTTAATGAATTTGGTCAATGAGTGGATAACAATGTCAGCTCCCAACTCTGATGGAGAAAAAACTAAAGGAGTAAACGTATTGTCAACAATGAGGGTTAACTTTTTTTTCTTACAAAACTTTGATAATTTTCGTATGTCAGCCACTTCCAAAAGGGGATTGCTAACAGTTTCGCAATAAATCACTTTTGTATGTTCATTTAGAGCAGATTCAATAGCATTTACATCTGTTATATCGACAAAAGAAGTAACAACATTGTACCGAGGAAGAAAATTTTTCATGAACGCGTAGGTTCCCCCATAAATGGTACGGCTGCTAATTATGTGATCGCCTGATGAGCATATTTGTAATATGGCGGCACTAATGGCACCCATTCCTGAAGCGGAAACATGTGCAGCTTCTGTATTCTCTATTTTGGCAATGGCTTCTGCCAAGTAAGCCGTACTTGGATTGGTGTGTCTAGAATATAGGTAGCAACCCTCACGTTCACCTCCGAATACCATTTCCATAGTTTTGCCTGCAAGGTATGTAAATGTGGATGAGTCGGCTATGGAAGGATTAACGCCCCCGTACTCTCCAAAATATTGAATGTCTTGTATGCTGTCTGCTGGTTTGTGTTTTTTCATTGTGTAAATCTAAATTTCTCCCACCACTTTTTATCTTCTTTTTTGTTACTATGATAATAGCCGTATCCGTTTTCATTGCCGTATCCGTAACCATAGCCGTATGATGATCGATTTGTAGTTATACCATTGATGACGATATTAATATCCTTAAGTTTATTATAATTAACCGTTTCTTTAAAGTTGTGTAGCATATCTTTTGTTGTAAAATTTTGTCTGACAACATATAGGTTAATGTCTGAGTAATCCATTAAAATAATCCCATCGCTCACTAATCCTATTGGAGGTGTATCAATAATAATGTATTTATACTGACTTTTTAGCTCTTCCAAGAGGTTTTTCATTTTTTGAAGATTTAGTAATTCGGAAGGATTTGGTGGAATTGGTCCAGAGAGTATGATATCTAAATGCTCGTTATTTGTTTGTTTAATTATTTCCTCTTTTGTGTTTTGATTACTTAAATAGGAACTCAAACCAACGGTATTTTTAAGCTTAAATGAGTCTGAAATTTTTGGTTTTCTTAAGTCAGCCCCGATAAGGAGTGTTTTCTCACCTGTCAAGCTGATAATGGATGCTAAATTCATAGAAACAAACGTTTTACCTTCTCCGCTTACACTTGATGTAAGACAGATTACTTTTTCCTTTTTATCGGAAGCTAAGTACTGAATATTGGTACGTATGGATCTAAAAGATTCGGCAATACTTGATTTTGGATTGTTAACATTGATTAGGTCATTGTCATCCTGATTAAAAATGATTTTTCCAATATTTGGAAAACTTATGATAAGATCAATATCTTTTTTATCAATGATTTTATTGTTAAATGTGAAATAAATGGTAATACCTAAAATTGGCAAGCCGATTCCGAAAACAAGGCACATTAGGAATACAAGCGTTTGCTTAGGTTTGATAGGGTATTTTGAAATCAAACGTGGATTATCAATGACCTTATGGTCGGAGACATTACTGGCTTTTGTAATGGAAGCTTCAGCTCTTTTTTCAAGAAGATAATTATAAATATTTTCATTAAGGTTAAACTTTCTTTGGATGTTTAAGAGTAATCGCTCTTGTTGTGGAAGTTGTTCAATCTTTCCTTCAATCTTTCCAATTCTTTTGTCAATATCAATTAGTGATAATTCAGAGCTAGAGATGATATTTTCTATGTTTTCGTTGAGCTTTACCTTAGTATTAGAGATTTGCTTTTGAAGTGATTGTACAACAGGATGTTCTTCTTTTGAGTTTACACTTGCTACTTCTAGTTGAGAATACAGATTAGATAATTCACTGATGAGTTCATTCAAAAGGGGGTCATTAATACCCATAGCTGATGGTACAACAATATTTTTTGTGCTATTGTTATTATCAAAATAGGTTTTCAAAGACAAGTAATACTTATTATTAAATTCAAGTATAGCCTTTTCTTCTTCAAGTTTTTCTATTTGAGAAAAAGTACTAAAGTCTTTGCTTATAATTTGAACTTTTGGATTCTTTTTTTTAAATCGTTCTAATTCATTTTCTACTTTGGACAGTGAGTCGCTAATAGAAGTTAACTGATTGTTTATGAAAAAAATAGTATTGGATGCGATTTGATTTTTTTCATTTAAGCCTAATTGCAGATAGAGTTGGTTAAATTTTTCAAGAAAGTCATTTATTTTTCTAGGATTTTTTCCCTCTAATGAAATTCGTAATATAGATGCATCTTTGTCAATTTCAATAACCGACTGTTGGCTCAAGTATTCATCTGTCAGTTCATTGTAGTTATGAATCTTAAAATAATAAGAATCCCAATCGTCTTCTGTGAATAATTCAAAATTATTTTTCAAGACAGTAAATTCGAAATACGGTGTTGAAATCAATTCCCCGAACTGATGATTTTTATTGTAATTAACACTCATCTCAACGTTCGAAGCAAACTTTTCTGTTTTCAAATCAAATGGCTTTACCTTGTCACAATCAATAGAAATATTAAATTCATTTTCTGAGATAATTTTGATATGAAACTCTTGATTTATAATAGTATTTTTTGATGGGGATAATTCGACATTAAATGGTGATTTTTTATAAATTTCTTCTGATTTGAGCTTGCCATCATGGAAGTATGATATCCTAAAGTTTATTTGCTCAAGTGTTTTTTTAGTCAATGAAAAAGATTTGAGAATACCGATCTCGTTTTTTATATTTTTTTGGCCACCAAACAAATCAATACCATCGAACAAATTTTCGGCACCTAGACTACTGTTGCTTTCTTCTTTAATCAGTAAGGTGGTCGAAGATTTGTAGACTTTTGATGTGTATCGAATATATATTACACCTATAATTAAAAAGGTAATTGATGAAAGTAAAATTAGCTTCCAAAAGATGAGAAATCTACCTAATAAATTTTTTAAATCTATTTTTTCATTTTCTTCTGATAAATCGTTTGGATTCATAATTGATTTAATTAGAATTGTTAAGTATGCCGAAAACTATATTTGCGATCAAGGCAATACTTGAAATCGCTGAGATATAGATTTGTGCGTTAGAGCTTCTAAGTCGAACATTTCTCATGGGTTCAACGTACAATACATCATTTGCCTTTAAAGCAAAATTTTCTGAGTATAGTGTTTCTGTCTTAGTCAAATCAATAAAGATAATCGACTCATCTCGTATGAGTTTTATTTTTTTTCTGTTGGCGTAGTCAGTCAAATCGCCGGAAAGCCCCAGCGCTTCTAGAATACTAATGTTGTCTTTGTAAACAGTATAGGTGCCAGGTCTGTTTACTTCACCTAAAATAGTGATTTCAAAGTTGATATGTTTTACAATAACGGTAGATCTATTGAGGTACTTGTCAGCCTCTTTTTGAATGACGTCTTTGGCTTGTTCAATTGTTAGCCCTTTTAAATATATAGTGCCTAATGTCGGAATTTCAATATTTCCTTTGCTATCTAATGTGAATCCATTTAAAAATAAGTTTGCCGATGTTGTTTGGGTATTATTGGCATTAGTTTCTAAATTAAAAATATCAAAGGATTCTTTTTGGATACCTATAACTTTGACGTGTAAAATATCGCCTTCTTGAAGTTTATGCTTTGGAAAAATCACTGTTTTGGTAGCTTCATTATCCGAATCTTTTTCAAAAAGCTTAATATTTTTCATTGTAGAGCATGAACTCATCAAAAAACAAATGATAATGATGTGAAATGGTTTCATAGAAGAGCTTGTTAGTGTACGAATCAACAAATTTACTAAAGTTTTAGCAGACATCGATATAATCTAGAAATTGGCAGGCCCATGACGTTGTAATAGCAGCCGTTGATCTTGCTAATTCCTATCTTTCCTATCCAATCTTGGATACCATATCCTCCAGCTTTGTCGAAAGGATGATAGGTTTGTACATAAAACTGTATTTCGTCGGTGTTAAGTATATTGAATGTGACTTGGGTACTTTCTGTAAAATGCATCGTCTGTTTAGCTGTTTTAATACACACCCCAGTATGAACATGGTGAATGTTGCCTGATAAAATGCCAAGCATATCAACGGCTTCTTCTGAATTGGCGGGTTTGTTGAGTATTTGGTCGTTAGAATTAACAACAGTATCGGCAGTTATGTATATCTCGTTATCATTTTTTATGTTGCACGCTCTTGCTTTCTTTTGAGCCAAAAAGACGGCCACTTCATCAGGTGGTGTGGAATGTGGAAATTCTTCGTTTACATTAATGGATAGGATGTCGAATTGAATATTCAGCGAAGCAAGTAGCTCTTTTCGTCTAGGCGACTGCGATGCTAAAAAAATGGTCTTGTTGTTTAGGTGTTCTAACATTAACTAAAAAAGAAGAGTGAAAACCAACATTGACATTGTGCCTGTAACCATTATCAATTTGATAATTTGACTGAGGTTATGAAATTCCTCTCTAGTTTTTGCTTTTAGTAGCTTTATGTAAAAATATACTAACGGAAGTTCAACTAGTAACACGACATAAAGCGCAGCATAATAAGCCGAATAATTCCACTGAAGAAAAGCTATTGCTCCTATGATTAATAGTAATATCAAACTCAAAGTTTGAATACTCTTCTTGGCGGTTCGAGGGTGTTTAATGGCAAAGGTTGTGTAGCCCATTTGCTTATCGCCATTGGCATCTTCAAAATCTTTTATGACTTCTCTAATAAAGGTGGTGAGAAACGCAAAAATGGCATAATTGCAAATGACATAAAAAGTGGTTTCGCCATCACTGCTAGGGTTAGGAATGATGTCGTACAAAGGAACTATTATTAAAACTAGAGCAGCCAAAAGACTGATTAATAAGTTGCCGCTAAGGTTTGCTCTTTTAAAATGAGTGGAGTAAAACCACAATGCGGTTGCCGAAAATAAATTAATAAACCCTAGCTTGATTATGCCAACATTCCACGCTAAGAAAAAACCTATTAGGACACCAGATAAGCTCAGCAATAAATGCATTAAAATGGCTTCACGTCTTTTTATGCTATCATCAATGATTAATAATCTTTGGTTTAGTCTGTCAACTTTTGTATCAAAGTAGTCATTAATAATGTAGCCACCAGCGGCAATGAACAAGGTTGATAAGACCAGTAAAATAAACTCAAAATCTGTTAAGCTAACTGATTTGCTCATAGGAAGTATCAAAGCGTACCTTATAAGGTATTGAGTCACAGCAATGATTAACAAATTTTTGATCCTAACCAGTTTGAAAAAAGCCATTAATTTTACCATGAATCTTGTGCTTTAAGTGTTTGAACAATAATATCTCTAACGCAACCTTGTCCTCCTTTTAAATGTGAAATATAATGAGATATATTTTTAATTTCTGGCGCAGCGTCCTGAGGGCAGCAAGCTAATCCAACTTCTTGCATAATCTCCCAGTCATTGACATCATCTCCCATGTAAAGAATGTGTTTAGTAGGGATGTCGTGAATGTGTACAAAGTCACTAAGGGCTTCTTTTTTGTCGTGACACGCAAGGTAAACGTCGTCGATTTTCAAGTGTTTAAATCGCTTTACTAAGCCTTCACTCTTTCCGCCCGAAATGATGGCCATTTTAAATCCCCTTTTGATGGCTATTTTGATAGCCATGCCATCTTTGACATTCATTGTTCTGATTTGTTCGCCACTAGGGTGCAACAAAATTTTACCATCGGTAAGCACTCCATCAACATCAAAAATAAATGTGTTTATATCTTTTAATTTTTCTTTATAGTTCATGAACTTCTTTTTGCAATAGTACGACTTAGTAACTGATATATTTCTCTTTTTTCAGAATCAGTTAATAATAAATTTAAATGTTGGGATAGTACAGATGAATCTCCTCGTTTTGCGGGGCCCGTTAATGCCTGAGCGGGGGGTATATGTTTGATTTTTTTGGCTGTTTCTTCGATTAACGGCTTTAAAAGATCAAAAGAAACAGAATGTTGTTGACAAATTTCTTCAGAAAGAACGTACATCAATGAGCTAAAGTTACAGGCCAACACAGCGCTCAGATGAAGGTAGGCTCGTTGTTCGCTATTCATGAATTGCACCTTAGTACTTATAGAATCTGCTAAAGATTTGATTTTGTTAAAGAACTGAGCGTTGTTAGCTTCAATACAAATGGGTATCTTACTAAAGCTTGTGTTTTTTTCTTTTGAAAGCGACTGAACAGGATACAAAACTCCTGTATTAGTTCCACTTAAACAGTCTAAGTGCTTGGAGCCAGAAGTGTGTATTTTGTTAAAATCGATGTGTTTTTCTATTTCTTCAATGGCATCGTCTTTGACGGCAATTAGTGCAAAATCAGATTCTACTAGACTGTTAATGTCGGTGGTATAACTGCATTCTAATTTCTTGGCTAAGAATTGGGCAGATGCTTTGGTTCTGCTGTATACTTGACTGATTGTGTGCCCCGCATTCCGTAATGAAAACCCTAATTGAGAGGCAACATTGCCAGCCCCAACGATAGTAATTGAATACATGCCGAAATATACTTTTTTTCAGTCTAAAAAACATAGAAATCAGTAATTTTGTACTTTCAATAGAATTCTATGTTAGACAAACTCATTTCTGCTATCTTCTCCATGCGATTGATGGCATTTCTAATTCTGTTTTTCTTTGTAGCAATTGGCTATGCCACCTTCATTGAAAATGACTATGGTACACAGACCGCAAAAGCATTGATTTACAACGCTACCTGGTTTGAAATTATCATTGTCTTATTAACTATTAATATGATTGCCAACATCAATCGATATAAGTTGTGGCGGAAAGAAAAATGGCCCATATTGATGTTTCATATCTCATTTGTGATTATTGTCATTGGTGCGGGTATCACGCGTTATGTAAGTTATGAAGGAATGATGCCCATTCGAGAGGGCGATAAAACTAATCTAATCATTTCAGATCGAACCTTTTTACATATTAAAGTACACGACAACCAATACCAGTATGTGTACGATAAACCCCTGTTGTTACACAACTATGACGGCCCGCTCACATTTTTAAAAAGTAATCGATTTAAGCATCAGGTGGATTTTCTGGACAATGAGATTTCCATTGAATACGTTGATTATATTAAAAATGCAAAAGACACCCTCATTGTGGGAGAGGGAGCACCTACATTGACAGTAGTGATGGCAGGCGCAAATGGCAGAGAAACGTATCACTTAACTGAAGGAAAGGCCGAGCGTATTTTAGGACTTAATTTTTCCTTTGGCGTTCCCTTGCCAGGACATGTAAACATCTTCTATAAAGATGAAATGCTAATGATTCAACTTCCAGAAGATGGTCAGTTTATGAGAATGGCAGATCAATTTCAAGGCACATTCGCTAAAGACAGTATACAACCTCTTATGCTACGTTCACTATATTCTGTTTTAGGGCAAAACTTTGTTATACCATCTATGTACGATAAAGCCAAGATTGACTATTACGAAGGTGTTAACCCCGAAGGTCAGGAGATTGAAGACATTTTATTAGTTAAGGTCAAAAGTAATGGTGAGGAAAAAATTCTGGAATTATTTGGTGACAAAGGCATGGTTACCAATGACAGCCATTTTCAGCTCGGTGGATTGAATTTTACCCTCAACTACGGCTCAAAATACTATCAAACACCATTTTATGTTCAACTTAACGACTTTCAGTTGGATAGGTACCCTGGTTCTAATAGTCCTTCTTCATTTGCTAGCGAGGTCACCGTTATTGATGGTAAAGAAGAGTTTTCTCAGCGAATTTTCATGAATAACATTCTTGACTACAGGGGCTACCGATTTTTTCAAGCATCCTACGACAAAGATGAGCTGGGAACTGTTCTTTCTGTCAACCACGACTTTTGGGGAACGTTGGTAAGCTACTTGGGGTATTTGTTGATGACAGTAGGTATGATAGCTACTGTATTTTCTGGCAAAACACGTTTCTCAAATCTTAAAAGACGTTTGGAAGAGCTGAGAACCAAACGATTTGTTTCGCTTTTAATTTTTGCATTCATTTCCAGTGTATCTTTCGCCCAAAGCTATCAAGAGGTTGACTCCCTGATAGTATCCAATGCAATTGATGTAAATCATGCTAATCGTTTTGGTATGCTCGTTGTGCAAGACGAAGGTGGAAGAATGAAACCTTTTGGGACTACGGCATCAGAAGTCCTGCGAAAAGTAAGTCGTAAAAGCCATTATAATGGATTGAATCCAAATCAAGTAGTTTTAGGAATGTTGCAAAATCCCTATTTGTGGCAATTGGCACCCATAATTAAGGTTAATAATGACGAGCTCAGGGAAAAGCTTGGAATTGATAAAAAATATACTTCATTTCTTTCCTTCTTTAGTAATCAGGCCAAATATGTACTTACAGAAGATGTTGATAAAGCCTACGCCAAAAAACCAGCAGAAAGAAATAAATACGACAAAGAGGTAATAGCTGTTGACGAAAGAGTAAATGTATCCTACATGGTTTACAATGGCTCTTTTCTAAGGTTTTTTCCAATTCCTGAGGATCCCAATAACAAATGGATTTCTCCATCAATGAATAATGGGTTTCTTATTAGTGACGACTCCTTATTTGTTAGTTCTATTCTGCCTATATATTACCAAAGCTTGCAACAAGCATTAATCGATAGTAATTATGAAGTTGCCAATAACACACTCAACGCTATTGAAAGATATCAAAAAAAGTTTGGTGTAACAGTTTACCCAAGTTCTCTGAAATTAAAAGCAGAAACATTTTACAACAATGCAAGAGTGTTCAATCACCTTTCCTATTACAATGCATTGATAGGTGTTTTAATGGTTTTATTACTCATTCAGCAAATACTAAAACAAAGGAAATGGCGAAAAATTGTAATCAGAATACTATTTTATGCTATTGTTACTGGTTTTGTAGCACACACTGTCGGACTAATTGGTAGGTGGTTTATTTCAGGACATGCTCCTTGGAGTAATGCCTATGAAAGTGTTATTTACATTGCATGGGCAACAGTCTTAGCTGGTTTTATTTTTTCTAGAAAGAGTACTATGACGGTAGCGGCAACGGCCGTATTGTCCTCTTTACTTTTAATGGTGGCAGCTCTCAATTGGCTAGATCCTGAGATTACTAACCTTGTACCTGTTTTGAACTCCTATTGGCTAATAATTCATGTGGCCATTATTACTGCCAGTTATGGATTTTTAGCCCTTGGAGCACTTCTAGGATTTTTAAACCTCATTTTGATGGTTATTCAAAATACTCAAAATAGGAAAAGAATAACTAACAGTATCAAAGAATTAACATTTATAAATGAGCTAAGTATTACTTCGGGTTTGTTTATGTTATCCATAGGTACCTTCCTTGGGGGTATTTGGGCAAACGAATCTTGGGGAAGGTACTGGGGGTGGGATCCCAAAGAAACCTGGGCATTAGCTAGCATGCTCATCTATATTTTTGTTTTACACATGCGTTTTGTTCCTAAATTAAAGGGTCTTTTCGCTTTTAATCTTGCCTCACTAGTAGCATACAGCTCCATTATTATGACTTACTTTGGCGTGAACTTCTACTTATCTGGTTTACATTCCTATGCCAAAGGTGATCCTATGCCAATTCCTTCATTTGTTTATTATACCATTGTCGTCGTGTTTTTAGTCTCAGTTCTTGCTCAATGGCGACAACGAAAGTTAAAACAACTCATATCTTAAAAATATGAAAAACAATATTGACGTATTAGCTTTTGGTGCTCATCCTGATGATGTTGAGTTAGGTTGTGGTGGAACAGTTGCCAAACTCGTTAGTCAGGGACGTGGTGTTGGCATTATTGACTTGACAAGAGGAGAATTAGGCACAAGAGGAACTGCCGACATAAGAGATAAAGAAGCAACCAAAGCAGCCAAAGTATTAGGAGTAACACTTCGTCATAATATGAATTTTAGAGACGGTTTTTTTGAAAATAATGAATCCAATCAGTTGGAGATTATCAAAGTGTTACGTTATCACAGACCACAAATAGTGTTGGCCAATGCCATTGAAGATAGACACCCAGATCATAAAAAAGCGTCGGAGTTGGTATCTCACGCTTGTTTTCTTTCTGGTCTGCCAAAAATAGACACCGGTCAAGATGCTTGGCGCCCTTTGGCGGTGTACCATTACATTCAATTTCATGAATTAGAGCCCCATTTTGTAGTTGATGTTAGTGGGTTTATGGATCGTAAAATGGAAGCTGTCAGCGCCTATGCTTCTCAATTTTATGATGCTAATTCTAAAGAACCACAAACTATAATTTCAACAAAATCCTTTTTGGAAAGCGTTCGTTACAGAGCAGCCAACCTTGGAAGACTTTCTAGGGTAGATTTTGCTGAAGGTTTTACTACGGAAAAGCCAGTTGTGGTAGATAGTGTATTCAATATCAGTTAGCCGCTAATTTTTTATGGTTTTGATATAGAAGCGTCCGTTGTTATTATAAATTTTAATGACATAAACCCCTTGATTTAAATCGCTAAGATCTAACAGGACTTGTTTCCCTTTTGAAAGAACGCCTTTTTTTACGATTTGTCCGTTAGCGGAATAAATATTATAGTGATGTGATTGTGCAGATGTTGGTAGACTAATTTCTAGTAGGTCTTTTGTTGGAATAGGATGGGCACTTAGTGATTGAATTTCGGTATTGAATAAGTTTGCCGAATTAAAACATCCCTTGATGTCAAATTCTGCGGCAGATGCCCACTCATTACCATTTACTTCACTTAACGCTAGCAGTTTCATGTATCGACCAACTTTAGGAGTAGAGAACGTGATCGTTTGTGGAGCGCCTGTGTTTACAAATTGAGAGATTGTATCAGCTATGCCATAATCCACGTTATCTGAGCTAAAATACAACTCAAAATCTTTTATTCTGCCATTTTCACCATCTAGTCTGGTTTGATAACTAAATTCATAAATTTTATACTCTTCACCAAAGTCTATTTCTATTTGATGCGGGTAGGGGTCTGATCCAGTACTCCAGCTCGTGTGCCATATGGTTTCAACGTCATTGTCAAAAGCCATTGTTGCCAGCCCGGGGTAATTGCTTTCTTCACTATTTACATACCTCAGTTGCCAATCATCTTTTGGTACCATGGCTGGATTATTACAATTTTCTAATGACGGGCAAGCCTGAGCTTGAATCATATTTTCTATTGTCTTCGAATATTCCTGACCGTTTTTGTTAACTGTGAGAGTGATGTCATAACTGCCTTCTGCTCCAAGAACAATTTTAGGATTTCTTATATTTTCATCCTCTATGAAACTTGGTTCAGGCTCTATTTGCCAGTTCCAACTGCATCCTTCATGATTTAGTATGGAATGATCATCAAGCTGTATGGTGTCCTCGAAGCAATCTATGACAGGACGATTTGCCCATGGTTGAATGTAAGGCTGGAAATGAGTGACATCGAGATTTGTTTCCCATACACCTGCTGTCCCTGCTACTCTTAACTTTCCATCTCTAAAAAATGGTAACGCTAAGTTAACTTGCTTGCCAACGGGGTAATTAGCGCCGTAAATAGACCAGTCATTTTCGTCATATCTTCTGATGTAACAATAGGCATTTTCATCATTTTGGTTAGAAGTAAAAAGATAAACGATATCGTTGCCTTGTTCGTCTGGTTGCACGACCACGCATTTTGAATAGGGGTTTAGATTGGCCGTCCAGTCTATCCAACTATCACCCCCGTCTGTTGATTTGAATATTTTGCCTAGATCGGACGACCAAAGGCCGTTGTTTAAGCAGGCGTAAATAGTGTTAGGGTCATTAGGCGATATATCAAAATGGAGCCTCCCTTTCCAAGAAATTTGACCGTTACTTCCGTCCGTTAAACTAGGTTTAGACTGCCAAGTCAATCCGCCGTCTTCTGATTTGTGTAGTCCTAAGTTGACAACATCAGCATAAATGATATTCGGATTTTTATGTGAAATTTGAAGGTAGCGAACTCTGTGCCCAAAGTCATAAAGTAATTCAAAGTTTACGCCCATATCATTACTTTTCCATATAGCATCACCCTCACCAACCATTATTACTTCATGATAGTTGGGGTGAAAAACCATGTTGCCACGTCTGCCTCCATATTCGTCCATGTTGGGGTATTTGTTAAAATTAAATCTCCCCTCAGGAACAGCATCAATTGCGGGTGGTAATACCCATCCAGGACCTAAGTCATTGAAGGCGGCATGTCTGCTTTTTCCTTTCATTATCCATCCGGTGGGCGACTCGGCACCACCCATTCTTAGTGCTTTTTCTTCATAAAAGTCCGCCATAGCTGTGTTTCCATTATGATACCTGCCACCGACAATAATATCTTCATTCCACCCTTGGTCAAAGCCCCAGAAATCGGAGCCCACCAAGTTGTTGTTTTTAGAATATGCGTTGGAGGTACTTGTGAAATTATCAGATGAAAAGGTAAAGCCGCCGTCGGTTGATAACCATGATCTATCGTTATCCATAAGAATCATACATTGAACATCTGGATGAATAGAAAAGTCTCCGCCGTAACCACCAACCAATGAAAATTCAACTCCTCTGTTTGTTGATTTATATAAACTGGACGTGCCAGCAAACATAATATTGGCATCATTGGGTGAAACTTCAAAGGCTAGATCGTAGAACCCTTGCCAATTTTCTAATGGAAAATCGTCGGTTTGTCCTGTTGCTAGTAAAGACCAGTTACCGTCTTCCATATTACCTTCATACAAAACTGGTGTTTCATCACTACTCAATAATAATGCAAAGACGCTATTTGGTTCGGACTCACTGACGGCGATTAATCCACCAGCTTGATTAGAAATTGTCGATGGAAAATTAGAATCAATTGTAAATGTTTGACCACCATCAGTTGAAACAATGAATTGAAAAAAACTAAAATAGTTACATATTGCATAAATTATGGATGAGTTATCACTTTTGAAATGGATATCATAACTTTGTTTTTGCCAAGAATTTGTCCAATTTTCGCCACCATCTTGAGAGTGAAAAACACCGTTTAATCCACAGGCTGTAACTTTGTTAGGGTTTTCATTATCAATAATTATTTTATCGGCGTAAAATAAGCCGTCTGATAATAGTAATTCATTCCAGTTTTCGCCGCCATCAGTGGTTTTATGCATTTGCTGGCCTGCTGATACATAAACAATATCACTATTTTGAGGGTGTATAGCTATCGCAGTTATGCCTCCACCAAAACTATAACTCTTTGCTAATAAAATCCACGAATTTCCATGGTCGATTGATTTACTAACAAAGCCTGTTTCTGTACCGCTATACAAAATGGAATCGTTACTTTTAGCCACGTCAAATGAGTAAATATTTACTTGCCATGGGCAACTGGCTCCCATTCCTTCTCCATTTTCATTTAAAAAGAATGTTTCTTTTGGCCCCAGAAATACCCACTCGTTTGTAGTGTTTGGCGTTTGATTTACCACTGTCTTAGGATGTTCGTGTGTGTTTGGAAGTTGAATGGTTCCATCATCTTGAATATAATGAATTATGTGTCTGCTCCAAATTTTATAGTATCGTTCAACGGCTTTGTGGTTTTTTTTATCTAATTTTTTCCATTCTTCGTAGTCTTTCTTTATTTTATGAAAATTGACTTCTTCTTGATAAAGTTGTTTAGCCCAGTTTGGAAAATTCTCATTGAATGCGGGCTTGTAGGCAGGGATGTTCCCTTTTACCAAGTCATGAGATTTGAGGGTCCCTTGGCCTGATACATAGAAGTTAGTAAGGATAAAAATTAAGAGTAATAGTTGTTTCATTTTTTAAAAATAGCTTTGTGTTTAAGTCGCAGAGAGTTCCCAATTACAACGATGTCAGAGAAAGCCATAAATAATGCACCCCACATGGGATTTAGTAATCCTATGGCTGCTATTGGAATCGCAATTAAGTTATAAGAAAAAGCCCAAAAGAGATTTTGTTTTATTGTCAATAAGGTGTGTTTACTTACTCTGTATGCTTGATGTAATTGTGTAAGACTGGTTTCGTTCAGTAAAACAATTTGCGCAGTGTCCATGGCTACTTGTGTGCTTCCACCAACAGAAATACCAACATCCGCTCTGGCTAGTGCTGGTGCATCATTAATGCCATCGCCAACCATGGCTGTTTTACCTTTGGTAGTGAGATAATCAATTTGCATAATTTTTTCTTCTGGCAATTGCTCGCTTTTTACGTTTTCAATACCAATTTTGTTGGCAATGGCTTGACAGTATTCTTTTTTGTCGCCACTTAGCATGACTATTGATATTTCTTCAGACTTAATTTTTTCAATTGTTTCCGAAGTGTGTTCTTTTATGTCATCATTACAATTGATTTTAGCAATTATACGCTTGTCTTTTTTTACAAACAATTGATACCCTTGTTGGGAATAGTCAACAAATGATGAACTGCCTAATTTGTAAATACTTCCATTCCAGCGGCCTTCAATCCCTTTTCCTTTTATTTCCTTGAGATTGTTTAGTTTTAGCGCTTGGGCTTCATTTTTAAAATGGTTAACTATGGATTTAGCTATGGGGTGTGAGGAATACAATTCAAGGCTATAAATAATATTAATGACTTCTTGTCTTATTTTTTGTTCGCATACCAGTTGATTGAGTTTGAATTTTCCAGTTGTTAGGGTTCCTGTTTTATCAAAAACCATAGTTTTTACTTTAGCCAATTCTTCCATCGTATTTCCTCCTTTTATAAGTATTCCCATTTTGGCAGCTCTCCCAAGTCCAACCATTACAGCGGTAGGCGTTGCTAAGCCCATTGCGCAGGGACATGAGATGACTAAAACAGCTATTGCTCTTAGTACAGAGTCGCTTAATTCAATGTCATAAATGAAGTGAT
The DNA here is from genome assembly GCA_036340235.1 of Bacteroidota bacterium. Classification (GTDB taxonomy): domain Bacteria; phylum Bacteroidota; class Bacteroidia; order Flavobacteriales; family UBA7312. The sequence continues at coordinate 67,360 of JAYYZE010000036.1, forward strand.
TTAATATAAATGTGATGGCAGAGATTAGAATAACAATAGGTACAAATTTATTACTTACCTTATCTCCTAAACGTTGTATTTCGGGTTTATTGTTTTGAGCGTCTTTGACTAGTTTAACGATATTTGATAGTACGGTATCATTTCCTATTTTTTCTGCCAATATTTTAATATTTCCGTCTAATAAAATAGTGCCTCCTATAACTTTTTCGTTTTCAGATTTGTGAACGGCCATACTTTCGCCAGTAATCATTGATTCGTCAAAATAACCCTCCCCACTGATTATTCTTGCATCCGTAGGAACTTTATCACCTGAATTAACCAATAAAACATCGTTAATCAGTATGTTTTTAAAGGGAATTTCAATGATCTGGCCTGAGGAATCTTCCTTTTTAGCAATCAAATTTTGTATTTCACTTAGCTCTTTAATGGCTGAGGTAGTTTTTTTTACAGATTTATGCTCTAGTAAATTGCCTAATAATACAAGTGTTATGATAGTGGCAGTTGTCTCAAAAAAGAGATAGTCATGTAATTGCTCAGTCTGCCAAAAGAGTATGATGCCGGTTATACTATAGAAAAAGGCGGCTGTAGAACCCATCATTATTAGGACATCCATATTGGGTTTTTTGAGCTTTAAAGAAGCCCAAGCACTTCGCCCAAAATGATAACAACCTATCAGAAAAACGGGCAAGCAAAGTACTAATTGAACTATTGGATTTCTTAGTATGTGGTTGTCATTTAAAAACATATGACAAAACAGGGGAATTGTAAGTGTTAAACAAATTGAAAAAAAAGTTTGTAAGTTATAGTCAGTTTCTATAGGTTGACTACCGGCCTTAAATCCAATCTTGTTTATTTCTTTGACGACATCATTTGCCGTGTGGTATTTATTTGGAATAAATTGGGCGCTTGCATTAGCAAAATCAACTTGCACTTTTTCCACTCCTATTTTTTTTAGATGTTTTTCAATACCTTTAGCGCAATTGACACAGGTCATGCCCGAGATGTGTACGGTGTGAGTGCTATTTGATTTTGTCATGGTTATTCAAAGATAGTTTTTTAAATAAAAAAACGATACTTAAATAGGTAAATTCTTATATTTGCCACGTTAAAATGGTGGTTGTAGCTCAGTTGGTTAGAGCATCGGATTGTGGTTCCGAGGGCCGTGGGTTCGAATCCCATCTTCCACCCTGAAAGAAAAGGTCTTGTTTTAAGACCTTTTTTTTTACCTAATATAATTTGTGAGTAGTCTTTTGAATTGTGCTGGTTTTTGAGAACCAGGAAAGCTCTTAATCTTATTTAGGTTTTTATCAAAAATTACAGTTGAAGGCCAGTAGTAACCACCGTTGTAAGGTTCAACTAATTCAGCAAATAAATTATGTCTCCAAGTAGATTTTGGGTCTTCATCTATTGGTGCGTCATTGATGTAAGTTATGCCTTTAAATGTGATTGGTTCTTTTGATTTTCCGTCTAGCATAACCGCATAATAATTTTTGTTTATCAATTCGATCACATCGGGGTCGCTAAGTGTTGTTTCTTTCATTTCCTTACAATAGGGACACCCTTTTTTGGTAAACAAAAAAATAGCTTTTTTGGGATTTAGCGCTGTTTTTTCTTCTAACTCAGCTAATGTTATCCAATTAATTGACGAATTAGACTGATTAGACTTAATAAGTTGTTGAAGGTTGGTTTTTTTAACAACTTCTTTTGTAGACTTATTGGTGTTATTACATGATAAACTTGCGAAGGGTAGAATAACAACTAGTAGTATAAAGAGCTGGTGTTTCATTATTTAGCATTTAACAGTTTATTGGCATTAGCAATCCATGGGGTTGGCCCACCAGCAACATAGCCTGTTTTACCGAGAGATGTGATTTGTGTTTTGCCATCGTTGATAGCTACTGAAAATAAATGAAGTGTGGGGTAACCTCTTACCTGAAAAAACTGTTGTAATTCTTTATTTTGTTTTTTTATTTCATCAGATTGCTTCACTCGTCTTGGGTAATCAAGTTCTAATAATACAACATTTTCTTCCGCCCATTTTTTAAATGTTGGAGTGTCAAATACTTCTCGTTTTAGCTTTTTACACCAACCGCACCAATCGCTTCCAGTAAAATTGGCGAGTATGGGCTTGTCAGTTTTCATGGATTCTTTTGATGCCTTGTCAAAATTAATATGCCATCCATCTACTTGCTGGGCATTAACGTTGACCACACTAAATATGGTGCAGAAAAAAATAATGATTGAATGTTTCATTGTGATTTTTAGTTTAGGTTTAGTGCACACCGTGCATTAGTTTTTTAATAAATGGTGATATAATCATAACGAAAATGGCTATAAATATTGTAACAAATCCAATTTGTGCATAAATACTGTTGTATTGTAATAGAGTAGCTACCGATTCATTAGAAACATTTGGGTTACCCATAAACCAATTACCAAGATTAGACAGCCAGTTACTTTCAGCGCTTGATGATGAGGTGGTTAATTTCGCTAATATTCCCGAGATGTAATGAGCAAATGTGGAAGATAAAAACCATACACCCATCATAAAGGCCACCATTTTTTTAGGTGATAATTCGGTTACTTTTGAAAGACCTATAGGCGATAAGAATAATTCACCAGTGGTAATTAGAAAATACCCTAAGAAAACAAATAAGAATGGAACCTTTCCATTATCGCCAATAAAGTGGGCGGTAGCAGCAAACAGTAGAAATCCTAGGCCTAATTGAAAAATACCCAGTGCAAACTTAATAGGAGTATTTGGGTTTCTATTCATGGCGCCCAACTTGGTCCACATTAGACTAAATGGAATCGCCAAAAGCACTATGTACCCTGGATTAATAGCGTTAGTTTGGGATGCATTCATGCCAACTAGGTTAACACACTTATCAATCCATACCGTAACTGAGCTACCCGCTTGTTCAAAACAAGCCCAAAAGATGGTTAAGAATACGGATAAAATGATGATAGCCAACAGTCTATCGCCGCTGACTTTATCGTTTTTATTAACTTTATAGTCATAAATAATGTATGCCAAGTAGACCAAAACAATCCCTCCCACAATGGTAAGCACGTTTCCTAAAATTTCTGATTGGGTGTCAAGTACAATAAGATAGGCAAAAACTGGAACAGCAATAAATCCAAGAATATAAATTAAGTTAGTAATTGACATCCCCGAAAATTTCTTGTTGATATATTCTTTCGGTTGAAGGCCCTTATCACCAAGAACGTTTTTGTTTATTCCATTCCAAAACACAACTAAACCAGCAAGCATTCCAATACCAGCGGCACCAAATCCGTAGTGCCAGCCATAGACTTCACCTAAGTAGCCACAGAATAAAGGTGCAATCATTGCACCTAGGTTAATACCCATATAAAAAATAGTAAAGCCACCGTCTCGTTTAATATCACCTTCTTCGTATAAAGATCCAACTAGTGATGAAATATTTGGTTTGAAAAAGCCATTTCCCATAATCAAAAGGCCTAGTGCTCCATAGAAGAAAAAGTCAGTAGGAAAAGCCATGAAAAAATGCCCAAGAGCCATTAAAATACCACCATACAGAATAGATTTTCTGAATCCTATAAATTTGTCAGCAACATAGCCACCGATAAGTGGGGTTAAGTAAACCAAAGCGCCATATGCAGCATAAATTCCATAGGCAACTTCTTCATTGTTTTCTAAGTGCGAATAATAATCTTTAATCAAGTATAGGGTTAGCAGTGCACGCATTCCATAAAATGAAAATCGCTCCCACATTTCGGCAAAAAATAAATAGAATAATCCTTTAGGATGTCCTTTTTTGTCTAAATACGTTTTGGCTACAATTAGGATTACGACTGTAAAAATTACATAAGAGATTAGCTGAAGCATAAATTATAATTTTAATGGTCGAATATACTATAATTATTATTTTCCTAAAATTCTTTTTGAAAAATAGTTTCCCTTTAGCTTTTAATAATTTAAAGAGTGTTTGGTCAATAAAGTGTCATTTTGCGTAAATTTGTGAAAAATACAAACCGTAATGGATTTTAAAAAAATTGATGATTCTGACATTAATTATTTCCAAAAGTTAGTCGGTTTTGAAGGCGTATTTACCTCTGATGAAGTTTTAGCCAATTATTCTTACGACGAGACTGAAGATTTAATATATTTTCCGGAAGTTGTACTCAAACCCATAACAACTCAGCAAGTTTCATCCATACTTTCGTATTGCAACGAACACTTAATTTCTGTTACGCCATGTGGTGCACGTACAGGACTCAGTGGCGGCTCTCTTCCTGTTTGTGGTGGTGTAGCCTTAAGTACTGAAAACCTAAATCGAATTATTGATATAGACGAAAGAAATCTTCAAGCTACTGTTGAGCCAGGAGTAATTAATCAAGTGTTCAAGGACGCTGTAAAAGAGAAAGGTCTATTTTATCCACCTGACCCTGCCAGTAAAGGGAGTAGTTTTTTAGGAGGTAATTTAGCTGAAAACTCAGGTGGTCCTAAAGCCTTAAAATATGGTGTTACCAAAGACTATGTACTTAATTTACAGGTTGTGCTAGCAAATGGAAGTATAATTTGGACAGGTGCTAATGTGTTAAAAAACTCAACAGGCTACAATTTGACACAGCTAATGATTGGTAGCGAAGGAACACTTGGCATTATTACTAAAATTGTGTTTAAGCTAATACCCCATCCTACTAACGATTTGACTCTCTTAGTTCCTTTTCGTTCTTCAGAGAAGGCATGTGAGGCGGTTTCGGCAGTATTCAGGGCTGGAATAACACCCTCTGCTTTAGAGTTTATGGAGAGAGATGCTATTGATTGGTCGTGTCAGTTTTTAGATGTTAGCGTATCAGTGAAAGATGACATACAAGCCCATCTTTTAATTGAGGTAGATGGTAACGATCTAAATAATTTATTAAAAGATTGTGAGGCAATTACTAAGGTGATGGAAGCATTCGATTGTGATGATATTCTATTTGCAGACTCAAGTTCCCAAAAAGATCAACTTTGGAAATTGAGAAGATCCGTGGGGGAAGCCGTTAAAAGTAATAGCATTTATAAGGAGGAAGACACTGTAGTGCCTAGGGCTGAACTGCCAAAATTATTAAGTGGAGTTAAAAAGATTGGACAAACCTATGGATTTTCCTCTGTTTGCTATGGACACGCCGGTGATGGAAATTTACACATCAACATAATAAAGGGGAGCATGTCAGATAAAGAATGGAATAATGATTTACAAAAAGCTATACGTGAAATCTTTGAACTGACCGTACAACTGGGAGGGACTATCAGTGGAGAACACGGTATCGGTTTTGTTCAAAAGAATTATTTGGATGTGGCATTTTCTCAAGAAAACCTGTTACTACAAAAAGGAATCAAGACCCTTTTTGATCCTAAAGGTATCCTAAACCCAAAGAAAATATTTCCAGAAAATTTATCTATTTAATAATTATTTTTCTAGTAGTTTTCCCAACGATGGAGTATAGTTCAACAAAATACAGTCCTTTACTCAATAACTGAAAATCGAAGTTTTCAGTTAACTTATTATTGGTATAACTAGCTTTTCTTGACTCAATGATTCTTCCTTGTAGGTCAACCACATTTATTGTTTTGATCTCATTTAAATTTGATTGGTGTTTAAGCACAAAAGAGCCGCTGTTAGGATTGGGATATAATTCAATATGATTTCCAAGATCATTAATTGAAACTGAACACTCAATTACTTTAAGAATTATTTTGTCAGTGCTTTCACAACCATTGTTATCCATTGCGGAAACTAGCACCTCTGTTTCTCCAATTATGTTGAATGTTTGACTGTAGGATAAACCTGGACTTGTATTGTTCCAAACAATATTGCTGAACTCTGAATCTGATACTAATGAAAAATCTACAGTTGAGTTGACACATAACGACATTGTGTCGTTTTCGTATTCAATTTCAACTTGTTGACTAATTATGGATTCAATATTAATTTCATCATATAAATTGCATCCATTATTATCAATGGCTGAGACCGAATACACGCCACCCTCATTGATGGATATGGCACTACTAGTTTCTCCAGTATTCCATAAGTAGGAGTTTAAACCGTTTACACTTTGTAGATATATTGAAGAACCCTGGCACAATACTTCTGATGTGGTAATATCAAATGCTGTAATGTTGGGAACATTTATAGAAGAGCTCGTCGAACACCCCAAAGCATCTATTGCAGTTACTTGGTACGTGCCTGGTGAATGGATAGTGTAGGAAGAACCGATTGACTGATTTTCCCATTCATATGATTCAAAATTGCCAGAAGCATTAAGAACAATACTGTCATAAGCACAGCTATCATCGTAATCAATGCTCAGCACCTCATTGCTGCCTACTGTGGCAGTGACAGGTACTAAAGCACTTGAACAAATGGTTTTGACTTTCCAATTGTAGAAATAGTAATAGTAGTCGGTGAGAAATTCACCACCGTTTCCGTACCAATAGGAGCCGTTAATACTAACTACATCAGCAAATTGATAAGGAAAAGATAAATTGTTTGAAGATGAACGTTTAAATTGGGGGTTTTCGCCTCCAATATTTTCAACACTGATTTCATTATCGGTGGTTAAACGATAGGTTTGTCCTGATTCAATAAAAAAGTTAAGTTGAATAGTATGAGGTGTGTTATCACTGATGGGAACATATTCTAAGTGTTCTTGAATCACATTATCAAAATTGTCAACAAGAATAATTTTTCGAAACCCTTCTGTACTAGTAAATACATCTACCGATTCTAGCAAGAAAGATTGATTGGCATCGAACTCAAGAGATCCAACACTGTTGACCGAGCCGCTGTAGTCTGAGTTTCCTGTATGGCTAATTTCGCCTACTGAGCTAGAGTCGGTTTCTTCTGCTGATGAAACGTAAAAAGTAGTAGTATTATTTAATAAATCAGTTGTATAGTTGTTCCCGCTGAAAACTAAATTTCCATTGGATGCTGCATCAAACCAGTTGATAGTTGCATCTGGATTGTTAGTGCTTGCACTTAGATTTAAACTACTAGGCGTACAGCTATTACTGTTTTCAACAGTCGGTGTGTTTACTAGGTTAAGAGATATGCTTTGTTCAAATGTGTCAGTTCCTAATTCGTTGATTGCAACCAGGCGAACATTGTAAACTCCACTAGATGAAAATTGATGGGTGGTAGTGTTTTCATAGGAGGATGAGTTGTCTCCAAAATCCCATTGTACTGAAACAGCATTGGCAGAGTTACTACTAAAATAAACTAAACCAGCACACTCATTGACTAAGCTGTAACTAAACAAGGAGGTAGGTGGGGCTGTTGGTGGCAATGAGGTCATCCAAAGCCCTCTGCCGTAAGTACCAGCAAATAGTGTGTTAGAATTGATATGATACTCCAATTCGGTGACGATAACATTTGGAAGACCCTGATTAAATGTTGACCATTCGGTTGTGGTTGAATCTTTATAAAAAATACCAACATCGGTTCCAACAAATATAGTTTCGTTGGGTGAGTAATAAAGAATACAGTTGACTGGTAGGTTTGGAAGGTTTGATGAAATATTGGTCCAACTGTTGCCGCCATTTTGAGAGAAAAATACCTTTTGTTGATTGGAATATCCAGAAAATGTCGCCCATACCATATTTGGATTAGTTGGATGAACGGCTATGTAAGTAACCGCTTTATTTGGCAGGTCGCCACTAATATTTGTCCAGTTTTCACCCCCATCAACTGTTTTAAAAATATCATTTTCTTCGGCAATGTAAATGATATCTTGAGAAGAGGGTGCCAAGCAAATTACGTCAATGGTGGAGGAGTTGTTAAAGCTCTCAGAGATAGCTTGCCATGAGTTGCCATAGTCCAGGCTTTCATAGACTACTTCATAACCAATTACAATTCGATTTGGGCTGTTTTGATCTATCTGATAAGGGGTTACCCACTCACCCTCGCTGTCTGGAGCAATATCATTCCAATTATTACCACCATCATATGATATGCCAATATCACCATAGTATAGTTCAGAATACATTATATTAGGATTAGTGGGGTCTATAGCGCATTCCATGCCATCGCCACCTCTTACTGCCGACCAGTCGTTTTGAGAGTTGCATCGAAGGGTACCGTTATCTTGAGAACCTCCAAGAACTAAGCCAAAATCAGTTTGGGAGATGCCGATTTTATAAAATTGTGTGATTTGAAGTCCATCACTTAAATCGGTCCAAGAATTTCCGTTATTTTCACTTTTATATATACCACCATCATTTCCAGCGTAGAGAGTATTATTGAGTGGATTGAATGCTAAAAAGTGTTGGTCTGCATGAACGTATTCAATGTCTTGTGCGCCGAACCAATGGGTAATTGGAGCTGTTCCAAAGTCTAAACCACCGTTTGTTGATTTCCAAATATTGATCCCACCAACGTACACTTCATTTTCATCATTGGGTGACACTGTTAGAGCGATGTCGTACCAACCTTGTCCTCCTTCATCACCGCCATTGACTTGATAACCCATTAGATTTGGACTGTCGGTTTGAAGGTTAAAAATATAGCCGCCATCAGTGGATTTGTATAACCCGCCAAAACCATTGTCGTTGGCACTGTACAAGATGTAAACCACATCAGGGTTAGCTTCGGTCACTGCAACGATTCCTCTATTGTTTCCTGATGAAGGGAGTCCAGCTTCACTAGTAACGTTACTCCAATTTTGACCGTTGTCATTAGAGCGCCAATACTTACTGTTGCCAGTGGTAACACCGTAAACTATGTCTGGATTGGATGCGTTGAACTCCATAGAAATCAAATTTGGTCCTTCTAAAACCATGTCCCAGCTGTTTCCCCCATCAGTAGAGCGATAGGTTTCGCCATATCCTGACTTTCTTGTAGAAACTAATAATATGTTGGAATTGTTAGGATGAATCAGAATACGATTGCCTCTGTACGAGCTAGTTAAGTTAAATGATAATCCTGTTGTATTCCAGCTTATCCCTCCATCTAAAGACTTCATTAGGCCATAGGCGTAGGTGTCATCGGCATCTCTATCGCCTGTAATGATGTACATTATGTTTGTGTTGGTGGGGTCAATTGCAATATCGGAAACACCAAGATTGGGAAGTAGATCGGTATTACTGCTCCAGCTGTTTCCACCATCTGTAGTTTTCCACAAACCACCGCTTGGCGCACCAACCCAAATGATTTCCGAGTTGTATGGGTCAAAAGTAACTACATTAATTCTGCCCACTCCACTTTCATACGAAGAGTAAGTTGGGCCGTAGGCTTGCCAATTCGCTTGCATAGCAGTTTGATTGCTATTTTTAGGGGTATATTTGAGATTTTCCCATTCCTCATACAACATCTCAAATGGAAAAAAACCATCAGGATACACCCGCGGTGCCATAAATGACTGACGGCGTTTAAATGGTTTCCAACCTTTTCCTTTTTTGATTTCTTTGGTATTCCAATAATTTTCAAAATTGGATTCTATCTCATAAAGTGTCTTACTTTCATCGAAAATATCGGTTGACCAGTGGTTTTGGGAGTGAGTACTTCCAACCAACATAAAATAAACAGCAACAGTTAGTAAAACAAATCGCATTTTTTTAAATTTAATAGTTTTCAACCAATACTACAAAAGGTTGATTGTCTAGGTGATTGTTTGGAGATTAATCTCTATTGCCTAGATAAAGCATAATGTAATACGCTAGTTGTGTTAAGGATGCTAGAGCAGCAACAACGTAAGTGCCAGCTGCCCACTTCAAGGCGTCAACAGCCATTGTATGGTTTTGTTGGCTGGTAATATTTTTACGATTGAGCCAAATAAGTGCTCTATTACTGGCATCAAATTCAACTGGCAAAGTTACTAGTGTAAATAAGGTGATAGCCGATTGAAAAATTATAACGGTTAATAATGCAGTATCTAGGCCGAACCACCCCAAGAAACCTGCTCCTAAAAACATCATTATAAAAATAAAGTTTAACATTTTTGTGCTAAATGAAACGGCAGGTACCAAAGCTGATCTTAGTTGAAGCCAAGAGTATGCTTGAGCGTGCTGTACTGCGTGCCCGCACTCATGAGCTGCCACTGCAGCAGAAGCAACGCTGCACTTTGAATAGACATCCGGACTTAAGTTGACTGTCTTGTCAGCAGGATTATAGTGATCGCTCAAGCGACCAGGAACCGAAACAACTTTCACATCACTAATGCCATAATCACTAAGCATTAGTTCCGCCACTTCTTTACCAGTCATTCCATTTGATAGGGGTACTTTTGAATACTTTTTGAATTTATTTTTTAGGCGGCTACTTACAATGCCTCCCAAAATCATAAAAAAGATAATAATTAACCAAATCATAGTTTAAAATTTAACAAGTACAAAGATAGCCATTATTGAAATAAAATAAGCAAAAAAAAAGTGCATCAGTTTTGATGCACTTTTTGTTTAAAAATAAAACTGTGATTAGAATCTGTAAGCCAAACCTAATTTGAATTTAGCGTATCTTTCATCATCATTAGCTTCGTCAGCAGTTACGTTAAACGTAAAGTTTGGCTCAACGAATAAGCTTCCGTAAGCAGCAAAGCTGTAGCCAGCTCCAATGCGTAGGTTGTCAGAAAAGTCTTCAGCAGTAGTGTTAGCTGTAAGATAAATTGACTCATTCCAGTAATAACGAGCAAAAACTCTAAAGTCTTCGTCGTCACCAGCTGGCATAACAGCACCTACTGTCAATGCGTCGTTTATCATATAACCCACACCGAAGTCAACTCTTTCAGAAATGCTATCAGTGTCAAAATCTTCAAGATCTACGTCAGCAACAACCATAAATTGTGCAGAAGCCATTAGACTGCTAAAGGCAATTGCAAGTGTTAAAAGTGTTTTTTTCATAATTTTTTGATAAATAAATTTGATTAATTTTTTGCAAATATGAGAAAAAGAAAGCACATCTTTCATTTTTTATGATTTTTTTTTGATATTTTGATTTCATTTTGAAAATGATTAGGCGTTTTTTTAGATATTTGTTGTTCAATTTTTTCAGATTACAATGGCTAAAATTCCAACAATCCCCAAAGGTATGCGTGACTTCTCGCCAATTCAAATGAGGAAGCGTGAGTATTTGATTGATATCATTAAAGATTGTTTCGAAAATTACGGATTTGAACCCATAGCCACACCATCCATGGAAAATTTAGAATCCCTGACTGGCAAATACGGTGACGATGGTGAACAGTTAATTTTTAAAATTCTAAATTCAGGCGATTTTTTGTCAAAGCTTAATATCGATGAGCATTCTACTTCTAGTTCAGTGGTAAGTACTCTTTCAAACAAAGCCTTGCGTTATGATTTAACCGTTCCATTTGCAAGATACGTAGTGCAAAATAGAAACGAAATTAGTTTTCCCTTCAAGCGATATCAAATACAAAACGTGTGGCGTGCTGACCGTCCTCAAAAAGGACGATTTAGAGAATTCACTCAATGCGATGCAGATATAATAGGCACTGACTCTTTGATTCCAGAAAGTGAGTTGATTCAAATCTTTGATGACGTATTTAGCATGGTAGGTTTAAAAAACTATCGGATTAGGATTAACAATAGAAAAATATTAAGTGGCTTAGCGGAAGTTCTTAATGCTGAAGATCACTTTGTAGATATAACTGTGGGTCTTGATAAACTTGACAAAATTGGTATTGATAAAGTTAAGCAAGAATTGTTAGCCAAGGGTTTGTCCTCTAAGGTAGTAGAAAAATTGAGTGTTATTTTTGATTTAAAAGGCCCTCATAGACAACAAATCAGTCAACTTCGAGCATTTTTATCAACCTCGGCAACCGGCCTTCAGGGGCTTGATGAGTTAGAGTATCTTTTGGATGTCATAGATGAATTTCCTTTAAATTCAGCAAAGCTAGATATTGATTTTTGTTTGGCTAGAGGGTTAAACTATTATACAGGCGCTATTTTCGAGGTCGTTTCTGATGAAGTGGCTATCGGTAGTATTTGTGGTGGTGGTAGATACGATGATTTGACTGGGTTATTTGGTCTTGAAGGTGTCTCGGGTGTTGGTGTTTCTTTTGGTTTAGATAGAATATTTCATGTAATGGAAGAACTTTCACTATTTCCAGCTGCCCTGCACGAATCCACCAAAGTGATGTTTGTCAATTTTGGAAAAAGCGAGAGCTTATATTGTCTAAAATTGTTAAGAAAGCTTAGGCAATTGGGAGTCAAATCTGAGTTGTATCCATCAGATGTAAAAATCAAGAAACAGATGCAGTATGCCCATCGTAAAAACGTTCAATACGTAATAATAATTGGTGATGACGAAATCAAAGACAATACGATGATCGTAAAAAATATGTTTGAAAGTTCACAAAAAAATATGACTTTTGAAGAATTAATTGATATCCTTAAAAACTAAAACTATGAAAGTAATTTTCAAACTATTTGTATTGGCTTGTTTTTTTGCGAGTTGTGGCAGCGAAAGCGAATCACCTTTTATTGATTCTTTATCAATTCATAATGAAAACGCTGAGATTTTAAAAGAGGAGGGTGCTCAGATAGATTTTTCATATTCTTTTTCAGATGACAACGGACTTGGAAAATTTAGAGTAGAAGTTATTGATGATTTTGAAGATGCCAAAATAACGTCAGCACCATGGAATGATATTTGGGACTTCGACTTATCAGGTACCTCTTCTTCCGGAAGCAAGTCAATACCACTTCCTTATCCAGATATTGAACTTGGTCGTTACAAGCTAGTTGTTACTGTTGTTGACATCGACGATCAAGAAACAGCTCAAAACAAGACATTTCGAGTAGTTGAGTAAACACCAAAAAATAAGCAGCATAAAAGCTGCTTTTTTTATGAAAGCAACCATTATCACCATAGGAGATGAAATACTTATTGGCCAAACCTTAGACACCAATTCCGGATGGATTGGAAGTTATTTGGAAAATAACGGTATTCACGTTCATCAAACGATTTCTGTTTCAGATTCATTAACACAAATTGTTGATACTATTTCGGAATCCTTCAAATCTGTTGATCTCATACTTATTACTGGAGGACTGGGTCCTACAAAAGATGATATAACAAAACAATCCTTGTGCGATTATTTCAACGACGAGTTGGTATTTCATAAAGCAATTCATGAGGAAATCAAATCCTATTTTGCACAACGTCAAAGAATCGTAAACAGTTATACTAAATTACAGGCCTACCTTCCTTCTTCTTGCGAAGTGCTACACAATCGCAAAGGGACAGCCCCAGGAATGTGGTTTGACAAAGAGGGAAAGATGCTGGCTTCCATGCCTGGCATACCTCATGAGATGAAAAATATGATGCCAAGTGTTTTACAAAAGATAAAAGCCAAGCATGATTTAATAGAAATTGTTCATAAAACTGTTTACACTAGGGGCATCATTGAATCCCATTTAGCCGAGTTGATTTCTGACTGGGAAAATAATCTACCAAAAGAAATCAAGCTGGCATATTTACCATCAGTATCTACTTTGATGTTACGTTTTACGGCAAGAGGCCATGACAGAAGTTATTTGGAACACCTAATTGAACAAAATATTACTTCGTTAAAGTCAATCATAGGTCATTATTATTCCCCGATTCAAAAACGTCTCGCTGAAGAGGTGGTCGGAGAGTTGCTGAAAATAAACAATCAAACTATTTCTTTAGCCGAAAGCTGCACAGGTGGCAACTTATCTAAAATGATAACCTCAGTAAGCGGAAGCTCAGGCTATTTTAAAGGAAGTTTGGTAGCATACCATACCAACATCAAAACAGAAGTGTTGGGTGTCAAAACTAATGTAATTAACGACTTCGGAGTAGTGAGCGAAGAAGTTGTAAAAGAGATGGCTACATCATGCAAGGCGCTCTTCAAAAGCGATTATGCCATCGCCACATCAGGACTTGCTTCTAGTGATGATGTCGATGGTGTTAAAGGAGGTACGATTTGTTTAGCTGTTGCTACTCCAGACAAAGTGGTTTCTGAGAAAATATTGTTTAATACAAGCCGTCCAATTAACATTGAAAGAGCTTCTAACAAAGCACTCAATTTACTCATTCAACTTTTGAGTTGATTATTTTCTCAATCAATAAAATAATATATATTTGCAATCCTATTTTAAAAACAGACACAAATGGCACGAGTTTGCGACATAACAGGAAAAAAAGTGATGGTTGGAAACAACGTATCTCATTCCAACAGAAAAACTAAAAGAAAATATTATCCTAACCTTCAAACCAAGAAGTTTTTTATTCCAGAAACAGGGGAGTGGATAACACTTAAGGTTTCTGCCAATGCCATCAGAACAATCGACAAGAAAGGCATAACAGCCGTACTCAAAGAGGCACAAGTAAACAATAATGTACTTATTTAGTACTCAAAAAAAAAATGGTTTTAAAAAAGTTGCTACATTTGATAGCAGCTTTTTTCATTTTATTCTATGAAAACATCATTCAGCACACTACCTATTTTGTTGTTCGCACTCAGCTTAGTCATCCTTTCATGTAAAAAAGAAGATGACACTATTAGCGATACTAGTCAAGACGATAATCAAAATAACCCACAAGAGTATGTGTTTGGATGCATGGTCGATACAGCTTGTAATTACAACTCCCTTGCCAATCAAGATGGCGAAAAGTGCGATTACTCTTGCTACGGATGTACAGACGAAACTGCGTATAATTATGACTCAGAAAACACTATAGACGACGGCAGTTGTGTTTATGCTAATCAGTTGATTACAAACACGTGGAATGTTGATTCGGAATGTGACGGCCTAATTCTAGGAAACATTATCCCTGAAGAAATAACTATAGAGTCTGGCGCAGACGGAGGCGAAATAATAGCAGATTTTGGTATATTTATCCTGAACGGAACTATAGACCAAGATGGATTTATAAACATCCCACCCCAAGATGTGTCCTTTCTTGATTTTTCATTAGTCACTGTTAGTGGCAATGGTCAGTTACAAGACGAACAAAATGCCACAATAAATGTCACCGCAACTGTTCTGGTGCTCAGTGAATCGTGCACTCTTACTTTTTCACTTCTTTAGAACATTACACAATAACTTAGCTCATGAGTAAAAGCATCTTTTTTTTAATGTTATTGTGTTCGCTCACCTCTCTTTCACAAGACTTTAATCGGGCAGATAGTCTTAGAGGGTTTCTCTTTGAAGAAAGAAGTTGTTATGATGTTCACTATTATCATCTTAAACTTTCTGTTGACCCAAAAAATCAATTTATCAAGGGTTATAATGAGATACATTTTAATGCTGTCAGAGACTTTGATAAAATTCAAATTGACTTATTTGACAACATGAATATCAAAGCGATAGTATTTGAAGAGCGAGAAATGACGTATTACAGAGAACTCAATGCCGTATTCGTTGAGTTTGACACCCTCATTAGAGCCAATCAAAATGGATTCATTAGGGTGTATTATGATGGTCATCCAAAAATAGCTATAAAACCTCCTTGGGATGGTGGTTTCTCATGGGAAAAGGATAAGGATGGCAATGACTGGATAGGTGTCTCTTGTCAAGGATTGGGTGCCAGCGCCTGGTGGCCCAACAAGGACCACCAGTCCGATGAACCAGACAGTATGCTAATAAGTTGTCAAGTACCAGCAGGTTTACGATGTGTTGCCAACGGTAACCTACGATTTCACGACCTTCGTAAGTCAACCAAACTCTATAACACATTTCATTGGTTTGTTTCTTATCCTATCAATAACTACGATGTGAGTTTAAATATTGGAAACTTCACCCATTTTAGTGATAGTTATGTTAATAGTAATGATACGCTGAGCTTAGATTATTATGTGCTTCCTTACAATTTGGAAAAGGCTAAAGAACACTTTAAGCAAGTAAAGCCCATGTTATCATGTTTTGAAAGCTACTTTGGGCCATATCCCTTTTGGGATGATGGCTTTGCCATGGTAGAAACACCATACTTGGGCATGGAGCACCAAAGTGCCATTGCTTACGGAAATAAATACTTGCAAGGGTATTTAGGAAATACCAAATTTACAGCTGGTTATGACTTCGATTACATCATTATTCATGAAGCAGGTCATGAGTGGTGGGGTAACAGCATTACTGCCAACGACATTGCCGATATGTGGATACAAGAAGGATTTTGCACCTATTCTGAAGCGCTGTATGTTGAGTGTATGTATGGATATGACGCCATGCTAAAGTATGTTAAAAACCAAATGTCATCAGCAAGAAATCAAAAGCCCATAGTAGGAACACCCAATGTTCATAAAAAAGGCAGTAACGATATGTATGCCAAAAGTAGTGCCATTCTACACACCATTAGAAGTTTAATTGATAACGATAGTGTATGGTTTGATATACTTAAATCTATGGCTAATGAGTTTAAATTTCAAACAATTGACGGAAGGGATATACTCAACTATATTAACAAAAAGAGCGGCTACGATTTTGATAATTTTTATGAGCAATATCTTTATACTTCAAAGTTGCCAGAACTACAATACAAATTAGTGGGATGGGGTAAGAAAAAAACATTACACTACAGATGGAATGCCATTGATGGTTTCGATATGCCAATAAAGATAACTCATCAAAAAAATCATTACGATTGGATTTATCCATCCAATGAATGGAAAAAGAAAACAATATCTATTTGGAAAAAAGATTTCAAAATAGCCGATCATTTATTTTTGATAAATTCAACCAATTATATTAAACAGTAAATAATTTAAAGTCATAATATGTATCAAAGCAACTATCCCAATACCACTTTGTGGAATTGATGATGAGTTGAATGCCATTTATCACAGTAAGAATACGTTTTGTGTATTGCTATTCAAAAGCAGAGTCGAGAGAAATAGATTTATGCAGGAAACAGTATACATGACTAAAGAACAAAGGCAAATACACTAAGAAGCAAATTTTGAGTCAGTGTATCTTGATTTGAGCTAAATGTTAAAAATATAGTTGTAAAATCAAATCAAATTATTAAATTTGCAACCCAATTATTTTAACAATGGCTAAGAAAGGAAATAGAGTTCAGGTTATTTTGGAGTGCACGGAGCATAAATCTAGTGGTCAGCCAGGTACTTCACGATATGTGACTACCAAAAATAAAAAGAACACCCCAGACAGAATGGAGTTAAAAAAATTCAATCCAATTCTTAAGAAGATGACCGTTCATAAAGAAATCAAATAATTTTACATTATGGCAAAAAAGGCAGTAGCATCGTTACAAAAAAGAGGAGCTAAAGATTTTACAAAGGTGATAAAAATGACAAAATCAGAAAAAACTGGTTCTTACACTTTTCGCTCCGAAATTGTTCCTAAAGATAAAGTCAATGATTATTTAGCAAAAAAATAATTTTTTCAAACATATACTATATCAAAAGCTTCTTACTCAAGAAGCTTTTTGTGTTTTTTAAATCGGATTTAAAATGGGAATTTTTGGATTTTTTTCAAAAGATAAAAAAGAACAACTAGAAAAAGGACTAGAGAAAACAAAAGAAAATGTTTTTAGTAAGCTATCACGAGCTGTGGCTGGTAAGTCAAAAGTTGATAGCGAAGCCCTAGACGAAATTGAAGAAGCCCTCATAAGCTCGGACATAGGAGTAGAAACCACTCTAAAAATCATAGATCGACTTGAACAACGAGTAGCTCAAGATAAGTACCTTGACACTAATGAGCTAAATGCATTCTTGAAAGACGAAATAAGCCGTCTACTAGAAGAAAGTAACAATACTAATAGTACCACTTTTGAACTGCCCAAAACGGACGAACCCTTAGTTATAATGGTGGTTGGTGTTAATGGGGTAGGAAAAACCACAACCATAGGAAAACTTGCCTACCAATTTAAATTAGCTAACAAGCAAGTCATCTTGGGAGCTGCCGATACTTTTAGAGCAGCGGCAGTGGATCAATTAGTAATTTGGTCCGAAAGAGTAGGAGTAGACATTGTAAAACAAGAAATGGGCTCAGACCCCGCTTCTGTGGCTTTTGATACCGTACAATCGGCAAAAACCAAGCAAGCAGATGTGGTCATAATTGATACTGCAGGCCGACTACACAACAAAGTCAACCTTATGAATGAGCTGACAAAAATTAGAAATGTAATATCTAAAGTCATTCCTAATGCTCCCCACGAAGTGTTGCTTGTGTTAGACGCCTCAACTGGTCAAAACGCCATTGAACAAGCCAAGCAATTTAGCTTAGCTACAAAAGTAGACTCACTAGCGTTAACAAAACTCGACGGAACGGCGAAAGGAGGAGTCGCTATTGGAATTTCGGACCAATTTAAAATCCCCATTAGATACATTGGAGTAGGAGAAGGCATGACGGATTTACAAGTCTTCAACAAAAAAGAATTTGTTAATTCTCTGTTTGATTAATATGCGTACTAAGACCCTAAAGAACAACAAAATCAACATAATTACGCTAGGATGTTCCAAAAACATTTATGATTCTGAAGTATTGATGGGACAACTCATAGCTAATGAGATGGAGGTTGAGCATGAATCTGACAAAGACGATGCTAATGTAGTGGTGGTAAATACCTGTGGATTTATTGATAACGCTAAGGAAGAATCGGTCAATACTATTTTGGAACAAGCGCGTAGAAAATCGAATGGAGAAATAGATCGTTTGTTTGTGACTGGTTGTTTATCAGAACGTTATAAACCCGATTTAGAAAAAGAAATCCCTGATGTTGACGCCTTTTTTGGCACAACCGATTTGCCTAAGCTATTACAAGCTTTAGGAGCCGATTATAAATACGAATTGGTAGGGGAACGATTGACAACCACTCCCAAACACTATGCTTACTTAAAGATAGCCGAGGGATGTGACAGACCTTGTTCTTTTTGTGCCATCCCATTGATGAGGGGTAAGCACAAGTCCAAGCCCATAGAGGATTTGGTGTTTGAAGCTAAGCATTTAGCTAAAAATGGAGTCAAAGAGTTAATTCTCATTGCCCAAGATTTGACCTACTATGGGTTAGATTTATACAAACGAAGGCGCTTGGCAGACTTACTTTTAGCACTTGCGGAAGTTGAGGGGATAGAATGGATTCGCTTACATTATGCTTTTCCGACGGGTTTTCCTCAAGATGTTTTAACCGTTATACGCACCAACAAAAAGGTTTGTAATTATATTGACATACCCTTAAAACATATCAGTGATTCGATATTGGTATCCATGCGAAGAGGTACGAATCATCAAAAAACCGTCGATTTGCTAAAATCTTTCAGAGAAAAGGTGCCTGGAATAGCCATACGTACCTCTTTGATAGTTGGGTATCCCGGAGAAACCAACAGCGACTTTGAAACACTCAAGAAATGGGTTAGAGAAACCAAATTTGACCGTCTTGGAGTATTCACCTATTCGCACGAAGAAAACACCCATTCACACTTGTTGGAAGATGACGTTCCGCCAGAAGTTAAGCACCAAAGAGCAGAAGAAATTATGGCCTTACAAACTGCTATTTCTTATGACTTAAACCAAGAAAAAGTAGGACAAACATTCAGGGTGCTGTTTGATAGAAAAGAAGGACAGTATTTTGTGGGCAGGACAGAGTTTGATTCTCCCGATGTAGATAATGAAGTCCTTGTAGATGCTTCAACTAATTATATCCGCATAGGTGATTTTTCCAAAGTCACCATCACACATGCCGATCACTTTGACTTGTACGGCAAATTAGTCTAACAAATTACTCTTTGTTATATGTTTCAAGGGTTGGCCCGTTTTCGGTCATAAAACACACTTCTCCATCTACAATCACACCAAAGTTGACTAGTTTCATTTTATTGTCCTCAAAATACTCAAAACCGTTACTGATGTTTTGGTTAGCCTTTTCTGTGAATTCAATTTTATTTTGTCTGAAATAATCGATGTACTCGATACTTGAGGCTTTTTGAAGATTTTCAATAATTAGATTTGAAAAAATCACAGTCATTTTTTTCAATACTGTTGAAGAGTCCGAGTGATTCCAAGTGCCAATAAACCAGTCAGGTGGGTTTAGTACTGGGGCAGGAATTTCAGTATCGTCAGGTCGGCAAGAGAAAATGAAAACGGAAATTGAAAGAAAGAATAATAACTTTTTCATAAGCACAAGTTCTTTATTTGATAGTATACCCAAAAGATAACAAATAATATAAGTATATTAAATTGATAATCATCGCTTATAAATATGTAATTTTGTGAAAATGGTTAGGACGAAAATCCCTTTTTATGAAGTGAATTTTTTTAGTCAGTTAGTAAATGACTATCTGTCTGATGAGCCAGCTTTATCCACTTTTTACAATCGGTCCAATAAGTTAGAAAATTATCAGTCTCAGATTATAGAAAAGCAACAGCATCCCGTCGACAGAGAGTTGTTAGTTAAGGTCTTGAAAGAACAAAACAAGTCCGTACCCTTGAGTGAATTTTCCCTAACTAATATTAATCTGCTACTTAGTCCCAATTCATTTACGATTACTACAGGCCATCAATTGTGTTTGTTTAGTGGACCCTTGTATGTCATTTACAAAATTATATCTACCATAAAACTAGCTAAGACACTTCGTGCAAGCTATCCGAAATACCATTTTGTACCTGTGTTTTGGTTAGCATCAGAGGACCATGATTTTGATGAAATAAATCATATAAACATTTTTGGCAGACGCATTGAGTGGAAAACTAATCAGACAGGACCAGTTGGCAAAATGGCCCTTTCAGAGGTTCCAAAATTATTGAAAGAGTTGAAGGAACTTATGGGTGAGGGGGGGAATGCCGAGCGATTGATGACTATGTTTGAGTCTGCATACAAAAGAGATAGTTTAGCGCAAGCTAGCCGTTTTCTCGTAAATGAACTTTTTAAAGAATATGGCTTACTAATAATAGATGGTGATGACCCACTGCTAAAATCAACTTTCGTTGAGGTGATGAAAAAAGATATAATAGATCATGCTTTCTATCCTCTTTTTAAAAAACAATCTGATTTGTTATCGAAACACTATCACGCCCAGGCCCATTTTCGGAAAGTTAATTTTTTTGAGCTAACCAATCAACAACGTAAGCGGCTGACTGAACCCATCAGCGAATCGTTAATCTACAACGAGCCAGGACGCTTTAGTCCAAATGTATTGATGCGTCCTCTATATCAAGAGAAAATACTTCCTAATTTAGCATATATTGGGGGTGGTGCTGAAGTGGCCTATTGGATGCAATTAAAGACAGCTTTTGAAACCGAAAAAATTCCTTTTCCAATCTTAGTTTTGCGACCTTCCGCACTCCTAATTAGGCCTAATCAACTTAAAAAATTGAATCAACTTGGCTTATCATCTGTTGATTTATTTCAATCTGAATCGACCCTTCATAAATCATACGTTTATAAGCAAAGTGAACTAGACATTGAGAACGAAAGTGTAGCTTTAATTCAATTATTTGATGGCTTAAAACAGAGATTTAACACCACCGCTCAAAGACCGATTATTGACGCCGAATACCAACGTCAGAGCAAGGCCCTCGAAAAGCTACATAAAAAGCTAATCAAGATAGAGAAACAAAATCACCAAACAGCCTTAACACACATTACCAAGCTCAAAAGTCAACTTTTCCCCAATGGAAACTTGCAAGAACGTCACGATAGTTTTATACCTTACTTTATGAACTATGGTGATAACTTTATGAAAATATTAAATGAAGAATTAAATCCACTAGATTCAAATTTTGTAGTTTTATCTCTTTGATTTTAAATGACTAAGGAAACTGTTTTAATACTCGATTTTGGTTCACAATATACCCAACTTATAGCCCGAAGAGTTAGGGAATTAAACATATACAGTGAAATACACCCATTCAATAAAATACCTCCTATTACGGAAGATATAAAAGGCGTATTATTGTCAGGCAGTCCTTACTCAACATTGGATGAAAATGCCCCTTCGCTAGATCTTTCGCAGATTAGGAGTCACGTCCCAATTTTAGGAATTTGCTACGGTGCTCAATACCTGGCACATTCCAATGGTGCAGTTGTTCTTCCGTCACAAATTCGTGAGTATGGTAGGGCTAATTTATCGATGGTGGATCAGTCAAACGCTCTCTTTTCAAATGTAAATGAAGGCAGTCAAGTATGGATGAGTCATGGGGATACCATTTCTAACCTTACCAATCGGTTTAAAAAAATTGCTTCTACCAAAGACGTCGATGTAGCTGGTTATCAAATTGAAGGCGAACATACCTATGGCATACAATTTCATCCCGAAGTGTTTCATTCTACCGATGGTAAAACGTTATTTTCTAACTTTTTATTATCAATCTGCCAATGTTCACAGGACTGGACACCAGAATCTTTTGTAGAACAAATAGTTGTAGAGCTGAGGCGCCAACTAGCAAATGATAAAGTAGTTCTTGGATTGTCTGGTGGAGTTGACTCCACGGTCGCTGGTGTTCTTTTGAATATAGCTATAGGTGAAAATCTATATTGTATTTTTGTAGACAACGGTTTGTTGAGAAAAAACGAATTTCAAAGTGTGTTGGATCAATATAAAGAAATGGGTTTAAACGTTAAAGGAGTTGATGCCAAGGATCGTTTTTATGAGGCACTAAACGGCCTTAGCGATCCCGAAGCTAAAAGAAAAGCTATAGGTGCCGCCTTTATAGACGTATTTGATGACGAAGCTAAGCAAATCAAAGACGTGAAGTGGTTGGCACAAGGTACTATTTATCCAGATGTAATAGAGTCCGTATCCGCTACTGGTGGACCCTCATCAACCATAAAGTCCCATCACAATGTGGGTGGTTTGCCCGATTTTATGAAGTTAAAAATTGTTGAACCTCTTAAATCACTATTCAAAGACGAAGTAAGGCGAATTGGTAAATCATTAGGAATTGATAAATCCATACTTGGCAGGCATCCTTTTCCTGGTCCCGGATTAGCCATCAGAATTCTTGGTGAAGTAACTCCTCAAAATGTGAACTTGTTGCAGAAGGTGGATGATATTTTTATCTCTTCCCTTAAAAGCGCTGATTTATATGATTCTGTTTGGCAAGCAGGTGCAATCCTTTTGCCAGTGCATTCGGTAGGAGTGATGGGTGATGAACGCACCTATGAAAAGGCGGTTGCATTGAGAGCTGTTGAGTCCACTGATGGAATGACAGCCGATTGGGTTCATCTGCCGTATGACTTTTTAGCACAAGTGTCTAGTTCTATAATAAACAGAGTAAAAGGCGTTAACAGAGTAGTGTATGATATTAGTTCAAAACCCCCAGCAACTATAGAATGGGAGTAATTACATACACAAAAGAGTTAATTCTATAAAACTATGCTGCGATTTGTTATTATTTTTATTCTGCTCATTTTTTGTGCTGATGTCAGTGCTCAAAATCGAGATACCATTGTGGATGGAAAACCATTCAAAATACATGAAGTCCAACCCCGTGAAACCTTATTTGGAATTTCTCGACTCTATAATGTGGATTTAAATCAACTAGTTGTAAAAAATCCTGTCGTGATCGAAGGACTTCATATTGGGTATCCCTTGCTAATCCCAACCAACAATATTGTTGATATAGCGGAAAATGAAGACACTCTTCAAACACCAATTATGGAATTTAGTGAGCCTATAAATGAAGTTGTTTCCATTGACATTATTCCAAACGATTCTTGTGTCAAAATAGCACTTTTACTTCCTTTTTACCTGGATTTAAACGATTCGTTAAGATCTAAAAACGGTGACTTTGTTTATCCAAAATCTCAAGTGGCTATCGACTATTCTACTGGATTTCAGATTGCTTTAGACACCCTAAAAGCCTATGGGTTTTCAGCTGACATTATGTATTTTGATGTGCCAAACGACTCAGTGTTACAAACTATATTAAGTGAAAATATATTGTTTGATAGGGATATCATATTTGGCCCATTACACATTAGACATTTTGAACAATTAGCCAAACATTATGGTTATGATAAAAATAAAACCCTGATTTCTCCACTTTCTCACAAAAGTGTTTCTGGTAATTACTTAAATGTTGTACAAGCCACGCCAACCGCTCATGTACAATTAGACTCCCTGACAACACATTTATTAAAAAAGTTTTCCGAAGATAAAATTGTCGTAATGGGCTTCGGCAAAGAATATGAACTAATTAAACACACCAAAGATTTATTGAGTCAACAAATAGTGTTACAAAAATGCAAAGTAGTATCACTTGACGAAAATAACATAAATAACAGACCATATTTACAAAGTCAATTGGATATTAACCGAAATGTGGTAATAATACCATCAAACAATCGCGCATTTGTCAGTAGAATATTGCCTATTTTATCCAGTATGGAAGATACCTCAATTACGGTCTATGGATTAGAAACATGGAATAAATTTGATAACCTTGACTTTGATGATTTGGAAAAGTTGAACGTACACATCCCAATATACACGCCTAAATCTGATAAAGACTTTCATCTTACTTTTGTAAATAATTATATAGATAAGTTTGGATCATATCCTAGTAAATATGCCTTTTCGGCCTATTGGCAAGCATTATATTTTTTATCCAAAGAGTTTAATTATTTATTCAACTTTAAATACTACAATTCGGAATCATTCAAGTCTTGTACAACCTTTGATATTACTCAATTTATTAATTATCAGCAAATTAACTATTGATTTGTAGTTGTTGCAAACAAGCCAATATTCATCTCCTGTAAAAAAATAGTATATTAGTAAAAAACTTAACTGTGCGTATTATTATTCTATTTTCCATATTGCTTTTATGTACAATCAGTTTAAAAAGCCAGACCTATAATGGTGCTACTGGCGCCATTCCTGATAATAACACATGGACCTCTTTTACTCTGAACGTATCAAATTTAGCAAGTTCAGATTGTGAAATCATTGTTTGTATTGACATTACACACACATGGGTATCTGATCTTGACATTGAGTTAGAATCGCCAAGTGGAACGACTATAGTATTGACGTCAGATAATGGAGGCTCTGGAAATAATTATTTAAACACCTGCTTTGATGCGTCAGCGTCGACGCCCATCGCCAATGGCTTTGCACCATTTATAGGAAGCTATTTGCCAGAAGGAGACTTGTCTGTTTTTAACAATCAAAACCCAAATGGACAATGGATTCTTTGGATACGTGACGACGCTTGGTTTGACACCGGCACATTAAATTCATGGTCGATTGAATTTAATAATTGTGTTAATTCTGGACCACAATCTGGTTGCACAGATTCAACCGCTGTTAATTACGATTCAAATGCTGTTGATGACGATGGTAGTTGTATTCCTATATCGCCATTCTGTACGGATTCTACTTACACTTTTCCAGCATCTGTTGATGTACCGAGCCCAGGCTTTGGTCCTAATTACGATTGCCTATATACTTCACCAAATCCAGCCTGGTATTATCTTCAAATTTCTGAATCTGGTGATTTAGTCATAGAAATGTATTCGGATCCTTTCCAAGACATCGATTTTATTGTTTGGGGACCATTAAATTCATATTCAGGAGTGTTTAATTCCCTAAATAGTTCATTAGTAGAAGATTGTAGTTACAGTGCTAGTGGAAATGAAACGGCAATTATCACCAACTCTCAAGTAGGTGATATCTATATCTTTCTTATTACAAACTACTCAAACCAGGAATGTAACATTATTTTTCAGCAAACAAGTGGCGATGGTGCCACTGACTGTGATATTGTCGAGTGTAATCACAATGCAGGTATAGGAGCTTCTATCGATTTTTGCTCTTATGATGGTATCTCCAATTTATTTGATGTTTTGACAGATAATCCTGATTCTAATGGCGTTTGGATACCACCGCTTGCTGGAGATTTTTTGGGAACTTTTGACCCAACAAATAACTCTCCAGGTGAGTATGCATATTTGGTTTCCGATTGTGATGTAAGCGATACTGCTTTTGTAACCGTTTCTATTTATAATGCCAATGCTGGTGATGATAGCGTGATCAGCTTGTGTGATACTGATGAACCAATAAACTTGTTCGATGAAGTCCCAGGAAATCCTGACCAAAATGGAAATTGGTCGCCATTATTACCTAATGGGTATTTAGGTTTTTTTGACCCTAACCAGAACCTTTCTGGAATTTATACGTATAATGTAACAATAAATGATTGTACAGATAGCTCTACCATTAATATTCAGACATCAAGTGTACAGCCATCGCCAATAATCTATGACTAATTTTTAGTATTTTTGTAACTTAATAATTCAAATTATGAAACATTTTTTCCTACTACCTTTATTGATGATATTTATATTTACAATTACTTGTAAAGGTCAGCAAACTATTTGTGAGGATGTGGCTGGTCTCGAAACCTATTCGGTTGCTCCTTCTAACCCTGCTAATACATTTTTATGGTCTTCTAGTTCGGCATCAGTGGTTTTTAGCTCTACCAACACTTTAACTACTTCAGTAAACTGGAGTGGAGTAAATGCTGGTGTGTATACTATTTCTTTTACTGAAACCAACTCTATAGGTTGTGATAGTACTGTTAATTTAACAGTTACAATTAATTCTTCTCCTAGTTTGACTATTGCTACCGTTGAAGTTTGTGAAGGAACAGTAATTGCACAAGTTACAGCCAATGTGGTTAATGGTACTCAACCCATTACTTATAATTGGGGCCAGCCAGGCAATACAGCAACTGAAAACCTAGACTTGGACCTAGTAGGCACTGGTTACAATGGAGGAGACATTTCTTCAGTATTAAATCTAACCCAATCGGTTACTGCTACCGATGCAAATGGGTGTTCGGCTACTGTTAATACCAACATAGTAGATGTGGTACCAAATCCAGAACCCGGTGTTATAACATTCTAAAATGACTGCCTTGAGAATTATCTTTGTAACTGCATTGTTGCATTTTACATTTTCATGTTTTTCTCAATTAAAGGAGGTTTGTATTGGTGATACCATAGACTTTCGTTCCAAACCTTTTGAAGATAATAATATATTCGAATGGGAATTTATTTTAGACCAAGGAGCAAATATCATTGGTAATCAAAATGACAGTATTCTTCGAGTATATTTTGACACACCTGGTGACTATATTTTGCAGTTCAGAGAGTTTGCTCTTAGTGACTGCTTTGGATTAGTCGAGCAGAATATAAGGGCGCTTCCTAATCCAATTGCTGCCTTTGAAAATAACCCTATTTGTGTATATGATTCGGCTTCCTTTATTAATAATTCTTTCTCAGAGGATGGCATACAGTCCACAGTGTGGAAAATTGGCAATCAAACTTTTGACGATTATAACCTCAATTATATTTTTAATGAAGTTGGAGATTACATGGTTGAATTATCGATTGTAAGTAATAGTGGATGTTCTGACAGAGAGGCCTTGCAATTTAGCATAGCTGATAGACCAACAGCCGATTTTTATTTCACGCCTGAAAATATAACCACTTTAAATCCTGAAGTTAATTTTTTTAATTTATCAAATGTAGGATCCGTATTTTGGGATTTTGGAGATAGTACAACTTCTTATGTATGGGAGCCTAATCACATTTATAATTCACCAGGTTTTTTTGACGTGACTTTGCATTTGAGTGACGAATTAGGTTGTCAAGATTCAATTACAAAAACCCTTCTGGTCTCTGACGAAATTATATTTTATTTACCTACCTCTTTTACGCCAGACGGCGATGGTGTCAACGATACTTTCGGACCAAAAGGATATTTGATGGATACATACGCCTATTATGAGTTGAAAATCTTTAATCGCTGGGGAGAGTGTATTTTCATGTCTAATGATTTAAATAATAGCTGGGATGGTACCAAAAATAACAGAGATGTACAAACTGGTCTTTACCATTGGTCGCTTCGAATCAATAATAGTTTTGGAAAAAAAGTTAGAGAGATAGGAGAGCTGACGCTCATTAGGTAATTACCTCAAATCTATTACATCTACACCTGGATATTTAGCTAAGCTGAATTTAAAAAAATCTTCAGAAAACGATTTGTTTGTTAAGAACTTATCAATGACGTAGGTGTACTGACTGCCTTGTTTATCGATCATAGTGAATGAGCTGATTTCCATTTTTGACTTATGAATTTTCATTTCTACTTTGGAAAATGGACCATTTTTTGTTGGAAATAAATTGATATTGTGATACTTTCCGTCATCACTAACGTACTTGTATTTATAGCCATTTTCGTATATTGTAAATAAACTGGATGGATTTAATGTTTCGTCTTCATTGCCATCGGAGATATTCACTTCATTTTCTTCGATTAAATAAATCCAGGTACTTTCACCATCTGAAATGATAAGTTGGTCATCAGTTTTGAGTTTAAAAGCGTTTCCTTTGACATAGATTATTCCTTTTTGACTTTCATTGACTTGGGCGATTTCACTATAAAATACATTAGTGAAATGAGCTTCAATAGACGAATAAGAGCTAGTTTTTTGGCTTAGTTTATCGAGAATGATTTTAGCTGTTTGTTCTTGACCAAATGAAAGTAAAGGAAATACAAAAAGGAGTAATGCAAATCGTATCATAAGTCAGTGTTGTTTAAGTTATTTAATAGTTCTTCTAACGCCATTTCATCACGTATTAGTACCTGTCGTGCTTTACTTCCCTCAAATGGCCCGACGATTCGAGCTGCCTCAAGTTGATCGATAATTCGTCCTGCTCTGTTGTACCCTAACTTCAACTTACGTTGTATCAGGGAGGTAGAACCTGATTGATGTTGTACCACAACTTTTGCTGCTTCCTCAAACATGGAATCCCTGTCGTCAAGGTCAGAACTTGACGATCCACCTTCAGCGTCTCCAACATACTCGGGTAATAAGAAAGCTTCTGGATAAGCCCTTTGATTTCCAATATAGTCGGTTATCTTTTCTACTTCTGGAGTGTCAATAAACGCACATTGTAGCCGAATCAATTCACTACCCAAAGAGATAAGCATATCACCGCGACCTATTAGTTGATCGGCACCACCTGCATCCAGTATGGTTCTTGAATCTATTTTAGAGGTTACTCTAAATGCCACGCGTGCTGGGAAGTTAGCTTTTATTATACCTGTAATGACATTTACCGATGGTCGCTGGGTGGCTACTATTAAATGAATGCCAATAGCTCTAGCTAATTGTGCTAAGCGGGCAATTGGTGTTTCGACTTCTTTACCGGCTGTCATTATCAAATCGGCAAACTCATCTATCACCAGTACTATGTAAGGCAAATATTTATGGCCATCATTTGGATTGAGTTTTCTGGCAATGAATTTTTTATTGTATTCCACAATATTTCTGCAATGCGCAACTTGAAGTAAATCATAACGTTGATCCATTTCAATACACAATGAGTTAAGGGTATTAATGACCTTTTTAGTATCGGTAATGATTGCTTCTTCTGAGTCAGGAAGTTTGGCCAAAAAGTGTCTTTCTATTTTATTAAACAGCGTTAATTCTACTTTTTTAGGATCGACCAGTACAAACTTGACCTGAGCAGGGTGTTTTTTGTACACTAATGAGGCTAATATGGCGTTTAATCCTACTGATTTTCCCTGACCGGTAGCTCCAGCCATTAGAAGGTGAGGCATTTTGGACAAATCTGCCACAAAGGTTTCGTTTGAGATAGTTTTGCCGAAAGCAACAGGTAGTTCCATTTCGCTATTTTGAAATTTGTCTGATGAGATGACGGTTTTCATTGAAACAGTTGCTGGATTTTGGTTAGGTACTTCTATACCTATAGTACCTTTGCCAGGAATTGGAGCAATAATCCGAATTCCCAATGCAGATAAACTAAGAGCGATATCGTCCTCTAAGTTTTTAATTTTTGATATTCTGATACCGGCTTCGGGAACAATTTCATAAAGAGTAATGGTTGGCCCAATGGTGGCACTGATAGATTCAATACTAATTTTGTAATTAGCTAGGGTCTCTACAATTCTATTTTTATTGGCCTCAAGCTCACTCTTGTCTATTTCAATTTTGCCTGAACCATAATCATTTAGTAAGTTAACTTTTGGAATTTTATAATTTGATAAATCCAGAGTTGGATCATAATCTCCTAAATCTTCTAATTTCGTTTTTATATCCTTAGAGCTGATAGTATCTTCTTCATTGACGTGTACTTCAATGCTAATTTCGTGATCTTTATTTTCAAGAATTGTTGCGTCGGTCTTACCGCCTGTGGTTATATCTTCATTAATAGGTTCAATTGATGGTTCCGTTTCTTTGATGGAGGACTCCGTTTCTAATCCGACTTCTTGTTTCTCTTCGTTTTCTGACAGCAGCGCCTCCGAAAGGTCATTTTTTTCTGATTTCCTTGATGAAAATCTTGGATTGAATTTGATAATTACAAATACTAATAAGGATAAGAAAAGGAAAAAGCCAGTGCCCACTTTTCCAATGTTGAGATCCAAAAAAGCGTTCATTTCACTACCGAAGACCCCACCCAAAACCGATGGTGGTGTGAAAAAACCAAAAAAAAGAGAAATCCAAGTGATGAGAACTAGTCCAATGTTGAAACTTTTAAATACGCTAAAGAGCTTATTTTTAAAGACTAAGAATAACCCCCAGTTGAACATTATTACTGGAAATATGAAGGATGAAAGTCCAAACCATTGGTACAGAAATAGGTTTGAAACACGATGTCCAAAAACACCACCAAAGTTACTAATTTCATCAGTAAATTGACCTAGTTTATCCTGATCAATGTGTCCGTTTATTAAAAAAGAAATAAAGACAATTATCAGATACAGCGAAGAAAACAAAAACAAAAAACCGAAAACTTTCTTTATTCTTTCATCTTCAATTTTAAATAGTGAGGAAAATCGTTCTAGTATATATTTTATTTTTTTCATAAATGGTTTTTACCAATGTAATTTTTCTTTTTTTAAGAAGGCACAAATTCCTTTTTTACAATCTTCACTTTCTCTTGCTACTGCGTTTTCTTGAACGGCTAATTCAAGTGCTTGATCAAGCGTCATATCATAAATGTTATTAATTATTCGTTTTGTGGCACTTAGTGAATTTTTTGACGTATTTTGACATAAATGGTGTGCTAAGGACATAACGCTTTTTTGTAGCTGTTCGTCGGGAACAGCAGCATTAATTAAACCAAATTCAACCGCTTTTTCAGCACTAATATATTTTCCTGAAAGCAATAGTTCTTTGGTTTTTCCTTCACCAATTTTTCTAAGAAGAAAAACACTAACAATGGCAGGAATAAAACCTATTTTTACTTCGCTATAACCAAATGTTGCTCCTTGCGATGCTATTGAAAAGTCGCATACGGTTGCCAAGCCACAGCCACCAGCTATGGCATGACCTTGAATCATAGCTATTACTACCTTCTTTAAAGCATATATTTTCTTGAATAGCGACGTTAGCTTTTTCGAGTCAACAATATTCTCTTCTCTGGAATACGATTGTAGTTTTTGGAGGTACTCCAAATCGGCACCTGAACTAAAGACTTCACCAGTCGATTGTAGTATAATTACTTTACATGAATCGTCATTTTCAGCATGCTGAAATACCTCATTCAGTTCCTCAACAACTTGGGTGTTGAGGGCGTTTCTCTTGTTGGCTCTGTCAATGGTTATGTGCCCAATTCTATCAACAGACTTGTATGTAACAAATTGGTGATTCATATTACAGTCAATAACATCCCAAATATATTCAAATTAATGCGTGTAAATAATATCGTCAGAAAGATTTTATTAAACCCTAAAGTATAATTAAATTTGGCAGTCTTTTTAAAATTGATGATAACACTAAACGTACAAAACGAAATGAGTCCAATTGAGTCAGTCGTTCTTGGGATTCCACACGACTTTAGAGGGACAACTAGGCAAGAGGACTGTTACTATTTAAAATCTGTAGAGTATGTACATAATGGTC
This sequence comes from Bacteroidota bacterium, assembly GCA_036340235.1. Classification (GTDB taxonomy): domain Bacteria; phylum Bacteroidota; class Bacteroidia; order Flavobacteriales; family UBA7312. Next base: position 99,215 of record JAYYZE010000036.1, read on the forward strand.
CTTTACCACTTAGAAGAAAATGAGTCAGATTACTAATTACCTGTTAATGATAGAGCCCGTTGCTTTTAGATACAACGAACAAACGGCTACAAACAATTACTACCAACAAGTTTTGGATGGATTTTCGTCGAAACAAACTCAAGAAATGGCCTTAAAGGAGTTTGTCGATTTTGTACATGCGTTGCGCGACATGGGCGTCAATGTGATTACTGTTAAAGATACCACATCAGCAGACACTCCCGACTCCATTTTCCCCAATAATTGGGTATCTTTTCATCGTGATGGAAAAGTTGGGTTGTACCCGATGTGTGCACCCAACAGGAGGCTTGAGCGTAGAGAAGATATTTTTGACACACTGGTTGACGATTATCATTTTGAAATTTCTAAAATTATCGATTTTACAGAGTTTGAGCAACATGACAAGTATTTGGAGGGTACTGGAAGTATGATTCTAGATAGAGAAAACAAGCTATGTTATGCTGCTATATCGGAGCGAACTGACGAGCAGGCTGTGATGCAATTTTGTGATGCCTTTGATTATCAGCCCGTCTGTTTCACTGCCAATCAAACCGTTAACGATAATCGATTGCCCATCTACCACACTAATGTGATGATGTGTGTCGCAAATAATTTTGCAGTAATATGTCTGGATACTATTGATGAAGAAGAAGAACGAAGTCACGTGCTAGAAACGCTCCAAAAGTCTGGAAAAGACATTATTGAAATTACCGAAGAACAAAAACATCACTTTGCTGGAAACATGTTGCAAGTATTGGCGAAAGAACCTATATTGGTGATGTCGTCTTCTGCATACAACAGTTTAACAGACCAACAGATTAAAGAAATAGAAACACACTGTCCAATTTTACATAGTTCGTTAGATACTATCGAATCATGTGGTGGGGGTAGTGCACGATGTATGATGGCCGAAATATTTTTACCAAAAATCAAATAATGATTGATCAGCAATTACATACAGTCATTTCCAACGCCATTCAAGAATTGTTTGGGGTAGCTGACCAACCTTTTCAAATTCAAAAGACCCGAAAGGACTTTGAAGGAGATTTGACATTGGTCGTCTTTCCATTGCTCAAACTATCCAAAATGGGCCCTGAGCAAACAGCCGACTCCATTGGAAACTACCTAATGGAAAACTCTACTATGGTTAAGGAATTTAACACGGTCAAAGGATTTTTAAATCTAACCATTAAAGAGGCTATTTGGTTGGATCATTTTCAGTTGGCACAAAAAGACCCTTATTTTGGGCTTCAAAAAATAGAAGATGATGCTCCCATCCATATCGTCGAATTTTCATCGCCCAATACTAATAAACCCCTTCATTTAGGTCACATACGAAATATTTTATTGGGTAATGCCGTGGCCGATATATTAGCTGCTTCGGGCAAAAGAGTTAAAAAGGTGCAAATTATCAACGATAGAGGTATTCACATTTGCAAATCTATGATTGCTTGGCTAGAGTTTGGAAATGGAGAAACCCCACAAACCACCCAAATGAAAGGGGATCACTTTGTGGGTAAGTATTACGTCGTGTTTGACCAACAATACAAACATGAGCAAGAAGCCCTCATTCAAACCGGTATGAGTAAAGAAGATGCCGAAAAAGAAGCACCTATCTTTAAAAAAGCACAAGAGCTACTCGTTAAATGGGAAGACAAAGACAAGGACGTTATCCAACTATGGCAAAAAATGAACAATTGGGTATATGAGGGGTTTACCTCTACCTACGACCAAATGGGCGTGTATTTTGATAAAAATTACTATGAAAGTGATACCTACCTATTGGGAAAAGAAGTCATTCAGTCTGGACTGAAAAAAGGAATTTTTTATAGAAAAGATGACGGCTCGGTTTGGGTCGACCTTACCGACGACGGATTAGATGAGAAAATACTCTTGCGTTCGGACGGTACGGCAGTCTATATGACACAAGACATCGGAACAGCCATCCAGCGACACGATGACTTCCTCTTCTCTCACATGGTCTACACGGTAGGTAATGAGCAAGACTATCACTTTAAGGTACTTTTCCTAATTCTCGATAAGCTAGGTTACGATTGGGCCAAAAATTGCTACCATCTCTCTTATGGTATGGTTGACTTACCTACTGGAAAAATGAAATCTAGGGAAGGTACAGTGGTCGATGCTGACGATCTAATGCAAGAAATGGTTCAAACTGCTAAAAATATTTCTCTTGAGTTGGGTAAGCTAGATGAAATGACAGATCATCAATCAGATCAATTATTTGAACAAATAGGCCTTGGTGCATTGAAGTATTTCATGTTGAAGGTAGATCCCCAAAAGCGAATGTTATTTGACCCAAAGGAATCAATTGATTTCAATGGAAACACAGGGCCTTTTATTCAATATACCCACGCCAGAATTCAGACAATTTTGAAAAAATATTTACAAGACAAGTACTATGACCCATCAATGGTAATTTTAGAGTCTAAAGAAAAAGAAATCATCAAGTACCTATTGGATTTTCCACTGGTCATTAACGAATCAGCTCAGGCATATAGCCCTTCGCTATTAGCCAATTACATATACGACTTGGTAAAAGAATTTAATGGCTTTTATCAAAATGTACCCATACTTATTGATGAAGACGAAAACAGAAAAGCGTTTAGAATCGCCCTTTGTCAAGAGGTAGGGAAGGTCATTAAAACAGGAATGAAATTATTAGGGGTCAATGTGCCCAACAGAATGTAAAAAGATATGTTTGAAAATTTATCAGAAAAATTAGAAAAGGCTTTTAAAGTTCTCAAAGGACAAGGTAGTATTTCCGAAATAAATGTAGCCCAAACGATGAAGGAAATTCGAAAGGCCCTCATCACCGCCGATGTGGATTTTAAGACCGCTAAACAATTTACTAACAAGGTCAAAGAAAAGGCCATTGGTCAAAAAGTACTCACTGCCGTCGAACCCGGTCAATTACTCACAAAAATAATGCGCGACGAATTGGCCGAGTTGATGGGTAGCTCACACTCAGAAGTTAATCTGCAGGGCAATCCGACCGTGATATTAGTAGCTGGTCTTCAGGGTTCTGGTAAAACTACTTTTAGTGGAAAGCTAGCACTACATTTGAAAAATAAACACAATAAAAAACCGCTGTTGGTGGCTTGTGATGTATACCGACCTGCTGCCATCGATCAGTTAGGTGTTTTGGCCGAACAAGTAGGAGCTGATATTTATAAAGAAGATGACAATAAAAATCCAGTCGAGATAGCTCAAAATGCCATTAAGTTTGCTAAATCTAATAGTAACAACGTGGTTATAGTCGATACTGCTGGTCGATTAGCTATTGACGAGCAAATGATGACCGAGATTGCACAAGTGAAATCCGCAATAATACCTCACGAAACGTTGTTTGTAGTCGATTCCATGACTGGTCAAGATGCCGTCAACACCGCCAAGACCTTTAACGAAAAGCTAAACTTCGATGGGGTAGTGCTTACCAAATTAGATGGTGATACGCGGGGGGGGGCTGCCCTAACAATTCGTTCAGTAGTCGATAAGCCCATAAAGTTTATTGGTATCAGTGAAAAAATGGATGGCTTAGATGTCTTTCATCCCGATCGAATGGCTAGTCGAATTTTGGGTATGGGAGATGTTATATCGTTAGTAGAGAGGGCTCAACAACAATTTGATGAACAAGAGGCACGAAAATTGCAAAAGAAAATTGCAAAGAATCAATTTGGTTTTGACGATTTTTTAAAACAAATACAACAAATCAAGAAAATGGGTAACATGAAGGACCTTATGGGAATGATTCCAGGCATGGGTAAAGCCCTCAAAGGTATAGACATAGATGATGACGCTTTCAAAGGCATAGAAGCTATGATAAAATCCATGACGCAAGAGGAACGAAGCAATCCAAAAATAATTAACGGGAGCCGTAGAAAACGAATTGCCAATGGTAGCGGCACCTCCATTCAAGAAGTTAATCAACTCATCAAGCAATTTGGCCAAATGGGTAAGATGATGAAAATGATGCAAGGCGGTGGTGCCAAACAAATGATGCAAATGATGCAAAACAAAGGCGGTATGCCAAGAATGTAACACAGTAAATAATGCAACTATTAGACGGTAAACAAACCTCCTTAGACATTCAGGAAGAAATTGCTATCGAGGTTCAAAAATTACTAAAACAAGGCAAAAAGAAACCTCACCTTGCAGCAATTTTGGTGGGCAATGATGGGGCTAGCGAAACCTATGTGGGTGCCAAAGTAAAGGCCTGTCAACGAGTTGGTTTTGATTCCAGTCTCTTTCGTTTTGAAGATAGCATAAGCCAAAACGCACTTATTGAAGAAGTTCAAAAAATCAATGCCAATGACAACATTGACGGACTCATAGTTCAATTGCCGCTACCCAGTCACATTGACGAAATGACTATTACTGAAACCATCTTACCCTCTAAAGATGTGGATGGATTTCATCCTCAAAACATTGGTAAAATGGCTTTAAACCTACCCACCTTTTTGCCAGCCACACCAGCTGGTATTTTGGAATTAATCAAACGCTACCAGATTGAAACGGTAGGCAAACACTGCGTAGTAGTTGGCAGAAGTCATATAGTCGGTTCTCCGATGAGTATTTTGATGGCACGTAACGCCTATCCTGGTAACTGTACCGTTACACTTACCCATAGCAGAACCAACAATTTAAAGGATATATGCCTAACAGCCGATATATTGATTGTCGCTCTGGGTAGAGCTGATTTTATTACCGCTGATATGGTCAAACATGGGGCATGTGTCATCGATGTTGGAATAACACGACAAAAATCTGACAAAACTAAAAGTGGTTGGAAATTAAAAGGTGATGTTAACTTTGATGAGGTGGCTCATAAGTCAAGGTTTATAACTCCTGTTCCCGGGGGAGTTGGTCCAATGACCATTGCTATGTTATTACAAAACACCCTTTTTGCGGTAAAAGGATTTGAACAATGACAACAGATACCCAATCGTCAGTACAACAAGGTCTAATGTTGCCTTTAATGGAGGCCTTCTACACCATTCAGGGCGAGGGTCATTTTTCTGGCACACCGGCTTATTTTTTGAGAATTGGGGGTTGCGACGTGGGTTGCCACTGGTGCGATGTCAAAGAAAGTTGGGATGCCTCCTTACACCCACCCACTCATATTGATGATATGCTCACTCAAATAAAAAACAGCCCAGCCAGTACAGTCGTTATCACAGGTGGTGAACCCCTTATGTGGAATATGGAACCACTAACAAGTTTGCTACAAGCCAACGGTTTTGCTGTTCATATTGAAACGTCTGGTGCTTACCCATTGTCAGGTAATTTTCATTGGATATGTCTCTCACCTAAAAAAAATAACCCACCTCAAACGGCAATAATTCCTCTAGCTAATGAGTTAAAGGTTATAGTTCATAATATGAATGACTTCAAATGGGCCGAAGGATATTCCCAGCAGTGTGCAGATTCCTGCAAACGTTTTCTTCAACCAGAATGGAGTAAAGAAAAGGAAATGATGCCTCATATTACCGATTATGTAATGAAATACCCAAAGTGGAGCATATCTCTTCAAACACACAAGTATATGGGTATCCCCTAAGAAAACAAAATCAATGAAAAAAATTCTTCTATTTTTTTTATTTCCATTCGTTTTGTTTGCTCAAAACACTTCTAAAGCTAAAAAGGCCTACGTCAAGGCTGAAGAGTTTTATCAGCAAAACAACGATCAAAAAGCTACCGAATTTGTGCTATCGGCTATTAGGCAAGACCCCAATTATTTACCCTCTTACTTACTTTTAGGGCAAATCAAAGAAGAAGCAGGAAAAATTCAAGAAGCCATAGACAACTACCTTATTGGACTTTCTGATAACAATTCTGAAAATGCCTGGGGGTACTGGAAGGTGGGTATGCTTAATATGGACTTAGCCAATTATAACGAAGCTAAAAAGGCCTTCGACTACTTCTTACAATTTAATAACCAACGAAGTAAGCGTATCAATTCTGCTAAACAGCAATTGGATAATTGTCACTTTGCCATAGAAGCATTAAAAAATCCCGTGGCATTCAATTTTGAAAACATGGGTGAAGGAATAAATAGCCAATGGGAAGAATATTTGCCATCCATTTCTGCTGACGGAAAGTTGTTTGTCATTACCAGAAGAGGTCCCCACCAAAATAATGTCGTGTCAGAAGACTTTTATCAGAGTGTATTTGAAAATGGTCAGTGGACAACGGCCCAAAATTTAGGACCTTCAGTCAATACACTAGGAAATGAGGGAGCACAATGCTTAGCTCCAAATGGAAAAGTGTTGTTTTTTACCGCTTGCGACAGGGAAGATGGTTTTGGTCGTTGTGATATTTACATTAGTTTAAAGCGTAACGGTCAGTGGACCGAAGCGAGAAATATTGGACCTAGTATCAACTCCAAACACTGGGAATCGCAACCAACCATTTCTCCAGATGGAAGAGAATTATATTTTGTTAGTAACCGACCAGGTGGATATGGCGATATGGATATATGGAAAAGCGTCTTGACAAAGCATGGCACTTTTTCAGAGCCAGTGAATCTAGGACCGACCATCAATACACTTTATGATGAAATGTCACCCTTTATTCATACCGACAACCAAAGTTTGTATTTCGCTTCTAATGGCCATCCTGGAATGGGCGATTTTGACCTCTTTGTCAGCCGTCGAGATTTCCCATATACCGACTGGCAAATTCCTAAAAATATAGGCTATCCCATTAACACCAATGGGGTAGAAAATAGTTTGATTGTTGCATCCGATGGCAAGACGGCCTATTTTGCTTCGGATAAATCTGGCTATGGACAAGAAGATATATTTTGGTTTCACTTGCCTAAAGAGCACCAAGCCAAACAAGTCGCTTATTTAAACACCAAAGTGTTAGATGCTGAGAGCAAGACGCCTTTAAAAGCAAGCGTAGAAATTGTTGATTTAGCTACTGGTAAGGTAATGATATCTTCGTTTACTTACACCAAAACCGGCGATTTTTTTACCTGTTTGCCTGCCAATACCAATTATGCTGTCAACGTGTCTAGGGATAACTATCTTTTTCATTCAGAAAACTTTTCGCTAAATCAACAAAGTGCCTTACAAGCCTTACAGCTGGAAATAGAATTGCAACGCCCCAAGAAAGGAAGTGCCATTGTACTAAATAATATCTTTTTCGACACCGATGCATACACTTTGAAAAGTGAATCCGAAACGGAATTGAAAACCCTCTTCACCTTTTTGACCGACAACCCCGATTTACAAGTTGAGATAGAAGGTCATACGGACAATTTGGGAGGAGAAGCATACAACCTATCGCTTTCTGAAAATAGGGCCAAAGCGGTCTATGATTATTTAGTGGAGAATGGAATTCCAGCAAATCGCTTAACTTATAAAGGGTTTGGAGCATCTCAACCCATGGCTGATAATGAAACCGATCAGGGTAGAGCCGAAAATAGACGTACCGCTTTTCGGGTAAAGTAGTACACCAGACCTAAAAAAGTTTTTTTATATCGCTTTCTTCAAATGAATTAATTTTTTAATTAATTTTTCTAATTCATTAATTGGCAACATATTAGCACCATCAGATTTTGCTTGAGAGGGGTCGGGGTGTGTTTCAATAAAAATACCATCAGCCCCAGTGGCTATGGCTGCTTTGGCAATTGTTTCAATCATTTCAGGTGTTCCACCGGTTATACCACTAATTTGGTTGGGTTGCTGTAAAGAATGAGTCACATCCATAATAACGGGTGCGTAGCGTTGCATTATTGGTATGCTCCTAAAGTCTACAACTAAATCTTGGTAGCCGAATTGACTTCCACGTTCTGTTAGCAGAACACATTGGTTGCCACTATCTTTCACTTTTTGGATCGCAAATTGCATGCTTTCAGGTGAAAGAAACTGTCCTTTTTTGATATTGACTGTTTTGCCAGTTTTAGCCGCCGCATCTATTAAGTCTGTTTGTCTACACAAAAAGGCAGGGATTTGAAGAATATCCACGTGTTTGGCTGCTATTTGGGCTTCTTCAACTGAATGAATATCGGTGGTAACAGGAATATCAAGTTCTTTTCTGATTTTACTCAGTATATCAAGTGCTTTTTCATCGCCAATTCCAGTAAATGAATCCAAACGCGAACGATTTGCTTTTCGGTAAGATCCTTTGAATACATAGGGGATTTCTAATTTTTGACAGATACCTTTGATGTGTCGTGCGATACCAAAGGCCATCTCCTCACTTTCAATCACGCAGGGTCCAGCAATTAAAAAAAAAGAATTTTCAAATATTAGTTTACTTGTCACTTATTTAGTTTGTTTACTTGTCGAAAATACTCTTTTTATGCCAAAACAAAGGTGTAACCCATAATTTTGGGATGGCGCAATGGAATTAGCTTGCTTGGTGAATAGCGAGTAAGTCATTTTTTGACCACTAAAGCCATAGCCAAATTGAAAGCCAGGACGTTCATATCCTCCGATGTGATACCCTAAAATAAATTCGTGTTTTTTAAACGATTTCATCAGGTCTAAGGAGACTCGCGGTAGTTCATAAATTCCTGACTTATGAACAGCTGAAAACCGTATCGCATCTATATAAGTTAGGTTAGTTTTTTGAATGGTAGAAAATGCTAGTGTAGTAGGGAGTCTCCAAGTGTAGCTTTCTTTCTTGACTAGATTAAAAATAGATTGTAAACTATCAAATTCACTGCTAAGCAAACTATCGTTAAACGCTATAAAATCATCAACATTTATTCCCTCAAACGACCATGAACTATTCACATGTCTATTATTTGTCGTTTCGTCCCACTCAATAAATCCTAAATCTTGTACTGAAACAATAAAACTTCCATTTCCAACAGAGTCCCTGTAGGTAAATCCAAGAGCTGCCCCTTTTCCATTTAAATTGAATAAATTATTTATTATATTGGTGGTATCGGTGTAGTGTCCTTCAAAATCGACTTCATAAGCCACGCTACTTCCAGATTCTCCTGTGCTAAAAATAGCATTTTTGATATCAAAATTAGCCATTTGATGTCCACCTATAAATGCCACAGAGGTTGAAAATTTAGGATGCCATTGGTAGTATGCTTCTAGTTTTGAATAATGATAAGTTGTTAACTTAACTGGTGAAAGATCTAATTGCTCTCCTTTGTATGGAGCGTTTCCAAATAGTATCAACTCTACCAAAGGTTTACTGTAAGAGCTATACAAGGCAACATGATTGCCGAATGAAAGTCCCCACCCTTTTTTATGCTCATACGAGATTTCATTATCCCATTCAAACTGAAGGTAGTTTTTGGATTTAAGAGCAGCTATGATGTTTGCTTTTTCAGTATTGTCCAAAAATCCATATGATTCTGACAGAAGCGGTTCGTTAATACTGCTGTTAAACAAGCCTATATTGGAAGATATTTCTAAACTACTTTCTTGAGAAAAAACAGAAAACGAAAGATGAAAGAAGGTTATGATTACGATGACATTTCTCATTAGTCAATGGGGTAGTTAAAATTAGCAATGAGTTTTAAATCAATGGTATAATCACTGTAAAGTGTAACGTGCTGATTTGAGGGTTGGGTATTTAGGATTACTTCAAATGCAATTTTTCGACACAAGTTTAGGCTTTCACTAATGGCCTCGAAAGGGTAGGTTAGTTCGCTCGATGTCGATGCGATTGTTTTGCCTAATTCATTAATTTCACAGGCTTGAACTATTTGATCAGAAAGTAATTCCTTCAATATCATGTCACTTTGGTCCAGTAATACCATTTTAATGGAGGCATCCAAGGGGAATGAATTCTGAGTTAGAAGGCTAAAAGAGCCGTTGCTTACATCTTCTACATCAAGTCTTGCCTCAACAGTATCTTTGATGACAATTTGGCTCGCGCTAAAGGATAGGGGGATACCTACTTCTAAATTTGCTGTTATACCGTGGTCTTTGTACATGAATCCAGAATTGGTGGAAGGATTAGGGTTTAGGATTAGCTCAAAATTAAAGTTTAGTTTTTGTGGTTTACTCTCAATTATTTCGTCGATATTGGAATTGCTTTCGTTAAAGTTTACAGCGTTCTGAGCAGCCAGTATTTGCGTTTCCTCATTATTAGTTTCTGTGGCCGATTCGATGTGAAATGGAGAGGCTAGTGTAGCCCCGTCAAGGTAGATGGAAGTAATATCGTTTTCAGCACTAAAATTGTTAATCCATACCTGGGCATTACTACCAATGTAGTTTTCAGTTTTCAAACTAACGTCTACTTTTGATAGGTCAAGTTTTCCCTCAAAGCTGGAAAAATCAACAAAGTCAGAACTGTAAGACTCTTGGAATGTATCTGTCCCAAGATATCCATACGCAATTTCAGGTATTATCTCTTTTATTGTAATGGTGTTAAATACGCTATCTTCTAAGGATATATGAGTAATCACACCAGAGGAGTCTATCCAACCTTGTGATTCTGTATAAATGGTATTAACTGTATCGCCGTATTTTCCTGTCATATCAATTTCATATCCGGAAAAATCAAAAAATTTGGTGACTGATATAGAGCCACCTACAGGTGCTGGTGGCAAACGATAAAAAAATTCAAATGGTTGACCATTGAGGGTGGTTCCAGGAATTCTATATTCTACTTTTATAGTGTCTTGAATGGTACTTACCCCTACCACTTCAACCCCTCCTTCTTCAACTATTACTTTGTTAAGACGTACATCGCCTATTTCAAATGCCACAACTGTGTCTTCGTCAAAAATTTGTTGACTTGGAAAGATGGCAATTCCCTCCTGTAAGTCAATATCTCTGATGGTTATTTCTGCAATAAGGGCATCGCTGTAGTTAATGGTAACGCTGTTGGGTGCAGTGCCTACAACATCGGCATTAATAATTTCAGCTTCTAAGTTTCCTAATAATGTTTGTCCTGCCAAAGAAGCTGTTTCCATTGCTGTTTCTCCACTGGCTAGAACGGGGATAGTCATCGATATGATGTTTGTAATGTCATTTTCATTTCTTAGCTCCAACTGCACATTACTTAAATCGGTGGGTAATTGGTTTATAATTTTTAAGTCCACATAACCATCATTAAAGGTCATTTCTTCGAAGTAGTCGTTTGCATCAATGGGGAAGGTGTCGTTTAGTAATCCCGAGTAAGCTGGTATCACAGCATCGCCACCATTAGGGAATAAAAGTGTGCCGAAGTCTATGGATGCAACAAGGTTGCCCATTGTGACCTCATGTGTAATGACTGTATTTGAAAACTTTATGGTCTCTAGTTTGACATTTTTGGTGGTGCTGATTGGTTCAATTTGAATTAGACTATCTAGCGTATAGTTCAATAGTTTCTTTGTGAAAATAAATTTCAAACTATTGTCGCCCAAAGTGTCGAATCGAATGGAACTATCGTTTACTAAGTCAATAATGCTCAATTCGGTATAAGCAATGGGGGTGGAAATATCTGTGTTCCAATTGGGTTTTTCGAAATCATGTTTGCAAGACGATATTAACAGCAACAGGCAATTTAAGTAAAGAAAGACTTTCATGTTTTTGAATTTTTACAAATTTATGCTTTTTCTAGTAATGGTACTTGTCTTTCCAAATACTGGATAAGTAATTTTTAAATTTCAGTTCTCTTTCATTGTTGCCAGGAGAATACAGAGTCGTTCCAGAAATATCATCAGGTAAAAATTCTAAGTTGACAAAGCTGTTTTCGAAGTCATGAGCGTATAAGTAATTTTTTCCGTAGTCTAAGTCTTTCATTAGTTTGGTTGGTGAATTTCTAAGTTCTAAAGGAACTGACAACGATCCTTTTTCATTGACAAGTTCTTGTGCTTTATTTATTGCTAAGTAGGAGGCATTACTTTTTGGGGAGCATGCTAGGTAGATAGTTGTTTGCGAGAGGATTATCCTCGATTCTGGCATACCTACATTAGTTATGGCTTGAAAGCAATTATTAGCCATGATAAGTGCGCTAGGGTTGGCATTGCCGATATCTTCAGAAGCCAAGATGATTAGTCTGCGTGCGATGAATTTGATGTCTTCTCCACCTTCTAACATTCTCGCTAACCAATAGACTGCGGCATTGGGGTCGCTACCTCTAACGGATTTAATGTAGGCCGAAATAATATCGTAATGTTGCTCTCCATTTTTATCGTATAGAGCGATATTTTCTTGAGCTGACTGTAATACTAATTCATTGGTTATTATAATTTCCTTGCTTGTTTGCGAATTGACCACTAATTCAAAAATATTAAGCAGCTTTCGACCATCACCACCTGAAATTCTAAATAGGGCATCGCTTTCTTTGAGTTGTATATTTTTTTGTATGAACTGCTTGTCTGTGTTTATTGCTTTTTCCAGCAATTGTAAAAGATGATTTTTATTGAAATGTTCTAAAACATAGACCTGGCAACGCGACAGTAGTGCCGGAATGACTTCAAATGAAGGGTTTTCTGTGGTTGCACCAACTAGGGTAACTATGCCTTTCTCTACAGCGTTGAGAAGGGAGTCTTGCTGTGATTTGCTAAATCGGTGAATTTCATCAATAAATAGTATAGGTACGTTTTGACCAAATAAGCCAAGCGATTTGGCTTTGTTGATGACTTCTCTGACGTCTTTTACTCCAGAATTGATAGCACTTAGGGTGTAAAATGGTCGCTCTAATTGCTTGGCAATTATGTTGGCAAGGGTGGTTTTTCCCACTCCAGGAGGTCCCCAAAATATGAGTGAAGGGATAAGGTTGTTTTTTAGTGTTTTAAGAAGAGCACCATTTTTTCCAATGAGGTGTTCTTGTCCTATAAAGTCGTCTAATGTATGGGGTCGTAATCGTTCGGCTAAGGGGGTAGACATATTTATTGAATCAGAATTTTTTCGTTGGTTGTATTCGTTTTCAACAGATAGATGCCTTTATCTAAAAATGGCAATTTAAGGGAAAATTCATTGTCTATTTTTTTACTAAATATCAATTTGCCGTTGAGGTCATACACCTCCACTAAGCTTGTCAGTTGATTGAGTTCTAGCGTCTGTCCATTGGCTAGTGGATTGGGGTAAAAGGCCTCGTCTAGCAATTGATTGTTTTTAATGCTACTGGTATTACAACTGGCTTCACATTCCTCTAAAGAAGAATATGTCCCACTATTGTCTAATAATTCAGTACAGCCATCTATATCGCAATTGTAAGATGATAAAGCACCAAAGCCAATAAAAACTACTGAACTGTTGGCCGTGCTTGAATTGGGTATTGCTAAAGTGTCAGAAGCTGTATTGTAATAAATGTCTGCTGGACTACTCATGTTGGGAACAAGCACTATGGGGTCAGCACTAAAGTCGCTATTGAATTTGTTGATGGCATTGTTACTCCATGCAGATACATAAAAGTCACCATTGCTATCCATAGCAATTCCATCGCAATTTTCTAATGTAGTGGTGGTTAACACATTATAAGATGAGTCAGTTAAGCTGATTTCATAAATGGGAGCGTTGCCATACCAACATACCATCAACAATCTATCTTCTATGTAGTCATAAAAGATACCGTTTGGGGTGTGAGGAATGTTTTCAATAAAAGTGTTGAAGTTTCCACTACTTATATCGAAACGATAGATATCTTTTCCAATAAAATCCGTTACAAATATATCGTTTCCTTTATGTGTAATGCCGTTAGCAAAACTGGCCCCTAAGTCTATATTTAACGTTTGTTCTTGAGTAGTTAAGTCATACGCTTTGAGCATGCTGCCACTGCATACATACAATTCATTACCCACTACTTCCAATCCATGTGGGCCATCACCAACATTGGTGGCGAAGTATTGAAGATTTTCTGTGGCGGGGTCATAGCTTAAAATGCTACCTTCTCCAGAGTTAGAAATGAAATAAAGCCCGCTGTTGCTATCAAAATCTACACTTTCAGGTTTGTTGTAGGATTGGGCATAAATAGCAGTACTAAAAAATATAAAAAGGATGGGGGTATAAATGTTCATTATTCAATGATCAGTTTTTCGATAGTGTTATTCACTTTTGTGACATACAAACCGCTGGCAAACTTACCATTGAGTTGAAGGGTGTTTTCTGTCATACGTTTGGAATAGACGACTTGCCCTTGTACATTAACAATTTCTAGTAGGTATGGCAATTCTGAAGTAGGTAAGTTCAAAATGCCAGTTTGAGAAATGGGATTGGGAAAGGGTCTAAGACCGCTTAATTCATTTTCTGCAATGGAGGTATAGTCAGCATTGTGTAATTCGATGATTTCGTTGGGTCCTTGGCTTGGCCAGCTATTTCCATTTGTAGCTAGGTAAATTTTACCGTCAGGACTGACACAAATATCTCTCAATCGTCCCCATTCATTATTAAAAAAGTCGGTTTCTGACTGGATGGTGTCGCCAGCTTCATTGAAAGTAAATCGAACCAATTTTTTTCCTTTCAGTACCGTCATTAGTAATGAGTTTTGAAATTCAGGAATGGAAGGGTGGTCATACCAAATAATATCCGAAGGGGCTATGGTGGATGAACCGCTACTCCATAATGGCTCTATCACATCATTGTCCAGGCAGTAGTCACTTTCGGAATAATTATTAGTCAGGTCTTCGGCATAGTATTCATCCACCCACTGGTTGTCGCAAAAGCCCTGTACGTTAGGCCAACCAAAGTTTCCTGCTTGTAAGATGTTAAGCTCATCGTCGTTGTTAGGGCCATGCTCAGAACTATAAATGACTCCATTAGCAGCAATGGCTAATCCTTGTGCATTTCTATGACCTATACTCCACACGTAGCTGCTGGGGTTGGGGTTGTCAGTTTTGGGGTTGCCAAAATTGGTGCCATTGGCGTCGATGTCAATTCTTAGCGTTTTACCTGTCAAAGAAGTTTCGTCCTGAGAAGCCATCCAGTCTTGAGCGTCGCCAGTAGTCACAAGTAGAGTGGTTTGGTCAATAGCTAGTAGGCGACAGCCAATGTGGGTGCTATTGCCGTCAATGCCATCCACAATAATGGTTTCGTTGATTAATTCATCATTGTCAGCATCATATTCATAGTAAACAATTTTTTCAAAGGCGTTAAATGAACTTCCGTAAGTATATGCCAAGAAGACATAAGGCGCACCGTTGTTAAATTCGGGATGAATTTCCATTCCTAGCAATCCCGACTCATTAGAATCATACAGCTGTGAAGCCAAGTTTAGAATAGGGTATTGCTCACCTGTTTCTACATTTACTCTACTTATGAGTCCAGAACGTTCAGTAATCCAAAGGTGGTCATCTGGTCCCCATTTTATTTCCCATGGTACATCCAAGCCGCCAATCACTTCCCTTTCGGTGAGAGTGGTTACGTCCAATTGGATTTGTGCTGAAGACAGATGAGCAAAAGACAGTGCGATAACTAATATTTGTAAAAATTTATTCATTGTTTGATTGTGTAGGTTAGCATTTCAACAAATATCGCTAAAAATAACTAATTGACAATTCATTTATGAAATGAAAATTTTACAACTCATAATCAATAGAAAAAATAATTATTTTTACAAAATAATATAAATTGTAAATCTTATGTATCGTAAATTAAGTTATCTATTATCATTGTGTCTTTTTTTGGTTATTTCATCCTGTAAATCCAATAAAGGGTTAAGTGTTGAAGAACAAGGTGAGGTATTGATTGAACAATATTGCTCAGGTGACAAGTTTTTTTCTGATAAGAATACTTTTAGAGGCAATGCTATTGGTGAAAGTCTAGATCAAATGACTGCCAAGAAAAAAGCACGTTCTAATACTCAAGCTGAAATTGCTAAATCCATTAGTTCTACCATGAAGATTGTGGGTGATAATTATGTAAGTTCTTCAGAGTTTAACAATAAAGAAGAAGTGACAGAAACCTTCAATGAAATGTCGCGCACTATTGTTGACGAAGAACTTAAAGGGGTGGTTACCATTTGTGAAAAAATGACCAAAACACCTCAAGGTAAGTACAAATGCTACATGGCAATGGAAATTGCGGCTGAAAAACTTGCCTCAAAATACCATGAACGTCTTTCAAAAGATGAAAAGCTAAAAGCTGATTACAACTACGAAAAGTTTAAAGAAGTATTTGAACAAGAGATGGCAAAGTTATCTAACAACTAGTCTTTGCAATCCTCTTAATAAATAAAAACCCGCCACGAGCGGGTTTTTTTATTCAATGATAAATCGATTGACAAAATCGGGAATGATTTGGTCTGTAATTTGGTTAGCTACTTGTTGGTAGGCCTTGGAGTTGGCTTGATCAAAGTCTAATTGAATACCTTTGATTTTATGAACCGACTTGCTGTAAACAATACGCTCCTGCAAATCTTTGACCTGAATGTTCAAGTCAACGTATACGGTAAACATTTTTTGGTTGTTGGTAGCTTTTCCTTTTTCCGAATCGGCGTTAATGGTCATCATAAGCTGTGCATCTTGCATGTTGCCTACTGGAGTAAAATCTAACTTGCTAAGGGCGGACTCAGCGGCAAAGCGTAAGTTGGAAGAATTTTTTTCTTTGCCGAAGTGTTTTTCTGTGGACTTAACAAAGACAGTGGGCGTGTAGACGTAGACAGGTACGATGATTTGATGAGTTTTCACGCTATTAAAGAGTTTTTGTATGAAAGGGCTCTTAGTCCCTTCTTCAATCCAGTCTTTAAAGTCAATTCCCGCCTCGAAATTTTGAACACTTTCTGTACTTTTTATCTTTGTAATGGAAGTGGTAAATACACCGTTTTGGTTACTAATGCTTTGATAGTTTTTAAGCTCTAAATATTTAGAAACAGTTATTAGTGGAATGTTAGCTTGTCTCGTTTTCTTGTATTCCACAGCAAGGTCAATGGTCTTGACAGAGCTTCCAACCATAGCGTTAATTTTTTTAGTGAGGCAGTAAACTTGAAAATCATCGATATACGAACGAAAACGAGCAATAATTTCGCTACCTAAGTACACATTCTCTCGATCAAATTTGGTGTTCAAAGGCTCGCCAAGGTAGGGTTCTAGAACCGAAAGTGCTTTGACAAAATTAACGTACCTATCTTTCAAGTTAGATTCGAGAAGGATGGCTTTTGATAGGTGGTATTTCGATTCTTCTATTGCTTCACTTATTCGCGCCTCTCTTTTTTCAAAATAAGTGCTTTTGTTTAGGCGGTAATAAACCCAATATTCATTGTTTTGGTTAAAGGTGCTGACCAGTTCGTAGCCCTCCAAAATATCATCGGCCTTAACTTGAATGTTGGATTTAAAATCCTCTTCATAGCCGTAGTCTCTATCCATTTGTAAAAACACTGATTGAGAAGAGATAGTCACTTTAATTTGTGACATCAGATTTTGTAAGGCATTTTGTTGAGCTATCTTGATGTAATCTTGTGGATGTGAGCTTTTATCAGCAATGCCAATACCAACGTAGTGCGTATTGGAAATGGGATACTCCTTGACCCAATCGGGAATTGGGGATACTTCGGTAGTTTGTTTGCTTGATTGGCAGGAAGTAAAGACCAGTACGGTAATGAGAAAAAATATCCTATTCATTTTCGGGATTGTAATTGTTTATTTTCTGACAGACGTCTTTGGCAATGTCTAAATAGGCCTCGCTGGCCAATTCGTCTACTGACTTTAGGTTTGTTTTACCTCTAAATAGTGCTTTCAATGCTCGCTTTTCAGTAAACGAATTATTGACCACATCAGAAGGGCTAGCTTTGGTTGGCCAGCGCCAACTTCCTGGAACAATATTTCGGAAATTATGGTTAGATTTAGCATAGGCCACATCGTCTTTTTTGTTGACGTTTATCAGCTTTGTAATAAGAATTTCACTCGTTTCTACGGAAATGAGTTGAAATTGAAAGCCTACTTGAATGGAGTTGCTCCCATAAAATTCACTGTATTTAATCTTGTCGTAGACCGTTTCGTAGTAATGTTTCTCCTTTTCGGCATCGTACTTTTTTACCTTTCGCTCCAGCCATCCCTTTTGGATGGTTTCTTTGACCGCATTTTTCTGTTTCGAAAAGCTCACTAGCTTTCCAGTTAGAAGCACTTTGGCACCTATCATTTCACCAGCTTGTGCGTAGGTTCCTTCCGATGCTTGTCCACTCATGCCCAAAACCTGTTCGTTGATAAAGGTGCTAGTGAGTTGACGATCTACCAACTTAATAAAGGGATTGTCAATTTTCATCATTTCGTCCACTATCAAAGTAGATATGGCCGATTCGCCACCTTTCTTGTTGCTTGCGTTTTCGAATTGGATGACTCCGATGGTAAATATGCCAGCATTTAATGCCAATTGCTGGAGGGACTCACATTCCTTGTAGGAAGAGGGTATTTTGTCAAATTCGTAGTAGGCAGAGCGAAATTTTTCGTTTTCTAGAAAAGCGTTGGCCTTTCGATACAAGGGTTCAAAAGTCGCTACGTCTTTCAGTGCATCGACGTCTTTATAATTGGGTTTTAACAGGACAATTTCTTTAAGCAGTTTTTCCGATTCTACAAAATTTTCCTCTTCTAGTAAAGACATTACATGATTGTAGGAGATTTCAACATACTCATCAGCTAGCCTTTGGTAGTCTTTTGTATAGGTTGGGGGAATATCGAGGCGTATGGAATAGGTACTTACCTTCTTTTGCAGAGCGTCAGCATCACGGTAGTGATAGATGGCTTTTCGTTGTTCTCCAAAATTACTAGCCTTGAAGAAATCGTCCAAATGCCTGTTGATTTGTTTTTGTCCTGAATGTTTGAGCCCTTCTTTGGCTTCCAAATAATCGCCTTTTTTGTCTAACGCTCTGAAGTATTGTTGGCAGGCGTCAGCATATAACTCTTTTTCCAAAAACTTATCTCCTTTTTTGGTCAATGATTTGGGCGTATCGCAACTTACCAAAAATAATAATAGAACAATTGATAAGGGTAAATATCTCATGTCGCAAATATAGTTTTTTTGCATAAAAATGTTTAGCTTTGGTCTTCAACAAAAAATAACTAAACAATCATGAAAAAGTTAATACTCCTTCTTTTACCACTTTCAGTTTTTGCACAGAAAAAGGCTCTGTTTTTGGGTAACTCCTACACCTTTTACAACCATATGCCCGAGATGGTGGTCAATATCGCCCAGTCCTTAGGAGACACCTTAATAGTGGATAGTAATACACCAGGAGGTGCCAAATTACAAGATCATGCTCAGACGGGGTCTGTCAGTTTGCAAAAAATACAGCAAGAACAATGGGATGCCGTTATTATTCAAGCCCAAAGCCAAGAACCCAGCTTTCCCCCATTTCAAGTTCAAGAGGACACCTATCCATACGCCGAACTATTAGTCGATGCTGTCAGAGATAATCATTCGTGTAGCGATCCTATTTTTTTTATGACGTGGGGAAGAAAAAATGGCGATAATGTCAATGGTCAGTTTTACCCTATTATTTCTACGTATGAAGGGATGCAGCAACGCCTGCGAGAGTCTTATTTAGAAATGGGTAACGACAATGAGGCAATGGTATCTCCAGTTGGCATGGCCTGGTATCAAATTGTAAAACAATACCCCGAAATAGAACTCTACACGGCTGATGAAAGTCACCCCAATATCTATGGCTCCTATTTGACCGCCTGTGTGTTCTATTCGATGTTGTTTGAGAAAAGTTGTGAAAACCCAATTACCTTTGTATCCGATGGCATCTCACAAGACGATGCAACCACCATACAATCCATCGCTAGCAGTTCCGTATTGGATAGCACCGAACTTTGGAACATGTTCTATGTTCAGTCCGTCGATACGAATCAATTAAACCAAACTACTTTTGAATTTGATGTTGAAGCCACTCACTACGATTCGTTAAACTGGTATTTTGAGCCAGGCCAAAACAATCAACAAGCCAATACTTCTCATACTTTCTCACAGCAAGGCGATTACGAAGTGGTACTTACCCTTTACGCCAATGGTGGTTGTAAAGAAAAAGTATTTAGCTACGACATTAGTGTTGATTCAATGTCAAACGACAGCTCCGTAGTTATCACTATGCCTCTTTCAGAAAGTCAGCTAGTCACAGTCTATCCAACACCTGCCAACAGATACATAAACGTTGAGGGAACAGATTCAGGAACCTCAATCAAGCTGTATGATATCCAAGGTCGATTAATGCTCACTCAATTAGTTAATGGTAAACAGAAGGAACGCATAGAGCTTGGCAATTTATCAAAAGGAACCTACTTTCTTGAAATAACAAATAAGGAGAGCGCCAACACTTACAAGATAATAAAGAATTAAACAAGGAGCTAGAACATCGTCGGTAGTAACTATTTGATAATTTGTTAAAAAATTAATGTGAATAGCAAGCGCACCCAATTACTAATACCTTACATTTATACCAAAATTCAAAAATGAGAAACTATGCTATTGCGATTTGTTTTTCCCTAGTGGCATTCAATGCCTACTCACAAGATCAAGCTGATTCCACACTGACTACAGAGGAAATACAATTCAGGGATTCGATAGCGGCTTTAAATATTTCAAGTCTAGAGTTGCAGAAAATCCAAGAAACCTACAATTCAGCGACCGAGGCGTTTAGCAGTTCAGACTTCACTCAAGCTGTTCGTTTGTTTGGGGAAGTAATCGATTTGGACTCCACCAATGGCGACGCCTACTACAACAAAGGCTTGGCCCATAAAGAACTCAAGCAATACGATCTAGCGATTGATGCCCTTTCAATGGCCTTTAATATTGACTCTAACAATACCGATGCGATATTTCATCAAGCCAAATGTTTTTATGGCAAAGAAGACATAGAAAATACTTTGGTTACTTACGACCAGCTCTTAACTATAGAGCCGACACGCGCTGAGGCGGCCTACGAAAAAGGCGTTATATTTTACCTCAATAACGACTACCATCAAGCCATCGATTGCTTTAGTCAAGCCATATCCATAGACCCTAACTACAGCTATGCCCTTAACGACCGAGCCAGTTGTTATCGGGCTTTGGAGGACTATGATCGAGCCATTGCCGACTATTTGAAAGCTGTAGGTAGCGACCCTCAGCCCTTCATATACAACAATTTGGCCAGTGCTTACAGAAAATCGGGTGATGGCGAAAAGGCCCTAGAATACTATGGCAAAGCCATTAGTCAAGATGCCAACTATGATATGGCCTACAACAACAGAGGAACGGTCTATTTCGAAAAGAAAGACTATGACAGCGCCTTAAAGGATTTCAAAAAAGCCTTGGCGATAAATCCCAACTATCCCTTAGCATTGTGTAACAGAGCCGCTGTTTATCACCTTCAGGAAAATTACACGGGTGCTTTAGCCGATCTTGAGAAAGCAGTAAAATTGCAACCAAACAATGCCACAGCCCTACTCAATAGAGGCATTACTAGAGAGATGCTAAGAAATGTCGATGGTGCATGTGAGGATTGGCAAAAAGCCCATCAGTTAGGACTTGAAAAAGGAAAGGAATACTACATCAACAACTGCGACTAATACAATGAGACTAGTAATAACAACCACAATCATACTAATGAGCATTGCTGGAAATGCTCAAGATATTGCCTTCAAAAAAAGCAATTTTAAAGACAACAAAGATGGGTTAGAAGTAGCCGTCAACAACATTGAAGAAGGCGATATTTGGCTTGAAAAGGGAAAAGTCAAAGTGCTGAATATGGAAAACGCCTTTGATGAGTTCAACAAGGCGCTCACATATTATTTACCAGCTCAAGAGTTTAATTCCAATAACTCTGACTTGAACCGCAAAATAGGCCATTCCTACCTTTACACCAACACGCCCTATTTGGCTATGCCCTTCTTAAAAACCTCATTGGAGTTGGCAGGAGAAGATTCAGAACCTTTTATTTACTTTTTGTTGGGAAAGGCTTATCAATTAGAAAGAGACTTTCATGAGGGAGAAAAATCCTTCCTAAAGTACGGCACCCTTGAAAAAGATAAAAAGCTAGAAGTGTATAAAAAGCTCAATAGAAAACACATAAAGGAATGCAAAAGCGGTGCCGAAATTTTTGGCAAAAAAACACGTGTATGGGTTGACAATGTAAAAGAGCTCAACACGCCTAGTGATGAAATTGCACCCAGCATCACTGCCGACAACTCAGAAATTATATTCAACAGCAACAATACCGGTGATTTTGATATTTACACCGCAGAGCGCCAAAAACGAAAATGGATTCGCCTATCGTCGCTTTCAAGTTTGAACACCGATGGTGACGATATTTCCTCCAATTTGGCCTATGATGGACAGCGACTACTTTTGTTCAAATACAGCGATGGACAAAGTGACATATACGAGTCCAAGCTGCGAGGCACCGAATGGAGCGAACCCAAGCTCAAAATGTCAAAGGTCGTTAACAGTGTAGGCAATGAAACATTCGCTTCTTACGACCCCCAAGACATCAAGGTCTATTTTGTTTCCGATGGTGGTTTTGGTGGAGATAAAAACATTAGGTTCAGTGGCAAAAAAGACATGGAAGAAACCTTTTGGGGTCAGCCACAAAGTGCGGGTCAGGAGGTCAACACGGGCTTTCAGGAAGGGTCGGTGTACATGGCGCCCGACGGCAACACCATGTACTTTTGCTCTCAGGGGCATAGCTCCATAGGGGGCTACGATGTATTTGTTTCCTACAGAAACGAAGAACTTGGCTTGTGGAGCAAACCCATCAACTTAGGATACCCCATCAACACACCCTATGACGAATTGTATTTTAGCATTTCGGCCAGCGGTAAAAGAGCTTATTTTGCCTCCAATAGGGACGGTGGTTCTGGCGGTATGGATATTTACTGCGCCACTTTTTGGGGCGAACCCAAAATCCCGGGCGTAGCCTCCGAAGACAACCTCATTGCTAGCATCGCCTCACCAATTGAAGATACCTACACTCCCGAAAGTGTAGAAGTTTCAACTGCCAACAGCTTAACGGTATTTAAGGGGCGCATACTAGATGGACTATTACAAGAGCCAGTCGAGGCAGAAATTAAAATCTTTGACAATTCTACTGGAGAAGTCTACGCTGTGATGCGCTCCAATAGCGCTAGTGGAAAGTTTCTTTTGTCATTGCCTTCTGGTCTCAACTATGGTATTTCGGTAGAAGCTGAGGGTTACCTTTTTCACTCTGAAAACTTCAATTTGCCTAAGGGGTCAGCATACGACATGGTCAACAAAGACATTGAACTGAAAAACATTGATATAGGTAGTAAAATTGCCCTCAGAAATGTCTTTTTTGATACTGGAAAATCTGAGGTGAAAATTGACTCCTACCCTGAGCTAGATCGACTTATCAAACTGATGAATGACGTTCCTACTCTAAAAATAGAATTGTCAGGACATACCGATAATATTGGAGGCAAAGAGGCCAATGAAAAGCTATCGCAACGTCGTGCAGAGGCCGTTCGTAACTACCTAGTATCACGATCGGTGGACGGAGGAAGAGTCACTGCCATGGGCTATGGTGCTAGCCGTCCCGTAGATACCAATGCCACCAAAGAGGGCAGAGCCAACAACCGACGAACCGAGTTTGAAATTACCGCCAACTAATGATTGAATGGATACGATCGTTTAAATGGAGCGTGCAATGCTATAATTTTTTTCAAAAAAAGGCCCTGTCGCACAATCTACCATTGTACAAAAAGTATGGCATTTCAAAACGCTATTACGCTTCCGTCTCGTCTGAGGATTTCAAGCACCTAGATAATCCAAAATTAACATACGATGTGTTGGACTCGGCCCAAGAGTTGCCCAAAAAGGAACGCTTTCAGCAGCTAGATAAACATACCCAAAAGGCCCTGTTGCCTTGGTCTAAAAATGGCTATGCCGTCTTGGAAGGGTTTTTTTCTCATGATGAGGTCGATACCTACAATCATGAAATAGAGAAGCTCTTGAAAAGAAAACAGGTGCAGTGGGGCTATGGTGAAAAAATCATGTTTGCATTCAAAAAATCCTTGCCACTATACCAATCGGCCACCAACACAAAACTACAAACCATTCTCCATCTGTTGATGGATAAGGAGATGCACCTATTTCAAAGCATCAATTTTTTGAAAGGCAGTCAGCAACGCGCCCATTCCGACTTTGTGCACATGACTACCTATCCCCAAAACAACCTCATTGCTGCTTGGGTAGCTCTTGAAGATATCACAGCTGATAGCGGCCCCCTACATTATTATCCCGGCTCACACACCTTGCCACACATCCTAAATCCCGATTTTGGCAATGTGGGCACCTCCTTTAGAAATGGCAAAAGTACCTATGCCGATTACGAAGATAAAGTGCAAGATCTCATAGACCAGCACGCTTTGGAAAAGCGAATTTTTTTAGCTAAAAAGGGCGATGTGTTTATTTGGCACGCCAATTTGTTACATGGGGGAGAGCCCATGACCAACCCACAAGGCAGTCGTAAGAGCATGGTCTTCCATTACTATTCCAAGGATGCCATCTGCTACCACGAAATTAGCGAACGACCGGCGCTCATTCCAACTTTTTCATTCAATTAGATGAAACACCTTTTATTTGACCTCGACGGCACCATTATAGAACCTCAAGAAGGCATCCTCAATAGCCTACGACATGCCATTGATATGATGGGCTTAGCCATGCCCACAGATGATGAACTGCGGCAGTTTATAGGACCACCCATTGTGGATTACTTTCAACGCCAGTTTGGATTATCTCCCTCTGAAGCTCAGCAAGGCATCCAATACTTTAGAAACTACTATGCCCAAACTGGCATTCATCAAAACGCCCTGTTCCCTCATATTCCCGAATTGTTCAAGTCACTACACCAGCTGGGGTACATGCTCTATGTGGCCACCTCCAAACCCACCGTCTTTGCTAAAGAGATACTAAAAAAGCATGGACTAGACCACTTATTCGTAGAAATTGTGGGTTCAAACTTAGACAATAGCCGCAGCGACAAAGCCGAGATAATTGGCTACATTTTAGACACATACCAACTAAAGCCAAGTCATTGCCTAATGATTGGCGATACCCCTTACGACATCATTGGGGCCAAAAAACACCACATACAGTCGGTTGGGGTGACATACGGACACGGTCACTTTAAGCACCACCAGGCCGACTTTACGGTCGGTGACGTTTATCACCTCGAGGCCCTTATAAAAAAAGAGTTCCCTATTGACAATTAAATAGGATTGATTATATTTGAAACCGAATGGCTTTTATAGCCACCTTAATTCAAGTTTTTTTATGAAGCAACCCATGCTGTAATAGGCGTGGGTTACTTATTTATTAAATAAAAAAACGATGAAAAAAAGAACGTTTATTTCTTTAATGATGTGCTTGGCAATGGTTGTGCTGGCACAAGAGTCAGAAGCCCCCTACATAGAGGTAACGGGTACCCCCGATATGCATGTCATTCCCGATGAGATTTTTATCTCTATTACCATACGAGAGCGCAATAGTGGCAATCACCGGACAGTAAAAGAGCAAGAAGAGGCCTTGAAAACCGCATTGAAAGGCATTGGTCTAAACTTAGACGATTTAGAATTTTCGGATGCCGATGCCGACTACGTTGCCATTCATTGGTTTAACAAAAAAACACTTAGCCAAAGCCGCTATCGCCTCAAAGCTAGCACGAGTATCTTGCTCGTTACATATAAAATTTCTTACAGCACACTCTCCCCATCCGCATTGGTGGTCAGTACATCGCTCATATAATCCACAAAGGGGCGTACGGCTTGTAGGGCAGCGTCTAGGCGGTCTAAAAAGTCGGGGGCGGTAGCTTGGTCTTGAGTATAGCGTATGCTAAACAGGTGTTGCTTAAACCGCAAGAGGTCTATGTTTGGGTGGTCTTTGGCATAGCCCTTTGGAGCGGTTTTTACGGCATCGCCTTCTAAATCACCCCAAACGCTTTTAAAGTCAGGCGCATTGATAATGTCGCGGTATTCATCGCCATCTATGGCCAATTCTTGGCGGATACGCTTTAGGTCGGCGGGGTTGGGGTCCCAAAAGCCACAAGCAAGGAAAATATCTTTGGAACTAAGGTGTAGGTAGTAACCCCCACGGAGTTCGGGTTTGGTACGGTGCCAGTTTAGTCCAAAATGCGTTTTATAGGGTGTTTTGTCTTTGGAAAAACGCACATCGCGGTAAATGCGAAACAGTTTAAACCGATCGATGCTATCATGCGAATTAAGTTTATTTTTTAGGTCTTCGCCAAACTGCTTCACAGAACTTTCTAAGGCTTTAAATTGGGCTTTGTTGGGCTCAAACCACTCACGGTGGTTGTTATGTTCTAGTTGGGTAAAAAACGAGAAAATTTCAGAAGATAATTGCATGCCTCGAAAATAGGCATTTTCTAATAAGCCATTGATACGCTCTGCTTAGCGCCTTACTTATTTTAGTACCTCACCCTTTTCTTCCACAAATTCAGCACAACGCCAGAAATGACCATAGCAATACCCAATAAGCTCATAATGCCGTAGCTTTCCCCAAAGAGGAGGTAGCCGATACTCAAAGCGTAAATGGTGCCTACGTACTTGAGGCTAATCATTTTGTTGGCAATACCGCTTTGTAGGCCTTTGGTCATGAGTATTTGGGCTAGTTGGGTAAACAGCCCCATAAGGAGGAGGTAGAGCCAGTCTGTGCCTTGGGGCGCCACCCAATTCAAATAAGACAGTACCGACATTATGGGAATGGCCACCAAAGGGAAATACAAGACCACCACCACAGGGTGTTCCGTATCTTTCAGTTGGCGAATGCAAGCATATGCCATACCGGAGAACATGGCGGAGCAAATGCCTATAAGCATAAAGGTCAGAGAAATACGTTCGTCAAAGCCTTTTATGAGAGCCACACCGACAAAGGCAATTCCAAAGTAAAGCCATTGCTTCAGTTGCATCTTTTCCTTGAGAAAGATAGCCGCAAAGAGGGCCGTAAATATGGGGGAGAGGTATTGCAAGGTCACCGCACTAGCTAAGGGAATATTCTGTAAGGTGTAGAAGAACATCAGCAGGGCGGTAGTCCCAAAGATGCCCCGCATTAGCAATACTTTTCTGTTGTTCCCTAAAAGGGGCAGACCCAATCGGCGCAGCATGGCAATGCTCAACACAATGGAGATGATGGAACGAAAGAGTATGAGTTCGTGTGCCGGAATGTGGGGCAAGTACTTCACGCAAATTTGCATAAGAGCAAAGGCCGCCGTGGAGCCCAACATGTAAAAGACGCCCTTTTTCACAGAAAAAGTTGATCTATAGCCTTAGATGGCGTTAGCTTTCCTTGACTAACGGCCTCTTCCAGTTTCTGAATTTGGGTCTGGTGTTGGCTATAAAAATTACTTTCTAGTCGATCCTGTATGAGGTGGTGCATCCAAAAGCGTTGTTGGGCTTGGCGTTGTTTTTCAAAAAAGCCCCTTTCAGTGGTCCATTGCTGAAAATCGCAGAGGTGTTGCCAGGCCTGTGCTATGCCTTTTTTCTCTAGTGCCGAGCAAATACCCACCTGAGGAATCCATCCGCTATCGCTAGTAGGAAAAAGGTGCAAAGCGGTTTTGTATTGGGCTTGGGCTTTCTTGGCAGGGGTGAGGTTGTCGCCATCGGCTTTGTTGATGAGCAGTATATCGGCCATTTCCATGATGCCTCGCTTGATGCCTTGCAGTTCGTCTCCCGCACCGGCGAGCATAAGTAAGAGGAAGGTATCTACCATGGAATGCACGGCCGTTTCGGATTGACCAACACCCACGGTTTCTATCAATATGACCTCATAACCGGCAGCCTCACAAAGAAGGATGCTTTCTCTCGTTTTTCGGGCTACTCCGCCCAAAGAACCCGAGGTGGGCGAGGGGCGAATAAAGGCCAAGTCATCGGCCGAGAGTTCATTCATACGGGTTTTGTCGCCCAAAATACTACCGCCCGATTTTGCGCTAGAGGGATCGATGGCCAAAACAGCCACTTTCTTTCTTTGTGCCGTGAGGTGTTTGCCGAGGGCTTCTATAAAGGTGCTTTTGCCTACGCCAGGAACGCCAGTAATGCCAATACGTAAGGAATTGCCACTGTGGGGCAGAAGGTCTTGCAAAATACCTTTAGCCTCTTCCTGATGACTTTCCAGAGTACTCTCCACCAAGGTAATGGCTTGTGCCAATGCCGAGCGATTGCCATCCAGTATGTCCGTAATGAGTTTATGCATCGAGCAATTGTTGTATAATGT
The DNA here is from genome assembly GCA_036340235.1 of Bacteroidota bacterium. Taxonomy (GTDB): domain Bacteria; phylum Bacteroidota; class Bacteroidia; order Flavobacteriales; family UBA7312. The sequence continues at coordinate 127,315 of JAYYZE010000036.1, forward strand.
TAATGGCAGCTTCAGCAATGACTGTACCAGGACCGAAGACACCACTGACGCCTGAATCAAATAAGTAGTCGTAATCTTGCTGAGGAATGACCCCGCCAGCAATGACTAAAATATCGCTTCTTCCCATTTCTTTTAATTCCTTAATCACTTGAGGGACAAGGGTTTTGTGGCCGGCAGCTAAAGAAGATATGCCGAGTATATGAACGTCGTTTTCTATGGCCTGTTTAGCGGCTTCATGGGGCGTTTGGAAGAGGGGACCCATGTCCACATCAAAGCCCAAATCGGCAAAGGAAGTGGCCACCACTTTAGCGCCTCTGTCGTGTCCGTCTTGTCCCATTTTGGCTACCATAATACGTGGTCGTCGGCCTTTTTGTTGAGCAAAAGCATTGGTCAGCTCTTGGGCTTTTTTGAAGTGAGGGTTGTTGTCTATTTCCATTTTATATACTCCAGATATTGAACTACTTTGTGCTTGGTATCGTCCAAAAACACTTTCACAAGCATACGAAATTTCTCCTAAAGTGGCGTTTTTACGAGCAGCATCTACGGCCAATTCCAGTAGATTGCCTTGACTACTTTCACAAGCTTTGGTAAGGGATTGCAAAGCATCTTGAACGGCCCCTTCATCTCTATGGACTTTTAGTTCGTCCAAGCGTTTGATTTGGGACAGTCTAACGGAGGTGTTGTCCACCTCTAGTATTTCTAAGTTTTGGTCTTCTGCTTTGATGGTGTATTTATTAACGCCCACAATGGTATCTTTTCCACTATCAATACGAGCTTGCTTTCTAGCAGCCGCTTCTTCAATACGCATTTTGGGTAGGCCTGTATCTATAGCTTTGGCCATACCGCCCAATTCTTCTATCTCTTGAATATGTTGCCATGCTCTTTGTGCAATATCATGAGTCAGCTTTTCTACATAATAGGAACCGCCCCAAGGGTCAACGGTTTGGCACAGTCCAATATCATTTTGCAAGTATATCTGTGTATCTCTAGCAATCTTAGCCGAAAAGTCCGTCGGTAGAGCTATGGCTTCATCCAATGCGTTGGTGTGCAAGGATTGTGTACCGCCCATGACAGCGGCCATGGCTTCTATGCACGTGCGGCTAACGTTATTGAAAGGGTCTTGTTCGGTCAAGCTCCATCCACTGGTTTGGCAATGCGTTCTGAGGGCTAAGGATTTTGGGTTTTTGGGATTAAATTTCTTAACGATTTTTGCCCACAACATTCGAGCGGCCCGCATTTTGGCAATCTCCATAAAGTGGTTCATACCAATACCCCAGAAGAATGACAGGCGAGGGGCGAAGGTATCAATTTCTAGTCCAGCCTCAATGCCTTTACGAATGTATTCTAAGCCGTCGGCTAGTGTATAGGCGAGTTCTATATCGGCGGTAGCGCCCGCTTCTTGCATGTGGTAGCCCGAAATGCTGATGCTGTTGAATTTGGGCATGTGTTGGGCCGTGTATTCAAAAATATTGGAAATGATACGCATGGAATGCTTGGGCGGATAGATGTAGGTATTACGTACCATAAATTCTTTAAGAATATCGTTTTGTATAGTACCAGTCAAGTCGGATTTTTTGACGCCTTGTTGTTCGGCAGCGACTATGTAAAAAGCCATAATGGGCAATACGGCTCCGTTCATGGTCATGGAAACCGACATTTTGTCTAACGGAATACCATCGAATAGGATGTTCATATCGGTAATGGAGTCAATGGCTACCCCGGCTTTGCCGACATCGCCTTCTACGCGCTTGTGGTCGGAATCGTAGCCACGGTGTGTGGCCAAGTCAAAGGCTACTGAAAGTCCTTTTTGACCAGCGGCTAAATTGCGACGGTAAAAGGCGTTGGATTCTTCAGCAGTGGAAAAACCAGCGTATTGACGAATGGTCCATGGCCGGCTGACGTACATGCTGGAGTAGGGGCCTCGTAAGTAGGGCGGAATGCCAGCGCCAAAATGTAGATGCTCTGAGTCCTGGATGTCTTCTTTTTGGTATTGGGATTTGACCTCAATCTGTTCGGCCGTCTTCCAATGGGGTTTGGGCTTGTTTTCAATTTCCGTCTCTTGGCGCTGTGTTTTTAAAAAACGCTGTGTCAAGGCTTCAATATAATAACTGCCTGCGCCAGGGTCTTGTACTTTATCAAAAAAGCTTTCTTCTCGAAGTAAATGGTGTTGATTTCTAGCTAGCCTGTTTGAAAAGTCGTTGGGTGCCTCAAAGGATTGGTTGTATGGACGAATCATGAGGGCATCACAACCGCCAAATATGGCCGACATACTTTCGGTAGTGGTTCGCAATAAATTGGTGTAGGGCTCTTCGCTTTGTTTATTGATTAAGGAAGTTTGAGCAAAAATCAATGGGATAGTATCATTAATTTCTTCGAAGGCAATGATAAAGGCCCTCATCTTGGCTATTTCTTGAAAATAGTTGCTCTGAATGGTAAAAACATATTGTGAACTAAGTTGCCCCTCTTCAATGGCTTGATAGATGTCGTTTACAAATACGGTGTGATAGACGTAGTTGGGTAGCGTTCCTTTTTCTTCTTGTCCATGTAATGCGCCTAGAATATCTTCTGGGTTAAGCTGTCGGTCAAGTACCAATTGTTCAAACTCTCGTATAGCTTCTAAGGAGTAGTTTTCAAAATCTATTCTTATGTGTTGAATGAGTATGTCTTTCAAAAGCGTTTTTAAATCCCTTGGGTTAGAAAAGCATAAAGCAGTCATGCCATTTTTCAAAGCTTCTATGGCTTGTCTGTTTGCCTTTTTTGGGTCACTTCCATCTATCCACTGAACGGACTCCCAAGTATGAGGCATGGCCAATGGCTTGAAATGTTGGTGGCTGTCGCTATGGTAGAAGGCTTGTGTGCCATCACTACTAGCTAAATCTTCAAAGCCTTTTCCTTTGAGGTCTGTTGTTAGCTTTTCCTTCCAGAAGTCGGTGGTGATAGGATTAAAATCAGAAAATAGTTTACTCATCGTCTTTGATTATCACGATAATATCTTCATCATCCTTTTTCATGAAATATTTTTCTCGGGCGAACTTTTCCTGAGTCTCTTCATTGTTGGTTAGGTCAAAAAGGGTGATGCTGTCTTTTTCAATTTCTTTAAGATAATATTCCTTTTGCTGTTTTAACTCTTTGATTTCCGTTTTTAATCTGGATTGATTTATCCAGTTGTTGGAGTCGAAAAAGGTCAACCAAATAAAAAGCACTAGTGTAACAACCACAAACTTATTTTTGAAAATAGGTGGTATTTTTTTGTAAAACTCTTTGAGCATGATTGTTGTAAAAGTATGAAAAATGGGTCGAATAGTACATTTATCAAACCTCCTGGCGTTTCTTTTAACCCAAAAACGGGTACCTATAATCTTTAGCTGGAACGAATGTTTCTTTGATGGTTCGTGGCGATACCCATCTTAGTAGGTTTAATATTGATCCAGCTTTGTCATTAGTTCCAGACCCTCTAGCTCCTCCAAATGGTTGTTGGCCCACAACAGCACCCGTGGGTTTGTCGTTGATGTAGAAGTTTCCTGCGGCATTTTCTAATGCTTTGGAAGCCTCTTCAATGGCGTATCGATCGGTTGAGAAGATAGCACCAGTTAGGGCATACTCACTAGTAGCGTCAACTAATTGTAGGGTCTTGTGCCAATCTTTTGGCTCATAGACGTAAATGGTAATAACGGGTCCAAAAATTTCTTCGCACATGGTGCGGAAACCGGGGTTAGTGGTCACCACAATAGTGGGCTCTATGAAGTATCCCTTAGATTTATCGTAATTACCTCCGGCAATTATTTCAGCATCCGATTGATCTTTGACAAAATCAATGTATTCGGCTATTCTGTCGAATGCTTTTTCATCAATAACGGCATTAATAAAATTTGAAGGGTCTTCAGGACTACCCATTCTAAATGACTTGGTATCGGCTATAATCTGTGTTTTGACATCTTCCCATATGTTTGAGGGAATGTATGCCCTTGAAGCAGCAGAGCACTTTTGACCTTGGTATTCGAAGGCCCCTCTTGATATACCTGTTGCAACTTCTGAGGTAACCGCAGATTCATGAGCTACAATGAAGTCTTTTCCACCTGTTTCTCCAACAATTCGAGGATAACTTCTGTATTTTTCGATGTTGTTACCAATGGTTTTCCATAGGTTTCTGAATACACCAGTTGAACCAGTAAAGTGCAGGCCTGTAAAATCTTTGTGATTGAAAACGACATCGCCTAAAACGGGACCGCTGATGGGCAGCATATTTATTACACCATCAGGCAAGCCAGCGGCTTTGAATAAATCCATAATTACTTTTGCAGAGTAAACCTGTGTGGCGGCGGGTTTCCACAAAATGACATTACCCATCATAGCAGGAGCGGCGCATAGGTTGGCACAAATCGAAGTAAAGTTGAATGGGGTGATGGCTAGTACAAATCCTTCTAGTGGCCGGTGCTCTAGTCGATTCCACATGCCGGGGCCTGATTCGGGTTGTTCGCTGTAAAGTTGAGAAACGTATTCAGCATTGAACTTGAAAAAGTCGATTAGCTCGCAAGCAGCGTCAATCTCGGCCTGGAATACATTTTTTGATTGTGCCAACATGGTAGCGGCATTGAGTTTAGCTCTGAATGGCCCAGCCAATAAATCGGCGGCTTTCAAAAAGATAGAAACCCTTTGATGCCATGGCATAGCAGCCCATTGTTCTCTTGCTGAGAGGGCGGCGTCAATGGCCATGTGAACGTGTTCGCTAGAAGCCATGCTAAATTGTCCCAGTGAATGTTGGTGGTCGTGAGGGGGTGACATGCTTCGCTTGTCAGTGGTGTGAAGTTCTTTACTACCTATGTACAGAGGTACATCGATTGTTGAGTTATACATTTGTTTGTATATGCTCAATAATTCTTCTCTTTCTGGACTGGCTGGCTCGTACGATTTGACGGGCTCATTGGAAGCTACGGGAACATTAAAAACGCCTTTGGACATAGTTTCATTTTTTTTTAGTATAATAATTGGTTGCAAATTTATAGGAATATACCATCATAACAAGTCTTTTGAAGTCAGTTTTTTCAAACCAATAAGTTGATCGTATTGTTCGCCGGTGGGGCGATGGTAAATGTATATGTAGTAGTCGTTGACTGTCTGGTAGTGAGTTCCCTCAATAAAGCGATTAAGTGTTTCACCGTCGTATTTTTTCAGAACGTATTCGTAATTATAATAACCTTGTTTGAGGTATATATCGCATTCGTATTGTCCAGTTTCAGCGTTGTATTTCATCTTGTGGGTTTTTGGAAACTCAAAATCACTAATTTGACCAAAAACATATAAATCACCATGCGTCACTTCGTGCTCATAGGTAAGTGTAAAACGTACCAGGGCGTAATCGGCTTCCGTTTGGCTTTGACTTCCTTCTTGTACACGAACTAGGCATTTGCCATTGATGTCTTGTACTAATGAAGAATAACGTTGAAAGGGTCGTGGATAATCGGTTATTAGGTGTATTTTATTGGTGTCGTTTTCAAAATAGATATTAGAAAGTCGTTCTGAAAGATAACGTAAGCTTTGAAATTCAAAAAAGCGGTATTCATTGCCAGCATCAAAACAATTTTCTTCTTCGTAATCATAAACGATTTCTTGGTCTTTGACAAAAACAGCTTGCAGACCATTAATGCTGTTATCCCAACGTCCGTTTTGAAGAATAACAGGAAAGATGTCACTAAAGGGATTGTCGATTTCGTAAGCAGGGTGCTTAACTGTGAAGTCTATCTCATGCTGATAATTTCTTTGATTCAAATCAGTGGCTCGTTTGACACTCCCTTCAATACTGACTTGTTCGTCGATAACCATAAATCGTTTGCTTAAAATAGGCTTATCTCTATTGGTTTCGTCAAATACTTGTAAAATATAATTTCCTGACAACATAGGCTTCATTCTTTGACTAGGAATATTGGCTGTGTAATGAATATAGTTTTGTATGGTATTAAAAGAAAATTGATAGTTAGTGATAACTTCTTCAAAAAACCCATCAATGTATTCGCTTTGTAATAAATCGGAGGGTGTCCAATCGGCATTGCAGTGAGTGTATGTATAATAATAGTTTTTGGGATTTTCTGTTAGTTCGTCGAACGATAGCGAAAGCGTCTCACTACTTCCCAGCCTCAGTAAGGGGTTTCCTAACTCAAAGCCTTGGGGATACAAAAAAACCGATTTAATGCTTGGTTTGTAAATAGCATTTTGAAGCTGAAAGTAGGAAGGTGGTTCTACAATTGGTAATGTGTCAATTTTTTCTTCGAGCAAATCAATGGATGGTTGAAACTCAACCGAAGTTATTTTTTTAGAATTGTTGCAGGCCCAAAAAAATGAAATTAGAATTAGTAATGAAATGAATTTATGTGCTAACAAATGACTATTTTTTTTGTGAAAAATTAGTTTTTTAAACCACTATAATACCAATTTTGGCCTCTTTATTTAGAATCGTTATAAATTGAAAATTCTTGTCAATATTTGGGTTTTGTAGTTTAATACAAATGTATATTTTTGCTTCGAAAATACATAATCTTACACAATTTAAGATGTCAAAAGATATCCGATTAAAAAAAGGCCTCAACATAACCCTCCAGGGAGAGGCCGATAAGGTTTACGCCAGCATTCCCCAATCTGAATTTTTTTGTTTGAAACCCACCGATTTTCATGGCCTTACGCCCAAGCTAACGGTCAAAGAAGGAGACAAAGTACAAGCCGGTAGTTGTTTGTTCTTTGATAAATATAATGACAAGATACGTTTTGCTTCGCCAATTAGTGGAAGTGTAGAAGCCATAGTACGTGGTGCTAAACGCAAAATTCTTGAAATTAAACTCAAGGCAGACAGCGAAATCGTTTATCAAAAATTCCCTGTTGTTGAGGGTGTCAATAGTAGGGACGAGATTATTGACACCTTGCTTGAGAGTGGTGTTTGGCCTTTTATTCGCCAAAAACCATTTGATGTTGTAGCCAATCCAACAGATAAGCCTAAAGCAATTTTCATCTCAACGTTTAACACAGCGCCACTTTCTCCAGATAATGACTTTGTTGTACATGGCTTAGACGATGAATTTCAAAAGGGTATTGATATCTTAACTAGATTGACAGATGGTTTGGTTCATCTTAATGTTGATGGCACTACCAACCCTTCAAAGGTATTTACATCCTGTAAAGGCGTTACTTTAAATAAAATCTCCGGGGTTCATCCTGCTGGCAATGTCGGCGTTCAAATTCATCACATTGATCCAATCAACAAAGGGGAAGTGATTTGGTATTTGTATCCTCAGGATGTATTAACAATTGCACGTCTTTTTACTGATGGAAAATACGACGTTTCTAGGATTGTGGCTTTAACAGGACCCCAAGTTGAAAAACCTCGGTACTATCGAACAATTGCTGGTGCATCTATTAAAAATATGTTGGATCAAAATACTGTAGTTGGTGAAAACAACCGATTCATTAGTGGAAATGTTTTGACAGGAGATCAAATAGAGCAAGATGGTTACCTGGGTTTTTATGATTCTCAAATAACTATTTTGGAAGAAGGTAATCAACAAGCTTTTCTAGGTTGGCTGTCACCCAATCTAGATAAGTTTTCTATGTCAAAGTCTTATTTTTCTTGGTTGTTTCCCTCTAGAAAATATGCCCTCAACACCAATTATAACGGTGAAGAAAGGGCTTATGTGGTCACTGGCCAATACGAAAAAGTATTGCCGATGGACATTTACCCTATGCAATTAATAAAGGCTTGTCTAATTGAAGACATTGACCAAATGGAACAATTAGGGATTTATGAAATATCGCCTGAGGATGTTGCTTTGTGCGAGTTTGTTTGTACCTCAAAAATGGAAGTACAAAGTATTATAAGAGAAGGATTAGATTTGATAAAAAAAGAATGTAGTTAGACATGAAGTTATTTAAAAATTTGTTAGAGGCTGCGAAGCCACACTTTGAAAAAGGGGGTAAATTAGAAAAAATGTATCCGGCATACGATGCCTTTGAGACATTTTTATTTGTTCCTAATCACACCACCCACAAGGGGGCTCATATAAGGGATGCCATTGATTTAAAGCGCACCATGTTTTTGGTTATCATTGCGCTTATTCCGTGCATGTTGTTTGGTATGTGGAACGTAGGTTATCAATATCACTTAGCCATTGGCGAAACAGCTACACTATTTGAAAATTTCATCTTTGGATTTTGGAAATTCATACCACTAATAATTGTGTCTTATGCTGTTGGATTGGCAGTAGAGTTTGCTTTTGCCATTTACAGAGGCCATTCTGTTAATGAAGGTTACTTGGTGACAGGGCTTTTAATTCCGCTTACAATGCCGATTGATGTTCCACTTTGGATGTTAGCCATCTCTGTCATTTTTGCTGTTGTAATAGGCAAAGAGGTATTTGGAGGTACAGGAATGAACATATTAAATCCAGCGTTGACCGCTAGGGCTTTTTTATTCTTCGCTTATCCGATATTTATGTCGGGCGACAAGGTCTGGGTTCACAAAGCCATGGTAGATGGCCATTCTGGTTCTACCATATTGGGAGAGTTAGCAGCATCAAGTTCCTGGCAATCATTAAATTGGAGTTCTATGGAGATGATGATTGGCTCCATACCAGGTTCCGTAGGAGAAACCTCATTTATAGCTATTGCATTAGGTGCTATTATTCTTATTGCTACTGGAATTGGTAGTTGGCGAATTATTCTCTCCACATTTGTAGGAGGGTTTGTTATGGCCTCTTTATTTAACCTTTGGGGAGCTAACGAGTTAATGACAACGCCAGCAGAAATACACTTAATCATAGGAAGTTTTGCTTTTGGAGCAGTTTTTATGGCTACTGACCCCGTAACGGGTTCGCAAACCAACAAAGGAAAGTACATATACGGTTTCCTCATTGGTGTGTTTGCTATTCTTATTAGGGTTTTCAATCCAGCCTATCCCGAAGGAATGATGTTAGCAATTCTTTTGATGAATATCTTTGCTCCATTGATTGACCACTACGTACTTCAATCTAATATTAACAAACGTTTAAAAAGACTAAAAACAATACAATAATGGATGTAAATAAAAACACATATATTTTTGGTTTTGCGGCCATAATGGTTGTTTTAGTAGCTTCCTTGTTGTCGACAGCAGCTATCAGCCTAAAGCCCTTGCAGGACATAAACATAGAAGCTGAAAAAAAACAAAATATTCTCACTACTTTAGGTATTGAGGTAACTAGAGAGGAAGCGGCTGATATCTATAAGCAAAAAATCACTAACTCTTATGTCATTGATGACAAAGGTCAGGTGGTGGATGGCGATGCATTTACTATCGATTTAGGAAAAGAGCTTAAGAAAGATAAGTCAGAACAGGTCTTTCCCATATTCGAAAGTGAAGATAACGGTTCCACATCTTACATAATTCCATTAAGAGGAAAGGGACTTTGGGGACCGATTTGGGGGTATTTAGCTTTAAAGGATGATATGAGTACCATTTCAGGTGCTGTTTTTGATCACAAGTCAGAAACACCTGGCTTAGGGGCCGAGATATCATTGTCATGGTTCCAAGAGCCATTTATTGGAAAGCAATTGTTTGATGGTACAGAGTTTAAATCGGTTACTGTTGTTAAAGGAGGTGCTTCCGAAGACGATATGCACGGTGTTGATGGAATATCTGGAGGTACTATTACTGCCGACGGTGTTACTGACATGTTACAAGAACGATTGACTAACTATCTTCCTTTTATGATGGCTAAAATGAATACCATTCAAGAACTGGAAGTTGATAGTACATTGTCTGATACAACAGCTATTTACACATTAAATAATTTACAATAATGAGTAATAAAAAAGAATCTTTGTTTTCTGCCAAAAACAGAAAATTAATTACGGATCCATTAAACGACAACAACCCTGTAACAACGCAAGTTTTAGGAATTTGTTCTGCTTTAGCAATTACCGTTCAACTCAAACCCGCTGTGGTTATGGCCATATCAGTTATTGTAGTAATGTGTGTGGCTAACGTGGTGGTATCACTGATGCGAAACTTAATCCCTTCTAGAATTCGAATTATTGTACAGCTAGTCGTTATTGCTACACTGGTTATTTTAGTTGATCAAGTACTAAGAGCTTTTGTGTATGATGTTAGCAAGGAGCTATCTGTTTTTGTTGGTCTCATTATTACTAACTGTATCATCATGGGTCGTTTAGAGGCCTTTGCTTTAGGAAACAAACCTTGGAAGTCATTTTTAGATGGCTTGGGTAACGCCTTTGGTTATGGATGGATTTTAATAGCCGTGGCCTTTTTTAGAGAGTTACTTGGGGCTGGTACTTTGTACGGCTATCCAGTATTGGAAAAGCTAGGACTCTACGAATTAGGGTATGAAAATAATGGAATGATGATTTTGCCCCCAATGGCACTCGTTACTGTAGGTGTCATTATATGGATACAACGATATAAAAACAGAGATTTGATTGAATCCTAAACAATTAAGATTATGCAAGAATTAGTAAACATTTTCATCAAGTCAATTTTTATTGACAATATGATATTCGCCTATTTTCTAGGAATGTGTTCTTATTTGGCAGTTTCAAAAACTGTAAAAACTTCAGTTGGGATGGGTTTTGCCGTTATCTTTGTTTTGGGCTTTACAATTCCTATAAACTTTTTATTGGAGAACTATGTTCTTAAACAGGGCGCGCTAACATGGCTCAATCCAAGCTTTGTCGACGTAGACCTAAGCTTTTTAAGTTTCATAATGTTCATTGCTGTTATTGCCTCTATGGTTCAGTTGGTAGAGATGATTGTCGAAAAGTTTTCTCCATCATTGTACGGCTCTTTGGGAATATTCCTTCCTCTAATTGCTGTTAATTGTGCCATTTTGGGTGGTTCTTTATTTATGCAAGAGCGTGCATACACATCTATTGTTGAAGCTACAGTATTTGGTTTAGGATCTGGAATAGGTTGGTTTTTGGCTATAGTAGCCATTGCCGCTATCAGAGAAAAAATACGTTATTCACATGTTCCTGCACCTCTAAGAGGATTGGGAATTACGTTCATTATAACTGGATTGATGGGAATAGCCTTTATGAGCTTTATGGGTATAAAATTATAATTTCTAAAACAGACAATGATAGTATTAAGTACAACAACCATAGTTTCAAGTATCGCCATCTTCTTGTTTATGATAATGGCATTAGTTAGCATTCTATTATTTGCTAAAGCAAAGTTGATGCCAGCAGGAAAAGTAAAAATCTCAATCAATGGCGAAAAAGAAATTGAAGTAGATGGTGGTTCGACACTGTTGACGACTTTAAGTAATGAGGGTATATTTCTGCCATCTGCATGTGGTGGTGGTGGCACTTGTATTCAGTGCACCTGTCAAGTTCATTCTGGCGGTGGAAGTATTTTGCCAACAGAAGAACCCCATTTTTCTAAAAAACAAATTTCGAACGATTATCGACTAGGTTGCCAAGTGAAAGTCAAGGAGGATATGCAAATCAGTATACCTGAAGAAGTCTTTGGTGTTAAGAAATGGGAAGCTACCGTTGTTTCCAACTATAATGTGGCCTCTTTTATCAAAGAATTTATTGTCGAGATTCCCGAGGATATGCCTTACGAAGCAGGTGGGTATATACAGATTGAAATTCCTGATTGTGAAATCAACTATTCAGACATCGACATTACAGCTCATCCAAAAGAACACCCCGGAGAAGAGGAGAAGTTTAAGCTTGAGTGGGATAAGTTTGGTCTATGGCCATTAAAGATGAAAAACGACGAAGAAGTTGTAAGAGCATATTCAATGGCTTCATATCCTGCAGAAGGTCGAAAAATTATGTTGAATGTTCGTGTTGCCACACCACCATGGGATAGAGCCAAAAACGATTGGGCAGATGTAAACCCAGGAGTCGCATCTTCGTATATCTTTAGTCGTAAGCCAGGTGATAAAGTAACTATTTCTGGGCCCTATGGTGAATTTTTCATAAATAATTCGGAAGCAGAAATGTTATACATTGGTGGTGGTGCTGGAATGGCCCCAATGCGTTCGCACCTGTATGAGCTATTCAAGACATTAAAAACAGGTCGTAAAGTAAGTTATTGGTATGGTGGGCGTTCCAAAAGAGAGTTGTTTTATCTCGATCATTTTTATAGTCTTGAAAAAGAATTTCCAAACTTTAATTTTGAGCTAGTTCTTTCAGAGCCCTTGGAAGAAGATAATTGGAAGGAAAAGAAAGATTTAAACGATAAAGAAGGTGATGGTTTTTTAGGTTTTGTTCATCAAGCAGTTATTGATCAATATTTGAGTAAGCACGAGGCACCAGAAGATATTGAATTATACTTCTGTGGTCCACCACTGATGAATCAGGCCGTATTGAAAATGGCTGACGATTGGGGTATTCCTGATGAGAATGTCCGATTTGATGATTTTGGTGGCTAATTATCAGTATTTGATTTATTCTTAAAAGCCCGATTTTATCGGGCTTTATTTTTTCTATTTATAATGCTGTTTTCATAAATAGTAATCCATTTATTTGCAGATATTTTTGTAAATAGAATGATAATTAGTTCAAATAGTATATAGTCTAAGTATTTAAAGCGAATACAACTTTAACCCATGTCTAGCTTCCGATTGTTAGATTGGCTATATTCGGTTTGTCACCATTTTAATAATTCTAAATCGGAAAAAATACCCATTTGTTATAAACCAATGAAATGTTTTTGCGATGCTAAACTCATAAAGGGTAGAGGTAAATCTGGCGATGTATGATATTCTTAAGGATAAATTGAATGAGGAATTACCCAGCTGGGCATGCCATAATTTAATACTTCTTTAAATTCATTGGGGATATTATTATTTATAATTTCTCTAAGTCGGTTCATGGTATCTTTTCTTTCATCTGGAATATTTTGAAAGTATTCTTGTACAGAATTGACAATTATTTTCATGCTTGTATGTATTTAGTTAGCCTATAAATGTATTATTTTTGACCTATGAAATATCTACTTTTTCTTATTATCATCGTTTTCTGTTCATGTCATCAAAAAAACCAGTCATTAGTCACTAATTATGGCTTTGCCCAAGGAACAAGCTATTCCATCAAATATATGAGTGATGGCTATGATTTTCATTCGCAAATCGATAGTTTATTTTTAGAAGTTGACTCCTCTCTTTCCACATACGTTGATTTTTCTATCGTTAGCCAGTTAAACAGTGGTGATACCTTAGTTTTATTAGATTCTCATTTTGTAAATGTTTTTAATGGTGCAGTTTTGGTCTCTTCACAAACAAATGGATTATTCGATTGTACAGTAGCTCCACTAGTCAATGCTTGGGGCTTTGGTCCAAAACAAATAGAGTTAAAAATAGATAGCTCTCAAATAGACGATATTGCAAAAAAAATTGGCTATCAAAAGGTGATTATAAAAAACGATAGCTTGATTTCTAATCCTGAGCAGTTATCCTTAGACTTCAATGCCATTGCACAAGGGTATACTGTGGATCTGATTGCGCGTTTTTTAGAATCCAAAAACATAACCAATTACTTAGTTGAAGTTGGTGGTGAACTTCGATCAAAAGGACTAAATGCTATGCGTAAAAAGTGGCTAATAGGCATTGACAAGCCTACTAACGATATTGACAGAAACGACCGTTTTCAAGTCAAGGTACATCTATCCAATCAGTCCTTAGCAACCTCTGGTAATTATAGGCGATATTATGAGAATGAAGGTCAACTTTTCTCTCATACTATTCATCCTAAAACAGGCTTCCCGGTAAAACATTCTCTTTTGAGTGCAACGGTGATTACCAACGATTGCATGATGGCCGACGCTTATGCCACGGCCTTTATGGTTATGGGCGTAAAAGAAACCCAACAATTTTTACAAAACCGTTCAGACATACAGTGTATGTTAATTTACACAGATAGAAATAAGAAATGGAAGAGCTGGTATTCAGATGGTTTTGATGAGCTACTTGTTAAGTAGCCGGTTCTTACTTTTTACACTGCTCCTCTGGCGAGGCGCCACAAAAACTACAATTTTCACCATCTTTGTTTAAAAAAGGACTATTACTGGCGCAAGTGCCAGAAAACTTACCATCTTTTTTGACAATAATTTTAATAGCAATTCCAGCAAAACCTAAAACTAGTAAAACTAGAGCTAAAAGATAGACTTCCATATCAACTTGATTAGATTGCAAAGATATAAATTTGATATGCTATTTTTGTAAAAAAATAACAAAACATGGATGCTCGATTAATCGCCTTTGAACGCCTATTAAATATTATGGATGATCTTCGCGAAAATTGCCCTTGGGATAAAAAACAAACCATTGACAGCTTGCGTTACCTCACCATAGAAGAAGTCTATGAATTATCCGATGCCATTATAAACAATGATTTGGATGAAATAAAAAAGGAATTGGGTGATATTATGCTTCATTTGGTATTTTATGCTAAGATTGCAACTGAGAAGAAGGTATTTGACATAACCGACGTACTGAATGGTGTTTGCGAAAAACTCATTTATAGGCATCCGCATATTTACGGAGACGTTAAAGTCAGTAGTGAAGAAGATGTAAAAGCAAATTGGGAAAAACTCAAGCTAAAGAAAGGAAAACAGTCTGTTTTACAAGGTGTGCCTCATTCTCTACCCGCTATGGTAAAAGCCATAAGAATACAAGAAAAAGCACGTGGAATAGGATTTGATTGGGATAACAAAGAACAAGTGTGGGAAAAGGTTGAGGAAGAGCTTAATGAGCTAAAGGAAGAAGTCGAAAAAAAGGATCTACAAAGAACACAAGAGGAGTTTGGTGATTTACTGTTTTCTTTGATTAATTATGCTCGTTTCTTGAGAGTCAATCCTGAAGATGCTTTGGAAAAAACGAACAAAAAGTTTATGAAACGATTTCAATACATGGAAGAGAAAGTGGCTATAAACGGACTTGAAATTTCTAGTCTGAGCTTGTCTGAAATGGATCGCTATTGGAATGAAGCCAAATCTATTTAGGAGCTTTCTTGAGAAGAAAAACACCTAAAATAGTGAATAATATATTAGGTATCCAAACAGCAACTATTGGAGATAAGTCACCATTTATAGCAAAGGTGGTTGACACTTGCATAAAGAGTATGTAGGCAAAGCTGATAAGTAACCCGAGCCCCAAATGCAGCCCAATACCTCCTCTTATTTTTCGCGATGCCATTGCTACCGCTACCAAGGTTAAAACGATTGTAGCGAAAGGAAAGGCGTAGCGCTTTTGTTGTTCAACCACATAAAATACTAAGTCTTTAGAGCCCTTCATTTGTTCTTCTGAAATAAATTGATTGAGTTGGTGAAAGTTCATAGTATTAATATTATTTTTTCTTTGGTTGAAATCGTCGGGTGATAAATTAATTGATAGAGTAATTGAATCACCCTCTTCAATTTCTTCGTTCAAATGGGTTATTTTCCTCAAAAAATAATTATGGGCTATCCAGTTGTTTTTCTCTTCATTCCACTGAATGTAATTGGTAAATATTTTTTCTCTTAATACTTGATTTTCAAATTTTTCAAGTGAAAATCGGTAGCCAATGTTACGTTTGGTATTGTAGGACTGGACATAGATAAACTCTCCTGGGCTGATTTGCATATGAATATCTTTATCTCTGTTTTGGTAAGGATTTTTTATGTATTTATTTTCAAATTCTAGCCGGTTTTCGTTTGCAGGCGGAATAATAAAATTACCCAAAACGAATGATAAAAGTGCTAAGCTAATTGCAGATAATAAAAATGGTCTTAACATTCTATTAAAACTTACCCCACTAGCAAGAATGGAAATGATTTCGGTGTTGTTGGCCATTTTAGAAGTAAAGAATATTACTGCCACAAAGGTAAATAGGGGGCTGAATAGATTTCCAAAATAAGGAATGAAATTTAGGTAATAATTGAGTAAAATCTCATTTAAAGGGGCAGATTTTTCTATAAAGTCATCGATTTTTTCTGAAACGTCAAATACA
Organism: Bacteroidota bacterium; assembly: GCA_036340235.1. Lineage (GTDB taxonomy): Bacteria > Bacteroidota > Bacteroidia > Flavobacteriales > UBA7312. Next base: position 143,290 of record JAYYZE010000036.1, read on the forward strand.
ACGACAATCAGAAGTATAAGAGAGATTGAAAAGAAAAAGGTTCCCAAAAACTTCTTAATAATGTACCAATCTAATTTTTGCATGATTATAATCGACGATCTAGTTTTTTGATAATTCCATTTTTCCAGTTGGTAAATGTGCCATTAGCAATATGTACTCTAGCCTCTTCCATTAACCAAAGATAAAATCGAATATTGTGTAGTGTAGCTATTTGTTTTGCTAATAATTCGTTGACTGAAAAAAGATGTCTCAGGTATGCTTTGGAATAAAATCGGTCTACATATGAGGTGCCATTGTCGTCAATGTAAGAGAAGTCGTTAGCCCATTTCCTATTTTTAATGTTAATAGTTCCTTCGCTTGTAAATAGCATTCCATTTCGGGCATTTCTAGTCGGCATCACGCAATCAAACATATCTACTCCAAGTGCTATATTTTCAAGAAGATTAGTGGGTGTTCCTACACCCATCAGATATCGTGGTTTATTGATTGGAAGGAATTGACAAACGATATCTGTCATTTCATACATTAATTCATGAGGCTCGCCAACAGATAATCCGCCAATGGCGTTACCTTCTCTTTCAAATGAGGCAATTTGTTCTGCCGATTGCTTTCTTAAATCTTTATATACACTACCTTGTACTATTGGAAATAAAGTTTGCTCGTAACCATACTTTGCTTCTGTATTATCAAAGCGTTCACAACAGCGTTTAAGCCATCTGTGCGTCATGAGCATGGACTTTTTGGCATATTTAAAATCACAAGGGTAGGGGGTGCATTCATCAAAAGCCATGATAATGTCTGCTCCAATTGTACGCTGAATATCCATAACGTTTTCGGGAGTAAATAAATGGTATGAGCCATCAATATGGGACTGAAATTTAACTCCTTCTTCTTTAATTTTTCTTTTGTCAGAAAGGGAGTAGACTTGATAGCCACCACTGTCGGTCAGTATGGGTTTTTTCCAATTCATAAATTGGTGAATGCCACCGGCTTCTTGCAAGACGTCAAGCCCAGGACGTAAGTACAAATGGTAAGTGTTTCCTAAGATAATATGTGCTTTGGTGTCTTGATCAATTTCGTTTTGATGAACCCCTTTGACGGTGGCAGCCGTTCCAACTGGCATAAAAATGGGGGTTAAAATACTTCCATGAGCGGTGGATAGCTTTCCCAATCGAGCATTTGAAGAATCATCTGTTTTTATCAGTTCAAAATTCATACATCAAATTTTGTCAAAGATAGTTAAGTCCAAGCATTTTAAACACAATTTATTTTGTATTGAAGATTGTAAGCTTAACTACAAATAAACATAACATTATTTTCAATTGTCGTATCATTGTGCAATGGTTGATGTGCGATTTATGCTGTTCATTGTTTTTTTGTTGGCTTTTTTAGTTCAACTTTACTTTTTACTTGTAATTTTTATTCCACTTTCAAAATTTAAAGAACCGAATTCACATTTTTCTAGTGGAGTATCGGTGGTGGTTTGTGGCTATAATGAAGCAAAATATTGGAATCAGCTAGTTGATCAATTATTAAAGCAAGACTATGAACAATATGAAATTGTTTTAGTAAACGATCAATCAACTGACGATACCAAATATATTTTTAAGCAATGGGAGGGGCATCCAAAAATTAAAATTGTCAATATTGCGAAGGATATTAAAAAAGGAATTGGCAAAAAATTTGCATTGACTTTGGGTATTAAAGCTGCTAAATATGAGTATTTACTTTTGACAGATGCGGATTGCTTACCTAAAAATCAGTATTGGATACGGTCTATGACTCAGCATTTCTCTAACAAAGAAATCGTACTTGGTTATGGCGGCTATTACAAGCAGAAGGGACTTTTGAATCAACTCATTCGTTTTGATACATTTTTAGTTGCGTTACAATATTTTTCATTTGCATTAAAAGGTCGTGCTTATATGGGTGTTGGAAGAAATTTGGCGTATAAAAAATCTGTATTTTTTGATAATAGAGGATTTGCTTCTCACCTTCATATTCCGTCTGGCGATGACGATTTGTTTATAAAAGAGGTTAGTAATTCAACGAATACAGCAATTATTTTAGATGCTAATTCGCATACACTTTCAGAACCAAAAACTTCATATTTGGCTTGGATACAACAAAAAACAAGACATATTACCACGGCTAGTCACTATAAACTATATCATCAATGCTTGCTTGCTGCTTGGTCGACTAGTCAACTACTATTTTGGGTATTGTTTATAGTTATGCTAAGCACAGACTACTTTAGATTGTATGGCATCGCATTGTTTTTTATCAGATTAGTGGTTCAATTGATAATTATTAGACCAATAATGAAAAAAATAGATGAAGAAGATCTTATTTTTTACTACCCCTTTTTAGAAATTATTCTTAATGTATTTTACCTTATATTTATGCTCAATAGACTCATTTTTAGAAAACAATTTTGGTAAATAAAAAGCTAACAGATAAAGCAAAAGAGGATTTGATTCTTGTCAAGAGTGCCTTGGACAACACCGATGCAAGAGCGTTTTCAAAACTATTATCAAAATATCGAGACCCTATTTATTTTAAATTACTAGAAATGTTGAATGATAAGGAGCTTGCTCAGGAACTTACCATAGAATCGTTTGGCAAAGCATTTAATAATTTATCTACTTACTCATCAACTTATGCATTTAGTACGTGGTTGTTTTCAATTGCAAAAAATCATTGCATAGACTTTCTCAGAAAGAAAAAAAACAGGACTGTTTCAATAGATGATTTGATTGATCAAGAGGATGGAAATTCTTTACATATTGATATAAAAGACCAAAAGCCCGCCCCCGATGACTACCTGATCAAAAAACAGCGTATTCAGTTTTTAAGAAATTTGGTAGATCAGCTTGATCCAAAATATCGGTTGTTAGTGAGGTTAAGGTATTTTAAGGAGCTCAGTTATGACGAAATTGCTCAAGAGCTAAATTTACCTTTAGGAACTGTAAAAGCACAATTACACCGTTCCAGGGAATATTTGTTTAAACTCCTTTCAGGCAAAAAAGACATTATTTGATATCTATTATTCTAAAATATTTTGCTGATTTGTCAGATCGTCAAATCGATCAATTTGACTCAATGTATACTTTATATACTGATTGGAACTCCAAGATTAATGTAATCTCTAGAAAAGACATGGATTACTTTTTTGAGCGGCACGTTTTGCATTCTTTGGCCATTTCAAAGATAATTTCTTTTGTAGATGGTACACAAGTACTGGATGTTGGAACCGGTGGCGGCTTCCCTGGCATTCCGCTATCTATCTTATTTCCAAATACTCACTTTTGTTTGGTAGATAGTATAGGTAAAAAGATAAAAGTGGTAAATGATGTGAGTAATAAGTTGCAATTAAACAATGTGACAGCCATACATGAAAGGGTTGAAAACATTGATCAGCATTTTGAATTTGTGGTAAGTCGGGCAGTAACCAATATGCCGCAATTTTTTAGTTTGGTCTCGCATCGCTTTTTAACTAAACAAAGGAACAAACTAGCGAATGGGATTCTATATCTTAAAGGTGGTGATTTATCAAACGAAATGGCTCTTATTAGTCGTCCTTATCAGTGTTTTGATCTTTATGAGCATTTTCAAGAGGAATTTTTCAAGACCAAAAGGGTTGTTTATATACCTATGGTTTAGGCTTATATCTTTTTACACAAGTAAATAAGTTCGTTTTTCGGTAAAGCATAACGTTCAACTAGTTTAGGGTCCAGTTTGTTAATGAAATCGTCTTCGATTACCTGAAAGCCAGCAGACATTAATTTTTTACCATAATCCAATCCATATAACCTCAAATGATCACTTTGCCAGTAGTGTTTTTCTCTCTCTTTGGGTTCTGTGATGTTGGGATCCTCAAGTGTTTTTTGACTATTGTAATCTATTGGTACTTGAAAAATTCCCCATCCACCTTTTTTCATTACTCTAAAAAATTCAGACATTACTTTAGCATCGTCTTCAACATGTTCAAGCACGTGATTACACATTACGACATCGAAGCTGTCTGATGGAAATGGAATGTCATGAACATCCATTTTGACGTCTGCCCAAGGAGAATTCAAGTCGGCGGTGATGTAATCGATGTTTTCAAGTTGTTTGAATCGATTTATGAAACAAAATTCGGGAGCAATGTGGAGGAAGCGAATATTGTCAGAAAAAAAAGTGGTCTTTTGTTTCAAATATAACCAGATGAGTCTATGTCTTTCCAATGACAAACTATTAGGGGCAAGTGCGTTTTCTCTAGCGTTAATGCGCCCATAAGGTAATAGTTTTCTGTAAGTAATGCCATTTATTGGGTCTTCAAAATTGTTGCCTCTTACGAATATGGAATAGAAACTAAGAAAGAAATGGCTAACATGATGTAAATAGTGTCGGGGGATAAAACGCGTAACTAAGCTAATGATTAATTTCATTGTTTTAAGGATTAAATTGAAGTTGGCTAAGGTGATTGTACAAGCCTTGTTTTTTTTCTAGTTCATGATGATTTCCTTGTTCAACAATTCGTCCTTTGTCTATTACTAAAATACAATCGGCTTTTTTTATGGTTGATAAACGGTGTGCTATGACGATGGTCGTTCTGCCAATCATAAGTCGGCCCATGGCTTGTTGAACAAGCTTTTCGGATTCTGAATCTAAGGCGGAAGTAGCTTCATCCATTATTAGGATTTTAGGATTTTTGAGTAGGGCACGTGCAATAGCTATTCGTTGTCGTTGACCGCCTGACAGTTGTATGCCTCTCTCGCCAACTAGTGTATCCATTTTTTCTGGAAATTCATTGATAAAGTCGTAAGCGTTGGCGTTGATTGCAGCTTGTTCGATTTCTTTATCACTTGCTTGTAAATTACCGTAAGCTATGTTTTCTTTTATACTACCGCCAAATAGTATTACATCTTGAGGTACTAGGGCAATTTGTTGTCTTAGGTGATGAAGGTCGTAATCATTGATGTCATTGTTGTCAATAACTAGTTGCCCCTTTTCTATTTTATAAAATCCCAATAGCAAGGATGCTATGGTTGTTTTGCCTGCGCCACTGGGTCCTACAATGGCTATAAACTGTCCTTTTTTGATGATAAAACTAAGATGGTCAATGACAGTTATATTGGGTCTTGAAGGATATGAAAAGGAGAGGTTTTGAAAGTGGATTTCACCTTCTTTAATTTCATTATTCAGGTTGGTATTGTTGCCAATAACTTCTTTTTCTTCTTCTAAGATGTCCAATAAATGTTCGGTTGAGCCTATGGCTTTTTGAAGTTTACTGTAGATATCGGCCATGCCACCTACAGATGAACCAATAAACACGGAATAAAGAACAAATGTAAATAATTGACCAATGGATAGCTGACCAGAATTTATCATAAGAACACCAAACCATATGACCGCCACAATTGAGCCGAATAAACAAAAGATAATAAAGGATGCAAAAGCACCTCTATATCGACCCCCTTTTTGAGCAATGTTTTTTACTTGATTGGTTTTCTCTTTGTATCTATTAATTTCAAAAAATTCATTAGTAAACGCTTTGACATTAGCAATACCTTGTAGGGTCTCTTCAATGATGGTATTGGATTCAGCCACTTTTTGTTGAACTTCTTTAGAAAAACGCTTTATATATCGACCAAAAAAAACAGCGGCAAGCATCATTACAGGCACTAGTGCCAGCATAAATAGTGTTAGCTTGACTGAGGTCACTGACAAAAAAATAATACCACCAATAATAATTAATACTTGACGTATAAATTCGGCAATGTCAGTGGTAAATGTTTCTTGAAGCAAGGCAATATCTGCTGCAATTCTACTATTTAGTTCGCCCACTCTTTTTTTCGACAAAAAGGGCATAGGTAACATTATCAAATGGGCATAAGTTTGTTGCCTTAATACGGCTAGTGTTTTTTCAGTGACATTTACAAAGATCACAATTCTGAAGTAGGAAAATACAGCTTGTAATGCAAACAAAAGTAAAAGCCAGAGGGCAATTTGATTGATATTGTTTACTACTGATTCATTGGCGGCGTCTACCAAATTCCCCATAAGAGCTGGAAAAATCAATGAGGTTAAAGTAGATAGCAATAAAAAAATCAAACCAATTGAAAACTCAAGTTTGTGAGGTTTGAGAAAACCAAATAATCTTGAAGCTCTTTTTAAAGTGGACATCTTTTTTTCTTTCATAATCAAGAGTGATGCAAATATACTATTATGTGTCACAAAATATGCCCTTTATATTTCCAAAACCTTAGTTCTCATTTCATAATATTATTTTTCAAATTTTAAGAGCTATTTGTACCTATCTAACATTTTCAATTATTAGAAATGTAACTTTTTAACTTAAATTTGTACCACAATGATACAATCAAACTAATTTCTTATTATAAAGAATTGAATTTTTCACAAAGGGATTTAGATAGAATAATTGAAATGGCGTGGGAAGATAGGACGCCATTTGAGGCCATTGAGTTACAGTTTAAAATCAAGGAAAACGACGTTCGTCAGCTTATGAGAAAACACATGAAACCCTCTTCATTCATCATGTGGCGCAAACGGGTTAAGAAAAGACGTACAAAACACTTGCTACTTAGAGGCTTTCAAAAAGGCCGTTTTAAATCCCAAAATCAGAAATAGTTATTTTTTTAATTCCTTATCAATGATTTCTATCATTTTTTTAAACTCGTAGGGATTAAACAAGCGTGTAAGGAATATGATGTTTCCTTCTTTGTCAAGTACGATATTTCTTGTTACCCCAGCTTTTGGTATGGTAAATTGTTCAAAAACCATTCCTTTTTTATCCAATGCCATAGGGTAGGTGATTTTGGTGTCTTTTATAAATTGCTTGACTTTTTCAGTGGGCTCTTTTAAATCTATGCCTAAGAGTATGAAGTCATCACCCTTGAAACGTTGCCACACCTCTTTTTCTAAATGAGGCATTTCTTTTTTGCAAACACTACACCAAGAGGCTGTGAATTGTATGACACTTACTTTACCTTTAAGATCGTCGTTAGAAATAAAATCACCGTCGGTGAGTGGTAATTCAAATATAGGTACTTTGTCCCCTACTTTTACCTTAAAGCCTCTTTCAGGACCCTCTTGCGAAAAAAATGAAAATGATAAGATAGTAAAAAGAAATAGAAAGTGGGGCATAGCTGTTTAAATTTCGTCAAGTATATGTTGGATTTTTTGGCAAGCGTACAGTATTTCTTCTTTAGAAATAATAAGTGGAGGAGAGAGTCTAACACATTTGTCATTGAACAAAAAGAAGAACATTATCAAACCGTATTCATACCCTTTTTGTACTACTTTTTGACATATTTCAGCAGATTCCAATTCAATGCCTAACATAAGTCCCATGCCCTTAATGGATTTGATTTTAGGATGATTGAGATGCGTCCTGAATAGGTTTTCCTTGTCAAAAATGCTTGAAATAATACTATTATCGTTAATTAAAGTATCCAAAGTGGCAAGTGATGCAGCACAACACACTGGATGACCTCCAAATGTGGTGATATGACCTAATTTTGGTTGGTGTTTAATAGTGTCCATATTTTCTTTAGAGCTAATAAAACAGCCAATTGGCATGCCACCTCCCATCCCTTTTGCAAGACATAAAATATCTGGAATAACCTGGAATGTATCCAAAGCGAAAATCTGACCTGTTCTCCCAAAACCAGTTTGTATTTCATCAAAAATTAAGAGAGTGCCAGTACAATCGCACCGTTTTCTTATTGCCGAAAGCCAACCTTTTGGCGGAAGTGTAAAACCGGTAGCCCCTTGAATAGGTTCAACAATTACAGCTGCCGTATTTTCATCAATAGTGTCGAGTTGTTCAAAGCTTCCATAATCTAGCAAATGGCAATCGGGTAACAATGGTCGATACTTAGTCTTGTATAGTTCTTTTCCCATGATGCTCAGCGCTCCATGCGTGCTCCCATGATAACTATTATTGAAAGATATTATTTGTCTTCGACCGCTGATTCGTTTGGCAAGTTTCATAGCGCCTTCAATGGCCTCTGTGCCAGAGTTTACTATGTATGTACAATTGAGCGAAGCGGGTAGTAGGTCAATTAATCGCTTGGAAAGTTTGTATTGGGGGGATTGCACATATTCGCCATAGACCATAACATGAGCGTATTTTTCTAATTGTTGAACTGTACTACTCACTATTTTGGGGTGGCCATGGCCTAGTGTACATGCAGATACGCCAGCTACCAAATCCAAATATTTGTTTTGATCAATGTCATATATGTACATTCCCTTAGCGTGTGATATTTCCATACCATTTGCATATGGAGTGGTTTGGGCTTGATGGTTAAAAAAAAATTGTTGCCCTTCTGTGTGTTTATTTTCTTTCAATTGATCGGATACAAGCATTTACAATGTTAATGGCCTTAAGACCATATTTTTCAAGAAGCTCATCGGGTTTGCCACTTTCGCCAAATGAATCATCTACCCCAATCATTTCGATGGGTGTAGGCCTCACACTAGCAAGATATTGAGCAATGCTATCGCCAAGACCGCCATTCAGCATGTGCTCCTCAGCCGTTACTACGCAATGTGTTTTTTTAACTGATTGTAAGATAGCGTCTTTGTCCAAGGGTTTTATGGTGTGAACGTTGATTACTTCTGCACTTATTCCTTTTTCAATTAATAGTTTGTGAGCCTCTATGGCTTCCCATAGAAGATGTCCCGTGGCAAATATGCTAACATCGGTGCCTTCTTGCATTAGTAAAGCTTTGCCAATTTCAAAAGGTTGATTTTCTGCAGTAAAGTTTGGAACTTTTGGTCGACCGAAACGCAAATAGACAGGTCCAATATGATCGGCAATGGCAATGGTGGCTGCTTTGGTTTGGTTGTAGTCGCAAGTGTTAATAACGGTCATTCCTGGCAGCATTTTCATCATGCCGATATCCTCTAATACCTGATGAGTTGCACCATCCTCTCCCAATGTAAGACCAGCGTGCGAAGCACATATTTTTACATTCTTTCCAGAATACGCAATCGATTGCCTAATTTGGTCATAAACTCTGGAAGTTGAAAAGTTGGCAAAGGTGCCGGTAAAGGGAATCTGACCACCAATGGTTAAGCCAGCAGCTATTCCCATCATGTTGGCTTCCGCTATGCCAACTTGAAAAAAACGTTCTGGATGGTTCTTGGCAAAGTCGTTCATTTTTAAAGATCCAGTCAGGTCGGCGCACAGAGCTACTACCTTAGGATTTATTTTGCCTAAGTGGCTGAGCCCAGCTCCGAATCCAGATCTAGTGTCTTTTAAATCCATTTTATAGTTTTATTGATACTGTTTTTAGTGAGGTTACACGAAACTCTTTTTCTTTTGTAAATGCGCTCTGCATGGCGTTTTTAGCTCGATAAATGATTTTATATTTTCCTGGTAAGAGATAAAGACTTTGTTTGCCTTTGTTGGGCTTAAGATCGCACAACCATTCTAATTCATTACCCATCTTGAAAAGACTTCCATATCCACTAGAAGAAAATGAAACAACCACAAGTCCAGATTCAGGTATTTGCACCTTGGTAAGTTCGCTTTGTTTGATTTCTACAGTTTGATATATTCTTGGAAGCGTAAGAATTTCTAAGTCATATGTACCAGTAATGTATCGTTGTTTCGTGTTAATTTCTTGAATATTTAGTGTTTGGTTTTGTTTGTGTTCCCTTACTATACAATTGGTATTGATTTTGGTATTTTTGGAAAGTATACTTAAATCTCCTTGAGGGGCGTAAATGGGGATTGTGGTATGTTTGCCAGGATTTAATTTCCAACTTCCTTTAGCTTTGGCGACTGGTAGCGTATGCGCCACTACATTATAGCTAAGCACAGGGTCGAGGACTAAGGTGTCAGGATTTCCTTTACTGTTCATCGTATGAATGAAATTATATTGAAGTATTCCCGAAAAAGCATCATAAAAGCTTATGGCAACATTACTTTCAGTAGGCATTTCATTCTGGTCTAACAAATTAACCTGGGCGCTTGTTGAATTTAACACTTGAGAAACAACTACGTTTAATATTTCTTTAAACTGTTCAGAATTTTTTGCGTCATAGAAAGTACCTACACATTCAAAGTTTTTTTTGTACGATTCGCTGAGGCCAATACCGATTACAAAGGGCTTAAGTATGATTTTTTTTTGTTGGTAAAGTCTTGAAACGGAGCAAGGATCACCGCCACACTCTTCAATACCATCGGTAATGAGTATAACAACATTTCTAGAGTCACTGTCAGTTGATGGAAAATCTAACGCACCAGATTCAAGCGCTCTTGCTATGGGTGTAGTTCCTTTGGGTCTTAGTGTTTCCAATCTTTTCTTTATGGCAGTAATGGTGTTTTTACCAAAGTCGACTTCTAGTTTTGTGTCTCTACAATCTTGTGGAGGTGATGGTTTTTGGTGGCCATAGCATCTTAAACCAATTTCTAGATTATCTACCCCAACCAAGCTGTCTAGCATATTACTTAATAGAGTTTTAGCAATAGTCATCCTCGTGCTTCCTTCCCATTGGGCATACATACTTTGAGAAGCATCAAAAATAAATAATACTCGGGTGGTTGTTTTACTCTCTTCTGATTTAGACTGATGACCAAGAATTAAGAACAATACTAACGATAAAAAGAAAATATGTTTAAAATAGACATTCATAGTTTAGTAGTCGCCCAGTGTTTCAGGATTTTGTGCAAGAGCGGCGCTTAACTGTTCATCGTTGGGAGCAATGCCGTGCCATTTGTGAGACCCCATCATAAAGTTTACCCCATTGCCCATTTCTGTGTGCATAATGACGCATACTGGTTGATTTTTATAACAGTAACTTTTGGCATTTTTTAGAACGTCTATAACACTAAAAATATTGTTACCATCCTTTAATTCTAAGACCTTCCATCCAAAAGCCCTAAACTTATCGTTTAAATTCCCTAGGTCTAGTACATGATCTAAAGATCCATCAATTTGTTTTTTGTTGTAGTCGATGGTAGCAATAATATTATCGACATTTTTTGCCGATGCGTACATTACAGCTTCCCAAATTTGACCTTCTTGAAGTTCGCCGTCTCCGTGTAAACTATAAACAATGGAAGAGTCTTCATTTAACTTTTTACTTTGAGCTGCCCCAATTGCTACGGATAGTCCTTGTCCTAGCGATCCACTTGCGATTCTAATTCCTGGAAGTTGCTCATGAGTAGTTGGGTGACCCTGAAGTCTTGAATCAATCGTTCTAAATGTAGCTAACTCACTTGTATCAAAATATCCTGATCTTGCTAATACACTATAAAGCACTGGTGAAATATGTCCGTTTGACAAGAAAAATAAATCTTCGTCAATACCATCCATATCAAAATTGGGATTGTGATTCATAATTTCAAAGTAGAGCGCTACCATAAATTCTGTACAGCCTAGTGAACCACCTGGATGCCCTGAATTTTGGGCATGTACCATTCTTACGATATCTCGTCTTACCTGAGAGCAAACAGATGATAAGTCTTGAATCATTAGTCTAGATATATAAAACTCAAAAGTAAGTTATTGGTAGTCCAAAAATACAATTGTTAATATTTTTATAAAAAGTTTGCTGTAGGGTGTTATATTTGTCAAAATTTGAAATAATATGGCTTTAAAGTGTGGTATTGTAGGGCTACCAAACGTAGGAAAATCAACACTATTCAATTGTTTATCTAACGCAAAAGCACAATCAGCAAACTTTCCTTTTTGTACCATAGAACCTAATGTGGGAGTAATTACAGTTCCTGATAATAGATTGGCTGAGCTTGAAAGATTAGTGAATCCCCAACGAGTGATGCCAACAACGGTAGAAATTGTTGATATTGCTGGATTGGTTAAGGGCGCCAGTAAAGGAGAGGGTCTAGGGAATAAGTTTTTGGCTAATATAAGAGAAACAGATGCTATTATTCATGTGTTAAGGTGTTTTGAAAATGATAATATTGTTCATGTTGACGGATCAGTTGATCCTATTCGTGACAAAGAAACAATAGACATAGAACTACAACTCAAAGACCTTGAAGTGGTGGAAAAAAAACTTCAGCGTTATCAAAAACTTATGAGAACTGGCGATAAAAGTGCCAAATTAGTAGTTGACATTCTTTCAAAATACAAACACCATTTGGAACAAGGACATTCTGTCAGAAGTATTCAAATAGATGAAACGGAGAAGGAACACGTTGCTGATTTAATGTTACTTACCGACAAACCTATTATGTACGTATGTAATGTGGACGAAGAATCCATTAAAAATGGCAACCCATTTGTCGATAAAGTGAAGGAATTTGTAAAAGACGAAAACGCCTCTGTGCTTATGATTGCCGCCTCAACTGAAGCTGATATTGCCGAATTAGATAATTTTGATGAGCGCCAGTTATTTCTTGAAGATCTAGGCTTAGATGAACCAGGTGTTAGTAAACTCATAAGGTCGGCTTACCAATTGCTTGACTTATCTACCTATTTTACGGCAGGCGAAAAAGAAGTTAGGGCATGGACCATTAAAAACGGGATGAAAGCGCCACAGGCAGCAGGTGTTATACATAGTGATTTTGAAAAGGGGTTCATTCGAGCAGAGGTGATAAAATACGTCGACTATGTTACTCTTGGTTCTGAATTGTCGTGCAAAGAAAATGGTAAAATGTCAGTTGAAGGAAAAGACTATGTTGTTAACGATGGTGATATAATGCACTTTCGCTTTAATATTTGATAGGTGAATTGTTATATTTGTTAGATGAATTATATTTTATTTGATGATAATAGGACACACTTGTTGCCATTGACTTACACTCGGCCTGTTTCAGAAATACGACTTGGCATCTTGACAATTACTGAAAAATGGCAAATGGCCCTTTCTTCCACGATGTCTTTTCTTACAGAAAATTACCTCAGTTCAAAATATCCTTTAACAATGTTGGATGATAATGTATGGATAAATGGTAGCATTTGTCCCAACCTCAATCTTGTTAATGCCATACTTGACTTACAAAGCAATCAATGTCTAATAAAGAATCAAACCATAATAGCATACAGAAGTGATTGCAAAGAAGTTCCAGAAAACACTCTTGAGTTTCATGATTCCTTTACTCAAATTAATCGCTTAGTTGATATTTTCTCAAACAATCATCATTGCATTGAATTAGATTTTGAATCTTTAACAAAAAACAGAATATCACAAAAACTCAGTAGTTCTAATCAATTGATATCACCCGAACATATTTTTATTGAAGAAGGTGCTGTAGTCGAACATGCCATTCTTAATGCTTCAAATGGACCAATATACATAGGTAAAAATGCAGAAATTATGGAGGGTTGCTTGATTAGGGGGCCATTGGCCATGTGTGAGCATTCGGTACTAAAAATGGGTGCTAAAATTTATGGAGCTACTACTATAGGTCCATTCTGCAAAGTAGGGGGCGAAGTTACTAATAGCGTTTTCCAATCATATTCAAACAAAGGTCATGATGGTTTTCTTGGAAACTCGGTTATAGGCGAATGGTGTAATTTGGGCGCAGATACAAATAATTCCAACTTAAAAAATAATTACGCAGAGGTAAAGCTTTGGAATTATTCACATGACCGATTTGAAAATACAGGTCTTCAGTTCTGTGGTCTTGTAATGGGTGATCATTCAAAATGTGGCATAAACACCATGTTTAATACTGGTACTGTTGTGGGAGTGAGCGCAAATATTTTCGGAGCAGGTTTTCCAAGAAATTTTATCCCTTCTTTTTCTTGGGGTGGATCGTCAGGATTCAGTACCTTCAAGCTAAATAAAGCTTTTGAGGTAGTAAGCAAATCAATGCAACGTCGCTCAAAATTGCTTGATGAGGTTGAGAAAACTATCTTAGAGCAGGTGTTTGAACTGTCAAATTCGTACAGGAAGGACTAATTTTGTCATGTGCAAAATAGCTTTTATTTTGTGGCACACATATTGCAATTAGTTTAACAAACGTTATTGTACATAGTCATTAGACAAATTTGTATTATATGAAGAAAGATATGTTTACAGACTCAATCGCTATGAGTAATTTTGATGAGGACTCTGATTTTTTTCCACTACTTACTAATCTTGATGAAGATAAAATTAATAAAGAGCAAACGCCCAAAGTATTACCCATACTTCCATTAAGAAATACGGTTCTTTTTCCTGGCGTGATAATTCCAATCACAGTTGGTCGTGACAAGTCTGTCAAATTGATAAAAGAGTTATACAAAGGTGACAAAACTATCGGAGTTGTTTCTCAAAAAAATGGTGATATTGAAAATCCTTCTTTGAACGATTTAAATTCGGTAGGTACTATGGCACATATTATGAAAATGCTTCGGATGCCTGATGGTAATATTACCGCCATTATTCAAGGTAGAAAACTCATTAAACTTAACGAAATAACTCAAGTTGATCCTTACATTAAAGCGTCTGTAACCGAATTGAAAGAAGACAAGCCAGCCAAAGGCGATGAGCAGTTTCTCGCCCTTGTTGAGTCCATTAAAGATATTGCAGTACAAATTGTTAAAGAATCGCCAAATATACCATCCGAAGCACAGTTAGCTATTCAAAACATTGAATCACCAAGCTATCTTGTCAATTTTGTATGTTCAAACATGGATGTGAGTGTCCAAAAAAAACAAGATCTGTTAGAAGTCTTTGATCTAAAAAAGCGCTCAGAGTTAACCCTAGAAATTATCAGCAAAGAACTCCAGCGATTGGAGATGAAAAACGAAATACAACACAAGGTAAAGCACGATTTAGATCAACAACAAAGGGAGTACTTTTTAAATCAACAACTTAAAGCTATACAGGAAGAGCTTGGCGGTTCTGCCGATCAAGAAATTGAAGAATTTCGTTCCCGTTCAAAAACTAAAAAGTGGACTCAAGAAATAGCAAAAAACTTTAATAAAGAACTCAAAAAACTACAACGAATGAACCCCGCCATGGCTGATTACTCAGTTCAACGTGCTTATCTAGAGCTTGTTCTTGATTTACCTTGGGGTGAATACACCAACGATAGTTTTGACTTGAAAAAAGCCCAAAAAATTTTAGATAAAGATCACTTTGGTCTTGACAAAGTAAAAGAGAGAATATTAGAGTATTTGGCAGTATTGAAGATAAAGGGTGATATGAAATCTCCTATACTATGTCTTTACGGTCCTCCTGGCGTGGGAAAAACCTCATTAGGAAAGTCCATTGCCAAAGCTCTTGGAAGGAAGTATGAGCGTGTTTCTCTTGGCGGCCTTAGAGATGAATCAGAAATCAGAGGTCACAGAAAAACCTACATAGGTGCAATGCCCGGAAGAATTATAAAATCTATCAAGAAAGCCAACTCATCTAATCCTGTTTTTGTCTTAGACGAAATTGATAAAATCACAAGAGATTCACACGGTGATCCATCCTCTGCTATGCTTGAAGTTTTAGACCCCGAACAAAATCATTCCTTTCATGACAACTATCTAGAGATGGGTTATGATTTATCAAAGGTTATGTTTGTTGCTACAGCTAACAGTTTAAACACTATTCAGCCTGCACTCAGAGACAGAATGGAAATAATTGAAATTAACGGCTACACGCTTGAGGAAAAGGTCCAAATAGCCAAAAAACACTTACTACCTCGTCAACTTAAAGCCCATGGCTTAAGTACAAAAGACCTTAAGTTATCAAATCAAGTGTTAAAACTTGTAGTTGATGGCTATACAAGAGAGTCAGGTGTCCGTGGCTTGGATAAAATGATAGCCAAATTAGTTCGTTATGGGGCTAAGTCGTTGGCCATGGAAGAGTCATATAAAGTAGATCCCGAACTCTCGGATTTAAGTCATATTCTTGGTGTTAAATTGTTTGATAAACAGCACCAAATGGCCAATGATATTCCAGGGGTAGTAACTGGATTGGCGTGGACTCCAGTTGGAGGTGAAATACTTTTTGTTGAATGTAGTAAAAGCCCCGGTAAAGGAAAGTTAACAATTACAGGTAACTTAGGACAGGTGATGAAAGAATCCTCAGCAATAGCTATGCAATACATCAAATCACATGCAGAAGATTTAGGTATTAGTCATCAAGAGTTGGAGAAAAGCGATGTGCACATTCATGTACCTGAAGGAGCCACGCCCAAAGATGGTCCTTCAGCTGGTATCACCATGTTAACGGCCTTGGTTTCCTTGTTTTCTAACAAAAAGGTTAAATCAAAAACAGCTATGACTGGTGAAATTACTTTGAGAGGAAAAGTATTACCAGTTGGAGGTATAAAAGAGAAAATATTGGCTGCTAAACGTGCAGGTATCAAGGAAATCGTGTTGTGTCAACAAAACCAAAAGGATGTTGATGAAATTAACGTACGATATCTTAGAGGGTTACGCTTTCATTATGTTAAACAGATGAAAGAAGTCTTAAAGTTAGCTATACCACAACTTAAGATTAATTAATAATACTATCTTTGAAAAAAAACATAACTATGAAAAAATTAATTCTTTTTATTGCTATTCTCACTGCAAATACCGTTTTACATGCTCAAAACGCTTTAATCAAAATCAGCCCCTTTCATTTTGCTGATGGTACCTTACACGCTACCTATGAACGTACTTTAAGTGAACAACATTCATACCTGATTTCAGGAGGGTATCGTTTGGCCGAGAATGGCGATGAATATGGCTGGATGGGAGAGCTGCAAGCAAGAAAATACATTGTAAAACCATCCATTAACAGCTCCAGCCAATCACCTTTAGCAGGAATATACGGTGGACTATATGCCAACGGTAAATATTTTGCACAGCAGAGCGTTACATATAACAGTGGCTATGAAGTTGAGCCATATTACACACAAAATTACGATGAAGATGGCAACTTAACTGGTAGCACCTATCATCAAGGTTCTGGTTATTATTATGAAGATATCAAGAATAGATATCACATCAAACAAGCAGAGGCAGGTGTTTTGATGGGGTTTCAAGTTATTCTTTCCAATAATTTTTCGGTAGATTTATTCCTAGGAGGAGGATTAAGGTTCTCATCAGTAGAAAATAAACCAAAGGATGTAGATTTTTATTATCCTGAAAGAGGATATACAGGCATTGTCCCCAAAATAGGTTTTGACTTAGGAATTTCACTGTGATAACCAAAATATCCATCAATTTAATTCAAAGCATGGTAAAATCCATGCTTTTTTTATACCATACCAAAATAAATAGACGTTTTATTCAAAACATTCGTTACTTTGTAATATGAGATTTTGTGTTTCTCTTTTTTTGCTAATACTCTTTCAAATCACTATTTTTGGACAAAATGAAAATATAGCATTTCATTCTTTAGCTCTCCCTTTTTCGGCTAGGTCGGCAGTCCTCAATCAACCCATAGCTATTTATGATAAGGATGTTGAAATAGGCATTATTAATCCATCAGTTTTAAATCCTCAAAATCATGGAAACCTATCTCTGAATTTTGTAGATTATTTTGCTGATATACATTTCCTATCGGTGGCCTACGCCTTTCCATTTAGAAACTTTGGAACAATGGCGGTTTGCGTAAAGTCCATAGGTTACGGCGAGTTTATAGAAACTGATTATACCTCTCAAAGCTATGGTAAATTTGGTGCCAATGAGCAGATAGCATCTGTTAACCTTAGTAAATCATTATCGAATCGTTGGCAAATGGGTAGCAGTGTTAAAACGATAATTTCTAATTTAGAAAATTATCAATCTGTTGCATTAGTTGGTGATTTGTCAATTTTGTACACCAATTTTCAAAAGAACTTATTTGTATCACTATTAGCCAGGAACTATGGTAGACAACTCACAACCTACGCTAACACCAAAGAAGGCGTTCCTTTTCACTTAGATTTAGGTTTGTCAAAACAACTAGAACATTTGCCATTTTTGTTCACTTTTAATTACAGACAAATTCAAAAATGGAACCTGAACCCTGATTTGAACATCACTGATGAGGAACAGTCTGAGTTGTCAACATTTTCAAAGTCATTTTTTAGTCATTTGGATTTGGGTGGTGAGTTGACCCTATTTAAGTATATCAAGTTAAGAGCAGGATTTAATCCAAAGCGTCGTCAAGAGTTAAAGCTAAATTCATACACCGGAATGGTTGGTTTTTCTTGGGGTATTGGTGTTCAGTTTACTCATTTTAGTATCGACTATGGAAGGTCAACCTATCACTTGCATGGTTCACCAAATTATTTTTCCTTTAGCACCGATTTTTCTAAGTTCTATTTTAAAAATGAAAAAAATTAATATTGCTATAGATGGTCATTCTTCTTGTGGGAAAAGTACCATAGCAAAACAACTGTCAAAACACCTAGGATATATTTACATTGATACTGGTGCTATGTATAGAGCAGTATGTTTGTACGCGCTCAACAAACGCATTATTACCAATGATGGCTTAAATAGAGAGAATCTTTTGCTGGCTTTGAACGATATTGAGGTTTCTTTTGAATACAACAAAGAAAATCAGCAGAGCCAAACGTTGCTAAATGGAATAAATGTTGAAAATCAGATCAGATCTTTGATAGTCTCTCAGCATGTAAGTGAAGTTAGTAAACTAAAAGAGGTGAGGCAAAAGTTGGTAAGTATTCAGCAAAAGATGGGCATGAGTAAAGGGGTGGTAATGGATGGGCGTGATATAGGATCTGTGGTCTTTCCTGATGCTGAATTAAAACTATTTGTAACGGCTTCAATTGAAGTTAGGGCAAAAAGACGTCATAGAGAATTATCAGACGTTTCTCTTGAAGCGGTTTTGGACAATCTCAAAATGAGAGATGATGTTGACAGCAATCGTAAAGAAAATCCATTGGTGGTCGCTAAAGATGCCATAATTATTGATACAACCAATCTGAGTTTAGAACAGCAATTTGAAATGGTTCTTGACTATGTTCGGAAAGTGATTAAGGATTAAATTCTTCAATAACCTCCTTTATTGGTCTTACATTGTCATAAAACGTTAGTAGTTTTTTCAGAACCTTATCAACCTCTGAATCAGGACACGAGGCGCCTGATGTTAAAATAATTTTGACATTTTCGGATTTTAAAGGAAGGAAGTTGTTGGTTTCAAGGAGCTTTTGATTTTTGTAATCAAAATGACGAATCAAATCCTTTGAAATAATTTCCTTTTCTGATTTTATAAAGTAAGTAGGTAGCTTTTTTTCACAAAGCTCTACAAGATGAGAGGTGTTGGAACTGTTGTAGCCACCAACCACAATGGCAATATCGGCTGGCACTTCCAAAAGACCATAAGTGGCTTTTTGATTTTCGTTGGTAGCATAGCAAAGAGTATCTCTAGTATCAGCGAAGAATTCTTTATAGTTTTCCGCACCATGTTTGTTTATTATAAACTCTTTTAAGAAATTAGAGATTTCTTGTGTTTCGCTAGCCAGCATAGTAGTTTGGTTAACAACGCCCATTTTCTTGAGGTCATTTGTGAAATCAAACCCTTGGGAGTATTTTCCCTCAAAAAAGCGATAAAAGTCTTGTTCAGATTTTTTTCCTTCAATAAAGTCAACTAATAGTTTAGCTTCATCAATGTCTTTGATAATTAAAGAAGGTGCATTTTGATACGAATGAGAAAAGGTAGCTTTTGTTTCTTCGTGTTTGTGTTTTCCGTGAATGATTATAGTAAAATCGTTTTCTCCTATACTGTGGGCTTTTTTCCAAACTCTAGTCACAAACGGACAAGTAGTATCGTATTTTTCAAGTGTAATATTTTTTTCTTCTAATTGTTTTTTGATTTCTACGGTGGTACCAAAGGCAGGCGTGATAACAACGTCATCGGATGTGATTTTATCCCATTCAATCAGTTGATTCCCCTCGGTGTCCATAATAAACTTCAAGCCTTTGGATAATAAATCGTCATTCACAATAGGATTATGAATCATTTGGCTTAGTAAATAAATATTTTTACCAGGATTTTCTTCAATGGCTTTATACGATATTTCTATGGCATTTTCCACTCCATAGCAAAAGCCAAAATGCCTAGCCAAATGAAATTGTATTGGACCAAAGTTGATAAGGGAAGGCGAAAAATCTTTCTTTTTTGGGTCGATGTTTTTTCTCTTTTCTTTGATGGCGCCAATTATGGAAGATCGATAAAAACTGGGGACTTCGAAACTTTTCATTGAGAAAGTAAAAGGTTAAATTGTCTAATGCTATCGACAAAAATAGGTATTTTTGAAGAATGAAAAGTATAAACAAAAGAAGAATAGACTACAGCAAGGGGCTCATAGAAGAAGATAATTTGCTTGCAAACCCCATTGAAACGTTCAAGCAGTGGATGTCATCTGCCTTAACATATTTTGCTGAACCCAATGCGTTTGTTTTATCGACAGTCAATGTGCACAATGAACCATCTTCAAGGGTACTGTTGTTAAGAGATGTTACTGAAAGTGGTTTTGTATTTTATACCAACTACTTGAGTCAGAAGGGTCAGGATATCGCCCAAAATCCAAAGGTTTCAATGAATTTTTTTTGGCCAAAACTAGAACAGCAGATTCGAATAAACGGAAATATTGAAAAAGTGCCGGATGCTATTTCTGATACCTATTTTCAAAGCCGCCCTTATGAAAGCCGAATTGGTGCTTGGTCATCTCCTCAGAGTCAACCTATTGAAAGTAGACAAATATTAGACGATAATGTCTCTCATTTTACTGAAAAATTTTCTGAAAACGTACCCAGACCTCCACATTGGGGTGGCTACATTGTATCGGCACAACAAATCGAGTTTTGGCAAGGAAGGTCCAATCGATTGCATGATAGAATATTGTATGAAAAGAATGATGAAGCAGGCTGGGTTAAAAACCGCCTAGCACCCTAGTTAATTCAAAATAGTTTGTTTTTCAAAGCGAAAGCCACGAAGAAACTCGTCAACTTTCATTCTTTTTTTTCCACTAAGCTGTACATCTTGAAGATAAACGTAACCACCCATAGCGGCTACTTTTAGTTCGTTTTTTCCATCTGTTATTATTGTTCCGTAAGCCAAATTATGTTTAGCTACTAAAACGGATGATTTAAAGATTTTTAACGTTTTTTCGTTAGATATTTGTGTCCATGAACCAGGATATGGTGAAAGGCCTTTTATTTTTTGATGTATATCGAAAATACTACCAGACCAATTTAGCTTACAGTCGGCTTTATAGATCTTAGGAGCATGGGTTATTTTTCCTTTTTGCTTTCTACATTGATAATTGTTTGAAGAAATCAAATCGATTGTTTCACATACTAATTCAGAGCCTAAGTTCATCAGTTTATCATGCAGATTGCCAGCATTGTATGATGTTTTAATTGGGCAACTTTTTTGCAAGATAATAGTTCCTGTGTCTATATTTTCATCAATAAAAAAGGTAGTAACACCAGATTCTTTTTCACCATTTATGATTGCCCAATTGATGGGAGCGGCCCCCCGATATTTAGGCAGTAGTGAAGCATGCAAATTGAAGGTGCCTTTGCTTGGCATATTCCATACAACCTTTGGTAATTTTCTAAAAGCTACAACCACTTGTATATCGGCTTTTAAGGACTTCAAATCATCTACAAATGATTCATCTTTCAAATTTTTTGGTTGAAGTAGTGTTAGCCCATGTTTTAAAGCGAAAGTTTTTACTGATGACTGAGTAACCTTTTGTCCTCTGCCAGCCGGTTTGTCTGGTGCTGTTACGACACCCACTACATTGTAACCCATCTGAACCATGCTTTGAAGGCTGGCAGTTGCAAAATCGGGAGTACCCATGAAGACAATTCTTAGTGTTGATTTCATTTCCAACGAAATTACATTTTTTAGCTGAGCCAATACAACTTCTTTTCCGTATTGAATGCAATTTGGCTATTATCACTAAGAAACTGTAATACTTTTATAATTTTATCTTCTCTATAATCTACAAGTTTCATGACAATATCGTCTATGGTCAATGCATTATCACTGAGAAGTTTTTGAATACCATTACTTATTTTTTCAAACTCTATGTTGCTAATATTAAGTTTTTTGCGTTGCAAACAAATGTCACACTTACCACAATTTGAGTGGTTTTTTTCGCCAAAGTAACCGATTAACAAACTACTCCTGCACTGGTGTTGATTTTTGACGTAATTTATAATTGAGTTGCCTTTTTTTATTTCAATACTTCGACGTTTTTCTACTGATTCTTTTGATAGATTTAGTTGCTTTACGTCAAGCCGTTCTTTTAAAAATATAAGTTTTGAATGACTATTTTGAGGTATGTAATTAATCACCTCTAAGTCGTTAAGTTTTTCAAGCCTTACTTTTATTTCCTCCGTACTTAGTTGAGTTCTTTTGGCAATTATACTTTCCTGAATTTTAGTATAGGATTCAAAAAGTGTTCCATAAGACCGTAACATCATTTTTAAAAGATCATCATAAGATTTATTGGCAATTTGAAATTTATAAAGATCAGCATGCGATAATTTGATATAAACTCTTGATGGTAAATTTACGGCCTCGTTTAATTTTATGAGCTCTTCTCTTTCTAAAAGTTTAAGAATATTAAAAGTTTTTAGGAAGTCCAGATTATACTTTTCACAAAACGTGGCCAGGTCGAAGGCAAATTCAGAAAATTGCCCGCTACCAGTTGCCAGTCCCAAATGATTAGCTAGTTGCTGATAAACATGCCTGACATCTTCAATATTTGGGTAATTTTTTTTAATATCGCTAATAAGATGGTCAGTATCATAGGTATTGCAGATAAGTATGGCATATCCCAATTTTTTATCTCTGGCTACACGTCCTGCTTCCTGATAGTATGATTCTAAATTATTGGGCAGATGGTTGTGAATCACGAGTCTTACGTCGGGTTTATCAATGCCCATACCAAATGCGTTTGTGGCTACCATCACTCTGATGTGATTTAAAACCCATTGCTTTTGCTTTGAAAGTCGTTCAACATAATCCAAACCTCCGTGATAAAATTGGGAAGAGATACCGTGTTCTTTTAGTAGTAGATGGACTCTTTTAGTTTCTTTTCTTGTTTTACAGTATATAATGGATGAGCCTTTTACTTTGTTAATAACCTGAATAATTTTTTGGTCTTTATCTTCTTGGTTTAGCACAACGTAGGATAACTCATCTCTGTAAAAACTACTTTTAATGACGTGTTTGGCCCTAAATGCTAATTTTTCTTGAACATCTTCCACTACTGTTTTTGTAGCAGTAGCGGTCAAAGCTACAATAGGTGCATTGGTTGTTTGTCTTATGGTTGCAATTCTTAGGTAAGAAGGTCGAAATTGATACCCCCACTGAGATATACAATGCGATTCATCGACAGCTACTAGGTTTATAGTCATCTTTTCAAGTCGGCTTTTTACCATTTCATTTTCTAGGCGTTCAGGTGAGAGGTATAAAAATTTGTAATTGTCATAGATACAGTTGTCCAAAGCTACGTCTTGTTCAGAAAACGTTAATCCGGAGGTGATAGCTACGGCTTTTATATTTTTGGCTTTTAAATCTTCAACTTGATCGTTCATAAGGGCGATAAGCGGCGAAATGACTATGCAAATTCCATCCATCATCATTGCAGGTACTTGATAACAAATGGATTTACCTCCTCCGGTGGGAAGCAAAACAAGAGTGTCTTTACCTTCTAAGATAGAGTGAATGACGTCTAATTGAGAACTTCTAAAATCGTCAAAGCCCCAATATGTTTTTAATACTTTATGTGGACTTAACATCTTTACGAAGATAGGCATTAGATTTCACAGACACTTAATTTGTTTGTGTTAAATACCTTAATTGACTTATTTTGGGTTTACTATTATGTTAAAAATGCACCCGCAATGGCAATACCTGCTCCAATAATTATGGCAATGGCTTTTCGACTGTTAAAGCGATGGCCTTCACTGCTTTCAAACAAAATAGTAGTAGAAATATGTAAGAACATACCAATTACAACGGCCGATATTTCTTGAAAATAAAAGGATACGTTACTCATGTAATGACTAATAAATAGTCCCATAGGCGATGTTAACGAAAAAAAGATAATTAGCATAAAGACTTTAGCCTTGCCCATGTTGCTTTGCAATAGCATATGAGTTAAAACTATGCTCACGGGAATTTTATGCAAAGCAATAGCTGATAACAAGCTGTTATTGACGTGAGAGTGTATGTGATGATTATGGTGGTGATGGTCGTGATGAATGCCTAATGGCATCCCTTCAATAAAAGAATGAATACATAAGCCAACTAATATACTGATTGGTATGCTTTCATTCAAGTGTTTATGCCCATGCTCTATGCCTTTTGAGAGTTGCTCCAAAAGTATCTGTAGAAAGAAACCAATTAGAACAAATAGACCTGTATGCAGGTTGTTCTTATTATTAAATGTTTCTGGAATTAGATGTAAGACGGTGATAGAAAACAAATAAGCACCACTAAATGAAATTAATAATTTGGTAGTTTGATCAGAAATACGCTTGAATTTGATGGCAATAAATGCCCCAATAAATACCGATGATAAAAGGACAGCGTGTTGTATTAGCTCCATTTTTGGGCAAGTATAATTAAACGTGGTGATTGAGTCACATCAAAATCAGTAAGTGAATAATCGCCCCACAAATTTAAAACTTTCATTCCGTTGGCACTTAAAAAAGTATTAAAATCATGTAAGTCAAAACCGAACACTTTTTCGGTAAAGTGAAAGAATTGTTTGCCATCTTCAAAAGTGATGTCTTTTATAATTTGCTTTCCCTCAGCTTTTCTTCTGATATGAAATTTTATGTGTTCAACTTGTTTGATTTCCTCTTTTATCAATTCATAACTTACTTTTTTTGAATTCATGAAATCAATAACGATTTTCCCTCCTTGTTTTAAATTGCCTATCATAGCACTGAGGGCTTCTTCATTTTCTTGTTGAGATTCAAAATACCCAAAACTAGTAAAAAGGTTGAACACATAGTCAAAGTGGTTTTTTTTATACACCTTTCTCATATCGTGAACTTGAAAATGAAGTCTGCTGTTGGAATGATTTTTGGCGACTTTGATACTTTCTTCCGACAGATCGATACCCTCTACAATATAGCCTTTTTTGTGAACTGCAATAGCGTGTCTTCCTTTGCCACAGGCAATATCTAAAAATTGGTTGTTAGTTTCAGGATTGAGAAAGTCAATCAGATTGTTTAGAAAAAAATTGGCTTCAAGATCATTTCTATTTTTGTAAAGTAAATGGTAATAAGGGCTTTGAAACCAGGATTTATACCAATTTTTCATCTCCCAAAGATAATTTTATTCATTTATTAAATGCCTAACTTTGTTTTTTAAAACGTATGGAAAATAAAAATTATCAAATGATTGCCAAAACTCAGTTGGGTTTAGAAACTGCTTTGGCCGATGAATTGAGTAAGCTAGGTGCTGCTAATGTCGAAATACTTAATAGGGCTGTAAGTTTCCATGGCGATTTGGGTTTTATGTATAAGGCCAACTTAAATTTACGTACGGCTCTAAAAATATTGGTACCCATACATAAATTTTCTGCCAAAAAAGAGGATGAGATTTACCGACATATTAGCCAGATTGACTGGTCATCTTACTTTGGAATTGAAGATACTTTCTCAATAGATGCTGTTATTTATTCGGATTATTTTAATCACAGTCATTACATTGCTCTCAAAGCCAAAGACGCTATTGTCGATTATTTTCGAGATCTGACCAGAGGAAAACGACCGACTATTGACACAAAATCGCCAGATGTAAAAATAAATCTTCACATTTCTAATGAGAAGTGCACACTTTCGTTGGATAGCTCGGGCGACTCACTACACAAAAGGGGCTACAGAAGCGCTGTGGAGCAAGCACCCATTAGTGAAGTATTGGCAGCTGGTTTAATCTTGCTTAGTGATTGGGATAAGGAAAGTGATCTCTTAGACCCTATGTGCGGTTCTGGAACTATTTTAATTGAAGCAGCCATGATCGCCTGTAACATCCCACCCGCCATACACAGAAAGCGATTTGGATTTATGAATTGGTCAAACTTTGACAACGATATGTGGCAAAAAATTAAAACAGCATCCTTGAAAAAAACCATTGATTTTAAAGGTCAGATTTTAGGATGTGATAGGTCTTTCCGTTCCGTTCGAAAAGCCCAACAGAATATTAAAGACGCCATGTTGGATGAATTTATTTCAGTGAAAAGGGCCAACTTTTTTAAAAACCCTGAGTTGCTGCCTAATGGAGGAACATTACTATTTAACCCCCCGTATGGAGAGAAATTAGCCATTAATGCCGATGAATTTTATTCACAGATTGGTGATGCTTTGAAAATGCACTTTACAAAGTGTACTGCTTGGTTCATTACCTCCGAAATGGCAGGTATCAAAAGGGTGGGCTTGAGGCACACCAAAAAAATTAAGTTGTTTAACGGAAAGCTTGAGTGCCGATTTTTGAAATACGAATTGTATAGTGGTAGCAAAAAGTCTCAACACAACTAACCAATTAAAACCGCCACATCAAGGGCTGGTTATAAACTAATGAATTCTAGCTAGCAATTTTATAGACAAACACATAAAAAGACTGTCCGCTACATGGACAGTCTTTCATTATACAGTAAAAAAGCCTGATGTTTAGTAGCCTAACAACTCTTGTGCTTTTTTAATAGAAATCTCTTTGTTTTGGTAGAAGGCGATAGGATAGCACCCTTCATAACCCATTTTCGTGAGTTTGTTAAGTCGTATCATAGCGGCTTGAATATTTGAGAAATAGCCAGATGTAAACTTGAAAATACCATCGGCAATCTCTGTTTTTTCTATTCCTTCAATTTCGCTAACTTTTACTATTTCAACCACCTCATCTTTACTGTATATGCCGACTTGCACCTTGTATATAATATCGCCATAATCAGCTGAGGCTTCTACTGACTGCTGAATGTCCATATATTGATCAGCGTCAACCAATTGCCCATTTTCTATTGCTACAACTTTAGCATTTTCGTAGCTCATGTAGTACAATTCGTTTCTTCTTACTAGAGCGTCTTCATAGGATGAAAAGCCATCCGTAAATATTCGCTTTAGGCCGTCGTTACCTTCAAAGACAAGAATGTCATCTAGTTCATAAAAGTCTAAATCGACTTCTCTGAGTACGTCCAATTGTACTCTAAAGATGATGTCTTGCATGGGCGGTAGTTCTTCTAGTTTTTCAGAAGCTCTAGCACTTTTTTCGTTGCTTATCTCTTTATTAGTCACAGTTCTCAAATCTCCTTGCTTGTCCTCAACTATAGATATGTTTGAGTAGCCAGAGCTTATGAGTTGCATGCGACGCTGGTTAGCTTTTAAAAGGTCTTCATACTCGCCAGAATAATAAACTGTTGCTTCATTTTCTCGAGTACTTTTTAGGTTGCTAATACTCATCAATCTATTAATTTCTGCTGCATCAATACCTTTAGAATGTTTGGCTATTTGTATTTTGTAATAGACCTTTGAGTTTAAATCAATAAATTGAGCTGGCGTGATTGATTCTTCAATGGATTGTTGTTGATCATATATTTGTTCAAACACAATGGGTTTATATAAATCTACTAAGAGTGTGTCGCCATCTAAATTGACTACTTCTTTTGAGATTTTTATAAATTTTTCAGCAGGGTAGGTTTCCTCAAAATAGGAGGCAGCATCTTTTCTGGAAGTAGCATTTAAGTAATCTAGGTAGATGGCTTCACTCATTTCGTCAGTTAACTGAACACCCTTAGAGTTAACCACTGCCCCAAGTGGGGTATTGGC
This sequence comes from Bacteroidota bacterium, assembly GCA_036340235.1. Classification (GTDB taxonomy): domain Bacteria; phylum Bacteroidota; class Bacteroidia; order Flavobacteriales; family UBA7312. Next base: position 170,991 of record JAYYZE010000036.1, read on the forward strand.
TTCCATATCCAAATAGTCTGGCACAGCGTCTTTATCAGTATCTACAGGACAGCCAATAGCATCTACTTTGACATTGGAAGGGGTTCCTATGCAGGAGTCGTCAATATCTGGAATGCCATCGCCATCTTCATCTTCTTTGTCTAATAATTCAAAATTGATGTTGTAGTCATCCAGCTCTTGAGGAATGTAATCCTCATAGTCGTCACAATTTTTACAAAAGATATCATAGGTTAGAAAGGCAGTATTAACGAAGTATCTGTCTGAAGAGCCATCCTCAATATTGTCTATAAAGTCAGTGTTTGTTATGTGATAGGTGCTGCCTAGACTAACATTTAGTCGCTCGTTAAGTTTTAGCTGAAAACCAACTGTTATGGGAATGTCAATGCCTGTTTGACTGTATGCTTCATCGTTGTTTGGATCTGAGAGCCATTCGCTTAGAAGATCTATTTCGTATTGATCGTTACTCTCGTCATCAGATCCCTTGGAATCGAATCTTAGGTAACTCAAGCCAAGACCAATGAATGGATTGAATAGTTTTTTTGATTTGTGCGAGTTTAGATGGTAATTAAATCGTAATCCAAAGGTATTTATGGTGCTTTTAAAGTTTTTAGGACTGTCGTCTCTTGTGATACCGTCTACCCTAAGGACTCCTTCTTCCATTTGTAAGATGGCATCAACTTGGTCGTTAAGGTTAGCCGAAAGGCCAATCTGAAAGCCAGATTGTCCAATAAGTCCGCTAGTTCTATTATCAGAAATATCTCCTCTGAAGTTGAAATTTCCAAATCCTAGGTGTAACTTAGGTTGCAGATAAAATAGTTTTGGCTGCTCGTCAACAACAGTGTCAGAGGCATTTTGTATGGTGTTTTCTTGGTAGACGGATGGGATATACTCAGGGTCTGGAATCTGAGCCCATGAGAATAAGAATATACTACTAAGCAAAAAGAACGAAATGAATTTTTTCATTTGTAATAAAATATTTTGATGCGCTGTAAAGCTAACAATTTTTTATGATGAATCAGAAATTTGGTTTTAGTAAATATTTAGAGTAGAATTTATCTATGTATTCCACCGCTTCATCGCTAGTGTTCACCAGCTTAAACAGCTTTAAATCTTCAGGACTAATATTTTTTTCGTTTTCTAACACCTCTAATTTCATCCATTCGATTAAACCACTCCAGTATTTTTTTCCTACTAAAACAATTGGAAAAGGAGCAATTTTTTGGGTTTGTATTAGTGTAAGTGCTTCAAACAATTCATCCAAGGTGCCAACACCACCGGGCATGACAACAAATCCTTGAGCATATTTTACAAACATCACTTTTCTGACAAAAAAGTAATCGAAGTTAATCAGTTTATCATTGTCAATGTAGGTATTTGCTTGTTGTTCAAATGGCAAATCGATATTTAAACCTACAGATTTTCCATTTCCTTTGTTAGCGCCTTTGTTGCCAGCTTCCATAATGCCAAAGCCACCTCCAGTGATGATGCCATATCCTTTTTTGGTTAATTTTTCGGCAATTTCTTCTGATTGTTTGTAATAAGGGTTGTTTGGCTTGGTTCTGGCTGAACCAAAAATTGAAACACATGGCCCAATCTTTGAGAGCGTTTCAAATGCTTGCACAAACTCGGCCATTATTTTAAAAATTTGCCAAGAGTCGCTTGACTTTATTTCGTTCCAGCTTTTTTCTTTAAATGCGTTTTCTAATTTCTTCATAATAATCTAGCAATTTTCAAGTTCTAATTTTAAAAAGGGAGCAGTATATCCTTCGGATGATTTGATAATTTCTTGTGGTGTCCCTTGGTTGATAATTTGCCCACCGTTTTCGCCGCCCTCTGGCCCTATTTCTATGATATGATCGGCGAATTTAATGACATCTAAATTGTGTTCAATAACTAATACTGTATTTCCTTTGTTCACTAATTTGTCCAATACTTTCAAAAGTACGTTTACATCTTCAAAGTGCAGACCAGTGGTGGGTTCATCTAGAATATAAAATGTGTTTCCTGTACTTTTTTTTGATAATTCGCTTGCCAGTTTTACTCTTTGCGACTCACCTCCTGAAAGAGTAGTCGATTGTTGACCCAGTTTGACGTAGCCAAGTCCAACTTCCGTAAGAGCTCGTAATGACTTGCTTATTTTCGGAATACTTTCAAAAAAACTAAACGCTTGTTCTATTGTCATTTCTAGTACGTCTGCGATTGACTTTCCTTTGTATCGAATTTCCAATGTTTCTTCATTGTAGCGTTTTCCTCGACAAACCTCGCAGTCTATCATCACGTCTGGCAAAAAATTCATTTCTATGGTTTTTATTCCAGCACCATTGCATGCCTCACAGCGTCCACCACTGACATTGAATGAAAAACGACCAATTTTGTAGCCCCTTGCTCTTGATTCGGGATGATTGGCGTAAAGTTTTCTTATTTCTGAAAAGAAACCACAATAAGTGGCTGGATTAGAGCGTGGTGTACGACCAATTGGAGATTGATCAACTTCAATGACTTTATCGATGTATTTCAAACCTATTACATCCTTATAGTCTAAGGGTTTTTTGACACTTTTATAAAAATGTTGATTTAGAATTGGATACAAGGTTTCATTGACAAGTGTGCTTTTACCACTACCTGAAACACCCACAACCGCTATGAATTTTCCTAAGGGAAAATCCACTGATACGGATTTTAAATTATTGCCTGTTGCCCCATTGAGTGTAAGTTTTTTACCATTTCCTTTACGACTGTTGTTATTATGATTGATTGACTTTTTTCCAGTTAGATAATCTACTGTTAAAGAATTAATTTTAAGCATAGTAGATAAATCTCCATGGGCTATTATCTGCCCGCCATGCTCACCGGCTCCCGGCCCAATGTCAATAATGTGGTCAGCAGCCAAAATCATGTCTTTGTCATGCTCTACAACAATAACTGAATTACCTAAATCTCTGAGCTTTTTCAAAGAAGCTATCAGTCTTTGATTGTCTCTTTGATGTAGCCCAATACTTGGCTCATCCAAAATATAAAGAACATCAGTTAATTGTGATCCAATCTGTGTGGCTAATCTTATACGTTGGCTTTCACCACCTGAGATGCTTTTGGCAGATCTGTCTAGATTAAGATAATGAAGTCCTACATCAATCAAAAACTGAATTCTCTTTTTTAATTCTTTAAGAATCTCGTGAGCAATAATTTTTTGTTGTTTATTTAATTTACTTTCTAGATTATCTACCCAATGCTTTAATTGGTCAATGTCCATTTTGGCTACCTCTGAAATATTCTTGTCATCGATTTTGAAGAACAAGGATTCTTTTTTTAGCCGACTTCCTTGGCAGCTGCTACACGTTTTAGTTGACATAAACTCATTAGCCCAACGTTTCATCTTTGTAGAAGGGGAGCGGTGATGCATGTCTTCAATGAAGTTAACAATGCCGTCGAAGTTAATTTTGTATTCTTTGTCTAAGCCAGCGCTTTTTAAATTCACCACAAAGGAGTCATTAATGCCATAAAGAATGGCGTCAATGGCCACTTGAGGTATTAGTTTAATGGGCGTGGATAATGAAAAGTCGAAGCGTTTAGCAATGGTTGAAAGTTGTTCCAAAAACCATTTGCTATTGGTGTTGTTTAGTGGGATAAGTCCACCATTGTTGATGCTCAAATTGGGATTCATTACTTTTTCGATAGAAACCTCAGAAACAACCCCTAGTCCACTACATTTCTGACAGGCCCCTTTGGGGGAATTAAATGAAAAGTTATTAGGTTCCGGCTGGGGATATGATATTCCTGTATCAGAGCACATGATGTGCTTACTAAAAAAACGCTGTTGGCCACTATCTTTGTTAATGAGCATAACTAGTCCGTCTCCGTATTCAATGGCAGTTTTTATCGATTGCTCTAGTCGATTTATATTGTCTTTTTTGATGATTAACTGATCAATAACAATTTCTATGTCATGAGTTTTAAATCGATTAACTTTCATGCCGGGTGTTATTTCAACAAGTTGACCGTCAACTCTGACTTTTAGAAATCCATTTTTGGCCGTTTGTTCAAAAAGTTCTCTGTAGTGACCTTTTCTTGACCTAACTACTGGTGCCAGAATAATTGTTTTTTGATTAATCAGCTCGTGTTTGATGACATCTAAAATTTCATCATCGGTATAGGAAACCATTTTTTTTCCGGTTTCATACGAAATGGCTTCGGAAGATCGTGCAAATAACAGTCTTAAAAAATCATAAATTTCGGTCACAGTTCCTACTGTCGATCGTGGATTTTTTGATGTTGTCTTTTGTTCAATTGATATAACTGGTGATAGGCCATTAATTTTTTCCACTTTGGGCCGTTCAACCCCACCCAAAAACTGCCTGGCATACGCCGAAAAGGTTTCAATGTATCGTCTTTGCCCTTCAGCGTAAATGGTGTCAAAGGCTAAAGAGGATTTACCACTGCCACTTAGGCCAGTCACAACTACAAGCTTATTTCTTGGAATGTTTAAATCAATATTTTTTAAGTTATGCTCTTTAGCACCAAATATTTGAATTGAGTTTTGAGCTGTTTTGTCGTTCATGTAATAGTTTTGTACCTAAATACTCTCAATTAGTTGATTTTGTATATATTCTCTTGTGGTATTTTGATTTGGAATGGGATTCTTGAAGAATTGGTCAAATGGCTATCTATGAGCCAAGGGTTGTGAAGCTTTAGGATTTTATAGTTAATACCATGTTTTTTTGAAAAATCCGCCCAACTACCAACGCTTGAATCCACTTCTACAGTGTAGGTAGGAATGGGTTTGTATAAATCTTGCTTTCTGAACTGAAAACCATATTTGTTAGGATTTTCCATGATTTCTTTCAACGCTAAAATTCTGAAGACATATCTTGAGGTTTCTTGATTTAATCTGAGGTCATAATAATTGGTCGATTTCTGTATTTCAAGTTGTCTTTTGAGTCCATTTCTTCCCATGTTGTAAGCCGCGGCTGATAAGGTCCAACTATCAAACGTTTCTTTTGCTGCATTTAGGTAGTTACATGCAGCAATGGTAGACTTTTCTAAGTGGTAGCGTTCGTCGATTTCAGTATTAACTTTTAAATCAAATTCTTTGGCGGTAGATTTCATTATTTGCCAAAAGCCCTTGGCACCTGCTGGTGATGTCACATTTTCTAAGCCACTTTCAATTATTGCTAAGTATTTGAAGTCATCGGGGATATTATTTTCTTTTAAAATTGGCTCTATGATAGGGAAGTATTTAGCAGCTCTTTTAAACAAAAGTAGAGTGTTTGACTGCCAATACGTATTTTTTAAAATTTCCTTGTCATAGCGTTCCCAAATGTCAGGATTTTCTAGTGGAGCTAATTCACCAGCAAATTCTACTGTTTTTGAAGGTTTAGGAAGGGCATATATGCGATATTTTTCCAAAAATGTATTAAAAACTGATTGGTCGTCAGAATGGTCGCCTGTACCAAAGATGAATAACGAAAGAATTAACGCCAAACACGAACAAATGATTATTGGTTTACCAAATTTATGCATAACTAAATGGACTGTTTAATTTGTCTAAAGTAGTAGCGTTTTGGTCTTTTTCAGAAACGATGGGCGTTTCAATACCCCAGTTGATATTTATGTCTTTATCATTCCATACAATAGACCCTTCTGATTCCTTGGAATAAATACCTGTGCATTTGTAGCTGAAAATGGTGTTGTCTTCCAATGTTATGAAGCCGTGAGCAAAGCCAGGTGGAATCCAAAATTGAAGTTTGTTGTCACCGCTAAGCACAATGCTTTCATAATTACCATAAGTGGGTGAATTGGTTCGAATATCCACAGCGACATCCATTACGCTACCCTTGATAACACGTACTAACTTACCTTGCTGATATGGAGGTGCTTGAAAATGTAGCCCTCGTAAAACACCTTTGTGCGACATCGACTGATTGTCTTGAACAAAGGATAAGTCAAGTCCCAAGGACTTAAATTTAGCTTTGTTGTAACTTTCGAAAAAGTAGCCCCTATTATCGCCAAAAATACTTGGTTTTATGATAAGAAGGTCTTTTATTTTAGTTTTTAAAATTTCCATTTTTAAAAAGGGATAAAGATACAAAACAATGTTTTAAAATTAGTGGTGCTATCAATTATTAAAGTATATTTGCCATTCTTTTAAATGACCTAAAATGAAGAATTTAATAATGTCCCTTATAGTGCTTATGGGATTATCTAAAATTAACGCACAAAATACAAATTCAGAAATGGAAAAAGTAAGTTACAGCTTAGGGGTTAGCATTGCGACCAATGTGAAAAGTCAAGGACTGGAACAGGTGGATTACGAATCGCTGACCAATGCGCTTAGAGATGTGTTTGAAAATAACCAATTACAGATTTCAGAAAATGAATCCAATATGATTTTACAAGACTATTTTGGAAAATTAGCCAATAAGAAAAAACAAGCCAACATTGAAGCTGGTAAGAATTTCTTAAATGAAAACGCTCAGCGTGACGGTGTAACTACTACCGAATCTGGTTTACAATACGAAGTTTTAAAAGAAGGCACTGGCAACTTACCTAAAGAGACCGATAAAGTAACGGTTCACTACCACGGTTCTCTTATCGACGGGACTGTTTTCGATAGTTCTGTGGATAGAGGCGAACCCGCCACTTTTCCCGTAAACGGTGTCATCCCAGGATGGGTTGAGGCGCTTCAGTTAATGAAGGTAGGCGCTAAGTACAAGCTTTTTATACCCTCTGATTTGGCTTATGGTGAGCGTGGCGCCGGTGGCGCTATTGGTCCAAATGCTACTCTAGTATTTGAAGTCGAGTTGATTTCGATTAACTAATAATTTTAGACAACGACATATAATTAAAAAGCCCCGCACTTGCGGGGCTTTTTTTAACATTGTGTTGAGATTATATGTGTATAACTTCGTCATAGGCATCGGCAACGGCTTCCATTACCGCTTCACTCATAGTTGGGTGTGGGTGAACAGCCTTCAGAATTTCGTGGCCAGTAGTTTCTAGTTTTCGTGCCACAACGGCTTCTGCAATCATTTCTGTGACGTTGTAGCCAATCATATGACAGCCCAGCCATTCGCCATACTTGGCGTCAAAAACAACCTTGACAAAGCCATCCTTGTGTCCAGCCGCCGATGCTTTACCAGAGGCAGAGAAAGGAAATTTACCGACTTTTACCTCATAGCCTGCTTCTTTGGCGGCTTTTTCTGTGTAACCAACGGACGATATTTCTGGAGAGCAATAGGTGCATCCTGGTACGTTTCCGTAATCCAATGGTTCTGGATTGTGTCCAGCTATTTTTTCAACACAAATAATGCCTTCTGCTGACGCTACGTGTGCCAGAGCTTGTGTTGGCAGAACGTCTCCTATAGCGAAATACCCTGGAATGTTTGTTTGGTAATAATCGTTGACTAAGATTTTTCCTTTATCGGTAACGATACCCACATCTTCCAAGCCAATATTTTCGATATTGGCTGTGATACCAACGGCCGAAAGAACTACATCACATTCTATTTTTTCATCTCCTTTTTTGGTTTTTACACTCACTACGCAACCTTTTCCTGAAGTGTCAACACTTTCTACCGATGAATTTGTCATTACTTTGATACCTGACTTTTTGAACGTGCGTGCTAATTGTTTAGAAATATCTTCATCTTCCAGGGGAACAATGTTGGGCAAATACTCAACAACAGTGACATCTACGCCCATAGCATTATAAAAGTAGGCAAATTCTACACCTATGGCTCCTGATCCGACAACCACCATCTTCTTGGGCTTGCTTTCCAAAGTCATGGCTTTTCTGTAACCGATTATTTTTTTACCGTCTTGTGGTAGATTAGGCAATTCTCTAGAACGAGCGCCTGTAGCAATGATTATGTTATTGGCGCTATATTCAGTTTTTTTACCATCAACGTCAACAACCTCAATCTTTTTACCAGCTTTTAAGGTTGCTGTGCCCATTATCACTTCAATCTTATTTTTTTTCATAAGAAAATCAATGCCTTTGCTCATACCATCGGCTACTGATCTTGAGCGACTAATAACGTTTTGGAAGTTAGCTTCAGCACCTTTAACATTGATACCAAAGTCCTCGGCATGGTTTATGTATTCAAAAACTTGAGCTGATTTTAGGAGAGCTTTAGTCGGAATACATCCCCAGTTCAAACATACACCTCCTAGTGATTCTTTTTCGACTATGGCGGTCTTAAGTCCCAATTGTGAGGCTCTTATGGCCGTGACATACCCTCCAGGTCCGCTTCCTACTACAAGAACATCAAAATTCATAAAAATAAGTAATTAAAATTCGTTACAAATCTAAACATTTCTAAAACAGGAATGACACATTTTTTATTCTTTGTAATTATTATTTTAGTTTGAAATAATAAGTCATCAAAAATTTATAATAGGAAAGAAATGCTTTGAAATAGCTAATCGTTTTTCTTTTTTTGATAGAAAATGTGCTGAGATTGGATTGTATCTTTTTTTCTATTCTTATAATACGTGGGTTTGGTTTTTTTAAAATTTGCGTTGGGTAACCAAGCTCTTTTATTTCTTTTCTCAAAAGATAGCTAAGTTCGTCTAATTGTTTGGGTGTAAAAGTATTTTTGTAACGGTCAACTTTTTGGGAAATGAGTTTCTTGTGGGCGTCTTGGTGGTGTTGTTCATCGTTTGAATTTTGGAATAAACGGGGGGTTTCTTCTAGCATGTGCTGTTCAAAACTAACCCCAAGGTAATCTGAAATGCTGTTCATTGTATGCTTTGAATTTGTCACTAAGTCTTCATAGGTTATGTGAAGATAATCTTTAAAATCAAATCTTGAAAATTGGCGGTGATAGGCTTTGATGACACTAACTGTCTCAATAAGAAAACGATCACTGTAACGTTTTTCATACCATCGATCAAAGTAAGAATTTGCAATAGCCAATGGGTGCCTTCTCAAAAAAATATATTTTGAATTATTGACAGTATTGATTAAGTACTTGCAATGAAAAATATTAGTAGGTGTTTTTTCGCCAATACGCGAACTATTTGAGTCAGCCATTTTTGCAAAAAAATCCTCTACTGTTATTTCTCTATTAATAACTTTGATGTGGTTGATTAAATCGGGAACGTTTTTATGGCATTGATTAATTAGGTATCGTTGTCTGAGCGGGCTTAGCTTTTTCCATTTGAGAAAGCCAAGCAGAGTAAAAAGTCCACTTTCATTGATAACACTTATATTTGAATGATTGTTTAATTTCTGTCCTAATACGGTGCTGCCAGATCGAGAGAACGAAAAAATAAAGAAATAACATTTGGACATTTACTTACCAATGCAAAAGTTAGAAAAAATAGAATCTAATAAATCGTCAGTAGTAATGTCGCCAGTGATTTCACCCAAATGATGAAGAGCTTGTTTGACGTCCAGAGAATTTAATTCATTGCCAACACCTGAACTCATATTATTTATGACCTTTGAAACGAACGTCAGAGCATTTTGAAGTGCCTCATAATGCCTGATATTACTAATAACCGTGCTTCCAGATTCAACTGCGTTTAGATTAACGTTTTGGACAAGTTTATCTTTCAATTCAGTAATGCCAAATTTATTTTTTGCTGAGATAAAAATAGCGTCTTCACTATTTATTTTATGCGTGGGAGTAAGATCTATCTTGTTAATCACAATTAATGGTTTGACGTTTGGTAGGTGCGCTATTTGACTGAGTTCATTGATTTGTTGATTGACATTCTCAGTGGCATCGACTAAAAAGATTAGTATAGTGGCTTTTTTAGCATGTTCGATGGCACGCTTTATTCCTATGGATTCAATTTCATCAGTGGTGTTTCGTAATCCAGCGGTGTCATAAAAGCGAAAAGAAATGCCTTGAATTTGCACCACATCTTCGATAATGTCTCTTGTGGTGCCTGCTTGACTAGATACTATGGCCTTTTCGTCATTGACCAGTGCGTTTAATAGGGTTGACTTTCCAACGTTAGGTTGTCCAATGATGGCCACTGGAACACCGTTTTTTATAGCATTACCAATTCTAAAAGAATCAAGTAAATTGTTTAGTATGGCTTGAATGTGATGCAAAAGATTGAGCATTTTTGTTCGATCTGCAAACTCGACATCCTCCTCAGAAAAATCCAACTCAAGCTCGATCAGTGAAGCAAATTCAATGAGTTCTTTTCTCAAACGCTTAAGTTCGTTGGACACACCTCCTCTCATCTGGTGAATTGCTATTTGGTGTGATGTTTTATCGTCGCTAGCTATTAAATCAGCGACAGCTTCGGCTTGTGCTAAATCCATTTTTCCGTTGGCAAAAGCCCTGAGAGTGAACTCTCCAGCTTTTGCCAAGCGGGCACCCGCTGACAAGAAAGATTCTAGTATCTGACGCTGAATATATGAGGATCCGTGGCAGGATACTTCAATGACATCTTCCCCAGTGTAAGAATTTGGTTTGCTGAATTTACTTACCACAACTTCATCAATAATAGAATCGTGATTTCTGAAAGTACCAAAATGAAGAGTATGACTTTTTTGTTGATTTAAATCTTTGCATGTAAAAAATTTATTGCAAATGTCAATGGCATAATTACCAGAAAGTCTGATTATTGATATAGCTCCTTGACCATTACCACTAGCTATGGCACAAATCGTATCATTATCAATCATCATTTGACAAAGATATAAAGTCTTTTTCTTTTTTGTTTTACTAATTAATATTTCATTATAAATTTGCAATAACTAAATCTTAAGAAATCAATGAGCGTATTAGTCGATAACAATTCAAAGGTAATTATTCAAGGTTTTACAGGTAGTGAAGGCACTTTTCACGCCGAACAAATGATCGAATACGGCACTAATATTGTTGGAGGTGTAACTCCAGGAAAAGGTGGTCAAATTCACCTTGGAAAGCCTGTTTTTAATACTGTAAATCAAGCGGTTAGTTCAGTAAGTGCTAACACTTCTATTATTTTTGTGCCACCTGTCTTTGCGGCTGATGCGATTATGGAAGCTGCCAGCGCAGGCATAAAGGTTATTATTTGTATCACAGAAGGCATTCCGACCAAGGATATGATTACGGTAAAATCCTTCCTTTCTGACAAAGACTGTACACTAGTGGGTCCAAACTGTCCTGGTGTCATTACGCCTGGGCAAGCCAAATGTGGTATCATGCCTGGCTTTGTGTTTAAATCGGGCAAGATCGGAGTTGTTTCAAAGTCAGGAACGTTAACTTACGAAGCTGCTGATCAAATTGTAAAAGCGGGAATGGGAATTTCCACTGCTATCGGTATTGGAGGGGACCCCATCATAGGAACCACCACTAAAGAAGCGGTCGAGCTTTTGATGAATGATTCTGAAACGGATGGAATAGTCATGATTGGCGAAATAGGGGGGCAACTTGAAGCTGACGCCGCCCATTGGGTTAAAGAGCATGGCACGAAACCAGTAGTAGGATTCATTGCTGGTCAGACAGCACCCAAGGGAAGAACGATGGGACACGCAGGGGCCATAGTAGGTGGAGAAGATGATACTGCAGAAGCTAAAATGAAAATTATGAGTGAGTGTGGCATTCATGTAGTCAATTCACCTGCTAAAATTGGCGAAAAAATGGCTGAGCTAATGGGTGTCAATGCGTAAGAAGAAGCCAGTTAAAAAGACAAACAAAAATCGTTAAATATGAAACTATTAGAAGGAAAAACAGCAATCATCACCGGTGCTTCTAGAGGCATAGGTAAGGGCATTGCGCTCATCTTTGCCCAACACGGCGCTAACATTGCATTCACTTATCTATCGTCCGACGATAAAGCCAAAAAACTAGAGCAAGAGCTAATGAGTTTTGGCATTACTGCCAAGGGCTTCAAGTCTGATGCTTCATCCTTTGGTGCTGCCCAAGAATTTGCTGATAGTGTTATGTCTCATTTTGGAAGTATAGATGTCTTGGTAAATAATGCAGGTATTACCAAAGACAATCTGTTGATGCGTATGAGTGAGGAGGATTACGACAAGGTCATGGAAGTGAATATGAAATCAGTTTTTAATATGACAAAGGCCGTTTTAAGACCCATGTTAAAACAACGTTCGGGTTCCATTATAAACATGAGTTCGGTTGTTGGTGTAAAGGGCAACGCAGGACAAGCAAATTATTCCGCATCCAAAGCTGCAATCATTGGTTTTTCAAAATCCACTGCCCAAGAATTAGGGTCTAGAAACATCCGATGTAATGTTATCGCTCCAGGTTTTATTGAGACCGAAATGACGGCCAAATTAGACGAAAGTGTCGTGCAATCTTGGTTAGAGGGTATTCCTCTCAAAAAAGGTGGAACACCGACTGATGTAGCCAATGCAACCGTTTTTCTTGCATGTGATATGTCTTCTTATATTTCTGGTCAAGTATTAAATGTCTGTGGAGGTATGCTTACCTAATGATAATTTCTTCTGAATGGTCATTGGTTTGGGGTTTAGCATGTGTTGTTTTTGCTCTTATACTTTCACACTTTTTGTACAAACGTTCCGTTTTGAAAGAATCAGAACGGCTTCGAAAAGTACTTTTCTTTTTGCGGTTTAGTGTTGTCTTAATACTTTCTTTTTTTCTACTTAAACCATACATTATACAAAACAAGCTTTCCAAAGAAAGACCCATTGTCAATATCGGGGTAGATAATTCGACATCCATGCTAGCTAATGCAGACAGTTTATTGGTCAGACAAAACATACAGCAAAAGATAGACAAGCTCACAGAAGAACTTTCTGAAAAGTACCAAGTCCAAGTTTTTGCCTTTGGGGAGTCAGTACAACGCACCAATCGTTTCGATTTTAGTCACAAAAAAACAGATATACATGCCTTTTTTAACGAATTATCAGATTTTTATAAAAATAGAAATGTAGCTGCCAATATTATTCTTTCCGATGGCATCTACAATTCTAGTATAAACCCTGTTTATGCCAACTACTCATTTGATGGACCGCTATATACCCTCATGGTTGGAGATACCTCACAAAAAAAAGATTTACAAATCGCCAATATTTCATGTAATGACATATCTTACCTAGGAAACACTTTTCCACTAAAAGTGGGTGTTATGGCGCAAAATTGCCAGCAAGAAAATGTTGCTGTAACTATTTGGAATGAAGGTGTAAAGTTAGCTGAGCAGACTGAAACCGTAAATGAAGAAAATGAATTGCTTTTGTTTGACTTTAAATTAAGCTCTATGCATGTAGGAGTTCAAAAGTATGATGTGAAAGTGGCTTTTTTGCAAAACGAGAGTAATATTCAAAACAATCAACAAGCTACTTACATTGATGTACTGGAAAGTAAAGAGAAATTGTTACTTATTTCTGACAAAACTCATCCAGACATTAGAGCAGTAACCGAAGCCATAGAAACTAACGAAAATTATGAGCTAACACAATTATCACTTTCGGAATTTGATGGAAATTACAGTCCCTACAGTTTGGTGATTTTTTTTCACACCAAAGGTGCAAATATTGAAATACCTAGTTTATATTTTGTAGGAAATCAATTACCTGCGGGATTTGTAGATTGGGTATCTTTGACAAACAGTCAATCCACTAATGAAATAGAGGCAATTTATGCCCCTTTTTCTTTATTTACTTTGAATGAAGATTGGAAAAAGTGGATACTACAACTACCACCTGTGTATTCTCATCATTCTCGTATTTCGTTTAATTCACAACATAGCGATTTATTTTATCAAAGACTTATGGGAATAGAGACTAATCGCCCCATATTTAGTTTTGGCAAAGTCAATGGTCAGAGACAGGGTATTTGTTTTGTGGAAGGTTTATGGAAATGGCGTCTGTTTGAGTATTCTACTAACAAGAACCATCAATACTTTGATGAATTAATAAATAAA
>JAYYZE010000037.1:0-49250 GCA_036340235.1 Bacteroidota bacterium
CCCTCTATTTCAAGTACTAGACGTCCCAAATCATCTACCTTCTTGATAACGCCTTTCACTACTGTGTCGTTTGCTAAAAAAGTAGTTGGCAAATTGACTCTGTACAGTTGATTATTATATCTTTCGATTATAGATTTAGTATCACTTTTTAAAAGAAGATAATGCCTTTCCAATTCTTTGCATAATAACACTAGTAAATAATCCATATCAAGGTGCATTGACTTATGGATTTTTAAAGACGTTGCAAACGTAAAATCTAAGCTTTCGTTATTAACGTTCATGCCTATACCAACAACACTTTTAGAAATAATTTTTTGTTGAATGCTATTTTCAATCAAAATACCCGCCACCTTTTTATCATCAATGAAAATATCGTTTGGCCATTTTATTCTAGGCGAAATATCAAAGTGTTTAAGTGTTTCACAAATCGATAATGAAATGCATTTATTGAACAAAAATTGGCGACCCAAATCAATTTTGGGGAACAACAACACGCTAATTGTCAATGATTTGCCCGCTTCTGACTGCCACTTATTACCTCGTTGTCCCTTTCCATCTAACTGATTGTAACCAACTACCAAGGTTCCTTCGACTAATGACGATTTATTAGATAAATTAGTAAGGAAGTTGTTGGTAGAGTCAACAGATTTTAGCTTGATGATATTTTGTCCTACAAACAAGGTGTCCATTTGAACAAATTAACGAATAAAATTCCGTATTTTTGCACCTATTAAATCGATGAATTAATAGTTGTAAATGCTTAATAATAACCAAATCACATCCCTTGTTCTTTCTAATGTCATTGTCGAGGGTATGAAAAATCTCAAAGCCAAAGAGATAGTAAGTATGGATTTAACAAATTTGGACACTGCCGTTTGTGATTTTTTTGTGATTTGTCATGGCACTTCAGATACTCACGTTTCAGCTATTTCTGAATCTATCATTACTCAAACCCTCAAGTCATTAAAAGAAAAACCTTGGCACAAAGAAGGTTTAAACAATGGAAGCTGGGTTCTTTTAGACTATGGAAACGTGGTGGCACATATTTTCCAAAAAGAACACAGAGAGTATTTTAATCTTGAGACCCTTTGGGGTGATGCTAAAATTCAGTTTTTTAAAGAATCTGCTTAAAAATGAAAAAGAAAAAAGAAGAACCCAAAGGTTTAAAATTTAATTTTTATTGGATATATGCTATTGTTGCCGTATTATTTTTTGGTATTCAAATTTTTAATATAGAAGGCGCTAAAGAAACCTCCTGGCAAACCTTTAACAGAACCATGCTTCAAGATAAAGAAGTTGATAAAGTTGTTATTGTTAACCGCGAAGTAGCCCAAATTTATCTCAAGGAAAGCGCTCTTGACAAAGAAGAGCATAATTCAGTAAGTCAAAAGCCGTTTGGTGGATCTACTAACAAAGGGCCGCACTACTTTTTTCAAATTTCGTCTCCAGACAATCTTGAAAAAAAACTACAAGAGGCACAACTCAGCTTTGATGACAGTGAAAAAGTGGAAATAAAATATGTTACAAAAAAAGATTTCATAGGTGATGCTTTTAGTTGGATATTTCCCATACTCATTATGATTGCCATCTGGATATTTTTTATGCGCAGAATGAGTGGCGGAGCTGGTGGTCCAGCCGGTCAAATTTTTAATATCGGCAAATCCAAAGCCACTCTATTTGACAAGACTAAAGTTTCTGTTTCATTCAAGGATGTAGCCGGCTTAGAAGGTGCCAAAGAAGAAGTTGAAGAAATTGTTGACTTTTTGAAAAACCCAAAAAAATATACCGCCTTAGGTGGTAAAATCCCAAGAGGCGCCCTTCTTGTAGGCCCACCAGGAACTGGAAAAACCTTGCTAGCCAAAGCCGTTGCTGGGGAAGCCCAAGTACCATTTTTTTCACTTTCAGGCTCTGATTTTGTTGAAATGTTTGTTGGCGTGGGAGCATCTAGAGTTCGTGACCTATTTAAGCAAGCCAAAGAGAAATCCCCATCGATTATATTTATTGATGAGATAGATGCCATTGGTCGTGCCAGAGGTAAAAATAATTTTACCGGAGGAAATGATGAGCGTGAAAACACTCTGAACCAATTACTTACAGAAATGGATGGTTTTGGCACAAACTCAGGAGTAATAGTTATTGGAGCAACCAACCGTGCAGACGTTTTGGATAGAGCACTTCTAAGAGCGGGGCGATTTGACAGGCAAATATTTGTTGACTTACCAGATCTTAGAGAAAGAAAAGAAATTTTTCAAGTTCATGTAAAGCCCTTGACTTTGGACAAAGACGTAGACATAGATTTCTTATCAAAACAAACACCAGGTTTCTCGGGTGCCGACATTGCCAATGTGTGTAATGAAGCTGCACTAATTGCTGCTAGAAAAGATAAAAAGATTGTTGAAAAACAGGACTTCTTAGATGCCGTAGACAGAATCGTTGGTGGACTAGAAAAGAAAAATAAAATTATCTCAAAAGACGAAAAACGAGTGATTGCTTTTCATGAGGCGGGTCATGCCACAGTTAGCTGGTTTTTGCAATACGCCTCACCACTAATCAAAGTGACCATTGTTCCCAGAGGGCAATCGCTTGGCGCAGCATGGTACCTTCCGGAAGAAAGACAACTGACAACTACCGAGCAACTAGTTCACGAAATATGTGCTACTTTAGGTGGGAGAGCTGCTGAACAAATTGTATTTAATAAAATATCGACAGGCGCCCTCAGCGATTTAGAAAAAGTAACCAAACAAGCCTACTCTATGGTTTCAGTTTATGGTTTGAGCGACAAGCTAGGAAATATTAGTTTTTATGACTCAAGCGGAAGAGATAGCTTTACAAAGCCATACAGTGAATCTACCGCCAAACTAATTGATGATGAAGTTAGTAAGTTGGTAAACGATTGCTATAAAAAAACATTAGTTTTGTTAAGGAAACACAAAACTAAATTGACCAAACTGGCAGAGTTATTACTCGAAAAAGAGGTGATTTTCAAAGAAGATTTACAAAAAATATTTGGTCCCAGACCATGGGACAAAGATGACGACAATGAATCAAAAGAATTGGATAACGATAATGAAAACAAATAAGCCTTATCAATTAGACATATTGAAAGGTAAGCTTGAAGAATACGAAATTCCATCTGTCATTGTTAATAAAATAGACTCCTCCTATTTACAGTTTGGAGAGGCCGAACTCAAAATAAAAATTTCTGACAAAGAAAAAGCTGAGGCCATACTCAACCAATCAAATGAGTAATTTTTTGACAAGATTAATAACAGGTGTAATCTATGGAGGAACCATAATTGCTTGTCTTATGCTAGGGAAACTAACTTGTACTATCCTGTTTTTTGCACTTATGATAATGGCCTTATTAGAGTTTTACACCTTAGTAAAAAAAGATAATTCCCAACCACAAATAGTTACTGGCCTAATGACAGCAGTTGTGATGTATTTTTCATCAGTTCTTTTTTTTGAGAGTTTAGAACTTTCTCATTTTTTCATCAATTGCACATTACTTCTAATACTTTTCATTTTCTGTTGTGAACTCTTTAAAAAAACTGAACCAAACTTCAATAATATTGCCTTGACCTTAGCGGGGCTTATCTACATAGCACTACCCATGTCGCTAACTCATTTTTTAAGCCACAATTCTACCAACAACTACGACTACACTTTATTGTTAAGTGTTTTTATACTAATTTGGCTGACTGATACTGGAGGTTATTTGATAGGAAAGCGTTTTGGAAAACATAAACTTCATGATAAAATTTCACCAAAAAAAAGCTGGGAGGGGGCAGCTGGCAGTCTGCTTTTTAGTACTATTGGATCCATTATTATTTCATTTACACTCACACAAATGAGTCATATTGAGTGGGTATTGTTGGCAATAGTGGTGAGTGTCGGCTCCCTAATAGGGGATCTTGTAGAGTCTCATTTAAAACGCTCACTGGGCAGAAAAGACAGTGGACGGATATTGCCAGGTCATGGCGGAATATTAGACCGCATCGACAGCGCCTTATTTGTAATCCCAACCGTTTATATTTACATAAATTTTATACAATGAATTATATTCATAAAGAAGGATACAGAATCATTTTGGTTGCATTTATCATTCTTTTAGCCATTAACTTTGTAGTGATGAGCTGTAACACTAACTGGCTAAGTTCATTAACTCACTTATTTACACTCATTATTTTTGTTCTGATTGTACAGTTTTTTAGAAATCCAAAACGACTAGTAACTGCAAAAAGTAATGAAATAGTAGCACCTGCCGATGGAAAAATAGTAATAATTGAAGAAGTTGAAGAGCCCGAATATTTCAAAGACAAACGAATACAAGTTTCGATCTTCATGTCACCTTTAAATGTTCATGTAAACAGGTATCCAATGGATGGGATCGTTAAATATGCTGCTTACCATCCCGGAAAATATCTAGTTGCTTGGCACCCCAAATCGTCTACCCTAAATGAAAGAACAAGCATTGTTGTCGAAAACAAAAATATGGCAATATTGTTTCGTCAAATTGCTGGTGCTGTTGCCCGTAGAATTATCATGTATTCAAAGGTTGACGATACGGCTATCAAGGGACAAGATTTTGGATTCATTAAATTTGGTTCTAGGGTAGACATCTTTTTTCCTCTTGGCACTGATATACATGTCAAACTCGATGAAGTTGTAAAAGGAAATAAAACCATAATCGCTTCGTATTAATTTTTTTAGTACCTTTATATTCTAAATACTATTCAAAATGAAAAACATATTTTTAATACTTCTAGTAGGCTTTCTTAGTCAATCGGTTGTTGCTCAAACTAGCGTAGAAAACACCGAAAACGTTAAAATAGAACAGTCAGTTAAAGATTCTAAATCTTCAGATTATCAAAAGTGTAGTAGCAAAAGTTCAGAAAAGAAGACAAGCAGTTGCTCAAAAGATAAAAAGTCTGATGGTTGCTCTAAAAGTAGTTCAAAAAAAGATAGCGCCAAAAAATGCTCAAAAGGCGAAAAATGCTGTGCCAAAACTGGTAAAATAGTAGCCGACTGTGACAAGAAAAGCAAAGGCTGTTGCAAGTCAACAAAAAAACCGACCATTTAAAATCGCTTTAATTCTATCTAACTCGATTAGTTTTCATTAACTATTCGAGTTTTTTTATTGCACAATATCAATGAGTTTTTTCCATTACCGTTTGTCTAATGGTATCCGTTTAATACATAAGAAAACAGATCGATCGATTGCTCATTGTGGTATTATTTTGAAAAGTGGTGCTAGAGACGAACGAGAAAATGAACAAGGACTAGCACACTTCATAGAACACGTTATTTTTAAAGGAACAAAAAAGAGAAAAGCTTATCATATTTTGAGTAGAATGGAAGATGTTGGCGGAGAGTTAAACGCCTTTACATCTAAAGAAGAAACATGTATTTATTCCACTTTTTTATCAAAATATTACAACCGAGCGCTTGAACTATTGTGTGATATTACCTTCCATTCTAATTTTCCCAAAAAAGAACTTGAAAAAGAAAAAAGTATCATCTTAGATGAAATAAATTACTATAAAGACACGCCGTCAGAGCTAATTTTCGACGAATTTGAAGAACAAGTTTTCAAAAATCATCCACTTGGAAATAATATTTTAGGTACACCAAAACACATTCATTCCTTTAATAAAAAAATGATTGAGTCGTTCATTGAACGAAATTTCCTCACTAAAGAAATTGTCATTAGTTCGGTTGGGAATATATCTATGGATAAATTGATAAAACTGGTTGAAAATTATTTTAATGCAATTCCAAAGAAAAATACAACAAAAACATCTATTCCATTTAACAACTATCAAAAAAATCATTTAGTTGTTCAACGAAACGGGTACCAATCTCACTGTTTAATTGGACGTGATGCCTATGACATTAATCATCCAAAAAAAACAACCCTTATTTTATTGAATAATATATTGGGAGGTCCAGGGATGAATTCGAGACTTAATCTTGCCATTCGTGAAAAATACGGTTTCACCTACTCAATTGAATCCAATTACACAGCATACAGTGACACAGGAATATTTTCAATTTATCTCGCATCAGACAAAAAAGACCTCGAAAGGAGTATTCGTCTAACAAAAAAAGAAATGTCAAAGTTAAGTCATACCCCTTTGGGTCAAAAGCAACTAAAAAAAGCCAAACAACAACTCATTGGGCAATTGGCTATAAGTCAAGAGAATGACATCAATTTAATGCTGTCCATTGGAAAAAGTGTTTTATTTTACGATAAAGTAAATACCTTCGAAGAAGTGGAAGAAAAAATCGACTCTATCACATCATTTGAGTTGATGGAAGTCGCCAATGAACTATTTGATGAAAACGAGTTGTCATACCTTATTTACCAAATATAGATGGAATTTTTACCCAAAGAACTAGATGAATATATTTGCCAACACTCTCAAAAAGAAAGCCCTCTGCTACGTGAACTTAATAGAGAAACATGGGCAAAAGTATTAATGCCCAGAATGCTATCAGGACACTTGCAAGGCAGAGCACTCAGCATGTTGAGCAAAATGATTTCTCCAAAGTACGTACTTGAAATTGGCACTTTTACTGGCTACTCTGCAATTTGCTTGTGTGAAGGGATAAAGCATGGTGGTAAACTAATTACCATTGATATCAATGAAGAGTTAGAAAACATGGCCAATTCATACTTCAAAAAAGCAGGAGTCAAAGATAAAATACAACATCACATAGGTAATGCTATCGATATTATCCCAAAGTTAGGTTATGATTTTGATTTAGTATTTATTGATGCTGACAAAGAAAACTACTCAGAGTATTTTGACTTGGTGATAGACAAGATGCCAATAGGCGGTTTCATAGTTGCTGACAATGTACTATGGAGTGGGAAAGTAATTAAAGACAATGACAGCAAAGATCAGGAAACAATCGCTATAAAAGAATTTAATCACAAAGTTCAAAACGAGGAAAGAGTAGAAAATGTTCTTTTTCCAATTAGAGACGGATTGATGATATGTCGAAAGGTAAAATGAAGAACATATCGTTTGATGATACTGAGATTGCTTTTCAAGCGAAAACAAACTCGGAATTAAAAAAATCATATTGGCTTTTTAAGCTAGTTGGTAACAATGTACTAGTTAGATGGAGTCCTCTATTGCTTAGATTAGCTGTTTTCCTAAGGCTACCTATTTTAGGAATTGTCAAGAAAACTATTTTTAGTCAATTTTGTGGAGGTGAATTTATCAAAGATTGCGAAAATAACATCCGCCACTTAGCCAAATATAGAGTTAAAACCATTTTGGATTATTCGGTAGAAGGGCAAGATAATGAATACGAATTTGACAAAGTTGCTAGAGAAATTATAAAGACTATTGAGCGAGCCAAGAATGATGATAATATTCCGTTTGCAGTCTTTAAGATTTCAGGTCTTGGACGCTTTAATTTGTTAAAAAAGGTAAGTGCTAAACTGAACTTAAATGAATCTGAAATTTCTGAATATAAGCAAGTTAAAGAACGGGTAAGACTAATTTGTCAAAAAGCACATGAGTACAATGTAAAGATTTTTATTGACGCAGAAGAAAGCTGGATTCAAGATGCCATTGATGGGATGGCAACCTCAATGATGCGACAATTCAACGGTAAGAAAACCATTGTTTATAACACTTTACAAATGTACAGATGGGATAGGTTAGCGTTTCTAAAGCAATCCTATGCAGATGCCGAAAATGGTAATTACAAATTAGGTTTAAAAATTGTGAGAGGAGCATACATGGAAAAGGAACGAACAAGAGCTAATGAGTATGGATACCCTTCGCCAATTCATCTTGATAAAAAAAGCTGTGATAATGACTACGATTTAGCGCTTACTTATTGTATAAATCACATTGACAAAATAGCCATTTGCGCAGGTACTCACAATGAGGTCAGTTCTCTAAAGCTCACCGATCTAATGCTTGAAAGAAATATCTCAAAGGACGATGAACGAATTTATTTTTCTCAACTCCTTGGAATGAGCGACCACATCAGCTTCAATCTTGCCAATGCAGGCTACAATGTGGTAAAATACATGCCCTATGGACCAGTCAAAAAGGTAATTCCTTATCTTATCAGACGAGCACAAGAAAATACATCCATTTCTGGACAAACCAGTAGAGAGTTAATACTAATTATGAAAGAGAGAGAGAGAAGGCATTAATAATTGCAATGGCAGGATTTATTATTAAAGGTGAAATCACGAATGACTACTTTCTGCTCACATAATTCGAAATCGACACTTAAAGAATCTTTTTCTACAACATAACGTTTGCAAAGCGTTGCGTTTTTGTCACTTTTGCCGAAATTTACAACGCCACCATCAAGCACATCAAGAATATTATGCTGATTTATCGAAAAACAATCTAAAAGACACTGTGCTCGTGGGCTAATATGAACAGTATCTTTTTTTAAATGATAAAGCACCCTGTAATCTAAGCTAAAGTACCTTGCATATTCCGAAAAACGACCCGGAAATGCAAATCGAATTATCATAACGCCAAACAAAACACCTACAAGAAAAATCGAAAAACGACGAATCATTATATACTGGCTATTATTAAATCAATTTCTTTGTAATTTATATCAAACCACTCACCTACCATTCGGTTTGTTAAAATACCTCGGCAGATATACATTCCTTTACGTAAACCCGCATCACTAGAAATAACAGCATCTAAGCCTCCATAATCTCCAATTTTTAAAATTATGGGTGTCAATAAATTACTCAAAGAATAAGAGCCCGTTCGGGCAACCCTAGAAAGTATATTGGGAACACAATAATGTATCACGCCATACTTTACAAATGTTGGTTTATGATGATTGGTTAGTTTTGAAGTCTCAAAACAGCCACCCTGATCTATACTTACGTCTACAATAACGGCCCCTTGTTTCATCATTTCAACCATTTCTTGGCTTACCACGCAGGGTGTTCGTTTGTCATTAGATCGTAAAGCACCAATGACTACGTCTGCTCTTTTAAGTGCCTTAGACAAAACTTTAGGTTGAATAATAGAGGTAAACACACGTGTATTAATATCACTTTGCAGACGCCTAAGCTTAGAAAGAGAATTATCAAATACTTTTACAGAGGCACCTAAACCCAAAGCCGATCGAGCAGAAAATTCCCCTACTGTACCTGCACCAATGATAACTACTTCAGTAGGGGTTACGCCAGCGACACCACCAAGTAGTAGTCCTTTACCGTTATTGGCGTTACTTAAGCATTCAGATGCAATTAATACAGCAGCATTTCCAGCAATTTCACTCATAGAACGGACAATAGGCATTAATCCATTTTCATCTTGAATAAATTCGTAGGCAATGCAATTGACTTTTTTTTCTTTTAATTGGTTGATATAGTCGATATCTCTAGTTGTAATTTGCAATGTAGAAATTAACGTTTGACGACCTTTCATCATCGATATTTCTTCAGATGTTGGTGGTTCAACTTTAAGTATAATATCGGATTGATATATTTCCTTGGGGTTATAGACAATTTTAGCCCCAGCCTCGCTAAATTCAACATCACTAAAGTTCGAGCCCTCACCAGCTTGTGATTCTATGACTACCTCGTGTCCGTGGCTCACCAACAGTTGTACCGCATCAGGCACAATAGCAATTCTACTTTCTTGAAAGCTGATTTCCTTGGGAATACCAATGTGCAAAGATTTAGAATGACGTTTTAACTCCAATCTTTCTTCCTGTGGAAGAAGACTCTTACTGCTAAGCGATGATAGTTTAACCATTTGTTG
This sequence comes from Bacteroidota bacterium, assembly GCA_036340235.1. Taxonomy (GTDB): domain Bacteria; phylum Bacteroidota; class Bacteroidia; order Flavobacteriales; family UBA7312. The sequence continues at coordinate 9,777 of JAYYZE010000037.1, forward strand.
CTAATTTTATGATTCTATTGGTGCCATCCAAGTGTATATGAATATGAACAAAGGCCTCTGGCAATAGCTCTTTTACTTTTGAAGGCCATTCTACTAAACAAAATGAATTACTATAAAAATAAGTGTCTACTCCGATGTTCATTGCCTCTTGAGTGTTTTCAATTCGGAAAAAATCAAAATGATATATCGTATGTTTCAACTCACTAATATACTCATTTACAATTGAAAATGTGGGACTACTGACCACGTCTATAACATTCAGTTGATGGCAAATATGTTTAATCAATGTGGTTTTACCTGCACCCATACTTCCGTGAAAAGCCAATTTTGTAGATTGACAATTAGCTAAAATCTCGGCACTTATCTGCTTTAAATCGTCAATTCTAGAGCAACGCCACTCCATCGTTTATTTTGAAGAAAGGGTTACTATTGGAATAAGCATTTCTTCCAAAGAGATTCCACCATGCTGAAAAGTCTCTTTAAAATGATTTACATAGTGATTGTAATTGTTAGGATAGGCAAAGAAATAATCTTCTTTCGCAAAGATAAATTTACTACTAACATTTACCGAAGGAAGATGAATATCACTTGGATTATTTATTTCAAAGACGTCTTTAGTACTATACTTCATATTTCTGCCTGTTTTATATCTTAAGTTTGAGCTAATTTCTTTTTCACCAAACACTTTAGTTGGTCGTTTTACTTGAACCGTGCCATGATCAGTAGTTACTATAACTTTTGATTTAGACCTAGCTGCAAAATTAAACATTTCTTTAAGAGGAGAGTACTCAAACCAAGAAGTAGTTAACGAACGATAGGCAGCATTGCCCTCGGCTAATTCCTTAATTACTTTCATATCAGTTCTGGAGTGAGACAGCATGTCAACAAAATTGTACACAATGACGTTTAGTTTGTTATGGACAAGGTTGGAAATATTGTCAACTAATTTCTTTCCTGCATCTAAATTCGTTATTTTATTATACGAAAACTTTAGCTGTTCTTTTCCTAAACGATCTAATTGTGAGGCGAGAAATTCTTTTTCAAACATATTTTTGCCACCATCATCAACATCATTTTTCCACCAATTAGGATGAATTTTTTGCATCTGTAGTGGCATCAAACCTGAAAAAATCGCATTTCTAGAATATTGTGTGGCTGTTGGGAGGATACTCAAATACAATGATTCATCCTCTACTCTAAAATCACTCATTAGAGACGGCTGTATCATTTTCCACTGGTCATATCTTAAATTATCGATAACAATAAAATAAGTTGAATGTTCTTTTTCTAACTCTGGTAATACAATACGTTTGAACACTTGATGGGATAGTAATGGTGAACTTTCGGGATTATCAAACCATTTAAGATAGTGTTCTCTTATGAATTTAAAAAATTGAATATTGGCCTCAGATTTTTGCATTTCCAAAATATCTTTCATGCTACTATCACCTGATTTTTCAAGTTCCAATTCCCAATAAGTAATTTTTCTGAATAATTCTTTCCACTCATCAATACTAAGCTGATCATTTAGTCTAAGCCCAATATCTCTAAACTCTTTCTGATATTCGGTATTAGTCTTTTTGGTTACAAGTCGTTGACTGTCGATGTGTTTTTTGATTGTCAGCAATATTTGATTAGGGTTAACGGGCTTAATAAGATAATCTGATATCTTGGAACCAATAGCCTCTTCCATAATACTTTCCTCCTCGCTTTTGGTAATCATTATCACAGGCAAATCAGCTATTTTACTTTTTATTTCAAGCAAAGTTTCTAATCCTGAAAGACCAGGCATATTTTCGTCCAAAAAAACTAAGTCAAAGGGAGTTGAATCTAGCATTTCTAGAGCGGTTACTCCATTATTGGCTGTTTGCATGTGATAGCCCTTTTCTTCTAAAAAAAGAATGTGTGGCTTTAGTAAATCGACTTCATCGTCAACCCAAAGAATGGTTATCTTATCTTTAAAATTCATATATTCATCGATATTTTGTAGAAAATAAATTTACAGTTTTTTTTTAATGGAAAAATCTTCAAAAATTATTAACGATCCATTGTATGGTTTTATTAGCTTGGATGGTGGAATTATTTTACAATTAGTTGAGCATCCTTATTTTCAGCGACTTAGAAGAATTTCGCAGTTAGGATTGACAAAAATGGTCTATCCTGGAGCTAACCACACACGTTTTCATCATGCCATTGGTGCTATGCATTTGATGCAAAAAGCCATTGATGTCTTACGCCAAAAAAAGGTTAATATCAGCTTTCAAGAGGCATTAGCAGTCAAAATGGCTATTTTATTGCACGACATTGGTCACGGTCCATTTTCTCATGCCCTTGAAAACACCATAGTTAATAACATCTCTCACGAAGATTTGTCCCTAATGTACATGCAAAAATTAAATGAGCAGTTTGACGGAAAGTTGACAATGGCCATTGAAATTTTTAAAAACAAATACCATAAATTGTTTTTGCACCAATTAGTATCAAGTCAATTAGACATGGATCGTCTTGACTATCTGAATAGGGATAGTTTTTATTCAGGTGTTCAAGAAGGTATTATTGGTTCAGAACGAATTATCAATATGCTAAACGTAGATAACAACCAATTAGTTGTCGAAAGTAAAGGCATTTATTCTGTTGAAAAATTTTTAATCGCCAGGCGATTGATGTATTGGCAGGTATATTATCACAAAACCGTGGTTTGTTCAGAACAAATATTGATAAAAATCCTCAAAAGAGCAAAACAGCTTACTAGTAACAACATTCAACTATTTTGCACCTCTGCTCTACGTGTTTTTTTACATAGCGACCTTAGCATCAATGACTTTGAAAACAATAAAAGCGTATTGGAATCTTTTAGTAAGCTGGACGATTATGACATCTATTGCTGTCTAAAGGAATGGCAAAGCTGTTCGGACCCAATCCTTTCAAAGCTCTCAAAAAGTATTATTCAACGAAAACTATTCAAAGTAAAACTACTTGATAAACCAATGGATACTAGTATAATTCAAAGTATTAGAGAAAATATATCCACTCAATACACGTTAAATAAAAATGAAATTGACTATTTTTTTATTTCTGGACAAATAACAAACAACACCTACAAACTAAACGATTCAGATATCAATATTTTATCAAAAAATAAAACCACTTCTGATTTGATTACATCAGCAGACAAGTCTACTATTTCGGCGTTAACAAAAAACGTTAAAAAGTATTTTTATTGTTATCCAAAATAAATTGTTTATTGAATAGATTTGTAAAATGAATATAAAGGTTAAAGAAATTGCTCAAATTATAAACGGCAAAGTAATTGGAGAAGAAGATTTGGTGATTGACTCATTTTCTAAAATCGAAGAGGGTATTGACCGAAGTATTAGCTTTTTAGCCAATCCAAAGTATTCCCATTATTTGAAAACTACTGGAGCAAGTGCGGTTATCGTCGATGAAGCTTTTGATATTAATTATAAAGAAATTAGGGTAACACTAATTGAAGTTAATAACGCTTATCAAGGTTTTGCAAAAATACTAAATCACTTTTCAAAAGATTTTTCACCAGAAGCAGGCATCAATCAAACAGCTTTTATTGACTTGAACACCACACTAGCCGATGGTGTTTTTGTAGGTGCAAACGTTAGTATAGGTAAAGATTGTACGATTGAAGAAAATGTTCTCATATATCCAAATTGTCATCTAGGAAATAATGTTACCATTGGTAAAAACAGTGTTATTTATCCTGGAGTTAGTATCAATCACTCGTGTAAGATTGGCAAAAACTGCATTATTCAATCCGGTGCCATCATTGGAAGTGATGGCTTCGGCTTTGCCAATGGCGATGACGACGACCTTATAAAAGTGGCACAAATAGGTAATGTTATAATACAAGATAATGTCGAAATAGGAGCTGGCACTACCATTGACAGAGCCACCATGGGCTCAACCATAATTAAAGAAGGGGCAAAGCTAGACAATCTCATTCAGATTGCACACAATGTCGAGATTGGTCGAAACACCATCATTGCTGCACAAACAGGTATTGCGGGCTCCACTAAAATTGGAGAAAATTGTATGATAGGTGGTCAGGTTGGTATTGTTGGTCATTTGCTTATTGGCAATAATGTTAAAATTGCTGCTCAATCTGGCATCGGATCCAACATCAAAGACAATGAAGTGATTCAAGGCTCCCCAGCCTTTTCTATTGGTGATTACAGAAAATCTTACGTGTCTTTCAAAAAATTACCGCAATTATTTTCTCTTGTTTATTCTCTTGAAAAACAACTCAACAACCTCCTGAAAACTAAATGAAAAACCATCAGAATACAATCTCAGAAACATGTTCTATAAGCGGTCATGGGCTACACACAGGAGTAACTACCAAAATAACTTTTAAACCAGCACCATCCAATACAGGGCTATGCTTTATTAGAACGGATTTGGAAGGAAAGCCAAAAATAAAAGCACACCTTTCTAACTTCTTCGAGACAAAAAGGAGCACATTGCTAAAAAAGGGTAATGCTAGTATACAAACAACAGAGCATGTATTAGCTGCCGCAAAAGGGCTTGACTTAGATAATTTATACATCGAAATAGATGGCCCTGAAGTGCCAATTCTAGATGGGAGCTCCATACAATTTTTACAAATCTTAAAAAAAGCTGGAATAAGCAAACAGAATTCAGCAAAAAAAGTTTTTAAGATAACATCTCCCCATCATTTTATTGACAAAAACACTGGCAGTGAATACTTCATTGAACCACATGAGAGATTAGCAATAGAAGTTAATATAGATTACAAGTCTAAAACACTTAAAAAATCAGGGGCTAAACTTGAAAGTATGTCAAACTTTGAATCAGAAATAGCAGATTCAAGAACGTTTGTCTTTTTAAAAGAAATATTGCCGTTACTTGATAACAACCTTATAAAAGGAGGAAGTTTGGATTGTGCTATTGTTTTTTCAGAAGAAGAAGTCAATCATAAAGAACTTCTTAAATTAGCAGAAATTTTTGGAGACAAGTACAAATACAATAATCATAATGGCATATTGAACAACACAACACTAAAGTATGACAATGAACCCGCCAGGCATAAATTGTTAGACGTTATCGGCGACCTAGCCCTGTTAAACTGTAACATACAAGGACGTCTTGTGATCAACAAACCTGGACACAAATCAAATATAGCATTTGCAAAAAAATTGAATGAACTAATGAAAAAAAGCATACCAATATACAACCCAAATCAACCTGCAGTAAAAGACATACACCAAATAATGGAAATGCTACCACACCGCCCCCCGTTTTTGCTTATAGATAAAATAATGGATCTGGACGAAACATCGGTAGTTGGGGTGAAAAACGTGACTATTAATGAAGATTTTTTCAAAGGTCATTTTCCTGGCGAGGCCGTTATGCCTGGAGTGCTACAAGTAGAGGCCATGGCACAAACTGGCGGCATTCTTATACTAAATACTGTTGAAGATCCTGAAAATTACTTAACATATTTCATGAAAATTGACAAAGTCAAATTCAAACAAAAGGTAGTTCCTGGAGATACATTGGTATTTAGCTGTGAACTTATGAGTCCTATAAGAAGAGGTATTTGCCACATGTTTGGCAAAGCATATGTTGGCGAAAAATTGGTCATGGAGGCCGAATTGATGGCTCAGATAAAAAAAGTGAAATAAATTTATGCATCATCCACAGACTAATATTCATCCAAAGTCTCGAATCGGTAAAGATGTAACCATTGACGCTTTTTCATCTATTCATGAAAACGTTGAAATTGGCGATGGTACTTGTATTGGTTCCAATGTGACCATTATGAACGGAGCCCGCATAGGTGAAAATTGCAATATTTTTCCTGGTAGTGTTATTTCAGCCATTCCCCAAGATCTAAAATTTGGAGGCGAGGACAGTTTAGCAATAATCGGCGACCACACTACTATTCGCGAATATGTTACCATAAATCGAGGCACCAACTACAGTGGAAAAACGACTGTCGGCAAGCACTGTTTAATTATGGCCTATGTCCACGTAGCTCATGACTGTATAATAGATAATCATGCCGTACTGGCCAATAGTGTTCAACTAGGTGGACACGTCGAAATAGGACAACACACCATTATTGGCGGAGTGAGTGCCATTCATCAATTCGTTAAAATCGGATCATATTGTATGGTTTCGGGTGGCTCTTTAGCCAGAAAAGATATCCCTCCATTTATAAAAGTTGGCAGAGAACCCTTGAGTTTTGCAGGTGTCAACTCTATTGGACTTAATAGAAAAGGGTTTTCAGAAAATAAAGTAGAAGAAATTCAAAATATATACCGCCTTATTTTTAATTCTGAACTTAATTATACACAAGCCATCGAAAAAATTGAAAAAGAGTTTAGTGTTTCGAAAGAAAGAAACAAAATCATTAACTTCATACGTAATTCCAGTAGAGGAATTGTAAAAGGGATAATTAAATAAATCATGGCAACAACAGCAGATTTTAGAAATGGACTTTGCATCAAATTCAATAATGATCTTTGGCAAATAATCGAGTTTCAACATGTAAAACCAGGAAAAGGCCCTGCGTTTGTAAGAACAAAACTCAAAAATTTATCAAATGGGCGCAGATTAGATAATACCTTCACCGCTGGTGTTAAAATTGATGTAGTGCGAATTGAAAATAGAAAACATCAGTTTTTGTACGCCGAGGGTGATACCTTCCACTTCATGAATACAGTCAACTACGAGCAATTATTCATGGACAAAAGTCTAATAAACGCACCCGACTTTCTCAAAGAAGGCGATAATGTTGATATTCTTTTTCATGCCGAAGAAGAAAAAATTTTAGGATGCGAACTGCCTGCATCCGTCGTTTTGGAAGTAACCTATACTGAGCCTGGTATTAAGGGCGATACCGCCACTAATACCTTGAAAGCATCAACGGTTGAAACAGGGGCTACCGTTAATGTTCCCCTTTTCATCAATATTGGTGATAAAATAAAAATTGACACACGAACAGGCGCCTATTCCGAACGAGTCAAAAGCTAAATGCTTAGTCCGTATTTCTCACAAACTCTTTTTGAGGCCGGCTGTGACGAGGCTGGCAGAGGATGTCTAGCAGGACCAGTAGTCGCAGCTGCTGTTGTCTTAGGAAAGGAATTTAAACACGATTTTCTTGACGACTCCAAAAAAATGAGTGCCAATCAACGTGAACGAGCAGAACCATACATAAAGACCCATTGTAAAGAATGGGCCATAGGATTGGTCACTCCCCTTGAAATTGATGAAGTTAATATTCTTAACGCTTCTTTTTTGGCTATGCACAGAGCCATAGATCAAATACGATGTAAAATAGATTTACTACTTATTGATGGTAATCGCTTTACACCTTACAAAACAATCGACCATAAATGTATTATCAAAGGAGACTCAAAGTACCTCTCTATAGCTGCCGCCTCTGTATTGGCAAAAAATTATCGTGACAAATTGATGGTCGAATTGCACAATAAACATCCCGAATACGACTGGAAAAACAATAAAGGATACCCTACAAAAAAACACCGTGAGGCAATAATTAAGTTTGGAGTTAATGAAAATCATAGAAAAAGCTTCCAACTATTGCCTACCCAACTGGAATTGAATTTTAATTAAATTTGAATTTTTGATTTTCTAAAATGAAGAACAGTCTCAATACCGTTTCCATAATCACAATTATTTGCTTGAGCATTGTGGCATTTCTAATTTTCCATAAATACCAAAGCATAAAAAGTGTCAAAACAAAAGCCATAGAAGCCATTCCTACTAACGCCGCAATTATTATTGAAAGTGACAATTGGGCACTGACAATGAATGATCTTGAAAAGTCAACTATTTTCAACACCATAACCAACAGTCCAAGTTGGGAAACATGCAAACACTTTATCAACAAGGTCAAAATGACGTTGATGGCTAACCCAACACTTAATTCATTGGTTGATGGAAAAGAAGCATATCTATCCATACACCACACCACTAATAATTTCAACTATCAAATATCTACCGGATGTTCAGAAGCTGAACTTAACGTCATACTTTCTAATGACTCACTGGTTCAAAACTACACTACCAGACAATATGACGGTATTACTATTTATCAAATTTCAGAGCACACCAAATTATGCCACCATAGTGATATTTTGTTCTTGAGTAATTCTGACCTACTAATTGAAGAAGGAATTAGACAACTTAACAACAAAATAAGCTTGTTAGATAACCCTGCATTTGTAAAAGTGGAACAAACAAAAAGCACCTTTTCTGTGGGACACATTTATGTCAATTTTGACTCTTTTTCCAAGTTTATCTCAGAAAATACGCGATTCGATTACCAAGACATACAATGGCTTAGTCGATGGGCTAACTGGGCTGAACTAGACTTGGAAATCACAAACGACGACTTCACACTTTCAGGCTTCACTCTGGTAGAAGACTCTTCCTCAAACTACCTCACCTCTTTATTTGCTCAGGTTGAACAAAAAATTGAAATCAGTAAAATAGCACCTAAAAACACCAATAAAATCATAGCATTTGGTGTCGACGACCCATTTCTATTTCATACCAACTACAAAGAATTTTTGGCAAAACACAATAACCTATATGAACACAACAAATCCATAAAAGAAATAAATTCATCTTATCAAGTTGACATTGAAAATACCATAAATAGCATTGTTCAAAATGAAATGGGAGTAATAAACACCATGTCTAATTCAGGTAAAGCAGCAAGCTATATATTTTTTAAATCAAAAGATGAATCCATTGAAATTCTTGAATTTTTAAGCAAATCTATTTCAGGAGATTCATTATTCATTGAGCAGTACAGGGGCTTTACACTTTCTCAAATTGATATTCCCTTTCTTTTCAAAAAAATGTATGGCTATTTTTTTAAAGCCGTCAAAAACAACTACTACACTTGGATTGACAACTATTTAATAGTTAGCGATACACCAGCTAATTTAAAAGCATTTATCAATTATTATCTTTCAGAAAAAACACTTAACAACCATCCTAATTTTTTAACTTTTAGTGATAAAATTGCCACAAGATGCAACTTCTTTTATTATTCTAATCCTTCATCTGGAAATTGGAATTCGGTTATTAAGTCATCATTAGACAGCATTTTGTTACTAGAAAATTGGACAAATATCAATGGTTTTGTTTACCAGCTTAGTTCAAAAGATGATTTATTTTATAACAACGTTGTTCTTCATTACGAGAGTAACAGTCAGCAAGACAGCCAACTAGAATGGATTGTAGATCTGGATGAAATTATTATTAGCGAACCACAAATTGTATTCAACCACCAAAGTAAAACACATAATGTCATTATCCAAGACGCTAAAAAATCCATTATTTTGATTAATGAAAAGGGTAAAGTGATTTGGACAAAACCTATTGGCGGAAAAGTTTTAGATAAAATTCACCAAATAGACTATTATAAAAATAGAAAACTCCAATACATATTCAATACGGAAGATAGTTTATACATCATTGACCGGTTAGGAAGAAATGTAGAGAATTTTCCTGTGTCATTAATAGCAAAAGCATCACGAGGGCTTAGTGTATTAGATTACGACAAAAATAGAAAATACCGCTTTATGGTTCCATCCAACGACGGATACCTTTATAACTATAATAAAGTTGGTGAACTAGTTAACGGTTGGTCATTCCAAGCGCTAGAAAATAGTCTTTCACAGCAAGTAAAATACGCTTCCGTATCCTCAAAAGATTACATATATGTTTGCGATAAAAAAGGAAATATGAGCATCGTTGGACGCAATGGAAAGAAAAGAACTAAAATTAACAACATACCTATAAGTGGTGATTTTTATGTTGACAATACTAATGGTAACATCTATTCGACAGACTCCTTGGCTAATGTATGGTTGACTCAATTAAATGGAACTAGCACAAAAATCAAGACATCAGATTTAGAAAATCACATGTTTTATGTCTTTCCTTTTACTTCTGATGAAATAATGAATCTATTTATTTCGGACGACAAGTCTGTTAAGTGCTACAATTCAGAAAATAAAGTCATGACCTTTAAAGTGGTTGCAACTAGTTTGCCTAAAGCAATTCATTTTAACAATGAATCCTACTTGGCAATTTCAAATGGTGAGTATTGTCACCTCTTCAAGTCAGATGGATCATTAGCTTCTTCATCGCCATTTTTTGGTGGCGGTGAATTCAATTGTGTCGATCTAGACATGGATAATAAACTTAATCTGCTAGTAATCAACAATAACACCTTATATAATTACGCAATCGATTAGTATTATCTCAATATACCTACCGATATCCTTGGTTCATATTGTTTCCCATTAGTAGTGCTCAATCCTATTTTGAGGTTAATTTTTTTGTGCTTCATAGGAATGAATAGATGTGTATTAAGCTCAAAATTTGGCAAAAAGTCAATGCCATCAAACTCCATATCACGAGAAAGAACGCCAAACTCTCCACCAACACCAAGGTATTTGTTAATTAAATGCCCTCCACCAAGCATCAAAGACACATCACTAAGTGAACTCGACAAACGCGTGTTGATGAAGTATTTTTTGTCTGCATTAAAATACAAGAATGACTGTGATATAAGATCTTTCCATCCAATCGAAAAGCCAGAAACTAATTTATTTTCATTTTCAGTGGGCCATTTGTCAAAGGCATTTAAATCATAATCTTCTATGATTTTTATAAGCAACTTATCGTATTTTGGATTGGTAGCGTAACCAGCATTTTTAAGCCCTTTAGCCCATCCCTTATAATCATTAATCGACAAGTCAAACAAGCCCAAATACCTATCTCTTAAGAGAAACTTTGAATGATCCTCGTAAGAATCCAACACACTTTGGTATTTACGAAAACACTCGTTATATTCATCATCATCATGAAAAACCTTATCACCTTGCCAATTAGTGTGGCATTTAATTCCAAAATGGTTATTTGACTGTTTGGCTAGCTCGCTGTTTCCATTACCACTTTCCAGTATGGCTTGTGCTAAGGTGATACTGGCAGGTATTCGGTATTTTTTCATTTGGCGTTTGGCTTCATCTTTATATTGTGAGATATATTGATCTGTACTAAGCTTTTGTGAGAATAGTTGATTTGAGAAAATCAGCAGAAAAATTGTTAATCGATGTGCCATCCTTTTGCTCTAATTCGTTGATTCATTCCTTCAATGCCTTGCAGTCCACCTGTATGAATAGCTAAAATAGTACTATTTGACTGAAAACACCCATTTTTCAGCATGTCAAAAATTCCGTACATCATTTTTGCAGTGTAAACGGGATCCAATTGAATAGAAAACGTCTGTTTGAAAGTATTCATAAAATGAATTAGATCAGAGGTCACTTTGGCGTATCCGCCAAAATGATAATCGGTTTGTATGTGCCAATTTGTATTCCTGTGTGAAAGATAGTCACTTACTTTTTTATTAAGAAATGAGCCATTTTTGAGGCTTGAAAAACCGATGGCCTGCTGATGGCTCAACAAGCCATTGACAATACCTGCCATAGTCCCTCCCGTACCGACAGGCACACATACCACATCGAATGTCTTGCAATACAGCATTTCCTCACACCCTTTGACGGCCAAACGATTGGTTCCCCCTTCAGGAAGTAAATAACAATCAGGAAACATACACTGCCAATCCATCATTTCTTTATTTCTGTAGTCATTTCTACTCACATAATGCAATATCATACCGAATTGTTGGGCCAGTTTCAAGCTTGGATTAAGGGGTAATTGTTCTTCGCCGCGAATAATCCCAACTGACTGTAAACCCATGTTTTTACAGGCCCACGCAGTGGCAACAATATGATTAGAAAAAGCTCCTCCAAAGGTCAGTATTTGCTGTTTATCTTTCTCAACGGCTTCAATCAAATTGTACTTTAGCTTCCACCATTTGTTACCCATACACACGCCGTCATTAAGCTCATCACGTTGTAATAGTAACTTAATGTTCTTTGAGGTGAAATCTGAAACATCTAACTCTACTATCCTTTGTTTTGTATCTTTTGCAAACACCTTCCTTTTTAAGTAATGATTGTTGTAAATTTGTACCTCAAAACTACATTTAATGAATCGCTTTTCAAACAGTAAAAAATTATCCCAAGAAGATTATTACATGTCAGGCGACGGATATATCGTTTTTACGGAAAAATATCACTTAAAAAGAGGGTATTGTTGCAAAAGTGGATGTAAGCATTGTCCATACGGTTACGATAAAAAAACCGATTCATTTTCAAAACAAAAAACCAAATGACCACATTTAGAGAACGTATTTTAGAAGGAATTCCCGCAGAGATACCTTCACAGAAAGAATATGATGAGAAGGTAAACCACGCCCCCAAACGAAAAGATATACTAAATGTAGAAGAAAAAAAGCTAGCCCTTCGAAACGCCCTTCGATATTTCCCAACACAACAACACCCATTTTTAGCTCAGGAATTTTTGGATGAGCTCAAAACCTATGGGCGCATTTATATGTACAGATATCGCCCAGATTATGAGATGAAAGCACGAAGTATTGACGACTACCCCGGTAAATCGACTCAAGCTAAAGCCATTATGCTGATGATACAAAATAACCTTGATCATAGGGTGGCTCAACACCCCCATGAACTGATAACCTATGGCGGCAATGGTGGCGTATTTCAAAATTGGGCACAATACCGTCTTTGCATGAAGTTCTTGGCCGAAATGAATGACGAACAAACCCTTGTAATTTACTCGGGTCATCCTCTTGGATTATTTCCTTCACACAAAGGTGCACCTAGAGTAATAGTAACTAATGGAATGATGATTCCCAACTACTCCAAACCCGACCATTGGGAGAAATACAATGCCCTGGGAGTCACCCAGTTTGGTCAAATGACAGCGGGGTCATACATGTACATAGGTCCACAAGGAATAGTGCATGGGACTACCATCACTATACTCAACGCAGGTCGTAAAATTAGTCAAGAAGGTCTTAGTGGGCGATTATTTCTAACAGCTGGCTTAGGTGGTATGAGTGGTGCTCAACCCAAAGCGGGAAACATTGCTGGCTGCATAACCGTAGTTGCTGAAATCAACCCCAAAGCCACAAAAACTAGACATGAACAGGGATGGGTAGATGAAGTAATTGATGATATTAACGAACTATGCCAGCGGGTCAAAATAGCCAAACATCAAAAAGAAATTGTTTCAATCGCTTACCAAGGAAATATCGTTGAAGTTTGGGAAGCATTTTTGGAAGAAGACATCTATGTGGACCTTGGATCTGATCAAACATCATTACACAATCCATGGGCAGGAGGGTATTATCCTATTGATTTAACTCTCGAAGAATCGAACCACTTAATGGCTACAAATCCCAAAGAATTTAAGAATAAAGTACAGTCCACACTAAGAAGACATGCTAAAGCCATCAACCGACATACTGAAAAAGGCACCTATTTCTTTGACTATGGTAATGCCTTTTTATTAGAATCATCGCGTGCAGGAGCTGATATTCTAACTGAGGACGGGCTTAAATTCAAATACCCATCCTATGTTCAAGACATAATGGGCCCCATGTGTTTTGATTACGGCTTTGGTCCATTTAGGTGGGTATGCGCCAGTGGTAACGAAAAAGATTTAGAAAAAACTGACGAAATAGCTTGTCACGTACTTGAAGAAATGATACTCAATGCGCCAAAAGAAATTCGTCAGCAGATGCAAGACAATATACACTGGATAAAGAACGCCAAAAAAAATCAAATGGTTGTGGGTTCGCAGGCTAGAATTCTTTATGCCGACGCGGAAGGAAGGATAAAAATTGCAAGAGCATTCAATGAAGCTATCAAGAATAAAATCATTGGGCCCATTATACTTGGAAGAGATCATCACGACGTTTCAGGAACCGACTCACCATACAGAGAAACATCAAATATTTATGATGGTTCTAGCTTTACAGCCGATATGGCCATTCAAAATGTTATCGGCGATAGCTTTAGAGGCGCTACCTGGGTGTCTATACACAACGGTGGCGGAGTTGGTTGGGGGGAAGTCATCAATGGCGGATTTGGCATGCTTATAGATGGCAGCGAGGACAGCGACAAGAAATTAGAAATGATGCTCCATTGGGATGTTAACAATGGCATTGCTAGAAGAAATTGGGCACGAAACGATGAAGCCATGTTTGCTATCAAAAGAGAAATGAAGCGTACACCCAATCTGAGAGTTACCATCCCTGAGAAAACCGACGATGGGCTTATTGAAGGATTAAACTACAAATAACAAATTAAAAATTTAACCCTAAGAAGGCATTTAAATACAGGCCATCCTCCTTTATATCAGGGTTTTCAATAAATTCGTCTTCTCCAATTGGCTTGGTTTTAGAAGAAACATTTGAAATATTATAACCACCCACAATATCTAATGTCAAGTTTTTGTAAATATTAAATTGAAAACCAGCACCTAATCCACGACCTAGTGTGTTGTATTTTTTATCATAATCATCAAAACTATCAACCTTTTCATCGGTGTAGGTTTCTAGGTAATCAGAATAACTACCAAACACATTGATATATACACCCATAGGAGCGTCCCATGTAAAATAGTATTTTATCTCCGGCACAATAAGAAAACCTGAGTACCTAAATGCGTCCTCATCGTAAAATACTGCATCGCCTATTGTTGCAATTTTACCTTTTTTGGTATCGGAAATCATCGTCAAGCCAAGCTTGTATGAGAATTGGGCTAGGTTTAAGCTGTAACCAGGGTCCAGTATTCTTTCAAATGCAATAGTGTACCCACCAACAGGGGCAAATGGTTCATACAAACTAGTACTTATTACGTTACTAGAAACCTTGAAAGTTTGTGCATTTGTGACTATGGTTGTCAAAACTAAAAGAATAGTAAGGGCTCTAAACATTTTACAAATATCGTTAATATTTATCAAATGAGTGATTAAAATATAGTTCTAATATTATGCTTTCAAATGAAATCGATTAGTCTTTTGCCAACGGCTAAAAACAACAAAGCGGTTTTAACCAATTAATGTACCTCTTTATTCTATTCTTTTATGTTATTTTTGTTTTAAATTTGTAGTAATAACAAACACACATGTCAAAAAAAATTTCAAAAGAAATTTACCTAAGGTGGTACAAGGATATGCTACTGTGGCGTAAATTAGAAGACAAAGCATCCGCCTTGTACATTCAACAAAAAATAAGGGGTTTTCTGCATCTTTACAATGGCCAAGAAGCCATTCTTGCAGGATGTTCTGAAGCGATAGACCCCAAAAAAGATAAAATGATAACCGCCTACAGAAACCACGTTCAACCCATTGCCATGGGTGTTGAACCTAAGTATATTCTGGCAGAACTCATGGGCAAAATTACTGGCTGCTCCAAAGGAAATGGTGGATCAATGCACATGTTTAGTAAAGAACATAATTTTTTTGGAGGCCATGGCATTGTAGGGGGGCAAATACCATTAGGAGCTGGTATCGCTTTTGCCGACAAATACAATGGTAATGATGGAGTGACATTATGTTTTATGGGAGACGGTGCTGTAAGGCAAGGATCACTTCACGAAACCTTTAACTTAGCTATGTTGTGGAAATTGCCCGTCATTTTTATTGTAGAAAATAATGGCTATGCCATGGGGACTTCCGTTGAACGAACAGCCAATCATACCGAAATATGGAAATTGGGTCTTGGATACGAAATGCCCAGTAAGGCAATTGATGGAATGAATCCAGTTGTCGTTATGAACGAAGTAAACGAAGCTGTACAAAGAGCACGAAAAGGCCACGGCCCCACATTTTTAGAAGCTAAAACATATCGTTATAAAGGACACTCCATGTCAGATGCCCAGCATTATAGAACAAAAAAAGAAGTACAAGAATATCAAAAAATTGACCCCATAAATACAACTCTAGATATTATCATGAAGAAAAAATACGCTACAGAAGAGGAAATTGAGGCCATAAACAATGAAGTAAAAAATACCATTGCCGAGGCCGTAAAATTTGCAGAGGAATCACCCTTTCCTAACGAGCAAGATCTCTACGATAGCGTTTACGAACAAAGTGATTACCCATTTATTAAAGAATAAACAATGGCAGAAGTAGTGAATATGCCACGCTTGAGCGACACAATGACTGAAGGCGTAGTAGCAAAATGGCACAAAAAAATTGGCGACCAAGTTTCAGAAGGCGATCTAATTGCTGAAATTGAAACCGATAAAGCCACTATGGAATTCGAAAGTTTTCAAGAAGGATATCTCTTACATATAGGAGTTGAAGAGGGAGGCAAAGCCCCAGTAGACAGCATACTCGCTATATTGGGAGAAGAAGGTGAAGACATTAGTGAACTTCTAAAAGCTGACATAAGCGATGAACCAGAAAAAGAACAAAGTGTAAAAAAAGAAGAACAGAAAGTAGTTGTAGAATCCACAGCTCCCGAAGAAGTCGTTCAAAAACCTGTCGAAGTAACGATTGTAGAAAGCACACCAATCACTAAACACGAGAGCAACGATTCAACTATTGTTTCACCACTAGCAAAAAAACTAGCGAGTGAGCGAAACATAAACCTTTCACTAGTAAAAGGAAGTGGTGACAATGGTAGAATCATCAAAAGAGATATTGACAACTACAACGGAAGTAATCTAAGGCCATCTGTCGAAAGACACACAGAAATTGAAGTCTCGCAAATGAGAAAAGTGATTGCTCAACGATTAGGCGAAAGTAAATTTTCAGCCCCTCACTTCTACCTCACTGCGGAAATAAATATGGATAAAACCATTGAAGCTAGACAAGCGATAAATCAGCTGTCTCCAGTCAAGATTTCCTTCAATGATATGATTGTCAAAGCATGCGCCATGGCGCTAGAACAAAATCCACAAGCGAATTCTAGTTGGCTAGGTGATAAAATTCGCACAAATGAACACATTCACATAGGAGTTGCCATGGCTGTTGAAGAAGGCCTTCTTGTGCCTGTCGTTCGTTTTGCCAATAACAAACGACTTTCAGAAATTTCTAGTCAAATAAAAGAGTATAGTGCAAAGGCTAAAGCTAAAAAACTACAACCAGAAGACTGGGCAGGGAACACTTTTACCATTTCCAATCTAGGGATGTTTGACATTGAAGCTTTTACAGCTATTATTAACCCACCAGACGCTTGTATTTTAGCTGTCGGTAGTATCGTCAAAAAACCCATAGTTAAAGATGGTAAAATCGTTATTGGCAATACATTAAAAGTTACTTTATCATGCGACCACAGAGTAGTAGATGGCGTAGTTGGGGCGAAATTTTTAGGTGTATTAAAATCCTATTTAGAAAATCCCGTACTGTTTATGGGAGCCAATAGTATATAGCGTTATTCGTTGCTAGAGCTGATACTGTGGCTTTCTTAAAAGTACGATTTCTAACATAACGACATGCAAGAATTGTTCACATCCATTGAGTACTTAAAAGGTGTGGGACCAAAACGCGCTGAAGTATTGAGGAAGGAATTAGGAATTCACACCTTTCAAGACCTGCTTTTCCACGTACCCTTTAGATATGTCGACAAAACAACTTTTTACAACACCCAACAGATAAATAGCGATCTTCCATACGTTCAAGTGATTGGTAAAATTGTGAATTTGAAAGAGTTGGGGGCAAAAAGAAGCAAGCGGCTTAGCGCCACATTGCAAGACCAACATGGTACCTTAGAATTAGTTTGGTTCAAAGGCATTCAATGGATTAAAGATAGTTTGGAAGTCAACACTGAATATATTGTATTTGGTAAACCTAATTTATTTAACGGTAAGATAAATATCGCTCATCCTGAAATTGATCTTTTTACTAGTCAAAACAGGCTAAATCATGATAAACTGCAGCCCGTATACCCATCTACTGAAGAGTTAAGTAAAAAAGGGCTTTCAAACAAGGCGGTAGCAAAACTCACCAAGACTTTAGTCCAACAGCTCAAACATTCAATTCCCGAGACGCTTTCCAAAAAGCTTATCACTAAATTAAACCTCTTAGCTAGATATGAAGCGTTTGAAAATATTCATTTTCCAAAAAATAATGAAAGCCTGCAAAGAGCACAGTATAGACTAAAATTTGAAGAGCTTTTTTTTATTCAATTACAGCTTATTAGAATGAAAATCGTTCGTCAAAAAAAACTCAAGGGGTTTCCACTCTTAAATGTTGGCGACACTTTCAACAATTTTTTCCACCATCATTTGCCATTTGATCTTACAAACGCACAAAAGCGAGTATTAAAAGAAATTAGACAAGATTGTGGCAAAGAAGCTCAGATGAATCGCTTGCTTCAGGGCGATGTGGGTAGCGGAAAAACACTAGTAGCCCTAATGAGTATGCTTCTGGCCATAGACAATGGCTATCAAACATGCCTTATGGCGCCAACTGAAATTCTAGCTCAACAACACTTTACAACGCTCACCGACTTACTAAAAAACATGCCCATTCGTATTGATCTGCTTACTGGCTCTGTAAAAAAATCTGATCGAGCAAATATTCATCGAGAGCTAGAAAATGGCAACACACGTATTTTAATCGGCACACACGCACTATTAGAAGACAAAGTGAAATTCAAAAACTTGGGATTTGTAGTTATCGACGAACAACATCGATTTGGTGTCGCACAACGTGCAAAAATGTGGTTAAAAAACAGTAAACCACCTCATGTTTTAGTAATGACCGCCACACCCATTCCAAGAACATTAGCCATGACCCTTTATGGCGATCTGGACATCTCCGTTATTGATGAACTACCACCTGGAAGAAAAAACATTAAAACCATTTGGAAGTCAGAAAGTGGTCGATTAAATATGTTGGGTTTCGTCAGAAAAGAAATTGAAAAAGGAAGACAGGCTTATATCGTTTACCCACTAATAAACGAAAGTGAATCAATGGATTACAAAGACTTGATGGATGGCTATGAAAGTATATGTCGAGCATTTAAAGAATACAATATTTCCATTGTTCATGGTCAAATGAAATCAGAGGACAAAGATTTTGAAATGAATCGATTTAGCAAAGGCGAAACACAAATATTGGTGGCAACCACAGTTATTGAGGTAGGTGTCAACGTTCCCAATGCCAGTATTATGGTTATTGAAAGTGCTGAACGATTTGGCCTATCACAACTCCATCAGTTACGCGGTCGAGTTGGAAGAGGCGCAGCACAGTCCTATTGTATTTTGATGAGTGGAAATAAAATCAGTAAAGAAGGGCAAGAGCGACTAAAGACCATGGTTCGCACTAGCAATGGATTTGAGATTGCAGAAGTTGACCTGAAACTTAGAGGCCCGGGTGATATGATGGGAACACAGCAAAGTGGTATCCTTGAACTGAAGGTTGCTGATATAATAAAAGACAATGCCATATTACTTTATGCAAGAAAGTTAGCCCTTGAAGTATTAGAAAACGACCCAGAGCTGAACCAACCACAAAACGAAGTCATTCGCAAGCACTACAAAGCCATTAGTAGCAAACATATCGAATGGAGTAGAATATCCTAGCACTAAAAGCCAACGACCTAATTCTTTTTTATAATTTTACATTTTAATTTTACCACAATGAAAATATCATATAGTTGGCTTAAAGAATACATAAATATTGACTTGCAGGCAGAGGTGGTTGCCAAATACTTGACTGACTCAGGATTAGAGGTAGAAGGAATCGAAACCATAGAAAGCGTAAAAGGAGGCTTAAAAGGTGTTGTGATTGGGGAAGTAATGAGTAAAGATAAGCACCCTAATGCTGATAAATTAAACATTACTAGCGTTAACGTAGGACAAGAAAACAATCTACAGATTATATGTGGCGCCCCAAATGTCAGTGTTGGTCAAAAAGTAGCTGTTGCTACTGTTGGCAGTGTTATTTACACAACAAACGATTCATTTAAAATTAAAAAAAGCAAAATAAGAGGGGAGGTTTCTGAAGGAATGATTTGCTCTGAATCAGAACTCGGTCTGGGAAATGACCATGATGGAATAATGGTATTAGAAAACACCGCTGTGGCAGGAACTTTGGCTAGCGAATTTTTTAAGGTAGAAAGCGATGTGGTATTCGAAATAGGATTAACCCCAAACCGCTCTGACGCAATGTCCCATTACGGAGTAGCAAGGGACTTAGTTGCTGCACTAAAACAAACTAACATACACTGCAACTTATCACTTCCTGAAATCAACGAATTTGAAGCACCAAAAAGCAGCCCCATAACTGTTGAGGTGAAGGATTTAGAAGCCTGCCCTAGATATGCTGCTATATGCATTGACAATGTGCAGGTTAATGAATCTCCTTCGTGGCTAAAAAAGAAACTCAATAATGTTGGACTAACTCCGATAAATAACGTTGTTGATATTACCAATTTTGTACTTCATGAAATGGGACAACCACTACATGCCTTTGATGCTTCAAAAATAAAAGATAAAAAAGTCATCGTAAGTAAGCTAGATGACAAAACCGAGTTCACTACACTAGATGAGGAAAAACGTAAACTTTCATGTGATGATTTAATGATTTGCAACGGTCATCTTGAACCTATGTGTATAGCAGGCGTTTTTGGAGGAATGGAATCAGGTGTCAACTCAACCACTACCAATATTTTCTTAGAAAGTGCCTATTTTGACCCCATTTCAATAAGAAGAAGTGCTAAGCGACACGCCCTAAGCACTGATGCATCGTTTCGATTTGAACGAGGCGTAGACCCCAATACTGTGATATACGCTTTAAAACGTGCTGCCAACCTCATTGAAGAAATTTGTCAAGGCACAATTTCATCTGAAATAATAGATATTTATCCCAAACCAATTGAACCGCAAAAAGTATTGGTTTACTTCAAGACCGTTGATCAACTAATTGGTGAAAAGATACCACATGAAACCATTAAGTCAATACTAGACACATTAGAAATAGATGTATTACGTTCTGACGAAAACATGATGGAGCTAGCAGTTCCGACCTACAGAAAAGACGTAACCAGAGAAGTAGATATTATTGAAGAAATTCTTCGAATATATGGATTCAACAACATAAGTATTCCAAAACGTATTTCGTCCTCAATAAGCTATTCACAAAAACCAAACCCAACACATTTAAAAAATGTGGTTTCTAATTTTTTGACAAGCAACGGATTCAACGAATGCATGAATAATTCATTGACAAAAATAGATTATTGTCGATTAATAGACGAAATAAAGGAAGAAGAATGCATTAAAATCATTAATCCCCTAAGTCAAGATTTAAATGTTCTAAGACAAAGTTTACTATTTTCAGGATTAGAAAACATTTCCCACAACATAAATAGAAAAGCAAGTGATTTAAGCTTCTATGAATTTGGTAAAAGCTATCGGCTTGTGAATGGAAAACGGCTTGAAAAAAATAAATTAATCCTCATTGCTTGTGGCAATGAAATGGAAGAAAATTGGCAAGATATAAAAAAAGCCAAAGATTTTTACTGGCTTAAAAAATACGTGGTATTGGTATTGAATCGACTAGGAATTCCAGCTTTGAAAGAAAAAAACACATCCCTTTCCTATCTAGATGATTCATATTCAATCGTTTCCAAAAAAAACACCTTATGTGAATTTGGCTATGTTTCTGATCATTTACTCAAGTCATTTAATATCAAGACAGAGGTTCTGTACGCCGAGTTTGACTGGGATACCATATTATGCTGTTATCTAGCTAAAGACATCACATACTCTGAATACAGTAAATACCCTTCTGTAAAAAGAGATTTATCATTATTACTAGATACAAACATAGAGTTTTCAGCACTCAAAAAACTAGCCTTTCAAACAGAAACAAAACTTCTTAGGTCGGTGAATTTATTTGATGTTTATGAAGGAAAAAATCTCCCTCATGGCAAAAAATCTTATGCTTTGAGTTTCGTTCTTGAAAACAAAGAAAAAACAATGACTGATAGCGAAATTGATGACACAATGAATCGTCTATTGCAAGCGTTTGAACATAAAATAAAGGCTGAAGTCAGAAAGTAATTCTAATTCACTATATTTGACGACTAGAAAACAAAGTAAATACTTAGTAAAAATGAAAAAAATTGCCCTAATATTTGTTGGCTTATTAATTGGATTCTTCTCATACTCTCAAGAAAGTGTTGTGAAAGTGAGTGGGTTGGATGCCGCCTTTGGCATGTATGAAGTTTCCTATGAACGAACTTTCAACGAAGGAATGAATAACATTAAATCATCTGGTCGATTACGCTCCCAAGGGAAATGGCCTAACATCCTTACCAAAGGGTCTTTACAGTTTTCTTTATCTTTTATTAGCTTGAATCAGTCCCAGACATTCGGCGATGGGCTAACTGCCGTTATTGATACCAACTCAAACTATGATTTTAACAATAATGTTAATGGTATTCAGGTGGTGGCTGAATCTACCAATCATTCCGTTGCCAGACAATCCGTTACTAAAGTGTCTGGTTTTGGATTTGGAGTGGAATATAGAAGCTATATTAAAACATACAGCCAAAACATAGGCGATCCACCAAGAGGGTGGTATTTTGCTCCATTTGTAAACATACAATCAACCACCATTGATTTTGACGATAACACCCCATTGGAAGTAAATCAAGCTATGAACTACTTGATGTATCCACAGTTGTATCAAAACGATGTTTTTGAGGGCTACACAGGCCCTTGGTTAAACTCGGAAAATACGGATCCAACAGCGGATAACTATGGAGAAGCAAATACCAATGGAGCTATTTTTACAAACCCTAATAGTACCAACGCTGCGGTGAGTAACTATGACCTTACATGGCACGACGTTTCATACAAACAAAATGAGTTTACATTTATGGGAGGTGTGGCCATTGGTCGTCAGTGGTTATTTTTTGATAAGCTGTCTTTAGATATTCAAGTTGGCCCCCAGTACAAATTAGTTAGCAGAAGCGAAAGAGTCTTTAATGGAAACGATACTTGGAACTTAAACCAAAATGTAGATAATGTGAATGACTTAGCATATGACCCTAATTATTATCTACAAATAAAGTACGGTGATGTTTACGCGTTTAGTGGCACTGCTCCTGACACTGATGTGGCTAATGGCTATTATGGAATCGTTGATGAAGATGGCAACACGGTTGTTATCAAAGCCAAAGGAAATGAATCATTGAAGTTTACATCAGGTTTTTACAGAGATTTGGATGGCCTTACCGATTTTGCGAAACTCGAAACATACAGAATTAAGATTCGATTAGGTTTTGCATTCTAGTTGATTATCCCAATAACCTTAACATATTTTTTTAAACTAACTAACTAATCTTTATGAACTTAAAATTAATCTCGTCGTGTGCAATTGTGGTTGTACTCTTGTCATCTTGCTTAGAATGTTTAGACTGTCAGGTAACCACCGATATGAATTTGACCGTTGAATACCACACCTATGTTGACTCAACTTCCAGCTATAGTTTAGACTCAACAACTAACTACACACTTCAAGGACTTGGTCAATTATTGGTTACCGATCCAGCAGTTCCAATAGACACAAACTCAGTAATAGATTTCGAACGATATCTTAGTCCCATATCAATTGGTGAATTTTGCGGCGAAGATTTAAAAGATGTTAAAAACACTTCTATCTCTTATGATCAAGTTTCTGGTGATTCCATCAATGGTCTATTCAAATATACATGGACAGAAAGCTGGGACTGCAGATAGTCTAATCAATTGACACAAAAAAAGTAAAAAGGATTATTTGTATTCAGAAGCAAAATTGGTTCTTACGCCATCCTTAAACGCAATAATAAAGGCATTTTCGTAACCAATTTCATATACTTTATTTAAATACGATTCTGCTTTTGTATAGTCAGGAAACTTCCCACATATGAATGAATAGTAATCGTTACCTAAAGGAATGGTTAGAAGATCATCGTGCAAATAAATATCAATAGGCATATTAAACTCACTGAAATCTCCCAAAGCCACTCTGAATATGGCGCCTTCTAAAAATGACAAATCTACATCCTTCAATTTTACACCGGTTTTGACAAAATCTTTATATATCTCGGTTAATTCATCTTTGTATCTTTCGTGTAGTTTGTACGCTTTTTTGGCACTTTTTTCATCTTCAAGTTCGTTATGAATCGCTACTTGGTTTTGATAAGACAACAAAAAGTATTTATCAACCGAATTACAATTTTCTAGTAGCTTAATGGCCTGTTCTTTATTTTCTACACCGTATTGCATTACAGCAATATTGTATGTCCAATCACGCTCATCGTATATTTGTTTGGATAGCGTTTCAATAATAGGAACTACCTTCTTTAGATCTCTCTTTTCGCCACTTCTATAGTAAGACATTGCTAGGTTTGCATTCACATAGCTTTGTGTTAATTGAGATACTTTGGCTTGATTAAATTTTTTCAATGATGATTTAAATGCTTTTACGGCTAATGGAAACTCACCAGAATTAAATAAAACAACCCCTTGATCGTAATACTCTTGGCCTTCCGTAATTTTCTTACGTTGACGATCATCAAATGCTACTATGGATTCATTCTTGAAAATAGATTTGCCATCGCCTTTGGCTTTTAGAGCAAGTGGATCAATGTTAATTCCTTTTGGAGCAATGTATATTTCATCAGGTTTTTGGGCTTTGCCTATTTCCTTTTCTTTGATTTTTTTCTTAGACAAAGCGAGCTGTTCCTTTCTTTGCTTCTCTGCTAATGACTCCTGTGCATATGTAAGATTTTCTAATACTTTATTTGCCTTTTTAGGTTCATTTATTTGTTGGTAAACTGCTGCTAGATTTCCGTAGGCCTTAAAGAAGTACTTGTCCATTTTAATTACAGACTCAAGGTATTCAGCAGCTTGCTGCTCGTTTTTACTTAAATATTGTAAAATTGCTAGATTATACAACCACTCTTTATCTTTCTCTATTGATTTAGTGATAAGGTCTAAATACCGAACAACTTTTTTTCTATTTCTTTCATCTTCACTTAGTTGGTGAGCAACTGCTAGCTGAAGATTGGGGTAGTTCAAAGCATTATCGGTGAATTTAATTCGTTTATAGTTTTTGAATGCTCTTTTGAAAGATTCAATGGCTTTTAATGGGTCCGACTGTTGAAGATACTTTACACCCTCTGTGTACGATTCTTCAGCAACTTTCAATTGTTCAGATGCTCTATCATTGAGGTTTTTAAGCTTGGCATTATCTGTTATTTTATTAACATCGGATAACACAATTAAATCATTTGCGCTGATAGAAACAACGGTCTGATCGTCTGTACCCTGAGCAAATAAAAATGTGTTAACAAAGCATGTTAACGAGAAAGCAAGTAAAAAAGCTACTTTTTTCATTGTCATTGATTGTCTAAATTTAAACCTTACGAAGTTAATGAAAATTTAAAAACGTAATATTTATTGTTTTAAAATCTTGTAAACGATAGTTTCTTGGTTTTTTGTTAACCTTAAAAAGTACATTCCGTGAGATAAATCGGCGGTATTTATTGCTTTTTGATTTTGAAAAATACCCGACCTTAAAATACGACCTTTGACATCTGTCAATTGATAGTTATAAGAATCTGACGAAGTCGATATCAACCTCAGATCGTTAATAAATGGATTGGGATAGATATTTAGTTCTCTATTAAGATTAGAATTTATCTTCAATCCATTAACAATCAAACTACTAGACTGTCCTTTACAGTCCAAACTATCCGTCACCAAAACCATATAAACACCATCTGTAGTTGGGACAAGTGTGTCTTGGTCATTTTCTAAGATGGGTACTTCGTCTAAAAACCAGTTATATGAGTATGGGGGTGTCCCCATACTAGGGTTATTATTAGTAGGCTCCAGAACTATGATATTTCCATTTTGAAATTCAATAATGGGATAAATAGCATTACCCTCAAAAATGGTTATGTCTTGTATAACGGAACAACCCAAAGAATCTATCATTTTAAAAGAGTACTGACCTGCACATAAATTGTCAAATAGAATATTTGTGTCAACTTGATTCATGTTAACAAAGGAGTATGGCTGATTACCTCCGAAGGCAGAATCTATGCTAATACTGGCATCGCAATAGTCAAAGCAACTGACATTTTTGATAGTGTAGAAAAAGTCTAGTGGTTCGTTTTGATCTATTTCAAAACTAATTGAATTGTAACAATACTGCGAACTGTCTGAAAAAGTGTAATATGCAATCAATTCATATTCACCTTCATCTAATCCGAAAATTTCAGTGTTTGTGTTTATTAACGTATCATTTAGTGTAAGCCAAGAGTTGACTTCGGAAACTATGTCAGTCACCTCTATAGATCCGTCGTTAAAACCAGGACAGGAAACATTGACTACTGAATATTCAAACCCCATAGTATAAGACGGTAACTCAATGTCGTATTCATATATGCAACCGTTCTCATCTTTTACATTTAGTGTGTAGGTTGTTTCTTCTAAATTGTCAAAGGCTCCATCAGAAACATAATTACTGCTATCAAGTTGATCTAAAGAATATTGAAAATTACTATTAGCACTTTCAAAAGCTTGCACATAGATAGCTCCTAGATCAGATTGATTGCTTAAACTACTAATGTATGGAGCCGTGCAATACATAGTGTCAAATAATAGTTCGGTTGTGACAGCTGTAATTTCGGGGATCATAACTTCCAAAGAGTCCATGCAAAGTTGACTATCTTGAGCATAAATTGTGTAACTACCAGTATTCAGCTGATCAAATAGGCACGAGGGTCCTTCAACATAGTTCATCATATTGTCAATAGATATAAAACTACCCCCCACTGCGTTGTCTACTTCAACATAAATTTTTGCTGACCCGTCCTGTTTACATGAATCACTAACTACTGCTGGCTGTTGATTGTTAATGAAATTAATGGTATCAATTGTTAAGCATGGAATATTATTTATAACAATTGATTCTTCAACACTACACCCAAACTGATCAATAATGCGAATGACGTAAATCGAATCGCCGCAAAGCTGACTGAAAACACCATCCGACTGAAATTCTGTATTATTTAATTGATATTGAAACGGCTGAACCCCACCGGTTGCTTCTAATGCCAAAGAGGCATCGCATGAATAACAACACGTAGGGGTAGAAATAGACTCGGTGGGTATTGAAAAGCTAAGTTCACTAGGTGAGTTACACAATACGCTGATGGTATCAGAAAAACAACCTTCACTGTCAGTAGCATAAAAATGATAGTTACCCCCTCCTATCAAATTATTAATAAATGACGAATTAAACGTATTTTGATTATCCAACATATGTATAGTATATGGTAAAGAACCTCCCAATAGGTCAATGGATATTTGGCCTGTCGAATCGCCTTCACAAAGTGCACAATAACCTAATGTATCCGAAAGTTCATAGTTTTCGATAATTAAAGCTTGGTCGGGTTGTATGACCTCCACTTGCATTTCACTATTGCATCCTTGGTCGTCTTGAACCGAAAGGGTATATACTCCTGCTGTTAATTCTGAAAAAGTAGACGATGCTTGCACATGACCATCGAGACCAAATATATAAGGAGGTACTCCGCCAGATGAAAAAGCACTAATTTGGGCGTCATTATCTCCAAAACAGCTTGCGTTGAAAGACAGAGAATCGATAACACTAAGGGTAATTGGTGCAGACTCATTAACAACAAATACTGTGTCTATTAGACAGTTGTTATCATCAGAAAATACAATATCAAAACTACCAGAATAAATCTGACCGTTTAACAATGAGCTATCTGAGTTAATGAGGTAATTATAAGGAAAAGTACCACCTGATAATTCATAACTTATTTGTGCATTAGAATCCCCAAAGCATACAAGATCAGTGTTGGCAAAGTTATCAATCAAAAGTGGTTGTGGTTGAGTGATATTTAGTATTTCTTGAGTGCTACAAAACCAAATATTTTCTAAAGTGGCAACATATTGACCCGCTACTAGATCATGCACTGTATCGCTAAGTTGTGTTGACAGTTGGTCTAATAAGACCTCATTGTTTGAGTTAGCTAGAGTGAAATGAGTCGTTGGTGAAAGTGAGTCTGAGTAAAGAACTATTGATGCATTGGTATCACCATAACACAATGGACTTTGAATATCATAATAAAGCTGTGGGGATAGAAAATAATCAACACTAAAATCGTAAAAACAATCAGAAATTTCTAGCAGATAATTGGTTGAGGCTTCAGGAATCAGGTCAATGTTTGTGGAAGAGACCAAATTGATTGAATCTTGACCATCTATTTCATACCATTGAACAATGTAATCACCAGTAATGAATTGACTAATATCAATTTCAATAGCGTCTTCATTACTACACAAACTATAATTAGCTTGAATAAATTCTTCGTTCTGATTCGCTTCAATAAGATTTACGAAATCATTATTCGTTTGTGTGTATAGTGTGTCTGAAAAAACAAGACAATTATTAGTATCAAGAGCTTCAACAAAAATGGAGGAATCGGAATAGAAGATAGTAGACTGTAGGCCAGTTTCTCCATTACTCCAAATATAATTCGAAAAACCCAAGGATGCTTGGAGGTTATTTGATTCATCACAGAGTTGTAAGGGAACATTTTGATTTAATATTTGTCCATTTAATGACAAGTCAATGTTTGAAGTACTAATGAGTATGGTAAAAGTAGTGTCGAAAACAATATCAGAATCGATTGAAACAAGAAGCTGATAATCTCCCAAAGACAGATTAGAAATAGAGGCATCGTTAGATGAGAAGCCGTTGGAGCTGGACCACTCAAAGGTGTAAACATTATCGGTTTCAATTTCAAACGTTATTTGACCAGAACTTGTTTGTGAACAACTATGATTTAAGTTGTAGCTATAATCAAATGATGTGGTAAATGCGTAGATGGTGGATGACCATCCTTCTTGACAACCTAATAATGAGTTAGTTTTAACCTGAACCTGATAATCAGTTAATGGATCAAGGTTGCTAAGTATTTTGAAGGCATTCATTTCTGCTATACCATTGTCAAAAACACCAGAGGCAACCACTTGTGCCGATGACCATGCTTGCTCACTTTTTTTGTATCTAAATTTATAGCCATCAACAAGCGAATCTACAGTCCAGTTGATGGAAGCACTATTTGAACCCACATTGGTAAACCATAAAGAATCTGGCAAAACAGGTTCAGGGTTAATGTAAATGGAATCTGAATTTTGACAGCCTGATGCGTCTTTTGTGGAAATATAATACATTCCGTACGAGAGATTATCAAACATATTGGTTTGAGAAAAAAGGCTATTGTTGAATGAAAATAGATAAGGCTCTTGTCCGCCACTGGCGGAAATCTCAACTTGGCCATTAGATTGATCAGGACAGCTGGCATCAGTCACAGATAATTCCATTTGCAATTCATCACATATGGTGTCAATCAATGTCAACGAAATAGGCTCTTCTTCCGAAATAATTTCTTGTAAAATTCCGTCTTGATCGACACTCCAAACCCTTAAAATAGCATCATATTGTCCAAGAGGGGATGTTGGATTAAACTGATTAAATTTAACTCTAACTGGACGTATTCTTAATTCATCACAATTTAATGTTTCACCAGACTCACTCCCCCAATATCCTACTGCTTGCCCGCTTGAATTGATTGTGTAATCAATGGTTTTCCAAACAGATTGTGAATTATAGTATTCCACAGTCAAATCATTTGGCTCTATGATGTCGGTTTGGTGAGAAATGATAAACTCGGGCTTGAACTGGACCTCACAACCCTGGTTTTCTAATTGTATTTCACATTCGGAATATGTGTTGTAGCCAACAGGATTGATATCAAATTGACTATACACTTGTATTTCTGTAGTGTCGTCAGTGCAAGCATATTCCGTAAATGTGTATGAAGCAGAATCCACACAATTCTGATTTAAATCCGTAACATACACCCAACATTCTAAATTTAGTGGAAGAAAACTATATGTTGTTGGATTAGTTTGCGGACCTCCGGGGAGAAATGAGCCACTTGCGTTGACCCATTCATAAGTGTACTCACCAGAACCGCCTTGTACGTTTGCATTTAATTGCCCACCATTATAACTTCCTAGACAAAACGGTTCGGATAAAACCTCAATATTTATTTGTAAACATTGGGATAAAAGCATGTTAGAAAAAAGAAAACAAGCTAGAAAAAGCCAATATATTTTCACAATTTTAGTAAGCATTTTTTTGCCCTTTAATCATGTTAATAATAGTCAAAACAATTAGCTTCACATCTAAAAAAAGAGACCAATTTTCTATGTACCAAACATCGTACTTCACACGTTGTTCCATATCAAAAAGCACTTTTGTTTCTCCTCTAAAACCGTTAGCTTGTGCGGCTCCCGTAATACCTGGTAAAACTAGTTGTCTTACCATATATCCTTCTATTATATTGGAATACATAGAAGTGTGCTTAAGCATATGTGGTCTTGGCCCAACAACAGACATATCTCCTAACAAAACATTAAAAAATTGTGGCATTTCATCCAAACTAGTTTTTCGCAAAAAACGACCCAAGGGGGTTATTCGAGAATCAGTTTTTGAAGCCTGTATACTATCAGAATCATCATTAACAGCCATTGTTCTAAACTTTAGACAATTGAATTCTTTATTGTCTAATCCTGATCGACGCTGAACGAAAAACACTGGACCCTTTGATGTTAACTTTATAAGAGTTGCTATCAGTGGAACTAACCAAGATAATATTAGCCCTATTACAATTAGAGAAAATATAATATCAAAAAACCTTTTCAGAATTCGGTTAAATTCATCTTGTAAAGGCTCCTCTCTGAGTGTTATGACGGGTCTACTAGAGTAAAAATCTACAACAAACTTTCTCTGTTTAAAAGCACTAAAATCAGGAATAATTTTTAATCGGATCATGGAGTCATCACAAAACCGAATGATTTTATCCAACAATTCAGAGTTGTAAATAGACTCAGAATAATACATCTCTTCGACTTTGTTTTCAAAACAAAAATCTTCAAGATGGGATATTGGATAGCTTGGAACTTTTAATTTATTTTTATAGTCAGTATCACTAAAAAACGCAATAAGCTTATAGCCATGCTCTTTTTTAGTAAAGAATTGGATAATAGATGGAATTTTGTCAACCTTGCCTATTAAAACAACTTGCTTATAATTATATCCAAGTTTTCTATATTTCTTAATAAGAAATAATGAAAAACTACGCCAAATAAACAACAAAGTGTAGCTAATAAAGAAAGAGTACAAAACACACTCTTTTGAAAAGTGATTAGAACTGAGCAGAGACAAAAAAGTGGAAATTATGAGCAAATGAACAATAATGGCTTTTAATAAATCCAAAAGAATTTCATCAATTCGTGCCCCTCTTTCGTAAGAAAATAATCTGAAGAAGTACGCCGAAACCAGCCAAAACAATATGAAAATTATATTTAGAAAAATATAATTATCTGTCAAATCAATATTAAAAAAAGTAAGTCGGTGAGCAATTAGCAATGACATTATAAGATAAACAACATCGCCAAAAGCAAATAACAAGCGCAGTTTGAATGATTTATCACTACTCATAAAAAATGATAAGGTTGTTTTAAAGATAAAAAAAAAATTCTAAATCAAAACTATCTTAACACATGCTCATACTTGAAGATAATATCTGAGTAATTGTAGGTTTTTATAATTTTTCTGATATTAGCTTGACAGAGGTGTTGATAGTTTTGCTTTTGGCATTTTTCTAACAAAGAGGACACATCCTTTGAATTTTCAAAATAAAAGGCATCGTTTCCCAAAATAGATTTATTAAAGATATTATTGTGAGCACATACCAAAGCATTAGATGACATGGCCTCCAACAAAGATGGATTGGTGCCTCCTACGGTATGGCCATGAAAATATATATTTGAATAATATCTTAATGCGTTAAGAATATCAATAGATGTGATAAAGTCAAAAAATACAATCCTTTCATCAGAAATAATGTTAACCAATCTTTTAGCGAGTACAGTATTCAAACTTCCCACTACTACTAGCTTTCTCTTTACATTTGAAGAAATAAATCCCTCTATAATAGTTTCTATATTATTTTCAGGTTCAATTCTAGCCACAAGAATATCATATTCATAGGGAACTAAATCGTAAATTTCTAGTTGACTCTGTTTGGGACGTTCACACACTTCAGCGCCGTATGGAATATAGGTTGAGGAAACTTTATGCGTCTTGTACAAATAGTCTTGTATTCCAACGGAATCTGAAATAAGCTCGTCACTAAACTTAACAGCTAGCCACTCTGCTATCTTTAAAAACCATTTAGTGGGTCGAGAAAATTTGGATCTTTTCCATTCTAAACCATCCATATTGGTTACAATTTTGACCCCTGTCTTGAATAACACATTCCATATAGAACTACTTGTGTAGCCAAGTTGCAGGATAACATCATAGTCTCTTTTTCGACTATCGAGAATGCAGTTTAAGTCATAAAAAAACTGTCCAAAAGTGCCCAATTTATATTCAGGATCAAAACAGTGAATTAGGTTTACATTTTTCCATTTATTTTCTTGAAAAGGATGATTGTGCGAATTATAAACAAATACTTGATGCCCCATTTGAGAAAGGCCATCTGAAAGGTATTGGGCAAACTGCTCAAAACCACCATAGTGGTTGGGTATTCCGCGTGTGCCAATTATAGCTACCTTCATTTTTAAATTTGATTGGAAGGATGATAACCCTCTACTTTATCCAATAAAATTTGACGAATAGAATCAACATCTAGTAACTCTCGTGATCTAATGATGATATTAACAATGTCCTGTAATTCATTCCACTTTAGTGAGTTTTCGTTGGCTTGCATAATTTGAGGATGTTGGGATTGAATAACATTTTTTCCAATTAATAATTCCTCATATAATTTCTCGCCAGGCCTCAAACCAGTAAATTTAATTTTTATATCTCCTTCAGGATTTTCATTGGTTATTGGGCTTAACCCACTTAAATTTATCATTCTATGAGCTAAATCTAAAATTTTCACTGGCTCTCCCATATCTAAAACAAAAACATCGCCACCTTTGGCCATAGCACCTGCCTGAATTACAAGCTGAACTGCTTCTGGAATAGACATAAAATATCGTGTGATGTTAGGGTGGGTAACAGTTACAGGTCCACCTTGTTTTATTTGTTTTCTAAATAAAGGCACCACCGACCCTGCTGAATCTAGCACATTACCAAAACGAACCATACAAAAACACGTTTTAGTACGCTCTAAATCGAGTGCTTGTAACACAAGCTCCGACAATCGTTTAGATGCACCCATAACATTTGTTGGTCTGACAGCCTTGTCTGTGCTAATCAATACCATATTCTCTACCTCATTTGATTTGGCAGCATTAGCCACATTATAAGTGCCAATAACATTGTTATAAACACCTTCAATGCAATTTTTTTCCACCATTGGAACATGTTTATAGGCGGCTGCGTGGTAAATGGTGTTAATTTGATGACTTTTAACCACATTGTCTATTAGAGTTGAATTGGTAACATCGGCTAACACAGGAACTATTTGACAGCTTTTGGTAGTAATTGATGTCAATTCCAAATCGATGTTGTAAAGATTATACTCAGAATGGTCTAATAAAACTATTTTTTTTGGCTTTTGTTTGATTATCTGTCGAGATAATTCCGAACCTATACTACCTCCTGCGCCAGTAATGAGTATGTTTTTTTCTGTAATATTTTTTTTCAAAAGAGAAGGCTTTGGCTTCATTGGTGAACGCCCCAATATGTCACCTACTTGTACATGCCTAATGTTGTCAATAGAGACTTTACCACTTACAATTTCTGACAATGAGGGCAAAATCTTCACCTCAACTGGGTACCTAGACAATTTTTTCAGAAGGTCTCTCTTTAATGGCTCGGAAAGGGACGGAATAGCTAGTAGTATTACTCTTACTCTTCTTCTTAGAATAAGTACTCGTAGCTCCGAAAAAGGATGAATTCGAGTGAAATTAATAAAAGTACCTTGTTTAGTTTCATCATCGTCTATGAAAGCTATTGGGGCGTATTCATGGTTTTTTCTCAAACTTTCAACAAGTTGAGCGCCAGCACTACCCGCTCCATAAATTATTGTTGGCTTTCGGTCATTGACAAAATTATCCCAAGAGTATAGATAGCCTTTGAACAAAAAACGCATTAAAATGATTGAAACAGCAGAAATAAACCAAAATATTAAGACAACAGTTCTCGGAAAATCAATTTCTCGGAAAATCATCATCAAAAAACCCAGGGTTAGACTGGTAACGGTGATAGCTTGAAATACACTGACAATGACTTTTGTCCCCATGAACTTTAGGACCGATTTATATAATCCAAACTGAACGAATAAAGGAATTGAAATGATTGGAATGACAATAAAAATCCAAAGATTTGAATCAATCCTGTCTGACCACAAATTCCCCATTCTCAAAGCGAACGAAAACCAAATTGAAAACACTAAAATGATAATATCAGAAGCTATCATCAGTATTTGCTTTTGGATTCTAGAAAGATTAGTCAGTTTTCGCTTAAGCATTTTCTTTTATAACATTAATTACTCTTTCTAAGTCTTCTTGTAATAAGTTTGATGAAGATGGCAAGCATAACCCTCTTTCAAAAAGAGTTTCCGAAACCAAACCTCCTATCATAATGGCGTTTTGATAAATTGGTTGCAAATGCATTGGCTTCCATAGTGGACGTGACTCAATGTTATTGTCCATTAATGCACATCTTATCCTCTCTCTTGTACAAAAGGAGTCGGTCAGGATTGTTGTTATCCATCGATTGGAATATGTATTATTCGGCTCCTCGAGAAATAGAATATTAGAGTGAGATGATAATTTTTTTCGATAAAACGAATAGTTATATCTTCTTTGTTCTACTCTCTTTGAAAGGACTTTTAACTGTCCCAATCCGATAGCTGCTAAAACATTGCTCATTCGATAATTATAGCCTATTTGCGAATGCTCGTAATGAGGGGCATCGTCTCTAGCCTGTGTGGCTAAATATTTAGCTTTATCAATGTAATTTTTGTTGTTGGAAATCAGGGCTCCACCTCCAGAAGTGGTTATTATTTTATTGCCATTAAAAGAGAATACTCCAAAATCACCAAAAGTACCAAGAGGTTGATTTTCATAAGTAGAGCCAAGGGCTTCGGCTGCATCTTCGATTAAAGGAATATCATATTTCAGGGCAATATTCATAATCTCATTCATTTTGGAAGACATACCATATAAATGCACTAATATTATGGCTTTTGGCTTTGTTCTGCTTGCCAAACAATGTAAAATCGCTTCCTCTAACTTATCAGGACACATATTCCATGTGTCTTGTTCAGAATCAACAAATACTGGACTAGCTCCTTGATAAATTATGGGATTAGCTGAAGCAGCAAAGGTAAAACTAGAACATAATACCAAATCTCCTGGGCCAATACCTAAAATAACCAATGATAAATGTATAGCTGATGTGCCAGAGCTTAAAGCAGCTACATACCTATTTGATGATATTTTGGACAACTGACTCTCAAAATCAGTGAGATGTGGCCCGACAGGCGCTATCCAATTTTTTTCAAAAGCATCTTTAACAAATGCTTGCTCCTCATTACCCATGTGAGGTGACGATAGCCATATTCTAGATTTAGACATTGTTACGATTTCCTAAAAATCGTAGCAAATATAATTTTAATATCTAACATTAAGTTTTGTTGGTAATAATACTCCAAATTAAGTTTCACTTTTTCTGGGTAAATCACCTCTCTGTTGTATCTTTCAGGGTTATCAACGGACGCTAAAAGCGCTTCTTCATTGGCAAACTTTAGACTAGCCGGACCAGTTATGCCAGGCCTGAGTTCTAAAATTTTTCGACTTTCATTTTGTAATTGGTCAGCAAATCCTTCCACATCAGGTCGTGGGCCAACTAGACTCATCTCGCCAACAAGCACATTCCACAATTCTGGTAGTTCGTCAATTTTTGTTTTTCTTAAAAAAGCACCAATCCTTGTAATTCGTTTATCGCCCTTAATAGATACTGTCGAGGATGATTCTTGCTTGACTTTCATTGTTCGAAACTTAACCATAGTAAACAATTTTCCATAACGGCCTACTCGTTGTTGTTTAAATATTATGGGACCTCTAGAATCCAAAGCTACCAACACACTGACAATTAATAAAACTGGAAACACTAGAAATAATCCAAAAAAAGATGCAATCAAATCAAAAGTACGTTTGACCATTAGCTAATGTGTTTGGTTAACAGCCACCTAAGTAGTGGAGATGGGCATAATAAAATCGCAAGAGGGCGAATAATTGATGGTAAAAAGTCAGAAATAGTCAAGTGTTTGTATTTGATTTGGATATTGTATTTCTGCTCTTTTTTACGACGACTAATTATATTCGGTTCATACCTAAATTGTATTAAATGCTGGCTTAGATTTCTTATAATAGCACCATCCTTTGAGGATCTTAGCCACAACTCATAATCTTGTGATTTCAACAACGAGTCATCATAGAAGCCAAATTGTTCAAAGAAACTTCTTCGAAACATTACTGAAGGATGAATTAGTTCACAATTATATTTCAAATCACTAAAAAACACTTTAGTTTTCAGCTCTTTTTTGCCGATATAATCTCCTTGACTATTTATAAGTATCGCATTGGTACCAAGGATGTGAACATCTTTGTTTTCACATAAGTATGTGAATTGTTTCTCTATTCTTTTCGGATCACTGATATCATCAGAATCCATTCTTGCAATATAATCATACCCTAGATCTAAAGCTATTTTTATTCCTTTGTTTAATATGGTTGGTAATCCTTTATTTTGCTGTGATTGAATAATTTTCACCCTATCTTTAGGATATTCAAGACATAAATTGTCTAGGCGGTCAGTCAAAGCGCCATCCTTGCAGATGTATAAATCAACATCCACAGTTTGTTGTAAAATACTTTTTACAGCAGCATCAAAAAATAGTGGACTATCTTTTATGTAAACAGGTAATATAACTGCTATTTTAGTCATTTTTAATCATATATAAGTGCCGTTTACCTTCATGTACTGAATCAAAGAAGAAATAGTTTTTATCGTAAGATATTCTGGGGTGTAGATCACATCTTGTTTCTCCATAAAAATTAAATGATTCGAAAAACTCGCCTATATTCTTTAGTTTATCCAAATCAAAATCATATACTAGCAACTCTTTCATCCTTGACTTGTTTGGATAAGTGTCTGTTATCAATACATTTTCATTGATATGTGGGTGTCCATCGCCAAATTTATTAAGTACCTCTAACTTTGTTGTCTCTAAAGAATCTATTTTTATTTGAAGGTATTGATCTTGTTGATCAATGCCTCTCATATAGCCTACAACTTCTTGATTATTTTTCCAAAAGCAATGGCTAACCATTTGATTATCGGAGATACACTTCAATTTAGTTCCCATTTTATCACTAAGCATTAGAGCGTCATTTCTTACACCATTACAGAACCACCGATGAAGAAAGATAAAATTATCGCCGTTGGGACTTATCATTATATGGTTAACCAAATGATCGGCATCAATCATGCTTTTTTGAAAATGTGATTGAATAATCCGATCAATAGAAATGATAAGCTTAGAGGTGTTTTCTATAAGGTTAACAAAGCGTATTCCTTCTTGATTACAATTGAAACTGGATGGCAATTGGGATTTGGCAAAATAACCATAATCTGGCCTCAGTTGTGCAAGTCGATCATAATTTAGTGTAAGGGCATAATTATTAAAAACATCATAAATTGGAGAGTTTATGAGTGTAAACTGCTTTTTTGAAATTGAATAAATTTTAGAAACATATGTATTGCGTTCATTTGAATAATCATTAAATATAAACTCGTCATTATTTATCCATTGTAATTTTGCCCCTTGTTGCCAATTAAATGCTTTTGTTTTTGAAACGGTTTTAGTTTGTCCGCTTTGAACTTCATATAAAACGATATCAATTTCTTTACATTTTTTTGGTTTTTGACGTGTATCAAAATCCGTAGAATGAAAAACAATGTGCTTTCCGTCCATACTCATTGGCGAACGGTCATAATAACCGAAAAAGGAATTGTCAGATAGATTATTTGACAACTTATGGATTTTAAGGTGTGTCTTAAAGGAATATTCTTTTCTAAATCGGAGTAGATTAAAGCGCTGATAAGTATACTTTATTATCCGCTTTAGCTGCGGAAAAGAAGTTAATAACTTAGCTATTAATCTTTCTTTTGCGCTATACCTCATGATCGACCACTCAAAAGAGAAAATAATTGAATTCTAATCCAATACAAAAGGGTTCTACTGTGAAAAAAGTACCTTATTTTTTCCGAAAAACTAAGTCCTGACATTAACAGAATAGACAAGGAATTCCCATTGTATCTTAATGTTTCGGCAGCCGACAATGCTTCCAATTTTAGGATTTCCTTTTGAGCTAAAACGGCTCTATACTTTTCAAGAAACAAGGCATAGACTATAAACCGTTTGTGCATAGACTCTGTTTTTAAATGAAACGGATTTGTTCGACTACTAGAATTATTTTGGTGTATTCGGTAATGTATTCCTACAATTGGGACATGAATCACTTTAGCAAAAGACTTAATGTGTTCTACCGTCCACTTATCCTCATTTGGTAATATATCGGGTAAAGGAAAAATTTTGTCTGCTAATGGTCTTGTGAACATAATTGTTCCACCAAGCATTGACCCCTTGTCTTTTACCTTTGGGGTAATAACACCATCAAACTTTTTTATTTCTGAAATTGTTTTGACTTTTGAAACAGTAGCCAATAATTCTTTTTCCCGGCCTGTGATAGGATTGACACGTTTTTCTAACGATTCTGGAACCAGTAAATCATCTCCTGCAAAATAGCATATGTAAGTTCCTTTGGATGCTTTAAACCCTAAGTTAAATGCCTTATTTTTTCCTATACCTTCGGTTTCAATAAGGGTAATACGTTTATCATCAAAAGAACGTACTTTTTCACAAGTTGAATCAGTCGATCCATCATCGATAATAATTAATTCAAAATCATCATGGCTTTGATGTAACACACTACTAATTGCCGCCTCAATAAACAGCTCCTCATTTTTGACTGGCATTAGTATTGATATCATCTTTAACATACTTACTAGAGTAAAAATACAACGGAATTGCGGTTAATGAAATCCAAATATATGCACTTGTGAATGAACGTGCAACAATAATTTGAAGTAAAAAAATACTTGTATATACAAAAAGAAATTCTAAAATTTTAATTTTCTTATTTAGTAAATAGTTCAATAAAAGTTTAGTGTAAAGAAATATTATTACTATTGAAAATGTAAAAAAAGGAATTATTCCAAATTGTCTTAGAAATGATAGATAATTGTGTATGTAACCACCTAAACTATCATTATTTTTATTAAAATCACCTAAAAAATCACCAATTAGCCAATTAAACTGATAGCTTAATTCTTTAAAACCA
>JAYYZE010000038.1:0-42173 GCA_036340235.1 Bacteroidota bacterium
TTACTACTATGTAGGCAAGAGTATCGATTATACTAATGGACTGAACAACATCTCCTAATGGAAAGCCATTCACTGATTCAAAAATTCCATTTTCAACTGAACCATCTTCAAAAATAAAAGATAAACTTCCATTGGCTGACATAAAGTTCCCTTCACAGCTCACAAAAATACCATCATCAAACTTTTCTTTAATTGGTAGATCATTGTCTTTACTACAGGAAACTATTGATAGAACAATAGTAATTAGTATTAGATTTTTAATTGTTTTGATTGTTTTCATAATATTAAAATTTAAAGTTAAAACTAGTTATTAAATGCCTACCCGGCATGGGAAACCACTCATACACTTGGTAAGACTTATTCAAAAGATTATTAATTTTTAGATTAAGAGAAAAGGGTTTATTTTCTAATTGATAGTGAATAATAAAATCGGTAATAAAATAGGATGCCAGATCATTACTTTCATCAGATGATGTATATATCTTGCCGTTATAAGAATTCACCATAGAAAATTGCCATTGATTTAAATCAAATTGAGTTAAACAACTCGCCTTGTGAAATGGCACATAAGCTAATTGTTTATCAAGACTATTGTCATTCTCGATTTCACTTTGGTTAATCGTAGAAATAGTAAATACATAGGAAAACTGCGACATTATATCAGTTAGACCTATTTTTTTATTGAAGTTGTATTTTAACTCCATACCTCTTGACCATACTTGTTTCAAATTTTGAGGAACCCACACTGACTCAGAATTTGGTTGCCAATAAATCATATTATCGACTATATTTGAGAAAAGTGTCATAGAAGCTCTTTTATATTCTAGAGTAGTCTCGGAATTTAGTGCTAGTTCTGGAAGCAAATCAGTATTTCCCTTGGCACCATCGCCTAGCCAGTATAAATCGTTAAAAGAAGGGGCCCTAAAGTTTTTAGCAACATGTAATTTCCAACTGAGATTTGAAGTTATACTGAAATTATGACCATAACTATATAATATAGGAACAGAATAAATTGGATGAATTTCTTTGCGCAATGAGGCAGTTGTTGCAAATCTATTTAACTGATATTTTGTCGAAACAAAACATGCTAATAAATTCTCATTGGCTATCTTGCTGTAGTAATTGGAATTAACACTTCTATTTTGGAAATTTAAGCCAAAATACGTAACAACGTTTTTAAAATTTCTTTGTAGGTTTAATGAAGAAAAATGATGATTTGTTTGTAAATGACTACTTACTGTGTTGGATTGATATTCAAAATTTTCAGAAGAAAAAGCGTACGTTAATTTTGAAGAATAATTAGTATGGTATTTATTCCAAAAAAACTTTGTCCTTATTGCATCATCCCACTGAACAGCCATAGGATTAGAACTTAACATACCTACTGGCACTTCTCGAAAGTTATTTGAAATCCATAAATTAAAACCTGATGAAAATCTATCTTTTGTGTAAGCATAGTTCATTAAGTACTGATGACTAGATTTGAAAGCATGATCCTGTGTTTCTACTATTTTTTCAGGCAAACCAGTATTTACATATTCAAAATCATTATCACTCTCTAAATTTGAATATTTAATATTAAAAGACGAAGTACTGTCCTTGACTTGGTAATAAATTGACTGTGATTTAAGCCCAAAACTACCTATTGAATAATCCAAATCCCAATTGTAATTAGCGTAAGGATTGATAGAATTTTTTAACTGTATGCTGCCACAAACAGCACCACTACCT
This sequence comes from Bacteroidota bacterium, assembly GCA_036340235.1. Classification (GTDB taxonomy): domain Bacteria; phylum Bacteroidota; class Bacteroidia; order Flavobacteriales; family UBA7312. Next base: position 1,732 of record JAYYZE010000038.1, read on the forward strand.
GAAAGTGAAGAGTGACCACCACTATTTAGTTTGATTTGTGAAAAAATGCAAGACGGGAATATGCCTAAGTCTGCTATACCCGTACTTAAACTATTGACAGGGATATCATTCCACAATACCTGAGTATTGGAAGCTGGTAAGCCCCTAAAAAAAGCCGTTGAAAGAGCCCCGTATTCTTTTACATACACAGGGCTAATTTGGCGTAATAAATCGGACAAAGTATTTGAATGTTTACTTAATAAACTATCCATATACCAATGTTGTGATCCTATTAGATGTAAATCCAATACGCTTTCTTCTAACTGCACTTCTGATATATCAACTATTATATCCTGAGCAAATAATGCAATTGGAAAACAAAAGATATTTATTAATAACCTTTTCATATACCCAATGCTTTTATTCCCGAAAGCATGATGGTTAATACAACAATGGCAGGTCTTCTGACTTACTCTTCTAAGCAACCTTCCCATTCATAAGAACAGTGGTGTGGAGCACTTAGAATTTGTATTGTGAGCTTACAGCTGCGGGTACAGTCGAGGATTCACACCTCATTCCCTTAAAATTCCATTGCCCTGCAAAGTAAGGCAATATTTAGGATAGCTAAGCAGTAAATAATAAAAAAATTACTGAGGAACTGCGATTAGAGTGATTAAAGCCTGCAAAATGTTTTGATAGCCATGTTGTAGGCGCTTTCAAAAGCTAGGGTGTCTATATTAATTGATACCTTTTTCTCTTGAGCAAAAGAAAGTAACTTCTCGGTCGGCATGTTTCCTACCAAATCATCTTTAGCCATTGGGCACCCCCCCAATCCTTTGATGGCGCCGTCAAAACGTCGGCAACCGCTGTCGTAGGCAGCTACCACTTTTTCTCGCCAACTTTCAGGGCTAGTATGTAGGTGCGCTCCCCATTCCACTGCCTTCACCTCTGAAATTAATTGACTAAATAATCGGCTGATTTTAGATGGGGTTGAAACGCCCACAGTGTCAGACAAAGCAATGGTTTTCACATCTAGTTGTGATAATTTCTCGCCCCATTGACAAACAATATCTTCGTGCCATGGCTCACCATAAGGGTTACCAAAGGCCATGGATAAATAAATTACTAACGTTTTGTTGTTTTTTAAACATGAAGACTGAATATTATCAACCAAAGTCATTGATTCTTTTATGGACTTGTTGGTATTTCTTTTTTGAAAAATGTCTGAAACCGAAAAGGGATACCCAATATAATCAATGGCATCATAGCTACTGGCTTCGTCGCAACCTCTCTGATTAGCAACGATAGCTAGCAGTTTTGTTTGAGATGGGTTCAACTTGTCAAGAACCTCTGCTGTATCTTTCATTTGAGGAATGGCTCTGTGGGACACAAAACTACCGAAATCGAGAGTGTCAAAACCAACTTTTAATAACGAATTTAAATAGGACACCTTCTTGTCAGTAGGAATAAAAGTAGTCATCCCTTGCATAGCGTCTCTGGGGCATTCTATTAATTTCATTGCTGATTGAGAATTCCTTTATTGATTCGTTTTACTATAGATGGCCCTTCATAGACAAAGCCCGTGTAGATTTGCACTAGACTGGCACCAGCGTTTAGCTTTTCAATAGCATCTTTTGGATGATGAATGCCTCCAACTCCAATAATTGGTATGCTATGATTTGATTTTTCAGAAATATAGCGAATAACTTCGGTGGAACGTTTTCTAAGCGCTTTACCACTGAGGCCACCATTTCCAATCGACTCAAGCGTTGATTTTGATGTTTTCAAACCCTGCCTATCAATGGTTGTATTGGTAGCAATGAGTCCATCTAATTGTGTTTCTTGAGAAATCTCAATAATATCATCCAATTGCTCTTGGGATAAATCTGGGGCAATTTTTAAAAGAATTGGTTTTCTTTTGGTTTTGGAGGAATTTAGACTTTGAAGACCCAATAATAACTGAGTAAGCGGCTCTCTATCCTGCAATTCGCGCAAGCCAGGGGTGTTTGGCGAACTCACATTCACCACAAAATAATCCACGAAATCGAATAATTGATGAAAGCAATATTCATAGTCTTCAAACGCTTTTTCGTTGGGTGTGGTTTTGTTTTTACCAATATTTCCACCGATTATAATCTTTGATTTTCTTTGTTTGAGACGTTTTAAAGCACTTTCAACTCCTTCATTGTTAAATCCCATTCGGTTTATTAATGACTCATCAGCACGCAGTCTAAATAGGCGTGGCTTAGGATTTCCTTTTTGAGGTGCAGGAGTAATTGTTCCAATTTCAATAAAGCCAAAGCCAAACGATGCTAATTCATCGAATAATTTTGCGTCTTTATCAAAACCAGCTGCTAATCCCACAGGATTTTTAAAATCAAGACCAAAAACTTTTCGCTTCAGACTCTTGTTTTCTAGGCAGTATTGATGATTCCACATCCAACGAACTAAAGAAATACGTGAGGAAAGCTTAATAAACTTAAAGATAAGATGGTGAATGAATTCAGGCGAAAAAAGAAATAATATAGGTTTTAAAATAAAACGATACATCAAAGCATATTTGAAGACAAAAGTAAAAAGAAATTAATCATTCACTTCTAATAAATTCCTCAAACCTATTATTATCGTAAAAAACAACAATTTTTTTTACACCCTTATTTTCAGTTGAAGATAAACTGAGGATATGATGGCCACTTTCAGCTTCTGATGATGTCATTTTTCCAACACCAGTCAATAACCACCGAGCTGAAATCTCAGAATAACGGTTAAGTACTTTTTGAGTAAAGTCAATACTTGGTTTGTTTCTACCATTCAAAACGTGCGACAGTGTCGATCGATTTACGCCAATTTCGTGAGCAAACGTATTTGGGTTCAGACCTAAAAAATCTATAATTTGTTGAATTCTATCCTTCATAAACTGTAATTTACAAATGTAAACATATAACTTATTTAATTTAAATTAATATGATATTTTATTGAGTTTTTAAGTCATAAAACAAACCAAAATTACTATTAATTTGGTTTATATAATTTAATATAAATATCTTGTTATCAATATTTTATAAAATTTATTAAAAAATATACTATCATCAATGTTTTTTTAACAAAAACAATCATTTTTTTTGTTAACATATGTAAATTTTAGAGTTCATAATCGTCTCAAAACACCTTTGTTAAAAACCTTATTCAATAACCGACACATCCTACCCCATTTGAAATGGATTTGTTTATTTTTGTAAGTATGAATGCTCCTAAACTTCCAAGCTTTTTCAAAACCACAAGTCATAGGCAATTTGATTTTAAGACTCGTTATTACGATCCAACCAAAGAACAACGGGCTGAGCGTACTGATTTAAACAAAACTAGTATCGCCTATTCTCTCATTTCTAATAACTGGACAAACAGCAAACGTTCAAAAACCGTCAATCAATCTAACAAAAGATGGTTACTGATTGCGCTAATTTTAACTGCTGTGTGCATTATATTTCTTTCCGTTTAGTAATGGCTGATATCATTCAACTTCTACCAGATCATGTGGCCAATCAGATTGCCGCAGGCGAAGTAATACAACGCCCCGCGTCTGCCGTTAAAGAAATGCTAGAAAACGCCATTGACTCTGGCGCTAGTGAGGTCACACTTAGCGTCAAAGATGCTGGTAGAACTCTTATTCAAGTAGTAGACAACGGCTGTGGTATGAGTGAAACAGATGCTAAAATGTGTTTTGAGCGCCACGCCACCTCTAAAATTCGAGAAGCCAACGATATTCATTCAATAAGAACAATGGGATTTAGGGGCGAAGCTATGGCTTCTATAGCCGCCATAGCTCATGTCGAGTTAAAAAGCAAGCTGATTGAAAATGAGCTTGGCACCAAGCTCTGTATTGAGGGAAGTAAAGTTGTTTCTCACGAAAACTGTACAACTAACAATGGCACTTCAATCTCTGTCAAAAATTTATTTTTCAACGTTCCCGCTAGAAGAAACTTCTTAAAATCAGATAACGTAGAGATGAAACACATATTGGATGAGTTTCATAGAGTAGCAATTGCTAATGAGCATTGTTCGTTTTACCTGTTTCAAAACAACAAAGAGATTTACAATCTTCCTAAATCAGTATTAAAACAACGACTTATTGGAATATTTGGGTCTAAATTCAACGAAAAGCTGGTTCCAGTCAGCGAAGAAACTACGCTAGTCAATGTCAATGGTTTTGTAGGCAAACCAGAATATTCAAAAAAGACACGCGGTGAACAATACTTTTTTGTGAATAAACGATTTGTCAAAAGCGCTTATCTACACCATGCCATCAACAATGCTTTTAAAGATTTAATTTCTGACGGATACCATCCTTCGTATTTTTTGTTCATAGACATTGACCCTAAGTACATAGACATTAATATACATCCTACCAAAACAGAAATAAAATTTGAAGACGAAAAATCCATTTACGCGATTATACGTTCTTCCGTAAAAAGAGCCCTAGGCATTTCCAACCTTGTGCCCTCATTAGATTTTGAAAATGATCCTTCGTTCGTTAATATTCCTAAAGCCACAGGTCAAACCACTCCCCCGAAAACCAAAGTTGATCCGCAATACAACCCATTTGATAAGTCAGAAAAGACAATTAGTCATAGTAAATCTAATAAAAACAATAATAATCATTGGCAAAAGTTGTTTGATGATATTCCTAGCATTTCAAATAATAACACAACCAACAGACTTATTGAAGATATAGATAAGGCCGAACTTTCACTTTTTCAACTTAACAATCGATACATTGTTACGAATTACAAATCAGCTCTCTTTATCATTCATCAGCAAAGAGCGCATGAGCGTATTTTGTTTGAGTACTATTTGAGCCATCAAAGTCAGGAATGCGAATCTCAGCAATTGTTATTTCCCAAAACTATTGAAGTCAACCCCTCAGATGTAGTCATAATAAAAGAAATCAGCCACGAACTATTAAACATTGGATTTAGATTTGACTTTCTAAGCAACAGTAGCTTAGTAATATTGGGCACTCCTTCCGAAATTGAAATGGATGATTTAGAACACATATTCGAGTCATTTATTGAACAATACAACTCCCAAACCACTTTGGAAAAGAATAATAAATTTGCTCTTTCGCTATCAAAAAGTTTATGCATTAAGTCGGGAAGAAAGTTGAACAAAAATGAAATGATAGCTGTTGTTGAAAATCTCTTTTCATGTCAATCACCAAACACAACAGTTAATGGCAAACCCACTTTCTATCACATGAATATGGACGATTTATCAAAAACCTTTTAAGATATGTTTAGACCTGCCAGATTTAGTTATTTACCAGAAGTAGTTAAAAATCTACTTATCATCAATGCTTTGTTTTTTTTGGCAAAAGTTGTATTGCAATCAAATTTTGGCCTTAATTTAGATCAGTATCTTGGACTTCACAGTTGGCAATCTCCCGATTTTAGACCACACCAATTCGTTACCCATATTTTTATGCATGGCAACTTCTCCCATATATTGTTCAATATGTTTGCTCTATGGATGTTTGGCAATCAGTTAGAAAATATTTGGGGTGGTAAACGGTTTTTGATTTACTACATGCTCACTGGTCTCGGCGCCGCTGTATTGCATCTTTTAGTGAATCAGTTTCAAATCTCTTCGTTGGAAGCTCAAATGTCTGTCGAACAAATTAACAGTGTGGTAGCTGATGGATACATAGCACTTCAAAATGGGCAAAATTTTGTCAATCCACTTATGAATAAACTGAACCTTTTATACCACATACCAACTGTTGGTGCATCAGGAGCAGTATTTGGCTTGCTGTTAGCATTTGGCATGCTATTTCCCAATACCCTTATATATTTATATTTTGCCATACCTATAAAAGCCAAGTATTTCGTCGCTGGTTATGGCATATTAGAATTATGGCTTGGCCTTCAAAACAATCCGGGAGATAATGTGGCTCATTTTGCTCATCTTGGCGGCATGCTATTTGGGTATCTACTCATAAAATACTGGAGAAAAAACAGTCAACACTTTTATTAAAACATGATTTTTAACGAACTTAAAAATAGCTTTAACAAAGGCAGTGTGTTAAGCCGTTTGATATACATCAACCTATTTTTATTTGTCATCATCAAAGTTGTAGGTGTGGTATTTTTTCTTTTTAATGTCGATAACATACACCTAAACAGTTTTTTGGCTTTGGCCGCAAATGCAAAGACATTAATAAGCCGACCATGGACACCACTGACCTACATGTTTACACATACTGGCTTCTTACATCTTTTTTTCAATCTGTTGTGGCTATATTTTGGCGGCAGTATTTTTCTAAAATACCTGAGCAACAAACAATTAGTTAGCACTTATTTCTTGGGTGGCTTTTTTGGCGGATTGTTTTACGTTCTCTCCTACAACTACTTTCCTGCTTTTAAAGAAGCTATGATTAGCTCTAGCGCGATGGGTGCATCGGCTTCCGTATTAGCCATTCTTATTGGCATTGCTACCGTTGCTCCTAACTATAACGTAAACTTAACATTCATAGGAAATGTTAAACTTAAATACATAGCAATCATAATCACTGTGCTCGATTTAATTCTTATTCCAGAAGGCAATGCAGGTGGTCATATAGCTCATTTGGGTGGAGCATTCTATGGTTTTTTCTTTGCACAACAACTAAAGAAAGGTAAAGATATTTCCAAATGGTTTGATTCATTAATGATCTACATAGTGTCGGCTTTTGAAAGTAAGCCTAGAATGAAATCTGTTTATAAAAAACCCATGACCGATGACCAGTGGAGAGCAAATAAAGCCCAAAAACAAAACGAAATTAATCACATACTGGACAAGATTGCCAAATCGGGATACGATAGTCTGACAAAGCAAGAAAAGGATATTTTGTTTAGAGAAAGTAACAAGTAATACACCTATGAATTTATTCTTATACCTTCTTAATAGTGTAACTTTATTTTGCTTGTTTATTTCCTATTCCACTCCATACATAAATCCTGACTCTATCTTGTGGCCAGTTGCCTTTTTAGGCCTTGCATACCCTTTTTTGTTACTCATTAACTGCCTATTTTTGGTCTATTGGCTAATAAGATTTAAAAGACATTTTTGGACAAATTTAATAATCATTTCTATTGGACTTGGCCATTTTAACAATCACTTTCAGTTTTTTGACAACCAACAAAACAACCTACATCGTTTTTCAGTCATGAGTTTTAATGTCAGACTATTCAATGCTTACAACTGGATTGAAAAGAAAACCACTAGTGATGATATTGTTAATTTTATTAATACTTCCACTAGTGACATTGTCTGCCTACAAGAATTCTATGCTCCAGATGCTTTGCCTAGCATTAACTATCCTCACAAGCACATTGGCCTTCAGAAGAATAGAAAAAAATGGCGAATGGCCACCTATTCAGCTTATCCAATCATCAACAAGGGAACAGTTAGCATTTTTGGAGAAACAAAAAATAATGTCTGTATTTTCTCTGATATTCACTTAAAAGGAGACACCATACGCCTATACAACTTACACTTAGCATCAAACTGGTTTCAAAAAGAAGATTATGAATTTTTGGAACGTCCAAGCGTAGAAGGAGTGGAACACATTATAGAACGACTAAAAATTTCGTTTTCAAAACGATCAAAACAAGTACAAGCCATTAAAAAACACATGAACACATGCAATTATCCAATAATTGTTTGTGGGGATTTTAATGATACACCCAACTCGTACGCATACAAGGTTCTTTCTGAAGGTTTAAATGATAGTTTTTCAATAAAGGGATCAGGAATTAGCAGCACATACAATGGTAAAATTCCATTGCTTAGAATTGACTATGTGTTATTCAGTCCAGAACTTTCACTCTCCAATTTCAAAACCCACAAAGCCAACCTATCAGACCATTTCCCCATTCAAAGTTTTTTTAATTAAATTTAGTTTTCGATACTGTTTTAAGTTCTAATAAATTCATAGCGTTGGAAGGCAATCCATCAATATTGTTTTGTACAAAACGAACAACTTGATCATAATATAAAGGAACAACTGCTGCTTCTTGCATAATTATGTTATTCATTTTTCGGTAAAAACCAATTCGCTTTTGGCTAGAAACTTCTTTCATTGCCGCTTCATACAGGGCGTCAAATTCATCACTAGAAAAGTGGGTATAATTAGGTCCCCCAGGACAAAAGTTTTTTGAGTAGAACAATGCCAAATAATTCTCAGCATCAGCATAATCGGCTATCCACGAACCTCTAAAAAAGTTCAATTTAGAAGTCGCCACCATCTGACGATGTGTCGAAGGAGGATTCATATTGATGGCAATCGAAATTCCAATTTCTGATAATTGGCTTTGCATAAATTCACACAAATCTAAATACGACGATGTGGTATGTAAAGTCAGTTGCACATTTTGTAATTGGTGTTCATTCAAAAGCGCTTTAGCCAAGCTAGGATTATAATCGTAGGCAATGTACGACTCTGAAAAAGCGGGTAAGCCTTTTGGAATAAAACCATGAATGGCAGGCGTACCTATATTATTGCGCAGATAGGTAATCATTTTTTTCCTATCGAAACCATAATTAACGGCTTGACGAACCGCTAAATGTTGTGATGGCGATAAATTATTTTCGTCCATTAGAAAACCTAAATATTCGGTATTTAGGTAGGGCATGGTATTAAGCTTTATTTTATCAGCATAGACCGCTTTCAACTGTCCGTTCTTTTCAAGTACTTCGTCTTTGTAAGATACATCAAGACCAGAAATAAAATCAAGATTACCTTTTAAAAACTCCAAAAAAGCAGATTGCTTATCTTTAATAAACGAAATGGAAACAGCATCCAACAAAGGCAAACCCTTTTCGTAAAATTCTGTGTTTTTTCTGAAAACCAGTTTGATATTGTCTTTCCAATATTGAAAATGAAATGGCCCTGTACCGATAGGATGATCTCTAAATACACTAGACTCCACTACCTTTTGTGGAACCACAGAACAATAAGACATACTCAGTAACCCTAAAAATGGAGGAAATGACTCATACAAACTGATTGACAGCGTACTGTCATTAATTGCCTGATAGTTTGCTACGTTGTTCATCACCCATGCTCCAGGAGAAGCCAATTGCTTATCTGTCAATCGTTTGAAACTATATATAAAATCAGACGCTTTTACTAAGCGGTCCTTTTTTGAATCAAATGCTGGGTGAGAGTGAAAATACACGTCTGTCCTTAAGTTAAACACATATCGTTTAGCATTACTAGAAACAGACCAAGACTTAGCAATAGCTGGTTTAATTCTCAAATTAGAATCCAACTCAACCAAACCATCAAAAAGTTGATTAACCGCCCAAACACTGGCTTGATCTTTAGCAAAAGCAGGGTCTAAACTGTTGATTCCTGATGATTCATTGTATTTAAAAATAGAAAGTGAAGCATTCTTATCCTCTATTTGACAGGAAGCCAAACAAACAAGCAAAACAAAGAAGCACAACGTATGGAATTTCATTTTGTAAAAATACAAATCCAGCCTAAAAGGAAAAATTAGAATGATGTCAAACTAATCAACTAAACTGTTTCTTGGTTAGCTATATTGTAGTAATAACAATTGTCGCAAAAACTATTTTTAGCTGTTTCCTGATAGACTGGACGTAATTAAAACTAAAAAAAATGAAAAAACAAACTATACTCTTTTTACGTTGACAAATTGAAAAAGGTTTCATTAATAATTAATTAACTCCTGTTTTTGGTTTTTATAAAACAGATTAAACCCTACTTTTGCGTATGATTAAAAACAAACCAAAAGTTGCTTTTTATACGCAAGGTTGTAAATTAAATTTCTCGGAAACGTCAACTATTTCTAGAAAGTTAGTTAAAGAAAATTATCAAAAAGTCGACTTTCAACAAAAAGCTGATATTTATGTTATCAACACCTGCTCAGTAACTCAAAACGCTGACAAAGAGTGTAAACAAATTGTTCGATCAGCGCTTAAAAACTCACCCAATGCTTTCATAATTGTAGTGGGTTGTTATGCCCAACTAAAACCTGATGAAATTGCCAACATCGATGGCGTTGACATGGTATTGGGAGCCACCGAAAAATTTAATCTTACCCACTATCTAAATGATCTAAGTAAACGAGATTACACCGAAGTTCATTCTTGTGAGATTCAAGATGCCAACACCTTTGAAGAGGCCTTTTCCTTAGGCGACAGAACCAGAGCCTTTTTAAAAGTACAAGATGGCTGTGACTACAAGTGCACCTATTGCACCATCCCATTAGCCCGCGGTATCAGTCGAAGTGACAAACTTCAAAATGTACTAAACAACGCCAAATCAATCTCTGAAAAAGGCATTCAAGAGATAGTACTAACGGGCGTCAATATTGGGGATTATGGCAAAGGCGAATTTGGAAACAAAAAGCACGAACACACTTTTTTAGACTTAGTAAAAGCACTTGATGAGGTTGACGGCATACAAAGAGTACGTATTTCGTCCATTGAGCCAAACCTTCTTAAAGACGAAACCATCGATTTTGTGGCCAGCTCCAATACCTTTGTGCCACATTTTCATATCCCCTTACAGTCGGGATCAGATGACATTCTAAAACGTATGAAAAGACGCTATCTGACGGACTTGTACAGCCAACGTGTTTCATACATTAAGTCCATAATGCCCCATTGCTGTATTGGAGTCGATGTCATAGTCGGTTTTCCTGGCGAAAACAATGAACATTTTATGCAAACCTATAACTATTTAAATAAGCTGGACATCTCTTACCTTCATGTGTTTAGCTACTCTGAAAGAGCCAATACGGAAGCGGTATCAATGAGTGATATTGTTGAAAAGAGAGTAAGACACAAAAGAAGTAAAATGTTACGCGTTTTATCCGCCAAAAAGAAACGTCATTTTTACCAAAATCAAAAAGGCACACAACGACAAGTCATTTTTGAAAAAGAAAACAAAGATGGCTTTATGTATGGCTACACTGAGAATTACATTAGAGTGAAAACCCCATACAAGGCTCATTTTGAAAATAAAATAAAAAAAACACTATTAGATGAGATGGATGAAACTGGAGTTTATATCTTTGAAGAAATTAAATAACCCATGTACCCTAATATTAGCTATCTTATAAACGACTTATTTGGCATCTATATCCCTCTTCCCATACAAACCTTTGGTTTTTTTGTTGCCATTGCCATTCTAATGGCTAGCTGGACCCTCAAACTAGAACTCAAACGGAAAGAAGAGGAAGGACTTATTTCTTCCATCAAACAAAAAAAGGTTGTTGGTCAAAAATTACGCCCACATCAATTAGTATATTCGCTGATTGTTGGTTTTCTAATTGGATACAAGCTGCTATATGTGGCCTTGAACTATGCCCAATTTGTTGACAACCCACAATCAATGTTACTTTCTACCGAGGGTCATTTGCTAGGTGGTTTTTTAGTTGGATTTATCAATGTATTTTTAAAATACCGCGATGCCAAAAAACAAGAGTTGAAGAATCCACAAACTATCACACAAACCATTGCCCCATACCAATTGGTTGGCAACATTACCATGATTGCTGTTTTTTCAGGAATCATTGGTGCCAAATTATTCCACAACTTAGAAAACATGAGCGACTTTTTGGCTGATCCAGTTGGCCAATTGCTGTCGTTTAGTGGACTTACCTTCTACGGGGGACTCATACTAGGAGCTATTTCTGTCATCTATTACACAAGAAAAAATGGCATCCACTACAAACACATAAGCGATGCGGCTGCTCCTGGATTAATGTTGGCCTATGGAATTGGCCGCATGGGTTGTCACTTTTCTGGTGATGGCGATTGGGGCATACAAAACCTGGCGCCAAAACCCGAGTGGCTAAGCTTTTTGCCCGATTGGGCATGGGCCTACACCTATCCTAATAACGTTATCAATGCTGGTGTACCCATTGAAGGGTGCGTAGGCAATTATTGCCATGAGTTGCTGTTTCCTGTGTTTCCTACACCCATCTATGAAATTGCCTTATCATTGGGAATATTTGCGTTGCTTTGGTCAATCAGAAAACGCATTAAAATACCTGGGCTTATTTTTGGAATTTACCTTGTGTTCAATGGACTAGAACGCTTTTTTATAGAAAAAATCCGCGTAAATACCAAGTACATCATTTTTGGTAACGAGATTACACAGGCCGAAATTATTTCATCTGTATTGATAATAATTGGTCTGGCGATCGTTATTAATCTATATTCAACTAATAAAAACAAGCCCGTCGAATCGTGAAATACTATTCGCTCATAAAGCTTAATAACTGGATTAAAAACCCAAGGATAAAGCTCTTTTTTGTCTACCTCTTACACCGGTTTAATAGACGCTATTTAGGTGTTCATTTTGACCCCGTTAATGCTTGCAACCTTAGATGTAAAATGTGTTATTTTACAGATGAAAATTACGTGAAAAAGCTAAAAGGTATTTTCCCAAAAGACGACCTGCCCTATTTTGGAAAAGCGGTTTTGAAAAGAGCCATAAAACTACAAATTGGTTGTGGCACAGAGCCTACCCTTTACAAAGATCTTGACGCCATAATCAAACTGGGAAAAGACTATAAAGTTCCTTACATTTCCATGACTACCAATGCCAACAACATAGAACTGGACAAACTAAGAAATTGGTGCCGACTGGGGCTTGACGAAATTACCGTCTCATTGCATGGCGTAAACAAAACCACCTATGAAGACATGATGGGTCGTGGCAACTTCGACCGCTTTCTTGAATCGTTGGAGCACATCACCACAGTAAAAAACGAATTTCCATCTTTTCAATTGCGAGTTAACTACACCTTCAACGAAGATAACTTCGACCAACTAGCTCAGTTCTGGACGATCTTTGACAACATCAAAATTGATACTCTTCAAATTCGACCTATTAAAAATATGGGCAATACAGCCTATCAAAATTTTAACATGAAAGGCATCATTCCCAAATACGAACACATCCTTCAACAACTACGCTTGGAGTGTGAAAAGCGAAACGCTACCTTTATTGCACCCAAATTATACCAGCTAAAGCAAAAACTATCAATCAATAGCGTCATTCAAAACTTCACCTACTGCTACATTTCGCCTACTACCTTTTGGAAAGAGGGCTATGACTGGAAACACGAAAGCTTCAATCAATTCTCAAAACGTACCAAGTGGGGGAAACATATTTTGTCCAAAACCTTTGGCTCAAAAGCCGAATTAGCAAAACTGAAAAACGAAAGTTTGAACTATGAGTTAAGCTAAACTCATAGTTTTTTATTGATGCATTAAATTTAGAAGAAGAATAAAACAATACTCGTTCAATCCCTTTTAATCAGAAAACACAAACCAATGAAGGTAATCGCTCCATTTATCATTAGTAGCTCAAATCCGAAAGGGATATATAGCTGTAAAATATAGGCAGCTATAGGAGATAATACAGCAACAAGCGGCACAAACTTATCTCTAATATCCCACTTAGTAAAAATACCAAATGTGAAAAAACCCAATAGCGGTCCGTAGGTATAGCCCGCCACTTTAAAAAGGGCAGAAATGACACTATCGTCATTTATGGCCTTAAAAATAAGAATAGCCAAGACTAAGGCCAACGAAAAGCCAATATGTACCAGCTTTCTCGTTTGAAGACCATTGGATTTGTTTTCAATATCTAAAAAATCGACACAAAATGAAGTGGTTAGAGATGTAAGCGCCGAATCAGCACTAGAATAGGCCGCCGCTATCAGTCCCAAAATAAAAAATACTCCCACAGCTATGCCCAAATCTCCCTGTAATGCTACTATGGGGAACAAATCATCGCCTTTGGTAACAGTAAGTCCTATCTGTTGAGCATATAAATAAAGAAGTGCACCAAGGACTAGAAAAAAAATATTGACCACTACCAAAGCAATACTAAACGAATACATATTCTTCTTGGCCTCAGGCAAACTTCGACAGGATAGATTTTTTTGCATCATATCTTGGTCTAAACCAGTCATGACAACAGCTAAAAAAGCACCAGAAAAAAATTGCTTGACAAAATGCTGTTTGCCTTTCCAAAAAAACACTTGAGAATAGTCGCTTTGGCTAATAGTACTTACTAGTTCCGCTAAACCAAGGTTCATCTTGTCAGAAATGAGCCAAATACTCACCCCTACTGCCGAAAGCATAAATAGGGTTTGTAGAGTATCTGTCCAAATAATGGTTTTAATACCACTTCGAAAAGTGTAAATCCATATCAATACGATGGTTAACGAAACAGTGAGCCAAAAAGGCACATTCCATGCATCGAATATGGCTATTTGCATTACATTAGCCACCAGATACAATCTAAAAGATGCCCCAATAGTACGCGAGAGTAAGAAAAAAAAGGCGCCTGTTTTGTGGGTAGTCTCCCCAAGTCGATTTCCTAGGTAAGCATAAATAGACGTCAAATTCATGCGATAATAAATGGGCATCAAAACATTGGCAATGACAAAATAGCCAGCCGTCATACCCAAAATCATCTGCATGTAGCTAAATTGACTATCGGCTACCCAGCCAGGTACGGAAATAAAGGTAACACCCGACAAGGTGGCCCCTATCATTCCAAATGAAACTATGTACCATGGTGATTGTTTGTTGCCCAAAAAGAAAGCATCGTTACTATCGCTTTTGGCTGTAAAAAAGGAAACAATGATGAGCCCAATAAAATAAAGGACTATGATGGAAAGAATGAGTGATGGTGACATACTTATTTGGCTAAAGAATTTTCATAGGGCGTACGATTGACAATAGAACGTCCAAGTGTGACTTCGTCGGCATACTCTAACTCATCACCAATGGATATACCACGTGCAATAACACTCATCTTTACATTAAATTCTCTTAATCGCTTAAAAATATAAAAATTGGTGGTGTCGCCCTCCATAGTCGTACTTAAAGCAAGAATAACTTCCTTAACATCATTAGAGGCCACCTTTTGCACCAACGATTCGATGTTAATATCTTCTGGACCAATTCCATCTATGGGTGACAAAATACCACCCAAAACATGGTATTTTCCTTTAAACTGATGGGTGTTTTCAATAGCTATCACATCACGAGTATCTTCAACTACACACAACGTTTGCCCTTCTCTACTAGTGTCAGAACATATTTGGCATATATCCGTTTCCGAAATATTATGACATTGCGAGCAATAGTTAATATTGTTTATCAGATCAATAAACGATTGTCCAAAATCGTGAACTTCCGATTTATCCATTTTTAGCAAATGAAGCGTTAATCGTAATGCTGACTTACGCCCTACACCTGGCAACTTGGCGAACTGATCCACCGCCTGTTCAATAAGCTTGGAAGAATAATGCATACACAAAAATAAGGTAATAGGCTCATTTTTTTCATCACTCATTAATGGAGTTATCGACAAAACTAACTCAAACACAAAACATATTATTCTATCTTTGCGAACATGCTTTTATCGGTAGTCATTGTTAATTATAATGTTAAAAACCTTTTGAGAGAATGCCTCAATAGTGTTCAAAAAGCATTGCAATCCATTGAAAGCGAAATATGGGTAGTTGATAATGCTTCTTTAGACCAATCGGTAAACATGATTAAGGACGAATTTCCTACAGTCCAACTTATAGAAAACAAAAAAAATGTCGGTTTTGCTAAAGCCAACAACCAAGCATTAAATAAGGTTTCCGGAGAATACGTACTTATTCTAAATCCCGATACGGTGGTTTCTGAACATGCTCTTTTACAATGCCTAGACTTTGCCAGAAAAACAGAAAATTGTGGCGGTATTGGCCTAAAGATGGTTGATGGCAATGGTTGTTTTTTAGAAGAATCAAAGCGCGGTGTACCCACCCCTTGGGCATCATTTTGTCGCTTTTCTCGCATATCTAGACTGTTTCCACGATCGGCTTTCTTTAATCGTTATTACATGGGACAAGTCGACAAGGACAAATGCCATAAGATTGAAGTTTTAGCCGGTGCGTTTATTTTAATTAAAAACGAAATAGTACAAAAAATTGGAGGGCTAGACGAAACTTATTTTATGTTTGGAGAAGATATAGACTTTTCATTACGAATCCAACACGCTGGTTATGACAATTACTACCTTGGAAACGTCAGCATTTTACATCACAAAGGAAAATCTACCGATAAAAACAGCCATCAATACATTGAGCGTTTTTACGGAGCAATGAAAATTTTTACAAAACGATATTACCCCAACAGCTATCCCCTTTTCGCCCTTATCATATCTCTCATAATTGTTTTTAAAAAAGCGATTTTGAAATTAAGACTATTAAATATGAAACATTCATAAAAATCGCTTGGATTTATTTTTTAATTTAGCCAACAAATAATTCCGTTTATTCATGGCAAAAGTAGAGTTAATAATGCCCAAAATGGGTGAAAGCGTAGCCGAGGCAACAATCATCAGTTGGCACAAAGAAGTTGGCGACAGTATAGAACTTGACGAAACGGTTGTAGAAATTGCCACTGACAAAGTAGATTCCGAAGTGCCTTCCTCACTTGAAGGCGTATTAATAGAAAAGCTGTATGAGGCAGACGCCATTGTCAAAGTGGGTGAAGCATTTGCCATTATAGAAACAGAAGGTGAGTCAGAAATCACAGCTTCTAATTCTGAACAAATACCCTCCCCAGCACTGCAAGAAGTCGCTGAACAGGTGGAAGATGAAATTAATCAAATCAAAGAAAGCACTCAAAAAATAGAAAATAATGGAGATCGGTTTTACTCACCCTTAGTACGATCCATTGCCAGCGAAGAAGGGATAAGTATTGACGAATTAGATCAAATTAAAGGAAGTGGGAAAGATGGTAGAGTAACAAAAACAGACTTATTAGAATACCTTTCCAAAAAACCATCTAAAAAGGTAGTTTCAACAGTTGCCGAAAAAGTAGATGCTCCCACCCCCAAAATGCCGTCGCCAGCAACGTCATCGACTCCGAAAGTGAGCATTAATGGGCAATCTGAAATAATTGAAATGGATAGAATGCGAAAACTCATCGCTGACCACATGGTCATGTCCAAGCAAACCTCTCCTCACGTCACATCCTTTGTTGAAGCCGATGTAACACCCATTGTAAATTGGCGCAATAAAATAAAAGGTGATTTTAAAAAACGTGAGGGACAGAACATCACTTTCACACCCATTTTTATTGAGGCAGTAGCAAAAGCTATTAAAGATTTTCCACTTATCAATGTATCAGTAGATGGCACCAACATTGTCGTACACAAAGACATTAATATAGGTATAGCCGCAGCCCTCCCCTCTGGCAATCTAATTGTACCTGTTGTTAGAGCTGCTGATCAAATGAATTTAATGGGAATAACAAAAACAGTTAATGATTTGGCTACACGAGCTAGAAACAATGAGTTAAAACCTGACGAAATTCAGGGTGGTACTTTTACACTCACCAACGTTGGCTCATTTGGCAATGTGATGGGAACCCCAATCATTAATCAACCTCAGGTAGCCATTTTAGCCGTTGGCGCTATAAAGAAAAAGCCAGCTGTTATAGAAACACCCCAGGGCGACATGATAGGTATTAGGCACATGATGTTTTTGTCGTTATCGTATGACCACCGCGTAGTCGATGGGGCTTTAGGTGGTAGCTTCTTACGAAAAGTGGCCGATTACCTTGAACGTTTTGATGAAGCCACTATCATTTAATAAACGATTATGAACTTATCTTTAAAAAAACCCATTGTATTTTTCGATCTTGAAACCACTGGCGTAAACGTAGCCAAAGATAGGATTGTGGAAATCTCTATTTTCAAAGCATTTCCCAACAAGAGCACAGAAAGTAAAACATGGTTGGTAAACCCTACTATTCCGATTCCCGCAGCGGTGACCGATGTTCATGGAATTTCAAACGAAGACGTTGTCAACGCACCCACTTTCAAAGAAATCGCTCACGAAATAAAAAACATTTTGGAAGGATGCGATTTAGCAGGCTATAATTCCAATAAATTTGATATTCCTCTTTTGGCGGAAGAATTTCTTAGAGTTGATGTCGATTTTGACCTAAAGAAACACCACGCTGTTGATGTTCAAAATATTTTTCACAAAATGGAACAACGTACCCTATCAGCCGCTTACAAATTCTATTGTAACAAAAACTTAGACAATGCTCATAGCGCCGAAGCCGACACCAAAGCCACCTACGAAATTCTTAATGCTCAAATAGAAAGATACGACGACTTAGAAAATGACATTGAATTTTTGTCGGCTTTCTCCACCAGAGGTAAACGCACTGCCGACATGGCTGGTTTCATAGTGTATAACGAAAATGATGAGGAATGTTTTTCATTCGGAAAATATAAAGGTCAAACCGTTAGCAGTGTTCTTGAAACAAACCCTGGCTATTTTTCTTGGATACAACAAGCCGAATTTCCTCTCTACACCAAAAAGGTACTAACTCAAATAAAGCTCAAAGAATTGTAATATGGAAACTGCTGAAATGCTATCTCATTTACTTATTGGTCCGTTACTTTTAGTTTTCAGTTGTATTTTCTACTATTTCCCTCCTAAAACCATTAACTCATTGTATGGTCACCGCACCACTCTTTCAATGAAAAATCAAGACACTTGGATGGAAGCAAACAAACGTAGTTCACTAATGATGATGATGGTTTCAGCTGCAACATGTACGTTACAATTATTTGGTATCGTATTTCATTTAGACTCAGCAAATACCATACTAACTGCCACCATCTTTCTTGTTGTTGGATTGGTAGTTGGCCTACTTGTAGTCGAGAAGCAACTGCAGTCCTTATTTGATAAAGAAGGAATTAGAAAATGAAAATCATTTGCATAGGACGTAATTATGCTAAGCATGCTTATGAGCTAGCAAATGAAACCCCCAAAGAACCGGTTTTTTTTCTCAAACCGGATACCGCTATACCACAAACAGGATATCCGTTTTTTATTCCCGACTTTAGTGAAAATATACACTATGAAGTAGAAGTCGTTGTTCGTATCAATCGCTTGGGAAAGCATATTGATGAACGTTTCGCCCACAAATACTATAGCGATATAGGGCTAGGGATAGATTTTACTGCTAGAGATTTGCAAGAAAAGCTAAAATCTCAAGGATTGCCATGGGAAAAAGCTAAGGGATTTGATGGGTCAGCAGCTGTTAGCAAGCACTTTATTTCAAAAGATAAAGTTGATGTCTCGAATTTAAATTTTTCCCTAGTGAAGAATGGAAAAATAGTTCAGCAAGGTAATACAAAAGATATGCTCTTTACGATTGACAAACTTATTGCCTACATTTCTACGTTTATAACCATAAAAATTGGGGATTTAATATTTACTGGAACGCCATCGGGTGTCGGAAGCGTAGTTAAGGGTGACCTCTTGGAAGGTTATGTTCAGGACGAAAAGATGCTGAAAGTACGTATTAAATGAGTATTAAACTCATCAAAGATGAATTATCAAACATGGCCAATGCCTCATTGGCTCATCAAGCAAATGTTTACAAAAAAATTGCTAATCAATCAAACAGCATAAAACACCTCATTGAGTTAGTCTTTGAGGTGGACAACCGTTTATCAATAAAAGCGGCAAGGGTGTTAGAACTCATCTTGAAGCAACATTTGTATGATTTAGAGCCATTTGTTGATGTATTTTTTTCGACAACATACAGTACATTAAGTACGATAGTGCCAAGCGATCATGTGCCAAAATTTGCGAATTGATTGCTATCGATTACGACAATAATAGTTTTATGAAAACGGTAATAAATCAAAAACATAAAGAGCAACTCATAAACTGTTGTTTTGACTGGCTAATTTCTAATCAAAAATTGGCAGTGGAGGCCTACTCCATGACGGTGCTTTATATTATTGGAAAGGAATTTGATTGGGTGCATCCAGAGCTAAAAAATATTCTTTCAGAAAATATTAACTCCAAAAGTGCTAGATATAAAGTCAGGAGTTTAAAGCTAATTAAACTAATGTAAGACAGAAAATCGCTGGGTAATGGAGGTGCTGTTAGTATTAACCTTAATAAAATACACCCCGCTTTCTAACATTGGTAGTTTTACATCAAATGTTGAGTAGTTCCACTTTAGTTGCTCAGATTGAAGTAATTTACCTTGTAAATCAAAAATTACATACTCAATATTAGATTCCATTCCGGTATAAATACTGATGGTCGTTTCGGAAAAAGCTGGATTAGGATAAATTGCTAAATCAGGAATATCAACATTTTTTTTATCAGACAATATGGAATTCGCTAGTGAAAAATTAGGAATCCCATATCCATATTGATTATTAGGACTTTGATATAAATGCGCACTTCTAATTATAGCATCAATGAGTTGCATATTGGTTTTGTCGTAGTGAGCTTGCCACAAACAGGCCGTCATACCAGCAACAATGGGAGAAGAAAAAGAAGTGCCATTACTATATGTAACACCATTATTCCTATTAATTATTGCTGTTGAAGATCCTTGAGCAGATACGTTAGGTTTTAACCTTCCGTCGGCACTTGGTCCAAAGGAGGAGAAAGCAGCAATCTGTTGTTCAGCATCAACAGCCCCAATACTCAAAATACTGTCGGCATCGGCAGGTGCACCAATATACTTCCAGCTTTTATTACCTGAATTACCAGCAGAATTGCAAACAATCATCCCTTTTCTGGCAGCTAATGTAGCTGCTTGGCTAATTATGGTGGTCGTTCCATCTAAATCAAGGTAAGAATGGTTTTGTGATGGAGTATCGAAAGTGGTATAGCCCAAAGACGAATTTATAATATCGACACCAACGCTATCGGCAAATTCGGCAGCTATGGCCCAGTTATATTCTTCTGTAAGGGTTTCACTGCTAGGGTCTTCTGTTTTCAACAACCAATAAGATGCTCCTGGTGATGTTCCTACATACTCCCCCTCTATCATTCCAGCCATAGTGGACAATACAGACATTCCATGGTAGCTATTTTCGTAAACATTGGCATTGCCTTCCACATAATCCCAAGTGCCTAAAAGTTGATCATTGGCAAACAAATGAGAAAAAGCTCCTAACTCGTTGGCATTTCCAAAACCAGCATCAAAGACTGCGATGTGTATGCCCTGACCTCTAAATCCTTGATTGTGTAAAGACAAACCGCCTACCATTTCAATTTGATTATTGGCCTGACCATGGATGTGTTCTTCAACTAAAACAGCATCAAATTTAGAGTTATGACGATTGGTAATAGTGGCCAATTTTGCCCCTAGCGTGTCAATATTTTTGACAAAAGGTAAAGCGCCTAAGGAGTCTACCAGTGTGGTGTCAGAACTGCAAATCATAACCCCATTAAACCACTTACTTTTTTTGAGGATTTGTAGGTCCATTTTCTTTAGAGAACTAAGGTATAAATCATGGACAGGAAAGTCCGAATAGTGCAATGGAACGTTGTGTTTCTCTCTTCTTAGTATGGCACGGTCAGAAAATAAGTCAGCAGACTGATAAGTTGTTTCATCAACGTTACCCTTGTCACTAAGCTCTACCCAAAAGGTAAAGGATAAATCAGCTTGAGGGTATGCTAAGGAAGGCAGTATTAAAAAAAGAAGAATGTATCTCATTGTTTTGCTATAAATCCTCCTCCAACAACGTCATTCCCTTCATAGAATACGGCCGACTGCCCAGGAGCAATACCTTCTACCTTTTTGTGGAACAGTACTTTTACCTGCTTTGAATCCATGCTCAATGTTGCTCTTTCGCCAGCATGCTTATATCTAACTTTAGTGATGGCTTCAAGGCCATCGGGCATATGGTCGTATTTTATAAGATTGAGGTCTCTGACAAACATTTGTTGTTTATTCAAATCCTCTTTTGAGCCAATAACTACTTCATTTGTTTCCGGCTTTATCTCAAGGACGTAGGATGCCTCTAGACCAAAAGAGACACCCAATTTTCGTTGACCAATGGTATAGAAAGGATAGCCATCATGATTACCTATCACCTCGCCTTTGGTGTTGACAAAATTCCCCCCTTTGACTTGCTGCTCAAGACCCTCTATTCGTCGTTTCAGAAATCCCCTGTAATCGTTGTCAGGAATAAAGCAAATTTCATAACTCTCTGGCTTTTGGGCTAGCGCTTCATACCCTCTATCTATAGCCATCTGTTTTATATCATCTTTGTGGTACTTGCCCATCGGAAAAATAGTTCGACTGAGGCACTGTTGAGACAAGCCCCACAAAACATATGATTGATCTTTCCATTGGTCTATGCCTTTTGAAACGATGTATCGGCCATTTTCTTTTCTAACTTGTGCATAGTGGCCAGTGGCAATGTACTGACAACCCAATTGATCGGCGCGCTTTAAAAGGGCCTCCCACTTAATGTGTGTATTACAAAGCACACAGGGGTTTGGTGTTCTACCTGCCATGTATTCGTCGACAAAGTTGTCAATAATGTAGTCACCAAATTCGTTACGTATATCGAGTATGATGTGTGGAAAGCCGCAATCAACGGCTAATTGACGCGCATCGTTAATAGAATCCAAACTACAGCATCCCGTTTCTTTATTGGAACCACCTGAGTTGGCATAATCCCAGGTTTTCATGGTGATACCTATAACCTGATAGCCCTGGTCGTGTAACAAAAGAGCCGTTACCGTACTATCTATTCCGCCACTCATGGCCACCAGCACTTTTCCCTTACTCATCGATTGGTGTGTTTTGTGGAATACTGTTTTCGTAAATGACTTCGTAATCCAAGGATGCATCCGTTTTGTAATAGTTCCAAACTCCTTGTTTTAGGTCATTTTGGTAACGACCATGATGGTTTTTCACCCCATTAGAATAGAACAAAGTATAGTCACCGTCTAGCTTATTGTCTTTGTAATGAGAGGATAATCTCAGTGTTCCGTTTTTGTAAAATTGCTTTTGAAGCCCTTGTTTTAGACCATTTTCATAGTTAGATTTTTGAAAAATAACGCCATTGGAATAATACAAAATGCTTTGGCCATGCAATAGGCCATCATTATAGTTTTCATCACGAATCAACTGTCCCTTTTCATCATAGTACTTCCACAAGAGGTCTTTTTGTTCGTTCTGGTAAACACCAACTGCACTGACCTCACCGTTGGGGTGATATAATCTAGCAGATGCGGAGGTGCCTTGATTGAAATATTCTATGTTGGCCTTTAGAATACCGGTTTCTGTATAGTAAAGGAATAAGCCATTAGGTTTATCGTTTTGAAAACTTCCCTCGTATCTGACTTTTCCGTTTTCGTGTGTTTGTATCCATTTGCCTTGTTTTCTTCCTTGTTCATCTACCTTGTTTTGGGAGAATAAAAAAGTGGGTAGGATGAGAAAAATGATGAAGCGATACATCCTACAAAGTTAATAAGAATAATAAATAACTTAACAGACTTTTGAGATTTGAAAATCGGTCGTTATGTATTTTAAAAATTTGAATAATATTGCCAAGATGGCTGCAGAAAATTTAGTTTTTGTTGTTTTCATGATTAGATTTTAATTTGCGTTTAAAGTAATTCAATTCTTTTTATTTGAGTAACAGTACTAGAAAAACAATAATCTAGCTCTTTTTTTAGGTCATCATGTTGGGCTTGGTTGAGATATCTTAGCAGATTTTACCAAACAGCTTTGGTGCAAAGTATGCATAAACGGACAGGATTTCAGGTTGAGCTCAGCGACGCCATCAACATAAAAGATTTTATTTTTAAACTTGGTACTTAGACAAATTCGAGATTAGAAAAGAGTAACAACAGAATTAAAAAAGTAACTTTTCAAAGCATAAGTTTAGATTGATTAGTATAAATATATAAATTTCTATTGCAAAACCACAAAAAAAGGCCTAAATACTATTTAGACCTTTGTGTGAACTCGGAGGGAGTCGAACCCCCAACCTCTAGAGCCGTAATCTAGTGCACTATCCAGTTATGCTACGAGTCCAATTTCAATGCAAATATATATATCATATCAACAGAGTCAGTATATTTTCATCTCTTTTTGCTAATTTTTATTTTGTTCTCTTCTCCCCTTATCAGTCGTTCTATATTTCTCTGGTGGGTGGTAATAAGTACTACTGGAACGAAAATAGCAAAAATCATCATTGTTGGTAAAACCGTTTGAGAGAGAAAATATACTCCAAAAGGAAAAAATAAACCAGCGACAATGGAACCTAAAGAGACATATTTAGTAAAAAGAAGTGTTATTAAAAATACCGCAATGGAAATAATGGCTGCCTGTGGAAAGACAGCAATCATGAAACCAAGTAAGGTAGCCACCCCTTTGCCACCTCTGAAACCAACATATACTGGAAACACATGACCAAGCACAGCTGCAATTCCTAGTGCTAATTGTATATTAATGTACATTTCTGTGTTTGGATGATAGTCGGTAAACCATACCAAACTAACTGCCAAAAATCCTTTTAAAACATCTAAGATTAGCACCGTAATACCAGCTTTTTTGCCTAACACTCTGAAAGTATTTGTTGCTCCAGCATTGCCACTACCGCGCTCCCTTATATCAATGCCTTTGAGTAAAAAGCCAGCTAAAATACTAAAAGATATAGACCCTAAAAGATAGGATACTAAAAGCATACATATGTTTAGAAAGGTTAACATTAGCCAGCGAATTTACAAATGATATTTGCTATCTAAAAAAGCGTTTTTTAAAATTATCAACATCTACCTCTGAAGAAAGATCAAACTGATAAGGTGTTTGTCCTTTTGATGTTGGTAATTTTCTCTTTGACTCCTTGATTTCAAGAATTTCAAGATTGTATTCTTCCAATGATGAACGTGTCAATAAGACGTCGTTTGAGTAATTAAAATAAAACCACTCACCAATATCTGTTTCCAAATATATATTGAAAAAGTCACCAGCATTGTCATTATTGAACTCTATTGTTCCAGCATATAGTTTGTTAATTTGATAGTTGTTTATATTTCCTAAACCAAGCATTTTTTTTGAAATCAAAGCAGATATTTCTGCATCCCATTCTAATGAAACTTCATAGAAATATAACGACCTATCTAGTTGTTTGGGAAGTTTTTCAAACATACCATACATATCATACTCCATTGTTAAATCTTCATTATTCAATATTCTATTAAAGTTAGCTAGGTAGTAATTTTCACTTAACTCTAACTCATCGGCCATTGGATCGTTGTACAATTCATTACCCATAAATTCCATTGATTTTTGACTCATAAAGAAATCTAAAGACAACATGCATTTTGCATTAAATGTTTGGTCGGTGGCTTTGTAAGTATAATTACCTGTCGAAAAAGATTCTACCTTGCCAAGATCAAGTCCAAGATTGAAATATCCTTCACCTTTCATCACACAGCCACTGTTAGTCATGGAAAAGCGACTTGTAGTATTGGAATCTAGCAGCTGTTCGACTATATATTTTGATTGTGAGGAATTATAGGATAGATATCCTTTAATGGGCATCATTACCACATCATCGGGGCTTTCTAACTTTGATAAAAAGGCGGGGTATATTCTGTCGTCTGACATGATAGGTCCAACAAATAGTGTATTACCGCTTTCATCGATTAAGCTATCGCCAATTGGTAATTTTATTTCGTTCATTCCCACATAATCATTAAACTGAACCCAGGTTTCATCAATCAAATAACATTCATGGTTTACTTTAAATGCCCCTTCGTAAAGGAATTCTTTTTTTGAACCTTCCATTTTTACACTTCCCTTGTATGAAAATTGTGGGTTAAATTTAAAATTTCGTTCTGGACTTATATCGCCGACACCTATTGTTTGTTGGCTATCGTCAATATATAGAGTATCAAACATAACTACTTGTTTATCAAGTCCTCGCCCGACAAAATTTATTGAAGCAAAACCTGTGTAGCTATTCTTACCAAAAATACTGATATCAGCGTCATATAGTTCATGAATATTTTGTGCATTTACAACTGATAGTGATGATTTATAAAAACGATTCATTTTGGCGTTTTTCTCTACCCTTACCGATTTGTTAGCAGGAAAAATTACAGCATCGGCTACTTCAATTTGGTCAACCTCCTCTGCTTTTATAATATAGTCTTGTAAACTATATGTAGCTTTTTTAGAATAAAAAGACAATGAATCTTGTTCGGGATGAATAGAGACAAATTTGGAACCCAATCCACCTTCAGAAGCACCCAACTCTATAAAGGTTTCGTCCATATACCACTTAAGCTCGTCTATGTAGCATAGGTATTTGTTTTCTGGAAGCAAAACAAAGGAATTAGAACCATTGGAGTTAAATGTACCATGTCGCTTAAGGAAGTCAATCTCTGTTTTAAGATTTACAGATTCAAATGCAATGGCTTTGAAATCATCAGACGTACGTAAAACAAAATCGGCCGTATCAGCATTGAAAACAGTATTATTAAAATTATAGTGATTGGAGCTTAATGTAGCGTCTTCCAAATCAACTTTGCCAGATCCTGATAATCCGGATGGTCGTAAAAAAAGTGTTCCATCTAAACTAGCATTTGTATGGTACATTGAGAAGTTTTGTGTCTGTTTACTAATACTAAGAATATCCTTGTAAGGCAACCAATGTTCATACACATGGGTTCCTTTGGCATCAGGCACGTCAATAGTTCCATCACCATTTTGGAGTACAAATGTCTCGGCTTGAGCGTTCATAGAGTCTGGAAAAAATACATAGTTTTTGGAACTAGATGAAGAACTTAGGTATTCAAAAATTCCGGCACCTGTTAAGCCAGATTTATTAAGTCGTAATTCATTTGATCCATGAAATTTACCCTTATCAACATACAAAGAATAACCTTCTTGTGGAATAGTGATTGCAAATCCAAGAGAGTTGTCCTTTTGTACTGTCAAGGTTTGTCTAAAACTAGGAAATATTTCAGATGAATAAAGATCACCATTAAGTTCAATTGAATTTCTATTATAGGAGTCTAAAGAATCTATTTCAAAAGGATCTAAATCGAAATAGAAGCGATTTCTATCATATACACCAGCATATATTTCGTCTTGGTCGTAATATACTTTTGATCTCTCATAACTTCGAATAATGGGATATTCTGGATAGTCTTCTTTCCATATACCCGACTTGTTGATAGCAGTGTCTAGTAGTAATTCACCATTAGTAATTGTTACTTGATTGAAGAGTGGTTCAAGAACTAATTCGCCCTTTGCATTTCTTTGGTTATTTTGATTTGGAATCCATATTTCAGTTGTAGCATCTTTAAAATACAGCCTAAAACCATCGTAGTCAAAGTTTATTTGATCAGAATAAATTCTAAATCGACCATCGGAACCAGCTAATATTTTACCGTTCATAGAAAAGTCTAATCCTTTTTTAATAGTTATTGTATTGTCGCCAGGCATAACGACAACATCCCTAACCTCACTAAGCTGTATAGCATTGATATCATAAATTTCTAACTCCATACTGTTTAAATCCAATTTGGCATTGGTATTGTCTATTGGTTTGGAGGAATAAAATGAAATTACATCGTAATCTATTTTTTCTGATTTTGACATTATAAAACGCTCAACATTATCCTTTACAACCACAAAACCAAGGGATGAGTTATAGTTAAGAAATCCTAGTTTAGTAAGATTCATTAAATAGCGAATATCTTGATCATCTGAATAAGGTGATAACTTTAAAAAATCTGAAATCAAAAAAGTGTTATCGATACCATATTTTTTATTAAAATCACTAATGACTAACAATGGATGTTTGGCATCTATACCTAGCATACTATCAAATCGTTTCTCTTTAAAAAAATAAGACGATTTAAAAAAAGCAGGTTGGCTATTATTTCCAACAATAGTACCAAAAGTCATAATGTCATGATCGATATTCCATTCCAATTTTTGAAATTGCATCTGTAAATTGTGATAGGTGTTAATGTAAGGCGCTGATGAAACACCATCCTCATCAGAAATAAGGTCCAATCGTTTATTTTCGAGGTCATATATCATGTTAATTCCAGAATGTGTAATTGAGTCGTTAT
Source organism: Bacteroidota bacterium (assembly GCA_036340235.1). Lineage (GTDB taxonomy): Bacteria > Bacteroidota > Bacteroidia > Flavobacteriales > UBA7312. The sequence goes on from JAYYZE010000038.1 coordinate 29,691, forward strand.
CAAAACGTATGTTTAGCGCAACATTGGAGCCAATAACACGATTCCCTGAAATGGTAATACGATCTGTAGCAAGACGAATAAATTCGTTTTCGTTTCTGTAAAAAATTAAGGTTGCCAAATGACCGTCACCACCATTGGAAGAAAAGCGGTTTCCATGAATAGAATACCCACCTTGTAAATCAACGTCCTCTATTAAATCTGAGAGAATGTAATCTTTTCTATACGAATCAAATTTTGGATAATTGATTCTTTTATCAGATTTGTTTCTATTTATCAATTTATCTTCAAAGCTTCCTAATACAGCTTCATCGCCAAATAAATCAGAATTGTAAAAACTAACAGAATCGGCTTTTATATTTGGTGATTTTAGTTTGATGCTATAATCTGACAAATCAGCGTACATCTCGGCAATAGTGTAGCCAGCTTTTTTCCAATCCACCATGCCATCTAAGCCTTTCCATTGACTAGACATTGGATAAAAACTACCTGTAGTTTGATGTATTTTCATTGTATCATTTCTAGCAATACACATTAAGTCTAGGGGTTGAGAAAAGGTAAGTCGAGGCATGCTGTCCTGGATTTCAAATGTAAATGACATATGTGAGGTATACCAACTCAAAGATCGATTTTTGTATAACACATTACCCTTGAATAAGTAATCAGTATATCTTAAAAATTTCATTAGGCGCGAAGTGGATTGGTTTTCCAGAAAAAAGTTGACAACAGAGGACCAGTTTCTAAATTGAGCATCAAAATTGGGACTATTTTTGAATGATAAAATAGCGTTAATGAGGGCCTCAAAATGGGTCACTCTTTTTCGTGCTTTGAGCATAGTATTAGAAAACCCTACAATAGCTTCTTTCTGAAAAGTCGAAAATTGATTGTTTTTCCATTTTTTGGAAAGTAACTTCATTTGTTTTTTGACATTTTCTGAAGGCGATCCTGAAAGCATAAAGGTGCTTAGTTCATCAATGTATACTGTGTTGTCTTTAGAAAATTCTTTCAACCGTTTATTGGATTGACTAAAAGCATTCGATATTACCAATACGGATAATAATAAAAAGCTAATTTTTTTCATTGGATTCTTTTTTTAATAAAACGTGCTACTACCCAATCATTCTGGTTAAAGTGCGACTCATAATATAATGAATGGGTATTAGCCTCATTTTTAATTTGTTCTAAATCAGATTCATAAAAACCACTTAGTAGTATTATGCCATTTATTTCTAAATGAGTGGAATATTTTGAGAGGTCTTTAATTAATACATTGCGATTAATATTGGCTAAAATAACATTAAATATACCTTCGATTTGCTCACTCCCACCCCTTTTGACTTGAATATGTTTGCAGCTATTTTGTTGGCAATTTTCTAGCGTATTTTGGTATGCCCATTCATCAATATCAATAGCAACTATGTCTTTTGAACCCATTTTTTCAGCAAGTATTGCTAAAACACCAGTTCCACAACCCATATCCAAAATTCTTTGATTCATTAAAATTATATCATTCAATGCCATAATCATGCCTGAAGTTGTGAAATGATGGCCTGTTCCGAAGGACATTTTTGGTGTTATAATAATTTCATACATTACATCTAAAGGCGCATGAAAATGAGCTCTTATTCCACAAAAACGTTTAATTATTACTGGTTCAAAACTAGACTCCCACTGGGCATTCCAATTTTTTTGCTTTATTTGTTGGATTTCAAAGTTAATAGAACAATCTAAAGAATCACAAATGGCTTTAATGGTGTCCTCGTTAAATTTATCTTCGCTAATGTAAGCATTCAAACCTAGGTCATTTTCTGTAAAACTCTCATAGTCTTCATCAGACAAGTAGGCAACAAGGATATCTGTCCAAGGTTGCAATGGTTGATAAAAAAATCGAACATTTACATAATTCATTAGGCTGATTCTATGATGGTTATAAAATCATCAATATTCAAAGAAGCACCTCCTATCAATCCACCATCAACATCTAGCTTTGAGAATAATTCTTTAGCATTAGACGGCTTGCAACTTCCACCGTATATGATTGGTAAATTTTGAGCTATATGTTGTCCATATTTTTCTGAAATTATGCATCGTATGAAGTGATGCATTTCTTGAGCTTGGTCTGAAGTGGCTGTTTTACCTGTCCCTATAGCCCATACTGGCTCATAAGCAATAATCAGTGAGCGTATTTGACTTTCTGAGAGGTGAAAAACACTTTCAGAAATTTGTTGTCTTACAATTTCAAAATGGGAATTTGCCATGCGCTGCTCCAGTTGTTCACCACAACAAAAAATAACGCTCATTGATTGATCTAAACACCTGTTTATTTTATCAGCAATAGCCTCATTAGATTCGTTGTGATAACTTCGACGCTCTGAATGTCCCAGTATCACGTAACTTGCTCCAGCAGAGGATAACATAGATGCTGATACTTCGCCAGTGTAAGCGCCACTTTCATGACGACTGCAGTCTTGTGCGCTTATGCTAAATTGGTCATTAGAGAGATTGCTAGCCACACATATGTGAGTGTAAGGTACACCTAGAACGATAATTATTTCTTTACTTTCGACGTCTAATTTTGATTTAAAATCATCTATAAATTGTTGAGTATCCTGAATACTTTTGTTCATTTTCCAATTTCCAGCTACAATTTTAGTTCTCATATTTTAGTTGATATTAACTCTTGGGTCTAACAGTGTGTATGTGTAGTCAACAAGAAGATTTATTATTATAAAAATAATTGAAATAGTTAATACACTACCCATTACTACGGGTAAATCTAATTGATTAAGAGCATCAACTATTTCTTTACCTAATCCGTTCCATGCAAAAATATATTCAACGAATACAGCACCAGCTAATAAACTAGCAAACCAGCCAGAAACAGTGGTAACTAGAGGATTCAATGAATTTTTTAAAACATGCTTAGTTAACACCTTTGGTACACTCAATCCTTTTGCATACGCTGTCCTTACATAATCTTTAGAAAGCGTTTCTAAATAAGAAGCTCTTGTAAGTTGAATAATAACAGCCAAAGGCCTAACTCCTAATGTAAATGCAGGCAAAATCAAGTTTTGTATGGAAAGATATTCACCTCTACCATAATCATCAACTGAGTACAAGCTTCCAGTCATGTTTAAACCACTAAAGTCATGCCATACATATCCAAAAAGCCAAGCCATAATAATAGCAGAAAAAAAGGAAGGGATAGACATCCCTAATACACCAAAGAACAAGGCAAGTTTATCAATCCAACTGTCCTTAAAAATAGCAGCTAATACACCTATGACAGTACCAAGTAAAATGGCAAACAATATGGAAGAAAATGCTAATATTATGGTATTTGGAAGAGTTTCTGAAATAATTTTGGATACCGACTTGCCTGATTTTTTAAATGACGTTCTCAAATAAGGAATCTTTAACACTACATCGTGGCTTTGTGATGAGAAAAGCAGCAGAAAGCGGTATTGTTTTGAATGTAAATTTGTAAACGATTCTTTTTCCTTTGAATGTAAGGACAAAAAAGATAAATCGTTGATGTATAAGAGGTACTGAATATGATATGGTTTATCAAAAGCAAACTTTTGATTAATGGCTTTCAATTGGATTTGATCATCACGTTGACCTAACATCATTCGTGCAGGATCGCCAGGCAGTATTGTAAACAAAATAAATACTAATGTAACAACACCAAAAAGTATCAGCAATGAACTGTAAAACCGTTTTACAAAAAATCTAATCAATCTAACATATTTACTACATCACTCATGTTGGGCATATCATTATAATGCCACTTTGCTTTAATCGTTCCTTGGCTAATAAATATTAGACCTGGATTTGAGCGAATCATTGTTTTTAAAGTTGTTTCATCGGTAAAGTAAAAAGGATATGTCACCTTGTTGTTTGCTTTAAAATTGGTTATATCTTGATCACTCGAAGCGCTTAGGGCATAAAATGATATTCCGTTTTCTTGACATTGTTGATAAAACTCATTAATAACATTTTGTTGTTGAGGGTTGGTCTTCTCTATATTGTAACAAATTAGCAGAAATGTGTTTTTTTCTTGCAATATATAGTTGGTATAATCTATTCCGTTACTTGAAATAGAAAAATCCTTAATCGGTGGTTCATAGCCCTCTTGCAAAACAACGGATTGTTCGGTAGCTTCAACAAAATCATAATTTTCCCATTGATTTTGATAATCACTAGAGAGCATTTCAGACTCCTCACCACTTTGTTTATCTTTTACAATATAAACCAATGCTTCTTCGGCGCATGGTAATTCTAACTCATCGCAAGTTTTCATACCCTCAGCAATATTGTTACCGACAGCATAAGGTCTAAAATCGACGAATGGAAGATGTCTGTACGTATGGACAACGAATGCAAAACAAAAAAAGGTAACAATCCCGATCAACATATTTTCTTTTTTGAGGGAAAATAAAGGAAGGATATGTTTGTCACCAGCTATAAGAAGGCCAATGAAAATCATTAAGATAATATCTTTTCCAAAAGATTGCCATGGAGAAAATTTAATAGCATCGCCAAAACAACCGCAGTCTGTAACTTTATCAAAATAGGCGCTGTAAAAGGTAAGAAAAGTAAAAAAGATTATCATACTCATTAAAGACCAATTAGTAAGTCTTGGCTTAGAGCCAATTAACACCATAACTCCAAGAACAATTTCCACAATACATATTCCAGCAGCCATCACAAAGGAAAGTGGCATGAGGAATTCTAAATTGAGAACATCAGCCGAAAAATACTCATCTAATTTATAAGAAAATCCAAGCGCATCATTGGCTTTTATCAGGCCAGAAATTATAAATAAGACCCCGACAAACAGACGTGTAAGCACAAAGCGTCTTTGTTGTTCACGAACAAAATTATATGGCATCAAAATAACTATTGGAAAAGCAAAAATCCCAAACAGTAAGCCCCCAAATGGTTGGTCTATTAAATATTTTAGATAGAAAGCAGAAATAAATGCCCAAGCTAGCCAATGAAATAGTTTTTTAATCATCTTATTTTAATTTTATTAGTGCAAAAATAGAATAGTTAATCATGTCAAAATAATTAGCATCTACTCCCTCAGAAATAAGCGTTTTACCTTGATTATCTTCAATTTGTTTAATTCTCAATAGCTTTTGTAAAATAAGGTCAGTCAGTGAACTCACTCTCATGTCACGCCAAGCTTCTCCGTAGTCATGATTTTTTGATGTCATAAGATCCATTGACTGCTGATAGTAAAAATCAAACATTTTTTTCACCTCTTCACTATTCAAATCAGGTTGTTCTGCCACACCTTTTTCTAATTGGATTAATGCAATGATAGAATAATTGACAATACCAACAAATTCGTTTCGTATGTCTTCACCAACTTTTTGAACACCCTTCATCTGAATACTCCTAATTCGTTGAGCCTTAATAAAAATTTGATCAGTCAAGGAAGCCAATCTTAGAATACGCCAAGCGCTTCCATAATCCTTCATTTTTTTGATGAAAATATCCTTACATTTGGCAAATGCCATATCGTACTCACGAATGGTTTGTTTCATTTGATTAATATCAATTTTTGATGAATAAAGATAAAAATTTTAATACACTTAAAACGCTTGAAATTGGCACAAAATTGCTTGATTTATCAACACCAAAGGTAATGGGTATACTGAATCTCACCAAAGATTCTTTTTATGATGGTGGGCGTTTTAATTCTGAAAAAAAAGCCCTTAATCATGTTCAACAAATGATTTATGATGGCGCTGAAATTATTGATATTGGCGCCCACTCTTCTCGCCCCAACGCACCATTAGTTGAATTTAAAAATGAGTGGAAAAGGTTGGGAAGTAATCTTAAAAACATTAGAAAGGAATTTCCTCAGGTTTTGATATCAATTGACACTTTTCGCTCTGAAATCGCCAAAAGATCATTTGAATTAGGTGCAGATATAATTAATGATATTTCATCTGGCGAACTTGACAAAGAAATGTTTACCACTGTTGCCAACTTAAATGCGCCATATATTATGATGCACATGCAAGGAAATCCGCAAGACATGCAAAAAAACCCAAAATACCAAAATATAAGCTCTGAAATAACAACTTTTTTTGAGAAAAAAATAAAATGTGCAAACCAATTGGGTATAAAAACAATTATTGTGGATCCTGGCTTTGGGTTTGGCAAGCAACTAGAACACAACTACCAATTACTTAACGAACTAGATAAACTTTCGAAATTCAATTTACCAGTTATGGTAGGGATTTCTAGAAAATCTATGATTTATAAACCACTTGAATGCAATGCCGATGATGCCCTCAATGGCACCACATTTATTCACGCTTTTTGTTTAATCAAAGGAGCGTCCATATTAAGAGTTCATGACGTTAAAGAGGCCTCTGAATGTATAAAATTATTTAACTTCGCTAAAATCAATTGTTAATGGATTTTTTAGAATTTAATATACTTGATATAGTTGATATTTTTTTAGTCGCTATCCTTCTCTATCAGCTATATAAATTGATAAAGGGCACAGTTGCCATCAAAATTTTTATTGGCATCGCTGCTATTTATCTTCTATGGAAGCTTGTTGAAGCTCTTCAAATGGATCTATTAAGCGAAATTCTTGGTCAATTCATAGGAGTCGGTGTACTTGCAGTCATTATAGTTTTTCAGCAAGAGGTTCGTCGATTTCTTCTAATGATAGGTAATACAAAATTTTTCTCCAAGGAGGGAATATTAAAATTTAATTGGATAAATGATGAAGCTGTTGCCGAAGTTAATATATCTGCTATTGTTGATGCTTGCTATCAGATGGCCAAAACAAAAACTGGTGCTATTATTGTTATAACTAGAGAAAACGGATTGCCAAACTACATTGAAACAGGCGAGAATATTAACTCACAAACGTCTAGTATTTTGCTTCAAAGTATTTTTTTTAAAAACAGTCCTTTACACGATGGAGCGGTTATCATCACCGGTAGTAACCTAATGGCAGCTAGATGTGTCTTACCAACAATACAAAACGATGAGTTTCCCTCCAACTTAGGAATGCGACACCGTGCCGCGGCTGGTATTTCAGAAAATACCGACTGTGTAGCCATAATAGTATCTGAAGAAAGGGGTAAAATTTCGGTAGCTATAGGAGGTAAACTTGAAATTAGTTTAACAAAAGAACAATTGAAGGAATTGCTTCAAAAAGAGCTTCATCAAATTTAACTTTTTAGCCTTGGATCTAAAGCATCCCTTAAGCCCTCACCTATAAGATTGTAGATAGTAATGGTTATGAATATTGCAAAACCAGGAAACATCACCAACCACCAAGCTTCAAATTCCTGCCTGCCTAGGTTGAGTAAAGAACCCCAAGTTACCACATCGTCAGGAACACCAATCCCAAGAAAGGAAAGAGAACTTTCGATAAGAATAGCTGAAGCCACACCGAAAGCAATGGAAACAAAAACAGGAGCCAATGCATTAGGCAGGGCATGTTTTGCTATGGCTCTGAAGTTTGAAAATCCGAGTGATTTGGCGGCTTGAATGTATTCAAGCTCACGAATTCTCAAAAATTCAGCTCTTGTAAAACGAGCAATACCGGTCCAGGAAGTCAAACCAATAATGACCATTATAAGCCAAATACTTCGAATAAAAATAGCCGATATGGTGATAATAAGTATTAGGCGTGGAATTGAATTTAGGATTTCAATACCTCTTGACACAAATGAATCCACAGGCACACTAATTTCTTTGGCAAGCCAACCAATTTTAAATAAACGTGACAACATCCTGAAGCTCACAATGATTGCTATCATGAGTAAAAAACTAATTGCTAGTTCAGTAACTCCCTTACCATCACTAAAGGCGTTAGACAAGCTATATTTTCGCACACCAAAACCATAAAATAGTGCAAAAAATACTCCCAATAAGGTAAAATAATATTTAGCCCTCGGCATTAATAAGTTTCTATCCCCAAAAAAACCAGCAATTGCACCCAGGATTACACCGATTATGCTTGCAATTCCCATAGCAACAACTCCCACCAATAAAGAGATTCTTGTGCCATGTACCAAACCAGATGCTAAATCTCTTCCAATTTTGTCAGTACCCATTATGTGCCTTAAACGATTTGGGATTTCGACAATTTCATTTTGGCTGTTTTTATATCGTTGCTCACCGAAAGGAGACACATGCTCACGGTTGTATCGATCACCTTTATCAGGAGAATACGGTATCGGTGCCCAAACCACACTATGTAAATCAAGTTTTCTCCAGTCAGTAATATCAAATTGGAGTATCTCTACAATATTATTTTGCTGATTTAAAACCGAATCTACTTTTGATGGATTTATCAACGTTGAAAAGGCAGGATAAAAAGTTTTGTCTTGATACTTACAGTACAATGGTTGATCATTTGCAATGATAGGGGCAAAAATGGCTATAATAATCAGTGCAAATAGAATGTACAACGAATATAGGGCGGGCTTGTTTTTCTTAAACTGTTGCCAAGCGTATTTTTTAAATGAAAAATTAGTTTGTTCCATCTGTTAATTATTTGTAAGAAATTCTAGGATCAACGACTGCATATAAAATATCAGCAACAAGGTAGCCAACCATAGTTAAAAAACCTATTATTGTGAATACTGCTACAATCATTGGGTAGTCAGAATTTAAAATAGAATTGTATATCTCAAAACCCATACCAGGAATGGTAAAAATCGTTTCAATAATCACAGAACCTCCTATTGCCAAAGGAAAAATATTGGCAAAAACTGTTATTATAGGAAGCAATGAATTACGTAACGCGTGCTTCAATACAACAGTTCTTTCACCCAGACCTTTGGCCCTAGCAGTTCGAATGTAATCTTGACTAAATACATCAATAACCCCTACCCTCATAATTCTACTTAAAAAAGCAAAGGAACTATAAGTGTAAGTAATAAGGGGTAGAATGAAATAAGGTGCTCTATGAGAAAACTTTTGAGCAAAAGACCAATCACTATCAAATAAAGTTGGATCTTGAATACCAGAAACGGGAAACCACCTCAGTGTGTCTGGGTTAGCAAAGGTGTACAACAATAAAACTCCTATAAAAAATCCAGGCATGGAATACAATACAAAAACAATGATGGATGAAACCCTATCAAAACGTGAATCTTTTTTGTAGGCAGAAAAAATACCCAAAGGAATACTTATGATGTAAGCAAAAATCACTGACAAAATTGAAAAGGAAAAAGATATCCATACCTTACTCCAAATTTTGGTGTTGATAGGTTGACTGTCGATGTATGAAAAACCAAAATCACCTCTAACAACGCCTTTTCTTTGATTTCCATCACCAAACAACCAAAAATGATACTGATTTTTACTTCCATACCAAATAATGTTAGGAATGTAACTTTTCCAGCTTGATTTTTGAGTCAACATCTTGTCGTATGCCGCTTTAGTCCGCTCAAATTCTGTTTTGACGGGTGCCAAAAATTCAAACTTATTGTATAAAAAAGTGAGCGAATCAAACTTTGTTTGCAATACCTCGGGCTTAGCCGTTTCTAGCATCGCATTGATAGCAAAATTTGACTTGGTGATGATATCGTTTATCTCATTTTTAGAAAGTGAAAATGATAAAATAGAGTCTTGATTTGAAGTGAAAATAGTATTTAAATCCAACTGACTGTGACTCAACTGAGTAAGCATAAGTTGGTGAAAATAGTCAGACACATCATTCCAATTACCATAGTAATGAGATAGCTCACTTAAACAGGCAGCGTGGTCTTTATCGGCTACTCTGTAAAGGGTATCACAATCACTTTGCTTTCCAAAACTGAAATAAAAAACTGGCAAATCAAGTCCCAACTTCTTTCTTAAATCTTGTTTTATCTTTTTAGAGGCATTGGATTGTTGATTAGCGGCGCCTTCTTTATCAGCTGAGTTGGCCAACTTTTCTACAGGATCGGCAGGGGCGCTCACATTGATAATAAAAGCTAAAAGTGAAATCGCAACTAAAGTTGGAATGAAAATAAGTATGCGTTTAGCTATGTACTTTAACATATGTCTAAATATTTAAGGCGTTGGAGTCAGATTTTGATAGTTTTCTTTTAAAGAAAAGTTATTCAAAATAAAACCTGGTTTTTCAAAATACATTTTAGTATTGTTAAATCGCTTATGAATAACAATTTTACGCTTTGGACTATACATAAATATGTAAGGTTGATCCTCGTATATTTTTGCTTGTAGTTTCCACATGGCATCCCTATGAATTTCAGGATCAATAGCCGCATTGGCTGCATCAATAAGTGAGTCACTGTAAGCATCACCAAATCCACAAAAATTAGATCCTTTATTTACCCATGAGGAAGTATGCCACAACTGAAAAGGATTTGAATATGAAGCTGACCCCCCCCATCCACCAAGCATCATATCAAAATCATGCTCTTGGGCATTTTTATAAAACAAAGTAAAGTCCATTGGATTGGGCTTAACATCCACACCAGCACGCCACATACTTTCCTTAATCATCAAGGCTGTTTCTTTTGAAGCCGCAGAACTCATGTAACTAAATTCAAAACTTAACTGTAACTTTTCGCCATTAACTATTTTATCTCTTACATTATCATCGTCAGTATCAACCCAGCCAGCTTCTGTCAATAATTGTTTTGCTTTTTCTAAATCTAGATTGATTAGTTGTAAAGTGTCGTTAAATACTTTCTTTAGTCCAGAAACATTTGATACTTGTCTAGATCCCTCACCCAATAGTAGTACTTCTATAATTTCGTCTACCGGAACTAAATGTGCCATTGCTCTTCTCACTCTAACATCTGTAAAAAAGGCCTTTCGTTTTACACCGTCAGGGCGGGTATTCATACCAGCATAGTAATACGTGTATTGATTTAAAAAATCAGAATCATAGTTCTTATTAAAATAATCATGTCCTTGTAGTTTGAATAATTTGGTAGTACCAATTCGATTAGTGGCATCTAGCTCTTCAGACTTTAGTGACAGAAAAACAGAAGCATCATCCTTGATAATTTTAAAAATAATTTCTTCGGGATAGCTCTGATTGTAAATGGACGAATCTTCTTTACCCCACCAATTTTCTTTTCTTTCTACTATAATATAAGAACCAGTCACCCACTCAGATACCTGATAAGGACCAAGACCTACCAAACGTTCTGGCTTGTAGCGATTATCACCGTGATTGAAAGCATTGAACCAATCAGACCACTCTTTTTTCTCTTTGAAATTAACACTATGAATATCGTCGAAAGATAAATCGTCTAGAACGCCATTGGGATCCCAATGTGACTTTTGTTGAATCCATACTTCTGAAAAAATACTTTTACTGGTTACATTCTTTCCAAAAGCAATCATGCTAAACTTCAAAGGATTAGATGAATCCAGCTCTACACTTTTAATAACCGAAGTGTAATTACCTCTAATTTGTGCGTTATCAGTCAACGGACATAATTGAAGCTTTGTGGTAAACTCAACGTCCTTAGCAGTAACTTGACTACCATCGTCCCATCTTAAATCATCTCTTAATTCGTACTCAAAGCGTAATCCATCATCAGAAATTGTTGGCATTTGCTTGACCATTGATGGAATATATTCTAAACTTTCTAAATCTAATTTAACAAGTGACTTTTGAGTATACTGAAATATAAAAGATCGCATAACCGAATTATCATTAAATGGATGCAATCCGTCTGGATTTGACAAAATATGACTTATCACTATATTTTTTGACAAGTCCCTTGTGTCAACACAAGATTGCAAAATCAAAAAACAACATGTAAGCGTTAATACTTTTTTAAACATAAACAAAGATTCAAACTATGCAAATATAACATTACGTCTAAAATTTAAAAGCACTTATGCTAAAAAGGCAAATTTCATAATATTAAAAGTCAAAAAATTTTGTCAAATGAGCTAAATCCTTAAATTTGCATCCTTATAAATTTGGAGAGGTGGCTGAGTGGCTGAAAGCGGCACCCTGCTAAGGTGTTATACCGGTAACGGTATCGGGGGTTCGAATCCCCCTCTCTCCGCAAAATGGTTTGCACTTCTCATCCATTTGTTTAGATTTGTAAACTTTCTTCGGGGTGTAGCGTAGCCCGGTCATCGCGCCTGCTTTGGGAGCAGGAGGTCGCAGGTTCGAATCCTGCCACCCCGACACCACAATTTTTCAAAAGGTTTGACTTCCGTCAGACCTTTTTTTATTGTAAGAAGAGCTTTTCATTGTATCTGAAGGCCTCAGATTCTATCTGAAAAAAGTAAACGCCTTTTGAACAGATTCTTAAATCTATATCTTGGTTATAGTGACCAACAAAGTCTGTCAATTCTTCAGTATAAATCGCTTCGCCTATCATATTGACCACCTTCACGCTGATCGTTTGAGCTTCCTCAGAAGTAAACGTCACATTGAAAATGTCTCTTGATGGGTTTGGATAAACATCTAGTTGAGAGACTACATCGTTAGCCAATCTCGCACCACCCAATGTA